>CAJYRQ010000047.1 GCA_913777465.1 uncultured Chryseobacterium sp.
ACCAAAATCCGCATGCAACTTATAAATTTATGAATAGACAAACGGAAAATACAATATCTGACATTAAATAAATATTTACTAAAAATAATATCATATTTCTCTATTAATAATAATAAAACATGATAAAAAACACCGATTAAGAATCAGAATAAAAATTTCAAGCAAAAAGCTGACAAAAATCAGTAAAATAACTAAAATTTCGATTTTCAGTGCCTGTTTCGGGAATTTTTTTTCCTAAAAAACAGGGTTATTTTAATAAATTTTTAAGTTTTTCATAATGGATAATAAATTTTTCTAATAAACCCGAGCACTATTTTATTTTAATATTATTCTTTTTAAACAATTAAAAATCAATAATTTGAAAAATATTTTTGAGTCTATATTTTCATTAAATTAATATATACAGAGATCGAATTAATGAAAAAATAATATTTTTTTCTTTGCGTATTAAAAAATAATATTAGTTTAGAAGCCAGGATATTTGATATGAAAATTTACGCAATCGATTGCACTCCGGAAAGCGTATCGTTTTTAAAAATATTTTGACACTAAAAACCCAGTAGAATACTTCCAGATCCAACAAAAAACAAAGATTGAAAATTTTTCAACCCAAACTAAAACTATAAGGATACAAAATGGATAAAAGAGTACAATCCGTAAAGTGGTTATATTTAACTTTCTTTCTGCTTCCTGTTCTGGCTATGGCCCAGGAAAAGGAAACCAAAAAGGAAAAAGAGACCAATATCGATGAAGTGGTGTTGGTGGGCTACACCCGGGTTTCCAAAAAAGACGTTACCAACGCCGTATCTTCGGTAAAAGGAGAAGCGATCAGGGATATGCCGTCCAACAACGCCGCGGAAGCCATCCAGGGAAGAATGGCCGGAGTGCAGGTTTCGCTGAGTGAAGGTTCGCCGGGAGCTGATGTAGACATTGTGGTACGAGGAGGAAATTCCATTACGGGAAGCAATGCCCCGTTGTACATCGTAGACGGGGTACAGATGGACAATGCGCTGACGATCCTGTCACCCAAAGAAATTCAGTCCATCGAAGTTTTAAAAGACGCCTCCTCTACCAGCATTTACGGAGCCCGGGGAGCCAACGGGGTTGTACTGATCACCACAAAAGGTGGCCGTAAAAGAGCAAAGACCTCCATTAATTACAACGGGTTTTTAGGCGTAAGAAGCATCCAGAACACCATCGATGTGCTGGATCCGTATCAGTACGTTCTTTACCAATATGAACTCTACAACAGAGGCGGAGTACAGACCGATATCGATCTGTTCAAAAACCGGTACGGCACCTATGCCGATCTGGAAAAATACAAAACCATCAAGAGAAGGGACTGGCAGGATGAAGTCTTCGGAAGGGAAGCGTTCAACTTTACGCACAACCTTTCGGTAACGGGAGGATCGGACAATTCCTCTTTCTCGCTTTCCCTGAATAACGTACAGGAAGACGGCATCATGATCGGTTCCGGGTTCAAAAGGAATATGGCGAACTTCAAGTACGACTACGAGTTATCCAAGAAAGTAAGCATGACCCTGAACGCCCGCTACAGCCGGCAGACCATTTTCGGGGCCGGAACCTCATCTACAGGTTCTCAAAGTACCAACCGTCTGAGAAATGCCGTAAGGTACCAGCCTTTTGAAGGCGGATCCACCGTGAATGTGGATGACTTCGATCCTTTGTTCGCCAACGAGACCAACCTGGTAAACCCGGTGCTGCTGGCCAATAATGAAGTGAAGGAAAACGGCAGGAACGACCTTCTCCTTAACGGGACCCTGGAATACAAGATTACCAAAGACTTTACTTTCAGAAGCGTTATCGGCTACGTCCAGCGGGACGAATTCGTCAACCAGTTCTCCGGCCCGATTACCAGCCTTGCCCGCCAGAACAACGACCAGCCGGTGGTTTTCCTCAGCAAGACACAATCCCGAAGAATCACCAACACCAACACGTTAAACTATAGAAAAACGTTCGGAAGCCATAAATTGGACCTACTCGTAGGACAGGAAATTGTAAAAACGGATGCCGAAACGCTGACGATGAACATCAAATGGTTCCCGAAATCCATCAGTGCCGAGGAAGCATTTGCCAACATCCAGGCGGCTTCTCCCCCATCGGGACAGGTGCAGGACATTCCGCGCACGAATGTACTGCCCGACCGCCTGGCTTCATTTTTCGGAAGAGCCAACTATATCTTCCGGAACAAATATATCCTGACGGCTTCCATGAGGGCCGACGGTTCCAGTGTCTTCGGTCCCGGAAACCAATGGGGCTACTTCCCTGCCGCGTCCGTCGCCTGGAAGATCAATGAAGAAAATTTCCTGAAAGACAGCAGGACCATCAGCGAGCTGAAGCTGCGTGCCGGCTACGGAATGTCCGGAAACAACAGGATCGGGGCCTTTTTGTATAATACCTTTTTCACGACTTCATCGGATTACGGCTATGCCTTCGGAAGCAATGTAACGCCGGGCGCCACAACCGGAAACATCATGTCCAACCCCGGCGTGAAATGGGAATCGTCGGCTTCGAAAAATGCAGGACTTGATTTCGGCTTCTTTAAAGGAAGACTATACGGTACGCTTGATGTTTACCAGACCGATACCAAAGACCTTCTGCTTTTGGCTAAAATTCCGCAGACTTCGGGATACGAATACCAGTACCAGAACTCAGGAAGCACGACTAATAAAGGAATTGAATTTTCCGTAGGAGCTTCGGTGATCAATAAGGAAAACTTCAAATGGAACATCGATGCCAATATCTCTTCCAATAAGAATATGATTAAAAGTTTAGGAAACAGCGCTTCGGCAAGTGCCAACTTTTACTACTACCCTTCCGGCTGGCAGAACAACCTGAACGACTTCCTGGTACAGGTGGGCAAGCCCGTAGGGACCTACTGGGGCTATGTAACGGCAGGAAGATATGAGATCAGCGACTTTAATTATAATGCAACCACACAAACCTATACTTTAAAATCCGGAGTACCGAGTTCTGCAGCCGCAGCCAACGGAGCAAAAGCCGTGCAGCCCGGTGACCTGAAGCTTCAGGACCTGAACGGTGACGGCGTGATCGACAACAAGGACATGACGGATCTTGGTAATGCCCAGCCTAAATTCTACGGAGGGTTCAACCAGACGTTCCGCTACAAAAACTGGGACATGAGCCTGCTGTTCAATTTCTCCGTCGGCAACAAGGTTTACAACGCCAATAAGATCGAATATTCTACCCAGTACCTGTACCGCGACAACAACATGCTGGCTGAAGTAGCGGACCGATGGAGATGGTTTGACGATGCCGGGAATAAAGTAAACGACCCGACTGCACTGGCCGCGCTGAACGCTAATACGACGATGTGGACACCGCCTGCCGGAGCTTATTTCCTGCATTCCTACGCCATCGAGGACGGATCTTTTTTAAGGCTGAATAACCTGACCATCGGATACTCCCTCGGAAAAGATTTTACCAAACAGCTGGGGCTATCCAACTTCAGGCTGTATTTTACCATGAACAATGTATTTACTATAACCGGATATTCGGGATACGACCCGGAAGCCAATACCAGAAGAAATCCTTTGACCCCGGGTGTGGATTATGCCGCTTATCCGCGAAGCAGATTCATTTTATCGGGTGTTGATATTACTTTTTAAATCTAATCCTATGAAAAAAAATAAATTTTTAGCCATCCTCTTTTCCGTTTCAGGGCTGCTTTCCGTAAGTTCCTGCGGCGATTACCTGGATGTGGAAAGCTTATCCAATACTTCGGAAGCACAGCAGTTCGACTCGGCTTCCGACACATTCTCCGCTTTGGTGGGCGTTTACAATGCAACGATGGGCGACAATACCTACGGCCAGCGGATGAACCTGATCCTTTCGCAGTCGGGAGACGATCTGAGGACTTCCGGAGATTACAATGCCAACGACCGGAGAGGGGTCAGCTGCTTTGGGGCCATCCCAACCAATACCGAATTATTGCGCCCTTTCCTGGATACCTATGCCGGAATCGAAAGAGCGAATCTGGTGATTAAGAACATCCCGATCTCCCCGGTTTACAAAACGGGTTCGGATGCCGATAAAAAACTAATGGACCGGTACCTCGGAGAAGCACTGACGTTGAGAGCGCACTTCTATCATGACCTGATCAAAAACTGGGGCGACGTACCCTTCCAGGATGTGCCGTCTTCGGATCTTCCGAGTGTCTATCTTGCGAAAACAGACCGTGATGTGATCTACGATAAAATTCTGGACGACCTGCTGAAAGCGGAAAGCCTCGTCCCATGGAGATCCGAAGGCAGCACAACGGCCCAGAGAATTTCCAAAGCGGCCGTGAAAGGCCTTCGGGCTAGAATTGCACTGGCAAGAGCCGGCTATTCGCTGAGAAGAAGCCCGCAGATGATGATGCAGGGTTCCAATCCGCAGAAATATTATCAGATCGCCTACCAGGAATGTAAAGACATCATCAATTCCGGGCAACACCAGCTGAACCCGAGCTATGAAGGCTTATTCAGGTCCCTGCATACCAATACGCCGGATGCCACCAATGAAATCATCTATTCGATCGGCGCATTCGGAGGAAACTCCAGAACTGACAGCAAGATCGGTTATTATAACGGGTTGAGACATGATGATACCGACTGGAAATCTTCCGGCGGGATCAGTGCCATCCCGGTATACTTCTATGAATTTACCAAATATGACCTGCGAAGAGACGTCAATATCGCGATTTTCAGGGTGAATACATCAAAACAGGAAGAGCTTCAGACGTCCATCAACTGGAATGACGGAAAGTTCAGGAAATCATGGACTTCCATTACGGGAACTTCACAAAACCTAGGGATCGACTGGCCTTTGCTGAGGTATTCCGACATTTTGCTGATGTTTGCCGAGGCAGACAACGAAATCCATAACGGGCCTTCACAGGAAGCCGTCAATGCCGTAATGGCCGTACGACAGAGAGCTTATGCCGGAAACCTTGGACAGATAGGAACCATCCCGACCGACAAACCCGGATTCTTTAATTATATCGTAAAAGAAAGACAGCTGGAATTCGGTGGCGAAGGGCTCAGGAAATACGACCTTATCCGATGGAATCTTCTGGAAACGAAGATCAACGAAACCAGGACAAAGCTTACCCAGTTTATGAACGGTACCGGTGCCTACGCCAATGTTCCCGAATACATTTTCTATAAAAAAGTAGCGTACAACAAAGATAAAACCGCCCAGCAGAATGTTTCGGACATCGATTTTTATACAACCACCGGAACTGCGAAGGCCGATATCTTCTACAGTCCGAACCAGAGTGTAGCTACCCCTTCCGGCTATACGAAAGTCAACTGGAGATTAGCCATGACGCAGCCGTACATTAGCGGTGATCCGGTGAAGAGCTATGCGTATTATTTCCAAGCCAACCGAAAGGAACTGCTGCCGATTGCACTGGATGTCATCAACTCTAATTACAACCTAACCCAGGACTACGGATACTAGATCCATTTACATTCATATCAGAAATACAGGCTTCCTCCCAAAAGAGAAGTCTGTATTTTAACTAAAAAATTTTCAATGAAAGCTTCCGTTTTTCTTAAAAAACTAAATTTTTTTTCAATACTTTCGATGGTATGGCTGAGCCTGCTTTCTTTTAAAGCCACTGACAGAACGATTGTGGTTTCAAAAGACGGAAAAGGCAATTTTACAACCGTACAGCAAGCCATTGATGCTGCCGGGAACAATGTTCTTACAAGGACGAATATTTTGGTAAAAGCCGGGACTTACAGAGAAAAGATTACGGTACCTTCAGACAAAGGCCCTCTTCTGCTGCAGGGGGAAAACCCGGAAACAACACTTATCACCTATGACGATTATGCCTCAAAAAAGGATGTGAACGGAAAAGAAATCGGAACCACCAACTCTGCTACCGTTTTTATTTATTCCAATAATTTTACGGCGAAGAATATTTCCTTTGAAAACAGTTCGGGTCGCGTCGGCCAGGCCGTTGCCGTCCTTACGTCGGGAGACCGGATGGTATTTGAAAACTGCCGGTTCCTCGGAAACCAGGATACCCTTTACCTGAAAGGCGTCCAGGATTCCCCCGACAAAACCCGGCCTTCCAGAAACTATTTTAAAAACTGCTACATCGAAGGCACTACCGACTATATTTTCGGAGCCGGAACCGCCGTTTTCGAGAACTGCACCGTATATTCAAAAGAGACGGCCAGCTACATAACCGCTGCTTCTACCCCACAGGAAAACGGGTTCGGTTTGGTGTTTATTGATTCTAAAATCATGGGGAATGCCAAGGAAGGTTCCGTTTATCTGGGCAGGCCCTGGCGGCCATTTGCAAAGACGGTTTTTATAGACTGCGAAATGAATTCCACCATAAAACCGGAAGGCTGGCACAACTGGAGCAAGCCGGAAGCTGAAAAGACCACCTTCTATGCTGAGCTGAATTCAAAAGGTGCCGGAGCAGCTGTTGCCAAACGGGTCTCCTGGTCACACCAGCTGAATGGATCGGACCGGAAAAAATACACCGCAAAAAATGTCCTGAACGGAGAAGACCATTGGAATTTTAAAGAACAGTTGAAATGAGAGATGTATTTAACCAAAAACCGCAGGTTCGACGAAGTCAAAAGGCACAAAAGCTTTTTGACACATAAGACCCATGAGATTTTAGTTATCATATTGCGCATATTTCAGATCGCATAAGGTTAAAATCAAATATCTTCAACAGGACTATCCTGGTCGCGGCTCAGGCCCTCGAAGCCACATGATCTGTGAAAATCTGTTGTTTATATTTAACATTTTAGCCAAAAAAAAACTTTTTAACACATAAAATCCTTACAGGTTAATCTGTAAAAAATAACCACCCGTCAATCGGAAACCAGTCACCATGAAAACTTTTTAAATAAATGATCCAATGAAAAACAATATGAAGCGGAATGTATTTAAAACCATCTGTGGCGGGGTTTTGCTAAGTGCAACTCTGGTAACCGCTCAGAGCTCAGTCATCCAAAATATTAAACAGAACCCGAAGGCTCCGTTTTCCTACGCCGAACTTTCGGTAAAGGAAGGCGGAAGATGGGAAGGCGACAAATACGTCGGCGGAACGTTTAAGAATGTTCAGGAGCTTACCCTTCCGGAATCCCATACCGACCATTCCACCTACATCCGCTACGAAGGAATCGGACTGGAAAACAACAGGATCGGTTACCGGCTGTACCTCGACTGGAGAAATGCCACCGATATTTTCGGAAAGAAAGTAAGTACCCTGGTTCTTCCTGAAGTCGGACAGGACGGCTTTGAGTCTTACCATCACGACGCACCCTGGGGACAGGACATCCTGAAATCAGGCCGCACCATCGGCATCGGTTCGTACGGAAGGTATGATGAACAGAACGATTATGTGGAAACTTTCAAAACCGTAAAAAGCACGACAGCCAAAGTAACCAACGAGAAAGAACTTTCGTATGCGACCATTCATTATAAAGGCTGGAAAACCTGGGGCGACGCCATCGATCTGGATTCTAAACTGACGATCTTCAACAGGGACCGTTTCGTAAAAGTGGATTTAAACCTCAGCAATTCCATATCAGGATTGTGTACCGGAATTGTAGCCTTTAAAAACATCCCGGCGAGACAGGGCATCAGCAAAAATAAAAAATGGGCGTATCTTGCCACTTACGGCAACCAGACCGAAACCAAGAAAGACGACAACCTGGGCATGGCGGTCTTCTACCCTATTGATACCTTTGCTCAATATGTAAAGACCAAATCCACCCACACCATTGTTTTCAAGAAAACGAAAAAGGCAGCCTACTATTTTCTGGCCGCCTGGTCGCTGGAACCCGACGGACTAACTACGGAAGAAGCTTTTTACCGGGACCTCGACCAAAAACTGGAAACTTTGGACAACAATAATACCCTTTAAAATCAGGCGATATGAATTTCATTAGTAACTCCATCAAATTACTCGCTTTTGTGGCTTTAGGCTCGGGAATCTTCCTGTCCTGTGCCCAATCGAAAATGGCGGCACAGGCAAACGCAGAAACTTCCGGCCGGCCATCCGGGAAAGTGGTTCCGGTTAACCTGAAATGGTCCGAAAGAATGATGCTTTCCGAAATGCACCGTTTCCCGGAAGCCTGGATGCTCGATTTCAGCAAAAGCCCGAAATGGACCTACCCTACCGCCATTGTCCTCGATGGTGCCGAACTTTTATACGCTAAAACAGGCAAAAAAGAATATTATCAGTACATCAGCGATTTTGGTGACAAACTGGTGAAGGAAGATGGCACCATCCTGACTTATGAGCTTGAAAAATACAACATCGACCTTCTCAACAGCGGAAACGTCCTCCTTTACCTTTACGAAAAAGAGAAAAAGGAAAAATACCTGAAAGCCCTTCAGACGCTCCATCGGCAGATCGACGGACAACCGAGGACCCAAGAAGGCTCTTTCTGGCACAAAAAGATATATCCGTATCAGGTCTGGCTGGACGGACTTTATATGGGAATGCCATTCTACGCCCATTATACCTGTGATTTCAGCAAAGGTGCCGAGGCTACAAAAGCTTATGACGACATCGTTTTCCAGTTCGATTCGGTACAGAAGAATTTACTGGACAAAAAAACGGGGCTTCTCTATCATGCCTGGGACGAAAGCAGAACCGAAGCATGGGCGGATAAGCAAACCGGTCTTTCCCCGAATTTCTGGGGAAGATCCATGGGCTGGTACGGCATGGCCATGGTGGATGTGCTCGATTACCTGCCGAAGAACCATCCGGGCAGGGCCAGGCTGATTACCTACCTGCGGACTTATGCAGATGCGATCATCAAAGTTCAGGATAAGGACAACGGGCTTTGGTACCAGGTGCTGGACAAACCGCTGGAAAAAGGAAATTACACCGAAGCAACAGCCTCGGCGATGTTTGTGTACACCATGATCAAATCCGTGAACAAAGGTTATCTGCCGAAATCCTATAAAGCCTATGCCCAAAAAGGCTATGATGGAATTATTAAAAACCTCATCACAGTGGATCCCAACGGTGTCGTGAACTTGAATAAATGCTGTGCCGTTGCAGGCCTGGGCGGCAAACCCTACCGTGACGGTTCTTACGAATATTACGTGAATGAAGAAATCCGCTCCAACGATGCCAAAGGGACAGGGCCGTTTATCCTGGCCAGCCTGGAGTTTGAAAAGCATCAGTAGAAATGGCAAGATATGCTGAGAAAAAATTGAACCATTAAGGTTGATGAAGAGGTTTAGAAGAATTAAGAAAAGCTTTGCTTTAAGCGCACGGCTGAATAAAATCTTTGATTTTACCTTAATCTTTTCTTAAAATCTTCATTCTTCTTAACGGTTTAAATAACATCAGTTTGGAAAAATCTTAGTGGTCTTGGCTGAGTGAAAAAGTTTATACTGAGCTTGTCGAAGTAGCTTTGCGAACTTAAAAACGGTTAGTAGTAAAAGAAATCTTTGCGGCCTTTGCATTAAAAAACAGCTGCTGATAATTTTTTTTAAACTCATTATTTAGTTTTTAAAGATTTACTTAAAATGTTCTGCTTAAATGCCTTTGTGATCTTGGCTAAGTAGAACGCCCTTGCGAACTTAAAAACAGTTAGTAGTCACAAAATCTTTGCGGCCTTTGCGTTAAAAAACAGCTGCTGATAATTTTTTCTAAACTCATTATTAAATTTTAAAGCTTTAATAAAAATGCTTTTACTTAAAAATGTTTTATGATTTTAGCTGAGTGAAAAAGCTTATGATGAGTCTGTAGAAGCAGTTTATTTCACCAAATATCCTGATTTATGAAAATAAAATTTTTAAATACAATATCCGTTACCGTATTCTCATTGGCTTCAGTATACCTGAACGCACAGGAAAAACCATATGTTTCCGAAGTATGGACGGCCGACCAGGGGAAAACCTACAAAAATCCGGTCCTCTATGCCGATTACTCCGATCCGGATGCGATTCGCCTGGGAGAAGATTATTACATGACGGCTTCCAGTTTCAATGAAGCACCGGGACTTCCGATCCTCCACTCCAAAGATATGGTGAACTGGAAGCTGGTGAATTATGCGGTTACCGATGTTTTACCGGCTGATTATTTTTCCGTTCCGAAACGGGGCGACGGCATCTGGGCACCCAGCATCCGTTTCCACAAAGGCGAATTTTATATCTATTGGGGCGACCCCGATTTTGGGGTGTATATGGTAAAAACCAAGGATCCGCTAGGTCCATGGGAGAAGCCGGTGCTCGTGATGGAAGGAAAAGGACTGATCGATGCCTGCCCGTTCTGGGACGAAGACGGAAATGCCTATCTGGTTCACGGCTGGGCCGGGAGCCGCGCTGGCGTAAAGAGCCTGCTGACCCTCAACCGGATGAATGCCGAAGGGACAAAGGTGCTCGACAAAGGAAGCCATGTCTTTGACGGTCATGATGCGCATCCGACGGTAGAAGGCCCGAAAATGTATAAGAGAAACGGCTATTATTACATTTTTGCTCCGGCCGGCGGTGTGGCCACGGGATGGCAGTTGGCATTACGGTCAAAAAATATATACGGCCCTTATGAAGAAAAGATTGTCCTGGAACAGGGTTCAACAAAAATCAACGGGCCGCATCAGGGCGCGTGGGTCGATACGCCTTCAGGGGAAAACTGGTTCTATCATTTTCAGGATGTGGATGCCGGAGGAAGGGTGGTTCACCTGCAGCCGATGAAATGGGTAAAAGACTGGCCGGTGATAGGAACCGACAACAACAAAAACGGAATCGGCGAACCGGTTCTTACCTATAATAAACCTGATGTCGGCAAAACCTATCCTACCGTTACGCCGGCGGAGACCGATGAATTCGACGGTGAAAAATTGGGCCTGCAATGGCAATGGAGTGCCAATGAAAATATTGTCTGGTCTTCCAGGCTTCCCGGGCAGAAATTTTTAAGGTTATTTTCCATAAAAGTACCTGAAGGCGAAAAGAATTTGTGGAATGTGCCGAACCTTTTAGCCCAGAAATTCCCGGCACCGGAGTTTGCAGCCACTACCAAAGTGAAGCTGATTCCGGAAGAAGCCAAAGAAGGGAAAACCGCCGGATTGCTCGTCATGGGTCTGGATCATCAGTCCATTGTGATTACCAATAAACCCGACGGATTTTATCTCCAGGTAAGGAGAGCCGAAAAAGCGGATAAAGGCGGTGAAGAAAAAATACTTTTTGAAACCCGGCTGAAAGGCAATGAAGCTTACCTGAAAGTACAGGTGAACGAACCGAACGGCAGATGCCGGTTCAGCTACAGCGAAAACGGAAAAGACTTTATAAAAGCCGGTGATGTTTTCCAGGCAAGACCCGGAAAATGGATCGGAGCAAAAGTAGGCGTTTACAGCATCAGCACGGCAAACGCCCCGCGCGGCGGTTATGCGGATTTCGACTGGTTCAGGATCACGAAAAAGTAATGATGGATTAAAAAGCAGCTGATGGCTATTAGCTTTTTGCTGTTAGCTTTAAAATCAAAATTTTAAAATAAAAAAACGTGTCATTAAACTATTTCCGGTACTTATGAATAAAAAAATACATTCTATCGTTCCGTTTTTATCTTTTGTCCTGCTTCTGTCGGCATGTCAGCCACAAAACCTTGCCCGGAAAACATCGGAGAAGCACAATAAAAAGATCACCCGGATTTTCCTGATTGGTGATTCCACGATGGCGGATTATACCGGCGATTACGATCCCGGAAAGGATTATATGAAAGTACGCTACCCGATTACCGGCTGGGGACAGGTATTTCAGCCGTTTTTTGCGAAAGACAGCCTGGCTTCCCTGAAACCTGCCATTACAACCGATTCGGTTCAGGTGATCGATAAAGCCCATGGCGGACGGAGCACCCGTACTTTTTTCCAGGAAGGAAGATGGCGGCAGGTGTATGAGCAATTGCAGCCCGGAGATTATGTCATCATGCAGTTCGGTCACAACGACGGTTCCGAAAAACATCCGGATCGTTACGTTAACATCCAGGGATACAAGGAATTCCTGCGCCTGTTCGTCAGCCAGACCCGGCAGAAAGGAGGAAACCCGGTGATCCTGACACCCGTTGCCCGGAATTACCCGTGGAAAGACGGCAGGCTGGAAAATGTGCACGGCGAATACTGGAAAGCACCTGCCGAAGTAGCCCTGGAAATGAATATTTCCTGCATCGATCTGAACAGGCTTTCCATGGATTATTTTACTGAAAAAGGACAGGATTTTACCACCCGCCATTATTTCATGAATTTCCCCGCCCATACCTACGAAGCGTATCCCGAAGGCCAGAAGGACAATACCCACTTCCAGCCGGAAGGCGCAAAAGCCGTCGCATCCATAGTTTACCGTGAATTTAAAAAAATACTCAGCACTCAAAAAAAATAAAATGAAGAAGTCTTTCAAAGTAATAGGATTGGCAGCAGCCCTGCTATTTTCAACACAGGGATTCGCCCAGAATATAGATCTTTATAAAAATATTGAATTTAAAATGTCGAAGGTAGCGGAAACTTCTTTTCCTGCCAAAAGGGTTTCCCTTACCGAGTTTGGCGGTGTGCCCGGCGGAACTGTAAAAAATACCGAAGCTTTCAGGAAAGCGATTGACGCATTGAGCAAAAAAGGCGGCGGAAGGCTGGTGGTGCCCCGCGGCATGTGGCTCACCGGGCCGATCGAGCTGAAAAGCAACATCAACCTTCATGTGGAAGAAGGGGCTTTTATTATCTTCAGTAAAGATAAAAACGATTATCCGCTGGTGGACGTAAGTTTTGAAGGACTGAATACCATCCGTTGCCAGTCGCCGATCTCTGCGAAAAATGCCACCAACATTGCCATTACCGGAAAAGGGGTGATCGACGGCAGCGGCGATGCCTGGAGGGCCGTTAAAAAAAGCAAGGTCTCAGAATCCCAGTGGAAAGAGATCACAGCATCCGGCGGAATCCTTTCCTCCGACGGTAAAAACTGGTACCCTTCGGAAAGCTATAAGAAAGGACTGGAAAGCAGCTCCAATTTCAATGTTCCCGATAAGATTTCCAGGGATCAGCTGGTAACGGTAAAAGATTTCCTCCGTCCGGTGATGGTAAGTCTGGTAGGCTGCGACAAAGTCCTGCTCGACGGCCCTACCTTCCAGAACTCGCCGGCCTGGAACCTTCATCCACTGATGTGCTCCAATGTTATTTTAAGGAACCTGACCGTAAGAAATCCATGGTATTCACAGAATGGCGACGGGGTCGATCTGGAATCCTGCAAGAACGTCCTGATCTACGACAACAGCTTTGATGTAGGCGACGATGCCATCTGCATCAAATCCGGAAAAGATGAGGATGGAAGGAAAAGAGGGATGCCTACGGAAAATGTGATCATTAAAAACAACGTGGTCTACCACGGTCACGGAGGCTTCGTCGTAGGCAGCGAAATGTCGGGAGGTGCCCGGAACATCCACGTTTCCGACTGCACGTTCATCGGGACGGATATCGGGCTTCGTTTCAAGACTACCCGCGGAAGAGGCGGCATCGTGGAAAATATTTACATTAAAAATATCGACATGATAAACATCCCGACCCAGGTGATCGGCTTCAATATGTTTTACGAAGGGGCTTCGCCGGTACTGGAAGAGGGGCAGAAAAAAGAAGGCAATCAAGCTCCTGAAAAGACCTATCCGGTAACCGCAAAAACCCCGGTCTTCAGGAATATCTTCTTTAAAAACATCACCGCCGTAAACTCCGATGAAGCGATTACCTTATTCGGACTGGCGGAAATGAACCTTAAGAATATCGTGATTGAAGATTCGCAGTTTGACACTAAAAAAGCCTTAACCATTGTGGATGCAGACGGAATCCAGCTGAAAAACGTGAAGCTGAAATATTCCAAAGGAACGGGAGCCACCATTTACAACAGTAAAAACATCAACCTTTCCACCGTGAAATTTGAATCGGCTAACCAACCGTATGTGAAGGTTTTAGGAAATAAGACAACAGCCGTATTGCTGCCGAAAGAAATTACGGCAGATAGAAACCTGGTTTCCGTCGGGAGCGATGTTAATAAAAATGCAGTTCAATAAAAACACCGCCAACGGATGATTTTTAGCGCAAGACTTACTTATATTTCTATCTTTTTTATGGGGACTATGGCATTCGGGCAGATACAACGACCGAATGCCACTCCCTATACCAACGAAGCTACGTTTGAAAAATTCAGGAAGAAATATCCTTTCGTTACACCGATCGACCGGCCGGTGCCGCAAAACATCAGCATCGATAAGGATGTGGAATATACCCATATCAACGGACTCTCTTTAAAAGCCGATGTCTATTATCCAGAGGATCGTTCTAAAAAATATCCCGGCGTGGCCATGGTTCACGGCGGAGGCTGGATTTCGGGGAGCAAGGAAAATGAAAAATTCATGGCGATGGAGCTGGCTTCAAAAGGCTATGTGGTCATTGCAGTCGGCTACCGGCTGGCAGATGTTGCGCCCTATCCTGCCGGTGTGGAAGATATTGAAACCGGTATCGAATGGCTGAAGAAAAACTGCCGGAAATATGGATTAAACAAAAAGAAAATAGCCGTTCTGGGAGAATCTGCCGGCGCTCAGATCGCTACGCTGGTCGGGGTAAGAGCCGGAAATAAAATACAGGCAATTGTGAATGTAGACGGAATCGTTTCCTTCATTCACCCGGAAGCGGAAGAAAGCACCTATGCCGCTTACTGGCTGGGCGGGGACCGTATAACCCATCTGAAGAACTGGACCGAGGCGTCACCACTGGAATACGTCGGTAAAAATACACCGCCTACCCTGTTCATCAACAGTTCGCAGCCTCGTTTCCATGCCGGACGGGACGATATGATAAACAAGCTGAAAAGTTTTGAGACCTATACGGAGGTTCACGAAATCAAGGATACACCGCACTCCTTCTGGTCGGCTGAACCCTGGTTCACGGAAACCCTGACTATCACCATACGTTTTTTAGACAGGGTTTTGAAATAAATGAATTGTGTTTAAACAACGAAAACTTTGCGTTAAAAACAAGCCCAATCTTCAGCTCATGAAAAAATTACTGGTTATCCTTTTTATTTCAATTATTAATTTCCTTTTCGCAGGAAATGAGCCTTATGTCAAAATAACGGTGGCCCAGGACGGAAGCGGGGATTTCACGTCCATTCAGAAGGCTGTCAATTCCATCCGCGATCTAGGCCCTGCAGAAGCATTGGTTTTAATCAGATCCGGAACCTATGAGGAGAAAGTAGTAATTCCGTCTTCCAAACACAAGATTACCCTTGAAGGAGAAAATAAAGAGACTACCGTCATTACCAATAATGATTTTTCCGGGAAACCTGATGCATTTAACGAAAAAATGACCACCTTCAATTCATATACGCTGCTAGTGATGGGCGACGACATTACGATCCGGAATCTCACCGTTCGCAATTCCTCCTGCAATGAAGGACAGGCGGTTTCCCTTCATGTGGAAGGCGACCGGTTCATCATGAAAGATTCAAAGATCCTGGGCTGCCAGGATACTTTATATGCTGCGACCAACCACAGCCGCCAGTATTTTGAGAACTGCTACATCGAAGGGACAACGGATTTTATTTTCGGGCAGGCAATCGCTGTTTTTAAAAACTGTACGATCAACAGCCGGGCCGATTCTTATATCACGGCATCGGCAACGGAGGCCGACCGGGCTTATGGATTCGTGTTTTTCGACTGCCAGCTGACTGCCGGAGGAGGCATCGCCAAAGTCTATCTGGGAAGACCTTGGAGGCCGTACGCGAAGACGGTTTTCATCAATACCGCAATGGGAAAACACATCCTTCCCGAAGGCTGGAATCCGTGGAAAGGCGACAAAATGTTTCCTGATAAAGAAAAAACCGCGTACTATGCAGAATACGGAAGCAAGGGCGAAGGCGGGAACAGTAGGAAAAGGGTCGGCTGGTCGCATCAATTGGCGAAAAAAGATCTGAAGAAGTATACCTTAACGAAAATCCTGAACGGCTGGAACCCTACACCTTAAACAACGATCGGATTCAGACTGAAAAACATCAATTAAACAAAAAGAAAATGAATAAAAAATTAAGTGTCCTACTGCTCTTTCTCTCCTGGTTGGCTTTTGCACAGCAGAAACCGGTATTATTCCTGATCGGCGATTCAACGATGGCCAATAAGGAAAACCCGGATAAAAACCCGGAACACGGCTGGGGACAGGTCTTGCCACCGTTTTTTACAGGTGGGATCGAAATCCGGAACCATGCGGTCAACG
This sequence comes from uncultured Chryseobacterium sp., assembly GCA_913777465.1. Taxonomy (GTDB): domain Bacteria; phylum Bacteroidota; class Bacteroidia; order Flavobacteriales; family Weeksellaceae; genus Chryseobacterium. The sequence goes on from CAJYRQ010000047.1 coordinate 16,254, forward strand.
GCAGAAGCTCCAAAAGTTTCAGGACGGAAGGAAGATGGGATCAGGTAGAAAAGCAGTTGAAGAAAGGAGATTTTGTGATCATCCAATTCGGTCACAACGACCAGAAACTGAAGGATTCAACCAAATTCACCAATCCGTATACCCAATACCGGGCCAACCTGGAGAGGTATGTGAGCGAAACCAGGGCCAAAGGGGCCATCCCAATCCTGATGACCTCCATCGTGAGAAGGAACTTCAACGAAGACGGCGTCCTGACCGATACCCACAAAGAATACCCTCTGGTCGTAAGAATGGTGGCTGATGACATGAAAGTTCCGTTTGTGGATATGCAGCTGCTCACCGAACAACTGGAAATTTCCTACGGCCCGGAAAAGTCAAAAAAGCTTCACCTGCATTATAAAGAAGGCGAAAATCCCTACTACCCGAAAGGCAAGGAAGATGATACCCATTTATCAAAATCAGGCGCTGAAGCGGTAGCCGGACTGGCGGTAAAAAAACTGAAAACCATGAAAACAGGCTTGGAAAAATACATGAAATAAGTTCCCGGAAATTGCATGTATTTTCATGGATGATTGTATTTTAGTTAACGCAGAACTCAAAGAGAATCCGAACCCTTTTGGATTTAAAACATTTAATAATAGAATATGAATTTCAAAAAAGAACCTTTCTTTGACGGTACTTCCGGCTGGGAAGAACTGGGCGGAGGTGTTTCGCGGCAGTTTGTCGGTTACAATTCCCAGATCATGATGGTGATTGTAAAATTTGAAAAAGAGGCCGTCGGCGCACTACACCAGCATTTCCATTCGCAGATTACCTATGTGGCCGAGGGAATTTTTGAGGTAACTGTTGACGGTGAAACGAAAATCCTTCGGAAAGGTGACGGATTTTTTGCACAGCCCAACATTTTCCACGGGGTGAAATGCCTGGAAGCAGGACAGCTGATCGACTCGTTTGCTCCGTTCAGGGAAGATTTTGTAAAAGACAATTAGCTAAAAGAAGAAAAATCCTAAAGACTGGAAGTTTTCCGGTAAAGCCATTATAAATTCAATGCAATGACAGATAGCTATGCCCTGCTTTAAAATGCAAGGCAAACAAATGATTTGCAATGGCCTAAATGAAGGACAAATATTAAACAGATCAGGGCTTTATATAAAGTATTGGATGAATAACTTTTCCTTTAGAAAACTATTAAATTAATTTATATACTTCATAAATTGCAACCGATTGAACTAAAATTATAATTAACAATTAAAACTTAAAAATATAAATATCCTATTTAATAAATATTTTAATTATTAAATTAATAACTATATACTCTAACCAAATAGCAATAAGCATTATGAAAAATTTCAAAGCTTCATTTCTGGCAGTCTCACTGAGTGCCGCTTTTTTCATGGCCTCCTGTGGACAGGAAGACACTCAAACCGGCTTATCAGGGAATCCCGGTGAACAGAACTTTAAAAGAGAAGCCTCGGCGGCTTTGGCCGACTGTACCACTCCGGGATGGGCTTCCCAGAACGGTGGAACCACCGGCGGCGGAACGGCCGCCGAAACCACGGTAACGACGTATGCCCAGCTGAAAGCCGCCATCGAAAATACTTCGGTAAAAGTGATCAGGGTATCCGGTACGATTACCATTACAGCCCGCCTGTCATTCCAGGACCAGACCGGAAAAACCATCTACGGAGCCAGCGGAGCCAAACTGGTATCCACGAATCAGACCGCCGACGGATCCGGGATCATCAACATCAAAAGATGCAGCAACATCATCATCCGGAACCTTATTTTTGAAGGACCCGGTGCTTATGATACCGACGGCTGGGACAACGCCATCCTGGATGACTGCAGAAACGTCTGGATCGACCATTGTGAATTCAGGGACGGTGTGGACGGTAATTTCGACATCAAAAACAAATCTGATTACATCACGGTTTCCTACACCAAGTTCCATTACCTGAAAACCCCGAAAGCAGGCGGTCCCGGGGGAACAGACGATCACCGTTTCTCCAACCTCATCGGTTCCAGCGACGGTGCCACCGCCGATGCCGGAAAGCTGAACGTTACCTTTGTACGCTGCTGGTGGGCTCCCGGGTGCAGGGAACGGATGCCGAGGGTACGCTACGGGAAAATCCATATCCTGAACAGCTACTTCAACAGTTCAGTAAGCAACAAATGCATTGCAGCCGGCGTTCAGGCCAATATCCTGGTCGAAAGAAACGTGTTTGAAAACGTCAAGAACCCGATCAGCCTGGAAGCCGGCCTTACAGCCGTTACCCAGACCGGAAACAGTTTTGTGAACGTTACCGGCAATACGTCGGGAAGCGGTACCGCATTTACCCCGCCCTACAGCATCAGCAAGCTGAACGTAGCCGACGTAAAATCGAATGTCACTGCCAACGCCGGTGCTACGCTAAGCGGTAACGTTTGCACTTCATTGTAAAGACAAATAAATAATAGAGAAAAACCGGGAATTCCCGGTTTTTTGTTTTCTTAAATAACATATGAGTCACATAAGATTTTCAGAATAAAGCTTTATGCCATTTTTTGATTACTATCATTGTAAGGAAAGAAAACCGGTGGCTGTGCGAAGCCAAAGCCACGTCATCATCTCTGAAAATCATGGGAAATTTTATCACAAACCGAAGGTTCGACGAAGTCAAAAGAATCAAAAGATACCCATCCCGTATAAAAGTTGAATACAATGATGTAAAAAGCCCACAAGAGTTTGTAAAAATCTTTGATTTTTTCTGATGTATTCTAAATTATTTTCAAGTTATAACAAGCATTCTCTGTGGCTTATGCGTTAGAGTAAACGCAATCATCTGTGAAAATCTGCGCAGATCTGTGGTTGACGTCTATACAAAATTCCCGTCAGATCTTCCGATCTTATCTCTAATACCAAATTGAGATCCTTAAGGGAGAACAGGCGTCAGGTTTTAAGCAAATCTCATTTTATGCTGTGTTGTGGAAAGGAATGGCATTCCGGTGGCTGAGCGGAGCCGAAGCCACGTCATCATCTCTGAAAATCTGTACAGCCGGCAAAAGGATTTCAACCGCAAAAGTCACAAAAGATATTCATGACGAAGAATAAAGTTAAATATCTAATGCTATAAAAAGCACACAAAAGCTTTTAAAAATCTTTGATTTTTATTCTGATGTGTTCTAAAATATTTTCAAGCTATCAGATTCTCTCCTGTGACTTATATCTTAAAGTAAAATGCATTAATTTGGAATCTTATTTTTCTCCAGCCATTTCGGATATTCTTTAGCAATTAGCTTCTGGGCGTAATCCCCGAACCAGCTGTAGCCGTTCCTTCGCTCTTCAGAAACTTCGTTGTAGTTGTATTTAACACTTCCATCACGGTCACCAAACAGCGGCCGGTTGTCATGAATGTCGTAAAACCTCGCCCAGATTACGGAGTTTTTGTCTTCGGCCAGGATCCTGACGGTTTTCCCGTTCTGCCTGCCGACCTCATAGCTATATCCTTCAATATCATGTTCCTGAAACCACCGAACAGCAGCTTTTACCGATCTTTCGATTTCCGGACCTACGGGCTGCATCATCAGGAACCGTACGATGCCTACGGATTCGGCGGTGGCGAGGGAAACCGGCTCAAAAGCCCGGGCTTTCTCCGGCTGAAGGGTGGTTTCATTGTACTGGTCGGCCCAGATCGTTGGTTTACCACTTTGAAGCACCTGCGTTTTTAAAATACAGGCAATTCCTTTTTTTACGGCCTCTTTGGACTTTTGCTTTAATCTCTCATCAATAACTGCAAAATCGTTTTTTCCTTCGGCGACGTTATATAAAACCGTCAGGGCATTGATCATCGCATTGTCGTTAAAGGTGATCTGCTTCCGGTACAGGCTTGCATTCGGGTAATACTGGGGAAACCCTCCGTTGTCGTACTGCATGGTCAGAAGGTAGCCGATTCCTTTCTCGGCCGCTTTAAGGTAGCCGGGATTCCGGGTTTCGGAATAGGCCTTTACCAAAGCATTGATCTCACGGGAAGTCGCATTGTTATCGATGGTCGCATGATCGTTACCGGTCGATTTTATTTTACGCAGCAGGCTTTTATCAATGGGTAAGCTATAATTAACCACTGATTTATCCTCCAGCTGTTTGCCCCAGCCGCCATTGGGAAGCTGATACAGCAGGATTTTTTCGGCCAGTGAGTCTTTTTTTTCCTGAGCGGATAAAGGTAGTGTCCATAATCCCAGGACAAGGACACAGATATTCAGTTTCATAATTTTATTATTTAACTTTAACAATGAGGGGATAGCGGATGATTTCAGCCTGCTTTTTCAGGATGTTTTCCCAATCCTGTTTCGTCCGGACCCGGCCGCTTTTCTGCCAGGCAAATCCGGCGTAATACACTATTTTTTTATGGGGCTTCGTAATCACCAGGAGATTGCTTTCATCCGGAATATCCGACCTGAAAACGATGGATTTTTCAACGATACGTGGATCCATTACCAGCCCTTCGCCTACATAGGCGTCATCAATTTTTTGCCAATGCAGGTAATATCCTTCCTTATCATTTCGCTGAGCTTCCCCTTCGTTCTTGTGCAGGGTAATTCCTGCCGCATAATTCGGAACGGGCTTTTCAGATTCAAAATCCGACTCGAACCTTGAAAAATCGGATCCAATATCCAATGAGATCTTCTTGGTTTCTTTCACCCCAAAATCACTCCACGGTTGATAAGTCAGTTCAAAAACCGTCCGCAGAGGGCCTTCGGCAATGGTTCTGGAGGAGACGAAATTCTGTGAGACCTGAAGCTTATTATTTAACCATATTCCAATGCCGCCTGTTCCGCGGCTGTTTCCCACATGGTAAGGATCGTAGCCCTCGCCTCTTGAGTCTTTGTGGTAGTACATCGGATCCGTAAGATAGCCTTTGTACCATTTGTTGATGACCGGCAGTTCGGTTCTTTTCAGCCAGATGTCGACCCCGCTGGAAAGCGTGCTGCTTTTTATTCCCTGTAAGGCTTCCTGCTGGCCTTTCGGACCATATACCCGGAAAGCCACCCGGTCATTTTCCCAGGCATAATCATCCACCCTTTCCGGAACCAGCCGGGAGTAAGCAGAAACTTCGGGATTCGGAATCGGGGCTTTCGCATCTGCAACAATATGGTAAACAGCCTTTTTTCCGGCCTCTACCGTTGCCTGAAAAAGCAGTTCGTCATTCTGGCCGTCGCCATTATTGTCCAGCCACTGAATCACGAGAGGATTTCCGTTCGCGTCTTCAATTCTCAAATCGGCTTCCTTATTCTTGTTTAAAAATGATGTCAGCTGAGAAACCGGAATACTTACCACCTCCTTTCTGGAAAAATTCAGGGGATTATCTACCCGAATTGTTTTCTGTGCATTTAACAAACTTATGCAACCGATTGCACAAGTAATGCCCAAGAAAGATTTTTTAACTGTAATCATAATTGTATCAGTTGGGTTGGTCTTCAAAAGTAATAAAAATAAAACAACCGGGCGTTATTATTTACTGTTCTTTTTTTCAGCATTTTTCCCCGGTAAACGTATTGGAATGAAATAATACCTGTAAGACTCAGATACAGACTATTCAGACAACCTTTCATACCACCTAATCCATTTATTTTAAACCTGAAAAGCCCCGCAACATGATGTTGAAGGACTTTTTTAAGGTCAATACCTTTTATAGCCGGAGTTACTTACTCAAATTGTTGATCGTTTCAAACGTAAAATGGCAGTAAGCAACACCCGGCAAGTTTCTGTGTTTAAGGAATAATTTTTTCCGCTTTCAGTTTCTCAAACAAACGGATAAAAGAATTTTCCGTGCTTTCAAAAGCTGTAAAGCCATAGGCTCTGCTTTTCGACATATCGGTCATAACTTCCAGCGGTCTTCCCAAATCCAGATCCGTATGCCACGCTGAGCTGAGACGGTTAAGATTTTTTTCTTTTAACTGGTATTTTTCCGCTATGGCGTTCCAGATTTCCTGCTTGTCTTCCATTTCTTTCTCCAGCGGCCTTACGGATCCGTTGTAACCGTCGGCTTCAATTCCGAAATAGCCGGCTATTCTTTGCCACAGCCACTTCCACCGGAACACATCGCCGTTGGTTACATTAAAAGCCTGATTTTTTGTTTCTTCTGTCGTAGATGCCCAGATCAGCTGCCGGGCCAGGATTTTTGCATCGGTTACATCCGACAGTCCGTTCCACTGGGCTTCAGAACCCGGCCAGGTAAATCCGGCTCCTGTTTCCTTACAAATGCTGGCATACACTGCCAGGGTAATCCCCATATTCATCAGGTTACCGATGGCATAGCCTATCACGGTGTGCGGGCGGTGAACGCTCCAGGAAAATCCGCCCCTGCCGGCTGCCTCATACACCTCATCTTCCTGGGCGTAGTAGAAATTGGGGTATTCCAGTCTCGGATGCCCTTCCCTTACCGGGGTTTCGGGTAAGATTCCCGCTTTTACATACGCCTCAAAAGGTCCCAGGTAATGTTTCAGCCCGGTAACCAATGCTACGTGGCGCACCGATTTTTTAAGAGACAGGGCGTCGAGAAGATTTTTTACCATAGCGCCATTAGTGCGGATGTTTTCTTTCTCGGTATCTTTCCGCATCCAGGTAGTAAAGAAAACGTGGGTCGGCGAAATATCCTTCAGGGCCTGTGATAAACTTACCGGATCCAGCAGGTCTGCCGTTACCGGCTGCAATCCTGCCACGGGCGTATGGTGGTTTCTTGCCAGGCCATAGGTCATCCAGTTGTTCGCGATCAGTTCATCCGCTAGATTGCTTCCCGTAATTCCGGTTGAACCAACCACCAATGCTATATTTTCCATAATGTCTGTTTTTGTTAAACCTATTTGGTTATTGCAAAAATAAGCACCGGTGACGTCCAAAAAACTTGACGGAGATCAAGAGTTTCAAAAAAGAAATTGTACAATTAACGTGAATTCGAGCTACAAACCGTACTCATAAAGGCTGGAAGAGGGGTGCTGGAAGCTGGAAGCACTGCCGCTTAAAGATATGCCATAATTTTGAACATCAACTTTTTTCACTAAGCTAAGGTCTTAAGAATGTTCTTTTTTCTTTTAATTTAATTAAAAAATAATTACGATCGAATCCACATTAAAATTACTGAAAGAGGAGTTTTTTCCGGATCCTGCTTACTGTCTCCGGGCTCAATCCCAAATACGAAGCAATGAGGCTGTGCGGTATTCTTTTAGCGATTTCAGGACTGCTCCGGACCAGCGACAGGTATTTTTCTTCGGCGGTGGACTTGTTGGAGATCATCAGCCGGCGGTCTTTGGTTACAAGGCTGTTCTGGTATAAAATCCTGAAATACCGGTCCATGACAGGAATCTTCAGTGTTAACCGTTCGTAATTCTCGAAGCTGATGAGCAGCAATTCGGAATTCTCAATGGCATCGATATTCAGCAGGGCTTTTTCCCGGTTGATAAAACTGTTGAAATCCGAGATCCACCAGCCTTCAAATGCAAAAAGACTGATGCGGTCCTGCCCTTTTTCATCGCTTGTAAAAGACTTCAGAATGCCCCGGCTTACAAAGGCAAAATGGTTGCAGATTTCTCCTTCCCGCAGCAGAAACTGTTTCTTCGCAAGATTTTTCTGGAAGAAAAAAGTTTTCAGCAATGCAGCATCCTGCTCACTCAGATCAACTTTCTGCCGGATGTGTTTTATCAGGATCCTTAACATAATGTGTTGGTGTTATTATAATCAAATTCAAAACCGGCTAACGAAGCCATCGCTTTATAACCGACTTGTGCATTTATTAAAGCAAAGTTAAGGTAAATTCCAAGCCAATCAATGGTTTTTTGCTGATTTATAGAGGGATTATCAGGAATTTGAATAACAGCCTTCCGTCTTACTGAATTACCCATTATTGGGAATGATCGAATTTAAAGCCATATACTTTTCCTGAGCCCTGGTATTAAGATAAATGCCTTTGATATTTAATTAGCGTCACATCCCGTAAACTTTTGAAAAATCGTATCTGGAAGTTTCGGAATTCTCAATTAACAAACGGTTCACCCTTCTGATAGGATTTTACCCTATCGTGTAAAAACCCGTTCTCTTATGACTTTAAGGCAATGTAAATTTGGGCCGTTCATGTAGGATTTTACATAAGTATATTCTTTGACAGAATAACAAAATGTTTAGTTTAATCGCCTTTGATCTTATTTTTTACAAGAGAAACTTCCGAAATTCGGCATTTTTATTCCAGCCTATTAATCCGAACTCTACTTAGAGCTAATATTAATTAAAGTCCTACTTCAGAAATTCCCGATACACTTTCTCCGCTACCTGCAAAAAACGCTCGAATTGGTGTCAGCTTCATTACATCGCTATCGGCTTTTTTAAAAAGATAAAAGCAGGAAAAATCCTGCTTTTATCCGATTAATTTTTAAATTATTACGTAAGCCTTGCTTTAAAGATAAGATTTGTGATAGAAATTTTTAATTTTTAATAAATTTCAGCTTATTTTCCTGGCCGTTCACACCTTTACCGGTAATCAGGTAAAGACCTTTAGGCAATTGGTTTACCGGATATGCGCTACCTTTAAGGTTACTCATAATCACTTTTCCGGATGCTTCATAGATATTTGCATTTTCCAGATCAGCAGAAAGCCTAAGTGTGTTTCCTACCGGATTTTCCAAAATGAAGATTTTATTGTTCTTTGAATCAGAATCTACAGTGGCAAGAACTTCATTTGGCATAAGTATTCTCTTGAAGAAAATATTATTACTGTTATTACTTCCATAAAACAGGTTATAAATACTTCCGTTTGGATGCGCTAAGTTTTCAGCATACGGCACAAAGCCGGCCGAATCCGGAATTGACAAAGTAAACTTTCCTCCCTGTCCGAATGCCGTATTCAAAGAACCGTTAAAATTTAGTCTTGTATAGGTATGGTTGGTTATAGAATTCGAATTGTCGTAGGCATATACGACGATGCTTCCACCAGGCTGAAACAGCAGATCGGAAGTAAAAGACGAAGCCGGTAATGTAACTTTTCCATTTGTTCCGAAACCGGTAACAGGAGCAAGATTAGCATCTAATTTTTTCAGCTCATGAACCGTAAAATTATTACTGTCTATGTAAAAGGATGAATTGTTCTGAAAAACCCTTCCCGTAACATAATTATTCGAATTGGAGATGTTGGATGTCTCGTTTTGCAACTTATACAAGGTCCTGTTAGAAGTATTTCCATTAGGATTCCCGTCAATGTATATATTGTCTCCGTTAATGAAAAGATCGTTGATGCTAAAGGTAATTGTCCGCACTCCATTAGTACCATATGTAGTATCCAGGCTTCCGTCTGAATTAAACCTCATCATGTAATTAGGGCCGAATCCCAGGTATTTTCCTGATGAAAGCAGCTTCACATCTATCGGAGCATTATCTACATCCGTTGTGGTAACAGACCATGGATTAGTAAATGACGTATCCGGAGTTCCGTTAGCATTAAGCCTCATAAGGGTTAAGGTAATAGATTCCGGATCAATACCATTCTCTAACTGACTTCCATATCCAAAGAATAATTTACCGTCACTCTGAACCGAAACTTTTGAAAATCCTTCATAATAATCAGTACTTGCATGAAGATCCATCGTATAAACACCACCTGTGGCAAATGTCTGATCCAAGGATCCGTCGGTATTTACTTTTAAAATAACTGCCTTTTTGGAAGTGCTGCTGTCATAGTTTCCGCTTAGTATGATTTTTCCATCCGGCAGCAATGTAGATTGAAAATAAGAACCTTTTTGTGCATGGGTTACTGTCCCATTGCTTCCGAAATTAGTATCCATAGATTGTGCAAACCCTAATTGAATACCAACTAAAATTCCTATAGAAAGGAAAGCTTTTTTCATATATATTAATTTTTCGGCAAAGATATAATAATAAATCTTCTGTGCAAATACCGGAAGACAAAGCTTTTGCAGCTCCTCCTACTGATTTTCACAAATGATGATGCGGCGTCGGGTCTGTTCAGCTACCCGAGGGCCGTTTATTAACCGTAACGAAAAAGAATTATTGTAAAAGCTTCAATAATCTGTTTGCCATCCCGAAGGATCACCACATGGTATTAGAGATAACCATCATAAATAAGCACATGAAATTTATTGGCTTGAAAATATTTCAGAGCACATCAGAAAAATTCAAGATTTTTAAAGCTTTAGTATGCTTTTTCAAGCGTTTAGCAGTCAGCTTATTTCTAAAGCAGGTAGATCTTTTGAATCTTTGCGGTAAAGACAGTCATTTTTCAGCTGAAGCCCTTTCTACGATGAGCCACGCGGCATCAAGCATTTTTACCAGGTGCAGGTACGGGCCGATTAATTTGCCCTCCGGTGCATGATTGAACGTACCCAGCGAAAAATGAACGCTCTCCGCCAGAAACTCCAGGAACTGCGCCGGGCGGTACTCTTTGAACGCTTTGCGGAACACCCGCACCGGATCGCCGTATTCTTCCTCCGAAAGCAGACCTCTGCCCAACAGAGTGTCTTTCTCCGGGAGAACCTTAAGTTCCCATTTCCCGGTTTTCTTTCTCAGGTTATACCCTGCCCGAACAAATGACCGCATCGATTGATAGAAGTGAAAAACTGCGGAAGGATCTTCCGGGATCCGGGTTTTCTTTTGGGCAGCGTATCGGATCATGAGGCTGAGTCTTTCTTTGGCCGCCACCAGGTCATAAAACTGGAAAAACACGTCTATCAGCGGTAAAGCGGAATGCTTCTTTTGGCCGGACCAAAACCGGGATTCAAAGTCTGTTTTTTTCTTTTTCATACAAAGAGTTTTTGTGTTTTGTTTTTCTTTTCTCAGCTCCGTTGCCGGAACTGTTTTTTGTTTATTAGTACTGCTCCTCCAATCAATAAACTGCAGGCATCCGGCCGTCGGAAAGGCCGGGCCTGCAGCGTTTCATCATTTGGATGTTTTTTAAATCGTTCTTTTTTCCTTATACAAATTCTCAATTGAATCAGAAAATGTTTCATTAGTAAAAACTTGTTTCACAAAGATAAGCAAAAAATAAAAAAGGATACTTATAAGTATCCTAAATTTTAACTTCAAACCTAGAATTTTACAGTTAATGAATGAAATTGATCTTACCAGCTGTAAAAAGGCCCTCGGGTATAGAATTTCTGAATTAAGAAAGAAAATAATAAATCCCGAGACCAATAAACCCATTTCACAAGAAGAGCTGGGATTAAGAACCGGGCATGCCAAAAAGACAATAGGAGAACTGGAAAGAGGCAATACAAATCCAAGATATGATACCCTGCTTATCATCAGCAAAGAGCTCAATGTTTCCATGCAGGAACTCTTTGATTTTGATATGAAAAAATATAGTATACTTGCTACTAAATCCTGACGAGAGTTGGGATTTTATATTTTAAACTACTTCAAAATATACTTTAGAAATTTCAGGGAAAATACTGAGTGAAGATACAATATGGCTTATTATTTTTGTTATTCAAGAAAAATCTTATGTAATACGATATAATTCATATTTATCTTTTGAGATATACATTTATGCTTTCCCATAACTTTAAAGACCATTAATTTCATATATTTAAAAACTTTTTTGATTAAGAATTAATCGATTATAATAATTATAAAATACTAAACCATGATAAAAAGAGGCTCAGAATGGAGAAAATGGAATTTTCATGTTCATACGAAAGGAACCAACAAAAATGACCAATTTACATCTTCTACTTTAGAAGATTTCTTTTATACTTTTTTCAAAAAGGCATATGATACTAATGTGCAAGCAATCGGTATAACTGATTATTTTTCGATAGATAGATATAAGGATGCTTTACAATATATCGCAGAGATCGATTTAAAAATTAATATTACAACTGGTAATAAATTATTTTCAGATGAGGAAATATGCTTTCTAAAAAATATTTTTATATTTCCAAATGTTGAGTTAAGAATGTTGCCAGCAACCGATAGAGCACGTTTAATCAACATACATTGTCTTTTTAATCCAGATTATGTTGTGCATCTTGAAAATGATTTCTTTGGTCATATTCAAAATCAAGAAGGAAAAAAAATGAATAGACATGGCTTGATAGACTATGGACGAGAATTAGATACAGATTTACAAACAGATGATCATCGATATAAAAAAGGAATTGATAATTTTGTAATTGATTTAAAATCTTTGAAAGAACTTATTGCAAACAATAGGAGATTTAAAGAAAATTGTATTTTCGTAGTTAGCAACTCTAACAATGATGGAGCCTCTGGAATCCAGAAACATTATGATTTATTCGAAAATGAAGATGGTTCATTAGATGGTTTACGAACTTCAATATACAAAATTTCAAATTGTATTTTTTCAACAAATTTAAAAGATATAAATTATTTCTTAGGAAAAAGACTTGAAGGTACTCAAGATTATAATGAAGAAATATATAAAAAAGAAATACAGGACGTAATAAGTAATAGAGGATCATTAAAACCATGTTTAGTAGGATGTGATTCTCATTCAGAGACTACCTTATTTAATAGATTTACTTGGATTAAAGCAGATTTAACTTTTGAAGGTTTACGTCAAATATGTTTCGAGCCGGAACAAAGAGTTAAGATACAAGCATCGAAACCAGATTTCAAAGAGGATAAAGTGATTATTGATAAAGTAAGGTTTGTCTCACCAAAAAAAACTTTTTCAGATCAACTGATTTATCTTCATCCAAACTTAAATGTTATTATTGGTGGTAAATCTTCAGGTAAATCAATCTTATTGTATTCGATTGCGAAAACACTTCTTCCTGATCAAGAAATACTATTAAACGACGATGGTAAAGAAAAATATGATTTAAAATCCATGGATGATAAGTTTGATTTTGAAATCACTTCGCAATCAAACATTTCACAATTTATGTTTAGAGATGCAGAAGAAAACTCTATTATTCCTGATTTAAAATATATTCCTCAAAACTATTTGGTAAAACTTGCAGAACCTGAACTTAATAAAAAAGGAAGACCGCTTAATAAGTTAGTTAGAGAACTTATTAATGAAGATCCAGAATCAAAAATAAAATATGACACATTTATTAAAAACGTAAAAGATTTTGATAAAGAAAGGGAAGATTTGATAAATCATTATTTTGAGTTAAATGATGATATTAATAGGATCGAAACTGATCTTAAAACAAAATCTAACAAAGATGTTTTACAAACGAATATCAAAAATAATAGTGATAGAGTTGTTGAATTAAATAAAGAAGCAGGATTGTCAGATAATGAACTTGCAAAATATAGGGAAATTCAGGAAAAAAAAGTTGAAAACACTCAAAAAACAGAAGGATTTAAAAGTGATTATAGAAATACGACTGAATTTTTAAAAGAAATTAGGCTGCAAGTGGAAAATATACAAATCACAAAAGACAATTTTATAAACGGCATAAAGAATGAAGATATAAAAAAATACGGTATTGTTAATTTAAAATACACAATTGATTATTAAGTTTTAAGAATAATAATTTTAATGAATTTTCCAGCATATACTGTTTTTTGGAATAGCATTTTGTCTTTCTTTTGAATCTTGCCAAATAAT
>CAJYRQ010000048.1 GCA_913777465.1 uncultured Chryseobacterium sp.
ATTGCCCGTCAGTCAGGCGAAGATAACTCTTAGTCATGGACTCTGATTTTGTGGTGAAATACAAAGTTCCGACTGACTGGCTTATTTTACAAATTATTTCTAAATTTCTTTTTTAAACAAGCTCTTATTTAAAATGAACCTGGATAAAAAAATGATATTCATATATTGGAAGAAGATATCATATGGAATAAAGAACAGTCTCTGAATCTGCCCGGAGGGGCTTTATGATCATAGCTCCAGGTGAAATCAGGGGTTAATGAAAGCATACGACAGCAAATAACCCTACAGAGGCAAACTTAACATTCAGGATTTTTAGTATTATTAACTGAAAAAAACATCCAGCATCCAGCTTCCTTCTTCCAGCTTATCTAATACTCTTCGCTTCCAGTTTCCCAGTCTTCGGGTTGATCTTTACAAGAAAATATTCTTTGGTCTGCGGATTATTTTTAGGTCTCACCAAGTAGAGCGAAATCTGTTTTTCTTCCATTTTGTAGGAGCTGCCCTGCGGGTTGGAAGTATCCACCATATAGCCGTAAGTATTCGCCAATAAAATAGCTTCCGGAAGGTTATCAATAAATCCAATGAAGTTCCGCAGCTGCTGTTCGTCTGAAAAATACCGGGATCTGCCGTTTTCACAGGCTAAGATATAAGTGAAACAGTCTTCGCCCAGGCATTTCTGAAAAAAGCCTTTTTCCGGGACGGGATCATTTAAGGTAAGGCGATCAGGCATCTGGCTTTCATAGATGATGGCTTTGTCGGGATCAGGATTGTTACGGAGCACCGACCAATAGCCGTATTTTTTATCCGGAACCACAAAAGGGTAGAGGAGCTCGGGATTGTCGAGGATTTCCGGGATCTTTCTGAAATCGGCAGGCACGCTGTTCTGCCCAAAGAATAAACCTGATATCAGGACCACAGCCAAAGCCGGAAATAGTATTTTCATTCTGTACGTTTTGTAAATGCTGCAGGCTACAACTTACTGAAATATAATTTTGTAATAGCCGTTTTCATCTTTCACATCAATTCCTACGCCAGTAAAGGTTAATTTGTTAATCTGATATCCGTCGCATCCGCCTTTAAACTCCGACGATTGTATCGTAAAAGTGAAATTTCTTACGTTGGAAGTAAAGGTGTAGTTTTTCGTACCGTTGTAAGCGCCTACGTTCTCCAGGATCAGCAGGTTTTCATCCGTTTTGGTGAGCTGGATGGTCTTCTGGTTCTCCTCCTTCACCGAATAGTTCGTCAGTGTCCCATTCGTGATCAGGTTTTCGTCGCTGGCATTCACAAACTTAAAAGCGATCGGCTGCGGCGCGTTGTAACAGTCTTCCCCGCAGGCGGTGAAGAGGAAGGTTATGATAAGGAAAAAGAAAAGTTTTTTCATTAGCTAAAATTAATAAATATTTATTAAGGATTTGTAGTGATATCTGACAGGTGTTGAATTTATTTTAGCAGGAATCCATTTATATTTAATATTTTTTATGGATTGAATTATATCTTTGTTTAAAATTTCATTATCACCAATAGCATCTATATTGGAAATACTGCCGTCTTTCTCAATGATAAATGAAAACTCTGATTTTCCATATTCGTTTTGAATTAGATTGGATTTAATTTGAGATATAAAGGAATTTTGTCCTCCGGGAAATTCTGGAGTCAGTTCTACTTCTTCAAAGATGTTTGAACCATTTTTTAGAAGATTCCTTTCAGATTGCTTTTTTGTTAACTCTTCTTCTTTATTTACAGCAGATATAAAGTTTTCATATGCGCTTTCTCCTATGTACATATTTTTATTGTACTTGATTGTTTTGATGGAGCCATCCATGTATTGAATTTTTATTGTTGTAATTCTTAAATATTCAATTAAATCTGTAAACCATACGTAATCAAATGACCAAGAGCCGACTCCAAATGATTCTATTGGTCCAACGCCTTTTAATGTTCTATAATATTTGCCCCCTGATTTAACTAAATCCCCTACAGGATTTTCTCCACCAACTGTAAACCAAATATATTTAATCGTTTTTTTTGAAGGATTAAAAATTTTAAAATCTGCTCCTGTTGCAGAATAACCCTCAGTAGCGTTATAATTTATTATTCCCAATCCATACTTTTTAACTTCAGTAAATGGATTTAATGCTTCTTCTATGGAATTAACTACTTCTTCTTTATCTTTTTTATCGCCATAATCAATTATGAAATCTATTATTTTATTAATATTATTATGGATAAATGTTTTTTCCTCGATTGTTTGTTTGGAAAATTTTACCTTAAATTCATCTATATTTAAATTTTCTGAGAGTTTAAGATCATAATCCCTTATATATTTAAAACCTTGGGTGTCGTAAATTTCAAAAAACATGTTTGCTTTGCCATCATTACAAAGAATGTAATCAGTAACAATTGTAATATGTCTTAAAGAATTATGAATTGGTTTGAAAAACTGATTGTTTTCCAATTGACATTTCTCATTAATATTTGTTCCTATTAATGCATTTTCCTTTACAGCTGCGACACTAACTTTTTCTAATAAAAGCGAATCATATTCTTTTCCTTGTGCATTAAAATTAGTTAGAATCGATATAAAAATTAATGAAAGGAAATTTTTCATAGTGTATTAGTTTTTAGTATTAAGATGCAATTTAGTATATTTATTTTAATAAAAATTACGGGTTACAATAATTAAAATCCCCTACATTTGTTATCATGAGACACAACCAACGCGCAGAAAAATTCAGGCAGATTGTGGAAAATAAGTTCCAGATCTACAATTCATTGTTTATGAGCCTGCCTTATGATAAAATGACGAATATCGGGATGCTGCTTCCGTTTCTTTGCGAAGAAAGCAAAACTGGCTATGAAGCCGGAAAGACCCCCGAAGAAATTGTTGAGGAATTCTTTAAAAACCATACCGATCTGCAGACCGAAGAGCAGAAGCTCGAACTGCTTTTCAAGATCATCCAGTATATCGAACGGCAGGTAGTTCTGTTCGACAGTATTGAGGATGCCGCTTTCCCGAACCTCCACTCCGAAAGTGACAACGGAACGGTAACCAATATGTACGAACGTTCCTACCAGGATCATAAGCTGGAGGAGATCCGCAATAAGCTGAAGGATTTTGCCGTGAAAATTGTCTTTACCGCACACCCGACCCAGTTTTACCCGAATTCGGTACAGCGGATCCTGCATGATCTGAGAAACGCCATTACCACGGATTCCATTACCAATATCGATATGCTGTTGCAGCAGTTGGGGAAAACACCATTTGTGAACAAAGAAAAACCGACTCCGATCGATGAGGCGTTAAGCATTATCTATTACCTGCGGTACGTGTATTATGATTCCATCGGCGAACTGTTTAACAAAATTAAAACGACTTTCGGGAACGGTGATTTCCATCTGCATGAAGACCTGATCCAGCTGGGATTCTGGCCGGGCGGCGACCGCGATGGGAATCCGTTTGTAACGGCGGAGGTAACCAAAAGGGTGGCGGAGGAATTGCGGACTGCGATTTTAAAGGCCTACTACAATCATTTGAAATCCGTGAGAAGGAGACTGAGCTTCAGAGGCGTTTCCGAAGTCCTGGGACAGCTGAGCAATGAATTGTACACCGCAATTTTCAGGAATGAAAAATTAGAAGCCGACGACATCATCAAAAGACTGGATGAAGCTGAAAAAATATTGGTTGAACAGCACGATTCCCTTTTCATCAACGAGCTGGTGAATTTCCGAGACCGGGTGAAAATCTTCGGGACCCATTTTGCCACATTGGACGTCCGCCAGGACAGCCGGATCCATCAGAAAGTCATTGATGAGGTGTTTACCAAAATATCCGGGAAAGCGGAAGCGATGAATGAAGAAAAATTTAATACGTTAATTGAAACAAAAGATAAAATAAACGCCGAAGATTTCGAGGACATCGTAAAAGATACCCTAATTACTGTTTCGCAGGTTGCAGAAATCCAGCAGCGTAATGGATTGCGGGGAATGAACCGGTATATCATTTCCAACTCCGACGCCGTAAAAGATGTGATGAATGTTTACGCCTTCTTCAAAATCTGCGGTTACGGGGATGAAGAAATCAATATGGATATCGTTCCGCTTTTCGAAACCATGGAAGGACTGGCGAATGCTGAAAAAGTGATGCAGGAGCTGTACCGGAATCCGGTGTATCAGAAACATCTGCAGAAAAGAGGAAATCAGCAGACGATTATGCTCGGCTTCTCAGACGGAACCAAGGACGGGGGTTACCTGAAAGCCAATTGGGAAATCTACAAAGCGAAAGAAGTCCTGACCCAACTTTCCGAGCAGAACGGGATCAAAGTCGTATTCTTCGACGGAAGGGGCGGCCCGCCGGCAAGAGGTGGCGGAAAGACCCACGATTTCTATGCTTCCCAGGGAAAAACCATTGCCAACAACAAGATCGAACTGACGATCCAGGGACAAACCATCACCAGTATTTTCGGAAATAAAGAGCAGGCCAAATACAACTTCGAGCAGTTGCTGACGGCCGGAGTGGAAAATGATGTTTTTAAAAGTTCAAAAAAGGAGCTTTCGGAAAAAGAAAGGGCGCTTATTGCCGAACTGGCGGAAATCAGCTACCAGAAATATTCCGATCTGAAGGCGCATCCGATGTTTGTGCCGTATCTCCAGGAAATGAGCACACTGGAGTATTACGGGAAAACCAATATCGGCAGCCGTCCGTCAAAAAGAGGCGGCGGAAACGAGCTTAAGTTTGAAGATTTACGGGCGATTCCGTTTGTGGGATCCTGGGCGCAGCTGAAGCAGAATGTTCCAGGGTTTTTCGGTTTCGGATTTGCCATGCAGCAGTTGAAAGAGCAGGGCCGGTTTGAAGAAGTCATCGAATTGTACAAAGGTTCCGACTTTTTTAAAACCTTGGTGCTCAACTCCATGATGAGCATGAACAAGACCTATTTCCCGTTAACTTATTATATCAAAAACAACCCGAAATTCGGTGCCTTCTGGAATATTTTGTTTGACGAATACAACCTCTCCAAAAATATCATGCTGGAACTTACCGGCTTTACCATGTTGCAGCAGGAAGACCCATTGTCCCGCAAGTCGGTAAAGATCCGCGAAAGAATCGTATTGCCGCTGCTCAGCATCCAGCAATACGCGCTGATGAAGATCCAGAAAGGGGAAGGCAATACAGAAGCCTACGGAAAACTGGTGACGCGCTCGCTGTTCGGGAATATTAATGCGAGCAGGAATTCGGCTTAAATTCATGAAAGAACTTCTACTAGCCATTTCTATTTTATCAGTAAAATCTGGTGATGCTTATGAAAATGCTTCAAAATTCCAAATCGAAAATCAATGGCTGGGTTTTGAGCCTGCAAAAACTGAAGAAGTGCTTAAAACAGAAAAAAGATTGAATGTAATCCTGCCTGAAGATTATAAAGCATTTTTGAAAATCACCAACGGTTTTTCCGCTCCAAATACCGTTGAACCCACCTTTATGAAAGTTGAAGAGATTGATTATTTAAATACCATCGATCCTGATCTTATTAGAATATGGGGCGAAAGTAATTATGAAACAGGAAATGATTTAAGAAACAGCCTATTGATTGCGGGAAAGGGTCAGGAGCAATATTTTTTGTTAATTCCTGTTGATAGTGCAAAAGGAAAATGGAAATATTGGAAATTTTCCAACTGGCACCCGGGCGAGCACGAATATAAAGGCCTTAAAGATTATTTTAAAGATGTTTTAGAATTTTGTGAAAAAGAAAGTCTGAATAACAGCAAATAAAGATTTATAAATAGAAACTCTTCCGGCCCGGAAGGGTTTCTATTTTACTCTTTAATAAATTTCTCATAATACACCTTATCCCTCGTTTGGATTTTCAGGTAATACACCCCTTTTGCAAAATCTTCCATCTTTACGGACTGTTGGTTGCTGATTTTCGTAATCAGCCTTCCCAGGTTATCATAGACTTCCAGTAAAAGGACTTCACTTTCCGAAGCAACATTCAGGATTGTTTTTACCGGATTCGGGAAAACAGCGATGTTGTTTTTCTTCACCAGTTCCGAAGTATTCAGCACATTGTTATAGAATGTTCCGAAATTCAGGATTCCGAATCCCATCTGGTCGGTGTGGTTCGGATACAGCGAAGCAGTCTGCCGTAGCCGGTTCCGCATCAGGTCCCGGTTCATGGTCGGGAAAGCCTGGATCAGGCAGGCAACTCCTCCGGCAGCAATCGGCGTTGCAATGGATGTTCCATTCACCGAAATGGTGGTATTGCTGGTATTGGAGACGCTGGTGGCTCCTGTGCCTCTTGCGGAAGCATCGGGCTTAACGACTCCGGCAGCATTGGGACCGTAGGACGAAAAAGTGGAGGAGGCTCCCGCCGAATCCACGCCGCCGATGCTAAACACTTTTATATTATCGGCCGGCGTTAAGATGTAGTGCCATGGCTGTGCGCCGGAATTTCCGGCGGCAATCAACGTGAAAATTCCTTTATTTACAGCGATTTCCGCACCTCTTGCAATAAAAGAAGTGCTTCCGTTCATTTGCGCATACGTATAATTGTATCGGGAATCGTCAAAAGTAGAATATCCCAGTGAGGTGTTGATGACATCCACCCCTTTACGATCGGCCTCTTCTGCAGCTTCAATCCAGTAGAGCTCTTCCTCGGGAACTTCTACAGCCGCATTTTCGCTGCGGTAGAGGTAAAAATCCGCATCCGGGGCAGACCCTACGAATGTATCCTGGATATAGCCTCCGATTGCCCCTAGAACAGCCGTTCCGTGAGTATTGAGTGAAGGGTTATAAATATCAGCGGTTTTGGTAACAAAATCATAGCCGCCTTTGATGTGCCCGTTGGTCCACAATCTTGAATAGGCGGCACCGGTATTCACATTCGGGAAACCGGCATCGATGACGGCAATGGTCACGCCCGCGCCGGTATAGCCCGCCAGATGAAGCGGACGGAGATTGATCTGATCAATCTGTGCGGACCCGGAACCGTAGTCGAAAACCGTCAGGTTTTTACCGGCCGTGTCTGCCGGGGTTTCCCATTTGTTTTTATGGACGGTCTTTGTTGCACCGGAAGAATTTCTGGCAAAACTTTCTACCGACAGCACATAGCTTTGCGCCTGGAGTGTGGTAATCTGTGCCGGCGTTGCATTCACTGCTACACCGTTCAGCCATTTGGAATAATCGGTCACGGTAAACCCTAAGCTCTGGATGTTGCTGATGTACGACTGCTCGATGGGAGCATCCTGGTCGTTGAGGGCAATACCCATCGCAGTCCGGCGGTTGAGCGATTTCTGGGATAGCTCCGACAGAGGATTGGCATAGAAAGCCGCTTTGTTCGGCTTATCTTTAAAAAATACAAAAACAAGCGATGTCTGTGCAAAACTTAGCGAATAACCTGCTAGCAGACAAAAGAATAAAGTTTTTTTCATGTATTTATTTTCTATAAAGATAAAACAAAATCAATAAAATTTTTGAAAGGATTTTAAATTCCTTATTTTTACAGAAATATTTATTTATGAAAAAGATCCAAATGGTTGACTTGCAAAGTCAGTATTACAAGATAAAGAATGATGTAGATAATGCAGTATTGAATGTAATGGATTCGGCGGCTTTCATCAACGGCCCTGAAGTAAAGTCATTCCAGAACGAATTGGAGTCTTATTTGGATGTAAAACACGTTATTCCCTGCGGAAACGGTACCGATGCCCTTCAGATCGCTTTGATGGCGCTGGATTTAAAAGAAGGGGATGAGATCATTACCGCGGATTTTACTTTTGCCGCGACGGTGGAAGTCATTCATCTGCTTAAACTTAAATCGGTTTTGGTAGATGTAGATTATGATACATTTACGATCTCCACGGAAGCCATTAAAAAAGCCATTACCCCCCGAACAAAAGCCATTATTCCGGTGCATATCTTCGGGCAGTGTGCCAATATGGAAGAAATTTTAAGGATTGCCGAAGAGCACAATTTATATGTGATTGAAGATAATGCCCAGGCCATCGGTTCGGAATTTACTTTCTCCGATGGAACGGTAAAAAAAGGCGGAACCATGTCGACGGTTGGCACCACTTCTTTCTTTCCGTCTAAAAATTTAGGCTGCTACGGGGACGGAGGTGCGATTTTTACCAACAATGACGAACTGGCCCACCGGTTGAGAGGAATTGTAAACCACGGGATGTACGAAAGGTATTACCACGATGAAGTAGGGGTAAACTCAAGACTGGACAGTGTACAGGCGGCTATTTTAAGAAAAAAACTTCCGCACCTGGACAATTATAATGAATCAAGAGGAAAAGCAGCGGATTATTACGACGAAGCTTTTGCCGGAAACGAACATATTTTAACACCGAAAAGAGCAGACTATTCCACCCACGTTTTCCATCAGTATACCCTGAGAATTCTTAATGGTAAGCGTAATGAATTACAGAAGTTCCTGGCTGAAAAAGATATTCCGGCCATGATATATTATCCTGTAGCCCTGAGAAAGCAGAAGGCTTATTTCCAGGAGAGCAACGACGCCGATTTCGTGAATACGGATAAGCTGTTGGATCAGGTAATTTCTCTCCCAATGCATACCGAACTGGACGAAGAGCAGCTGAAGTATATAGCGGATGCGGTGCTGGAGTTTATGAAGTAATGAAAAGAATTATATTTAATAGTAAAAAATTATATACTGCTAATCTTTCTGTTAGCAGTATTTTCTTTTTAATTACGCTTTTAAGTCTTTATCCTTTTATTGCGGGAGATGACCAGCGAAAGGATTTAATATTATATGTATGCTATTTTATCATTTACATAAGTTCATTACTCGTACTTTTGTTAAAAGTTAAAAAAGCGATTGTTTATCTTAATATAATATATTCTTTAGCA
>CAJYRQ010000049.1 GCA_913777465.1 uncultured Chryseobacterium sp.
ATCTCAATTAAAACACTTTCATGAATTATTTTATATTTATTTTTAATTACATATCTGATATTACTCTCTTCCAATAAATAATTTACATCTTGATATTTAATGAAAACATTTACATTTTCAAGAAGTTCATTTAACTGTTTAGAATTAAAATTGAAATTCGCAATTACTAAACAAATATTCGCAAAGATTCTTTTTTGTTTCTTTCTAAAATTATTATTTTTAAGGGTATGTGAATAAAAAATATTATTCTTAGTAAATTTTTTAGACAAATCATCTTGATTAACTGGAGATTTTAAAAAATTAAGAATTGAATTATATATGGAATTTATACCATTATTACTAATCTTTATATCATTTAATTTTCTTTCTTGAATTAATTTGTGAATCTCATCGCAATCTGCTTTTTCAATTAAAATATTAATTAATAAAGAATCGAACTGTCTTAAATGTGATAATCCAAACATTATTTGCTGCTCATCAAGTTTTAACGTTCCCATGTAATATGCTAAAATAAAAGTTTTTAGTGATTTTGAGAATGAATGTTCAATTAAAGAAAAACCATTGCCTAAGATAAAATTATCATTTAAAAAGCTATATAATGTAACCGTCTTATCATAAAGATTTTCTACACTACTATCACTTCTAATACCACCATTCTTTATTTTTTCTAAATTCTCAGAAACATTTACAACTTCTTGATCAATATCATTACATAGTTTTTGGATGAAAATCCCATCTTTAATTTCTTTTAAAAATAAATAAACATCTTCATCAACAAAGTATTTAACTCTAGTTAATTCTTCTTCTAAATCGATATTTTTTGATTCTTCAAAAATATCTTTTAACTCATGAAAATCATATCCCTCAATAAAAAAGCTATTCATCACTTGAAGTCCTAACCTTTTCATATTGTATTTAGCTAAAAAGCTAACTTCCATTACTTTTAATTGATTTGCTTTAACTTCAATCTGCTTAAACGAGTTATAAGATTTATAATAATCACATATCTGATATTGGCTATAACTATAGGTTAAATCATCCCATAATGACGTTTGATTTGTTATCTCATATTTATTTATTTTACTAAGTGCGATTGAAAAATCATAGACATCAAGTGAACAGTTTATACAATCACAAGATTTATCAAACCTTATTTTAGAAATCAGATCTATATTTTTACTATGAAGATTATTTTTATCTACATTTAAAACTAAATAGTTAAAACCAGAATTAACTAATCTTGTTATACAAGAGTTTATATTATCTATCGTTTCCTTATCATATCTTTTATCTTTATATCCCTCGTAATTTTCGAAAAATTCATAAAGTTGTTTATTGTCTGTAATTAAATATTGTCCATTATATTTACTATTTGACTCTGAAATTGTATTTTTATTAATAGGGTATAAATTTGAAATTATATATTTTGGAAGGCGTCGGAAATAATAAAATTTACTTATAGATTTATAGAGCTCATTAATTAATATTTGATCAGTTTTTATATTTGTAAGTGAATTTTTATAATTGTTGATATGAAATTTGTCAGATATATAATCAATTAGTGAATAAACTTTTTTCCCAGTAATTGATAAATCTATCTTATCATTTTCAAAGTTTAAGATTTTATCAAATTTAATTATGTTAATACCTAAATTTTCATAGTACTTAATTTCTGACTCTGAAATCATTTCATTATGATTTAATAAATACGCGCGTTGATGGTGTTTGTTTAAGATGTATTGTATATCTTTTATTAATATTTTTAAGTTAACATCTCCAACACTATAACCAATGAATAAGATTATTTTATTACTAAATAAGGATTTAACAAATATTTCTTTAAGAGTATGATTCTTGCTGAAATCTAAATAATCATTTTCTTTGAAAACTATATTATGGTTCTCAAAATCTCCATGATATTTAATCAGTAAATTTTTGAATTTTGCGTATGGTAAATCAAGATCTTTTGAAACTATTGAATAAGGTAAGCCCTTTAAATTAATTACTTCTTCAAAACAAGGATCGTAATTTGTTGTTATAATATGCTGGGGTCTTAATTTAAATATTATCTCATGGAGTTCATTGTATCTTCGAAAACCTTTATAAATTAATTTCTTTAAAATTTCGTTGTATTCTTTTTCTCCTTTTTCGTTATATAACATCTGTGCAATTTTCAATGCATCAGTCTCCTTGGTGTCTTCGTTGAGATATTTTTTAACTTCATTTATAAGCTCTCCCCACAAAGGAATTCCAGAATCTTTAGAAACTCCCGCACCTGCAAATACTACTAATCTATCGTTATTTATTGCTTCTTTGATTAAAGATATATCATTAAAAAATTTACTTTGTTCCATTATTATTAGCTTTTCAAGTTGAGTAGAATATTAGTATAAGTAAACAACAAATTTACACTAACAACTTTAAAGTCATTAATAAATTTTTGCAATTGCAATGTACAATAGAATTAAGCAGCTAAATCAGCTGCTTAATTAGAATTTCAAATAAAATGAGTCCGTCTCACAACTAGTGAAAACGGACTTTTTTTATGATTTTTATCGATCTCTTGTAGGAGAATGATTTTAGTACAGTCGATTCTCAACCCACATCATTTAGTTGTGAGACTAACTCACTCTTTTCTAATTATGTTATTTATTCCCAATCAATTTGATGAGAAACATTACGTTTATATAGAAATTTTAAAAAATTTATATCTTCTGTATGAGATGATTCACCACTTGCAGCTATTGTTTGATAGTTATTTAAAATCTGCAGAGACTCTTCATCATATTTACTCCTATCATAGTTTAATACATAGATACATAATACCAATAACATTGATTTAAAAGTTTTATCATTATTTAAATTATAATATCCTGAAAAATACGTAGGAATTTCAGGTTTACCCCAGATACTTTTCACAGTATCTTCAAATCTCATTGCTATATCCATATTTTTAATTTTTTTTAAATATAATAAATCTCGATGTGGCTTTTTTACGGATTTCCGTAAACACAAATATAATTATGTGAAATTTCATGTCTATCCGTATTTTCCCTGAATTTTAATATTAGAATTTTGATTCTTTACTAAGACATTTAATAGTTATATATTTTATCACTTCTAAATTTAAAAACATCACTACTTATAAAAAATTTAGATTATAATTCTTGTATAATGAAACATATAATTATAATAATAAGGCTATAAGACTTCAAATAATTTTTTTTAAAACATTTATTAAATAAATACTACTTTTATTGTTTTTTATTTAAGTATTACTTAAATTTGAACGTTCAAAATTAAAATATGGGTGAAATTTTAAGTATTAAGATTACGGATTCAATGTATTTTATTCCAGATGTTAAGATGGATGACAAACTGCAACGTCAATTAAAAGTCCTTCAAGATATTTTAAACGATAGTGACTATTGTAGATTGCTAGATGCTGTTAATAATATCAACTTTAAAATAGGACAATCTATTGGTTGTACTGATAGGTTACTAAGATTATTGGCTGTATTTAGAAGAAAATATTTAACTAGAATATCTAATATTGTTCTTCGTAACTTTTCAAAGGAAATAAAGAAGATAATTCTTTTAAAAAAAACAAATCACTCTTTTAATATTTTCAGTGATGATAGAGAAGAAATTAGATTTTTGAAAAATAATTTTAAACATTTTGACGATGAAGAAAATGTTAGAATTAATGATCATTTAATAACATCAATTAATTTTAACAAATCTAACAATGAATTCAAAAATAGAACTATCCAAACAAATAAATTATGTGCTGGCAAACTGTGAAATGTCAGAAGAAGTAAAACAATTACTATTAAATATTAAAGATGAACTAAGTAAAGATCTTAATCATGCAGAAAGGTTAGAACTTTGGATCAAATTAATTTCAATTTTTAAAGATGTTAGCGTAATAGCATTTAATTTTATTAAAGGACCAGAATAATGACAATAGGAGAAGTTATTAAGCTATTGCTTAAAAAAAAGAATATTACTCAGTTACAACTTGCTGAAAAGATTGGAAAAAGTACGACCGCTGTATCTCAAATAGTAAAAGGACAATATTATCCTTCTATAGATACTTTAGAGAAAATATCTAAGGTAATAGATGTGCCTGTTCCAGTAATGCAGTTCTTAACCATTTCTGATAATGATGTCCCAGATGACAAAAAGCAGCTTTATAATCTATTAGCTCCATCAATGAATAAATTTCTCAAAGAAATATTTGAGATTTAAGAACAAAAGCTCTCATCTAAAATTAGGTGAGAGCTTTTATTTATTATAATAAATGGTATAACTTTCGTATTTTTTGATAAAATGATCTTTAACCAAAATAATTCCTATTGTTTTACTTTTATATAGGTTTTATATTGCAACTAAATATTCTTTAAATACATTTATCTAATTCGATAATTATTTTACCAATTTTTTTTAGGATGGTTTAGCAAATAAGTAACTTATTTCAAAAATCCCATTAATCCAAAATTCCCTATCTTAGGGCTTAATTTCGCAACATGAATATTCTGCTGGTAGAAGATGACGAAAGAATCAGCCGGTTTCTGGTGAAGGGGCTGGGCGAAGCGGGGCATCAGGTGAGCCTGGCCGAAAGTGGTGAAGCGGCACGGGAGATGATCGGAGCCTATGATTTTGAGGTGATCCTGATGGATATCATGCTTCCCGGCCTGGACGGCATCCAGCTGACGCAGTTGATCCGGTTTAAGGAAATCCATATCCCGATCCTGGTGCTGAGCGCGCTGAACAGCCCGGATGACAAGGTAAAAATGCTGGACCTGGGCGCCGATGATTACCTGACGAAGCCTTTCCATTTTGATGAGCTGCTTTCGCGGATCAATGCGCTGACCCGCCGCAACCGGCTGTCCTATCAGAAAAGCCCGGAACTGCTGCGCTGCCGGAACATTACCCTCAACAAAGACCTCCACACCGTAACGCAGGACGACCGGCCGGTGAACCTCTCGCCCACGGAATACAAGCTCCTGCTCTTCCTGCTGGAAAACAAGAACAAAGTGCTGAGCCGCACCCAGATCCTGAACGGCGTCTGGGGCATCAATTTCGACAGTACTACCAACGTGGTGGATGTCTACATTTCCTACCTCCGGAACAAGATCGACGAATCCGGGGAGCAGCTGATTTACACCGTAAAAGGGGCCGGCTACCTCATCAAAGACTGACCGGGATGACGCTGAGGAACCGCTTTACCCTGATTTCCAGCCTGTCGTTCGGCATCGTTTCGGTCATTACGTTTGTGGTGATCTTCATCGCTTATTACGACAGCACGAAGCTGGCCTACTTCGACCGGCTGAAAAATACGGCGCTGATCTCGGCCATTTATTACCTGGAGAAAGACGAGCTTCCCAAACCGAGGCATACCCAGATCAAGAAAGAATACAACCACCTCATCCGCAACAGCCAGGTTGCCGTCTACAACCCGAACAACGTGGTGACCTTCGGGATGAATCTGGATGACCCAAACATCAAATCGCAGGACCTCCGGAAAGCCCGCGCCAACGGAAAGGTGCAGTTTATGGCGGACAACAACTTCTATTACGGGATTTATTACCCCGACAACCAGGGGAATTTTGTGGTCTTCGTGAAGTCGTCCAGCGATTCGTTTTCGTCGCAGGTCATCCGGCTGCTGATCATTATGCTTTCGGTGCTGGCGGTCGGGCTGCTGGCGATTTACCTGCTGAGCCGCTACCTTTCCAGGGTAGTCTACAAACCGGTTTCGGAAGTCATCCAACGCATCAACAGCGTCAGCGAAACCGATATTTCCCAGGCCATCACCTCCACCAACACCCATGATGAAATCGACGAGCTGATTAAATCCTACAACCGCCTTCTCGGAAGAATCGGCGAAAACATGCTGCTGCAGCAGAACTTCATCAATTACGTTTCCCATGAGTTCAAGACGCCGCTGGCCGCCATTTCGGGCAGCCTGGAAGTCTTCGCCCGGAAGGAACGGTCGCCGCAGGAGTACAAAGAAGTAGCCGAAGAAGTGTTGGAAAACGTCTATGAAATCGAGAGCATCCTCAACAACCTGCTGCTGATGTCGGGACTTTCAAAAATTGAAAAACCCCGACAGCTGTTCCGCATCGATGAAGTGGTCTGGAAAGTTCATGAAAAGCTCCAAAACCACCGGAATCGGAACCAGGCCGTGATTTCCGTAAAACTGGAGGTGACGAATTTTTCCCTGCTCGAATACCACGGCAACGAAACCCTGCTCTACCTCGCGTTGTACAACATTGTTGAAAATGCACTGAAATACTCGGACAACCGTCCGGTGATCATCCGGATCTATGAGAAAGCCGGTCATCTGGCGGTGGATGTTGAGGATTCCGGGGTCGGCATCGCGCCGGAAGATCTCCTGAAGATCACGGAGACCTTCTACCGCGGCAAAAACGTGGGTGCGGTGAAAGGGAGCGGCATCGGGCTGTCGCTGTCCGAAAGCATCCTGCGGCATCATGGTATTGAGATGGGGATTGCATCTGAGCTGGGGAAAGGGACGACGGTTTCGATGGTTTTTCATGGGGATTGACTCTTTTTTAAATTGATTGTTCTTCAACCACCCCGTCAAAAATTCTTTGAATTTTCGACACCCCTCCAGGGGAGGGGAATGTTTAGACTTTTCATTAGCAGCTGTTTATCATTTGAAAGTTTAATTCTGAGTTGACCTGTCATAAACTATAATATTACAATTAAAAGAACACCGACCGTAGTGTTAACCGCAAAAAACTTCCGGCTTCCGGCATCCCTCTTCCAGCCTATCCATCAACCTTCTAACCAAACTCTAATGTTGGATTAACCGGATCTTAACCCGGCTTGACATTCCCTCTAATCTGCCGGAAATAACTTTGCAGCCTAAATAGAAGGCTTTGAAGAAAATTATTTTTACGATACTCTGCATTCCGCTTTTCGCCTGTGCTTCCGCGCAGGTGAGCGATACCATTACAATCAGCAGATCCGAAGCGGAGGCCAGATTCCTTGAACGAAATATTGACCTTATCGTCCAAAAACTGGAAATCTCCCAGGCGGAAGCCCGGGTGCTGCAGGCGAAATACTGGCCGAACCCGACCCTGACCGTGGATGAGGTGAACCTCTGGCGGACGTATGACATCGAAGCACAGCCGGCACTCATCGGCAACTGGGGGAAGAGCTCCCAGGTTTCGGTGCAGGTGGAACAGGTGATTAAAACCGCCGGCAAGCGGAGGAAAAACATCGAGCTCCAGAAAATTGAAGTGGACGGCGAGAAATACGAATGGCAGGAAGTGCTGCGGGAACTGAAAAAGCTGCTCCGCAATACGATGACGGAACTGGCTTACAACCAGGAACTGCAACGGCTGTACGGCAGCCAGATCTCTTCCATTACGAAACTGACGGCCTCCTACAAAAACCAGCTGAACTCCGGGAATATCAGCAAAGCCGAATACATCCGGCTGAAAGCGCAGGAAGTGGAATTCCGGAAAAAGCAGGTATCCCTGCAACAGGAAGCGGAAGAACACCAGACGGAACTGAAAGCCCTGCTGATGCTGCCGGCGGACCGTTACATCCTCATTACCGATCCGTTGAAACAGCCTCCGGGAGATTTCTCTGAGCTTGATCTTCAACAATGGATCACCGAATCCGCCGAAAACCGGCCCGACATCCTGCTTGCCAAAAACCAGGAGAAGCACGCCCTGAAAAACCTGGAACTGCAGAATGCCCTGAAAACCCCGGACCTTACTTTCTCCGTAGGCTATGACCGCGGCGGGAATATCATGAAAGATTTCATCGGTGTCGGCGTTTCCGTGGATCTGCCCATCTTCGACCGGAACAAAGGCAACATCCAGGATGCCCGGATCGAAGTCGATAAAACAGGCTATGAAACAAGGAAAAATATCGTGAAGTCTCAGAATGAAATCAGTTCCGTTTATCATAATTACCTGAGGACAAAAAAGATCTCCGACGAACTGGATACCGACTATGAGCGCACGCTGGATTCGCTGCTGATCAGCCATGAGAAAAATTTCAGGCTGAGGAACATCAGCATGCTGGAATACATGGATTTCCTGGAAACTTTCATCGACAATAAAACCATTATCCTTGAAACGAAAAAGGAACTGAACGAATATTTTGAAAACCTGCAGTACGTCGTAGGAAAAGACCTTTAGAAAAATGAAAACAAAAAAATATATCGCCGTTTACGGCTTTCCCCTTCTGCTCGCACTTTCGGGCTGCTCAAAGAAAGATCCTGTAGAAAAGAAAGAACCGGCAGCTTACTGCATCAGCCCCGAGCTTAAATCCAATCTGAAACTCGCCACCGTTGCCCTCCAGCCCATCGAAGAGAGCATCACGCTTACCGGCGAAGTGGAAAGCAATTCCGACAAGACCGTGCCGTTCGTGAGCCTGGTGGACGGGGTGGTGACCCAGACCTATTTCTCCCTCGGCGACCATGTTTCCAAAGGCCAGGTGCTGGCCAGCGTGAAAAGTGTTTCCCTGAACGAAATGCAGGGCGACACC
This sequence comes from uncultured Chryseobacterium sp., assembly GCA_913777465.1. Lineage (GTDB taxonomy): Bacteria > Bacteroidota > Bacteroidia > Flavobacteriales > Weeksellaceae > Chryseobacterium. Next base: position 8,530 of record CAJYRQ010000049.1, read on the forward strand.
CAGACCCTGGAAGCCCAGCTTGCCGTAGCCAAAAGAAAGCTGGCCTCGGTAGAAGCCATGTTCAAAGACGATATCGCTTCACAAAAAGACCTGGAAGAAGCGCGGTCGGAAGTGCAGATCCTGAAATCTAACATTTCCAAGACCCAGAAGAACATGAAACTGTATTCGGCCGGGAAAAGCGATTTCCTGATCAAGTCACCCGCAGACGGATACGTGATCGAAAAAAACATCTCCAACGGAATGCCGGTTTCGGCGGGCGGCGACAAGCTTTTCACCATATCCAACCTGGATAAGGTCTGGGTGATGGCCAATGTCTATGCCACCAACATGCGCCACATCTACGTCAATCAGCCGGCAGTAATCAGGACCCTGGCATATCCCGACGAAAGCTTTACCGGGAAAATCGATGCGGTTTCCCAGGTGTTCAACGAAAACGAGAGGGTATTGAAAGCCAAAATTGTAATGGATAACAACAGCATGAAGCTTCGCCCGGGAATGTCCGCGGATATCGTCCTTCCCATCAATTCCCAGAATGTAAGCGCCCTCGCCGTACCGACCAAGGCACTGATCTTCGACAACAACCAAAGCTATGTGCTGGTCTACAAACAGGATTGCGACCTGGAAATACGGCACGTTACCGAAATTGTTTCCAACAACAGCACCACCTATGTAGAAGGTTCACTGAAAGCAGGCGAACGCGTCGTGGCGACCAACGGCCTGATCATTTATGAAAACCTGAAAAACCAAACCGTTAAATAGCGGCTAGCCATTCGCTTCTTGCTATTGGCTTTAAAGCCAGAATTTTAAAATTCAAAAACCCATTGTTAAATTATTTCAAGTACTTAATCCTACCCCATAATGCGAAAATTCGTTCAGAATATTGTCTCCTTTTCCCTTAAAAATTCCCTGATTGTCCTTCTGGGAACTTTTCTGCTGCTGGCCGGAGGCATTTATTCTTATATTCATACCCCCATCGAGGCCTTTCCGGATGTTACCAATACCCGGGTCCGGGTGATTACCCAATGGCCCGGAAGAAGCGCCGAGGAAATCGAAAAATTTGTTACCCTGCCGATCTCCAAAGAGATGAACACCATTCCAAGCAAGGCTTCGGTGCGTTCCATTTCTTTATTCGGGCTGTCTGTGGTGACGGTGACCTTCGACGACCATGTCGATGATTTTTATGCCCAACAATATGCCTCCAACCGGCTCGGCAACGTAGACCTGCCCAACGGGGCCGATTTCAGTATCGAGCCGCCGTCCGGAGCCACCGGGGAAATTTACAGATATATCATCAAAAGCAAGCTTCCGATCAAAGAAGTGACTTCCATCCAGGACTGGGTGATCGAAAGGGAGCTGCTGGCGGTTCCCGGCGTGGCGGATATCGTGAGTTTCGGCGGTGAGGAAAAAATCTATGAGATCAGGATCAACCCAACGGAGCTCCAGAATTACGACCTCTCCCCTCTTGACGTATACGAAGCCGTATCCAAAAGCAATGTGAATGTCGGGGGCGATGTGGTATCCAAAGGCGACCAGGCCTATGTGGTCCGCGGGATCGGCCTTCTGGAAAGCAAAGCGGATATTGAAAACATACAGATCGAAGTAAAAGGTTCCACACCGATTCTAGTAAAGCATATTGCAGAGGTGAAAGTTTCGGCCAAGCCAAGGCTGGGCCAGGTGGGCTACAACAAAGAGGATGACGTAGTGGAAGGCATCGTGATCATGCTCCGCGGTGAAAACCCGAGTGATGTGATCGCCCGGCTGAAAGACCGGATTACAGAGCTGAATGGCGGCGAACTTCCCGGCGACGTACAGATCGTACCGATCATCGACCGTACTGAACTGGTAAACACCACCGTGCATACCGTGACCAAAAACCTGATCGAGGGAATCATCCTGGTGTCCATCATCGTTTTTATTTTCCTGTACAACTGGAGGACGACGTTTATTGTGGCGTCGGTGATTCCGCTGGCTTTCCTTTTCGCCATCATCATGCTGAAAATACAGGGCCTGCCGGCCAACCTCATCTCCATGGGAGCGCTGGATTTCGGTCTTTTGCTGGAAGGAACATTGGTTATCGTCGAGCATGTCTTCGTCGCCCTGGAACATAAAGCAAAAAAAGTCGGCCTTGAGCGGTTCAATAAAATGTCGAAACTGGGAATCATCAAAAAGAGCGCGGGAAGCGTGGCCAGCTACATTTTCTTCGCCCTGCTGATCCTGATTGTTGCGCTGATGCCGATTTTCTCTTTCCAAAAGGTGGAAGGAAAAATGTTTTCGCCGCTGGCCTTTACCTTAGGATACGCCCTGCTGGGCTCCCTGATCCTGAGCCTGACCTACGTTCCGGCGATGTGCAAGCTGTTGCTGACGAAAAATATCGAAGAGAAAGAAAACATCATTTCCCGGTTTTTCAGGGTGAATGTTTACCGGCTGTATACCTTTGCAGACCGTTACAAGAAAGCATTCATGATCGGATTCGGCGCTTTGCTGTTGATCTGCGGACTTAAATTTTCCAACTACGGTTCGGAATTCCTGCCCAAGCTGAACGAAGGCGCCATCTATGTACGGGCTACCCTTCCCAACAGCGTCAACCTCGATGAATCGGTAAGGCTGACCAAAGAAATGAAAAAGACCCTGGAAAATTATGATGAGGTAAAATTCGTGATGACCCAGACCGGCCGGCCCAACGACGGAACCGATCCTACCGGATTTTTCAATATCGAATTCAACATCCAGCTGAAACCGGTGGACGAATGGAAAAATAAAGGTTCCAAAGAAGACCTGCTGGAAAAAATGCGGGTTTCCCTGGAGAAATATCCCGGCATTAATTTCGGGTTCAGCCAGCCCATCCAGGACAATGTGGAGGAATATGTCGCCGGTGTAAAAGCACCGCTGGTAATCAAGATTTTCGGAAACGACCTTTTCGAACTGGAAGATTATGCCAACAAAGTAGCCGGTTCCATCAAAACGGTACCGGGCATTTCGGATGTGAATGTTTTCAAAAACATCGGGCTGCCGGAGCTGAGGATCCAGCTGCACGATTCCAAAATGGCCAAATACGGGATTTCCACGGCGGATGCCCAGGCGGTGATCGAAATGACCATCGGCGGACAGGCTGCCACGAAATTCTATGAGGAAGAACGGATGTTTGATGTCACCCTCCGTTTCGAGAAACAGTACCGTGATAATCCGGAGAAAATAGGCAACATCCTGATCCCGACGAAAGACAGTAAAAAAGTTCCGCTGAAGGAAATCGCCACCATCGATTACCATACAGGCCCGTCCTTTATCTACCGTGAAGGCAGCAGCCGGTATATCGGTGTCGGGTTCAATATTGAAGGCCGTGATCTGGGAAGTACCATTGAAGATGCCAAAGCGAAAGTGGCCAAAGATGTCCATATACCCAAAAAGCACAAGATGACCTGGGCCGGCGAATTCGAGAGCAAAGAAAGGGCTGCAAAACAGCTGATGATGGTGGTTCCGATATCGCTGATCCTGATCCTGATGCTGCTTTACTTCAACTTCGGGAATATGAAAGATACGCTGATCTCATCGGTCACCCTGGCGTTTGCCTTCATCGGCGGGTTTTTATCCCTGTGGTTTACCGGGACCATTTTCGGAATCTCTGCGGGGATCGGCTTTATCATTCTCTTCGGGGTAGCCACCATTGACGGCATCGTCCTGATCGGCGTGATGAAGGAAAACCTGCAGCAGAAAATGCCGTTAAGAAAAGCGATTTCGGAAGGCGTTAAAAGCAGGATCCGACCAGTAGTAATGATCGCCCTGATGGGTTCGATGGGACTTTTCCCCGCCGCCATCTCCAACGGCATGGGCTCTGAAATCCAGAAACCTTTAGCCATTATGATTGTCGGCGGGCTGATCATCTGCATGGTCCTGTCGTTTACGGTACTGCCGCTGGTGTTTTATTTTGCCTACCGGAAGAAGTATGCTGACCGAAAGGCTGTTTAAATTTCAATAGCAAGTTAAAGTCAATATGATTTAGCGTTTTTAAATATCGTAAAGCCAGACAAAGTTTAGCATGAACCTATGTAATAAAGATAAGCAAAGGCATTTCATTTAAAAAAGTAAAACAAAGAATCATGTTTTTATTAATTCATTATTTTAAAATGAATAACAAAGAATTTACCGGTTTTATCGGATAAAATATAACCGGACTATAACAATTACCCTTTTAATTTTCAATTTTTTCTATGCCGGATGCAGTTTGTATCCGGTGTTTTTTGATGGATTACAGCATATGCAGATCGTTTAATTCACAGATGCGGCGGCTGAAATAGCATACCTACGGCATGCTGATAATCGTGTATGTCACTAGGCTACACAGATACTATTCCTCCGGAATAGTTTTTTAATCCGTATTAAAGATGAATGAATATTTTTACCAAACATTATTTTCTTTTAGTAAAACAAAAGGAAATGATGACTATCAAATCCTTTTATAATCTGCTCCGTAGGAGCAGTATCTGTGTAGTATTAACAGAACAATACAAGAACGGACTCCGGAGGAGTCCTATCTCTTTGCAGCCGATACGAAGATAGCATATCTATGGCATGCTGGTGACTGCGTAAATCTATTATTGCTACACAGATAATATTCCTCTGGAATATTTTTATCAGCAGAAACAAACGGAAACGACGAATCTCAGGATCTATTTCTCATGTGCTTTGGCAGAACGGTATCTGCGTGGATCGATACAATACCGGAGCACGGACTTGGGACAAAACGGCCATTGAGATAGCACACCTGCGGCGTACCGGTGACCGCAGTTTTTTTGCTACACAGATGCTATTCTTACGGAATACTCCTTTAAAACAAACAAGTGTATTAAACTGAATTTAATTGGTTAAAATATTTAATCTTTAAACAAAAATCCATTGCATTTAGCCTGAACATACAACTTTTACACTATTTTGGGTAGTTTTAATAAAAAATAAAAAATCTGCCGGACCTGCGTGAGTAAAAGGAATTCATCATGTCCGGAACATGATCCTTTTATTTTACTTTCTTCATAACGGTTGTCGCGGAGAACCCGTGCATAATGATAGATAAAAGAATGGTTAAGGATACGATGGCCCAAAGCTGGTCCTGATGTTCGAAATTGAACTCACTGAAACCGAATGAGAGGTAATAGACGGAACCCAGCCCCCTAATGCCGAAGAAGCCGATCACCCACTTTTCCTTATTTTTTATCCTGGAAGCGGCAACAGCCAGGTAGCCTGCGACCGGCCGGATCAGTAAAAGGAAAACGACGGCAAATATGACCATTTCCGTATTCACCGGCTTCAGGATCCCCATCACCAGTGCTCCTCCGAATAAGATCATCAGCAGGCTCAGCAAAAGCCTTTCGGTCTGATCGGTAAAGGAATGCAGTTCTTTATGGTAATGATGGTCTTTTTCATAATGCCTTAAAGTGATGCTGCAGATAAATACCGCCAGAAATCCGTAACCGTGGGCAAATTCGGTAATGCCATAGACCAGCAGGGTGGCTGCAATCGCCAGAAAACCATCGCGGCTGGACAACGGTCCGCTCTTCTCGGACACCCGGAACAGCAGGAAGCCGATGCCTTTACCGCAGGCCCATCCGATGAGGATCCCCGCCCCTAACTTATACAGGACATCAACGGCAAACCATTCCAGAAAGCTGACTTCATTCCCGGCAACCATGAAGCCCAGCACAATCGCCAGCCAGGTAAAAGGAAAAGCAACGCCGTCATTCAGTCCGGCTTCGGAAGTCAGGGTAAATTTCACTTCCGATTTTGCCTTATCATTCGGGGGTCCCACCTGAACATCGGCTGCAAGAACCGGATCGGTAGGTGCCAGTGCCGCTCCCAGTAGCACCGCCGAAGCAAGGCCGAGGCTCAGAAAGTAATAGCCCATCAGGGCAGCGGCAGCAATACAGAGCAGCATGGTAATGCCGATCAGCTTCAGCGGAGACGACCAGGCTTTGAAAGAAAACGCAAGGTCGATCTTGATTCCTGATCCCATTAATGAAACGATAACAATCAGTTCGGTAAGATGAAGGGTCAAGTTTTCATTGTTTTTCGGAAGCGGATCGGGAAGGTATTCCGGAATGGCCAGATAAAGCACGGCTCCGGCAATGATATAAAATGCGGAATATGATATTCCTGTTTTTTTGGAAAATCCGGGCATCCAGGCCATTGCAAATGTCGCTGCACCGATCAGGGTTAAAATAAGTAAATAATCATCCATAGTTTGCTCATTATTCTGCTTGCAGATGCTTCCTGGTTCATTATTTACATTTGCTGATTGAAAGAAGATCCGGAATAATTCTCACCGGCAATCAGGCAAATATCCCGCCATAAAAAGAGATGGAAACGGTAAAACAATCTTCTTCAAACAAGCGCTACACCATAATTACCGGTCAGCAGCCTATCGTCAGAATGTTCAGGTAACGATTGAAACATGCAGAAGTTCGGGTTAACTGCCGTTTTCTCCAGTTTATGAACAGGTGTTTAATATATATATGAACATATTTTCCTATATGAATCAGGATTTTTTATTGTTTTTGCGTAACTTTAAGAAACAAACCTCTCACAAAATATGAAAATCAGAACGACTCTGAAGAAAGGGATCACAGTGCCCAGTCTTATTTTTATTATCGGCGTATGCCTGATCTCTGCCATTTATCCTCAGCTTACCGAACAGGTTTTAAATGTTGTCAAAAATTTTATTTTCGTCAATCTCAACTGGATTTACATCTGGGCAGTTACCCTTTTTGTTATTTTCCTGGTCTACATTATGGCCGGCAGCTACGGAAACATCCGGCTGGGAAGAAATGACAGCAAACCCGAATATTCTTTTTTTTCGTGGCTCTCAATGCTTTTTGCCGCAGGAATGGGAATCGGACTGATGTATTTCAGCGTAGCCGAACCCATGCAACATTACTCAAACGAAATATTTGCTTATAAATCTCCCGTTCAACGTGCTCAGAATGCTCAGCTGTATACTTTTTTCCATTGGGGAATCCATGCCTGGGCCATTTATGGCGTCGTCGGTCTGGCATTGGCCTATTTTTCTTACCGCTACCGGCTGCCATTGTCTCTGAGGAGCTGTTTTTACCCTTTACTGAAGGACAAAATCAAAGGAAAATGGGGCAACGTGATTGATATTTTTGCCCTGTGCAGTACTTTTTTCGGGATTACCACGACCCTGGGCTTCGGGGTGGTGCAGATCAATTCGGGGCTTATTAACCTGAATATCCTGCCGGAAAGCAGTTTTATCTATCAGGTTCTTATTGTGGCAGTTCTGGTTTCACTGGCCATACTTTCAGCCATATCGGGAGTAGATAAGGGTATCAGGATTTTAAGCAACATCAATATTATTGCCGTCGTAGCCCTGCTGCTTTTTGTACTGATCCTCGGGCCTACGGTTTATCTGATCGGAAGTTTTACCGAAGGCATCGGAACCTATATCAACAGTTTTTTCAGCCTTACTTTCAATACGCATGTGTATGAGGAAAACACCCAGAAATGGTTTCATGACTGGACGATCTTATACTGGGCCTGGTGGATCTCCTGGTCTCCGTATGTGGGACTGTTTATTGCAAGGATTTCCAAAGGAAGGACGATCAGGGAGTTTGTGGCTGCCGTACTGATCCTGCCGACGCTTTTCAATTTCATCTGGATGACCGTTTTCGGAAACAGCGCCATATGGTTTGATATGAATGAAGCCCACGGCTTTTTAAGCAAAATGGCGAATGATCCCGACGGGCTGATGTTCAAATTCCTGGAGTATCTTCCGCTGACAAAACTGGTAAGCTTTGTGGTGATTGCAATTATCATCATCTTTTTTGTAACCTCTGCCGACAGCGGTATTTTTGTGATGAACAGTATTGCCACAAAAAATGCCAAGGTATCGCCCAGATGGCAGACCATAGGCTGGGGAGCTTTGCTTGCGGTTCTTGCCCTGATGCTCCTCAATGCCGGAGGATTGGCCGCACTGCAGAGCATGACGCTGATTACCGCACTGCCCTTTTCCATCATCATGCTTTTATTCATTGTCAGCCTTATCAAAGCCCTGATGATCGATAAAAATTACTATGAAAAAGATTTCTCGTCAACCACCGTTCCGTGGTCCGGGGAGCACTGGAAGGAAAGGCTGAAGCAGATTGCCTCATTCAATGATTTTGCTTCTACTGAAAAGTATATAGAAACAACGGTAAAACAGGCATTTGAAGAACTGGCAGCAGAATTTGCGGTGAACGGTATTGAAGCCAGGATCAATTCGGAGAACAGTCCTCAGAGCCTGGAAATTGAGATTAAATATGACCTGATCAATAATTTTGTGTACGGGGTAAAGAGCGAGAAGAAACTCATTTCGGAATACCTGCTGAATGAAGAGAACCTTCCCGGGTCTGAAGAAAACCTCGTCTATTTTCCGAAATCATATTTTGGCGATAACCGCGAAGGCTATGACGTCAAGCTTTTTACCAAAAATGAATTGATTTCGGATGTACTGAAACATTACGAGCGGTTTATGGACATCATATCGGAAGAAAAAAACAGCCTGTTTATCAGCAGCGATTCCAACCAAAGGTTCAGGTAAATGTCGTTCAATATCCCTCGCGAGCCTCAAGGTTCCGAAAAGAGCCAAAAGATGATCAAATTGACGGAAAATATAATCCTGGTATTTTATTATTGAAAATAAGATCGATCATCCGCCTGCCTGCCGGGAATTTTGATTAAGAATAACATAGCCGATGATCCCGCCGATCAGCGAAGCAGCAAAAATACCGATCTTGGCCTGGGTCTGGTATTCTTCGTGCGAGAAAGCAAGGGAAGTAATAAACAGGGACATGGTAAAACCGATAGAGGCCAGGAAACCCAGTCCCAGCAGGTTTCTGAAAGTCATTCCTTCCGGGGCATCGGCAATTTTCAGCCTGATAAAAGCATAGCTGAAGCCTACGACGCCGAGTACTTTACCACCGATAAGTCCGAAAGCAGTACCCAGCGCAATATTATTGTTGAAGAGGCTGCCAAAATCAATGTCCAGCGATACCCCTGCATTGGCAATGGCAAAAACAGGAATAATCAGAAACGATACGGCCGGGTGCATGGCATGTTCGAGCCTTTGCAAAGGCGGTGTTGCAGCCAGGGTCGCTTCGTTCATCTGCTCCAGGACATGAAGCTGTTCATTGGTTAAAGTCGGTGTATTTTCGGTAGGATCGATATTTTTAAAGCGTTCGAGGTACACCTGTATCCTGGAAATAAATACATTTTCCGGGATCTTCACATCGGCCGGGATGGTAAAGGCAGCCAGCACCGCCGCAATCGTGGCATGAACCCCTGAAAGCAGGAAAGCCGTCCATACGCCGCAGATTCCCAGCAATGCATAAAACAGAATGGACCGCACACCAAGCCTGTTGCCCAGGTACATTACAGCAAGGATGATCAGCCCAACCATCAGGTACATCATATTGATGTCGGAAGTATAGAAAAAGGCAATCACCAGTACGGCTCCCAGATCATCTACAATGGCCAAAGCGGTAAGAAATACTTTCAGCGCCAGCGGAATCCGGTTTCCCAGCAGATACAGAACGCCTAATGCAAAAGCGATATCGGTTGCCATCGGGATGCCCCAGCCTTTATGCGGTTCACCCGAAGAATTGAACAGCAGGTAAATGAGGGCCGGCATCAGCATCCCTCCTACCGCGGCAATAATAGGCAGTAAAGCTTTTTTTGGATTAGACAGCTCACCGCCGATGATCTCCCGCTTGAGTTCAAGTCCGACCACGAAAAAAAAGACCGACATCAACCCGTCGTTAATCCAGTGGTGGATGTTGTATTCGAAATAGGTATTGCCATTCCACTGGAAACCGAATGACTGATCAAGAATTTCGTGATAGGTATGGGAAAGCGGTGTATTGGCCAATAGCAGCGCAACAATGACACTGATTCCCAACAGCAGCCCTCCCGACTTTTCCTGCTGAATAAACCGCTGAACCGGTTGTACAATTTTATCGATAGGTTTTCGGGTGTCGTTGTAATCCATAGCATATAATCTGTATTACAAATTTACGGATTCTAATTTTGACAGGAATCAGATCCGGAACAGATCATACCCTCCCTTTTGATTTCAGGAATTTTCAGCTGAACCGAAATAGATTTGAGTGATTTCCTGTTCGTGACGAGCAAATTCTTAGGTGATGTAAATGAATGCTTTTTAAATTGGTGGATCATCCGGTCTGTACGTTTACAGATTATATTTTTGAAAAGTCCTGATTGTTTTGACAGAGCATTTTATACCGGGTATATTCTTCAGTTCCCATCTTTTGCATAATATAATCATTCTCCGTAACTTTTCTTTTCTCCCGGATAAACCGGATGAATGCGGCACTTCTCCGGCATTTTATAAATCCTGCCGCCTGCATGGTATTCCGTATTTCCTCCTCCTCTATTTCTTTCAGCCATTCTTCATACTGGATTTCTGAAACGTTCAGCTGAAGGTCATAATATAAATACACCGCATTGCTGTACGAAAGATATAACCTGTGGTATTCTTTATTTTTATCGGCAAGATGCTTAAGAAAAAATTCCTGTTGGGTATTGTAATATTGCAGGGGGTGTTTTGGATTGATCATATGTGTGATTTTATTGGTTATTATTTCATTTATTCTGCGAAAATATTGATTACGGGTTCTGTATTTATTTAATATCAATAGACAGATCGGGATTGCGTTATTCCTTTATTCTAATAGAAAAAACCATAGACGGCGAGCATTTAATTCTACTGGAAGATTGCTTCTTCCTGATCTAAATCAAGCATGACCGGTTACAGTTTTCCCTTTAAGTAAGACGACCTGTATTATCAAAAGAACTGCTAAAGCAGCCGGATGATCTGCGGTGTTGTTTTATTTTTAGATTATTGCAAAATGATCCTCTGGCTGTTTAAGGCATACGGCTCCCACTCCACTCTGTTCTGAGTATCGATGGATATTCTGAAATAAAAATGAGCTTAGGCAGGTGCTTAGGCTCATTGATTTTGTATTCTCTTTTATCAGATTGGTCAGCTGCTGAATTAAAGACCGACATTAATTTTAAAAACCGGTTTCAGGTTTACTTTTAATTCATCCACACTGGTCTGCGCCCCTTTGATTTCCAGAATAAGGGAATTCTGCTTGGACTTCAGGTAATCGATCAGCTCTGCATCCATCGTATTCAGTGTGATGGTCGTGGGATTGGTATTGTTTTCCACCGTGCCGATCAGTACTTCCGGAAGATTTGGGGCTTTCAGATAGACTTTAGCACCGCTGATGATGTTGAGCTTGTTTCCCATTTTGGAACTCAGATAATCAATTGAAAAACCGGTAAGCCTTGCGCTTTTCAGGTTGTTGATAGACAGTTTGGAATATTTTTCCTTAATGGCCGCATCGGCGTCCAGATTCAGCGTAATCTCCGGGTATCGCAGGTACGAAGTGGTATTAACCGTTGCAAAAGGTAAAGTCTGCTCCACCGTCATCGGGATATCAAACGGAACCGGAATTCCTTCATCACCGTCACAGCTGGTCATAGTGAATAATAAGGTTCCCAATATGCTGAGAACGAAAAATGATCTGAATAATATTTTTTTCATATGGATTTATTTGAAAAACCTACTGTCTAAAAGTATGCCAGAAAGATTAAACAATACCATAATAATGTGGTATCCGTTTCCGGAAAATCCGGGAAGTTAGCTGCATAGGTATAGAAGTATCTTATCTACAACCTAAATAATTGCTTTATTTCTCAGTATTTAAAAATAATACGTCAGGTTTTGTCGCATTGCCGGTGTAGCTTTGCAGAATAATGATCAACTTGATATTAAATTTATGTCATAAATCTTTTGATCGTGAAGTAAAAAACATACTTTTGCAGGAAATTAAAAATTAATAAATATGGTATTGTTAAATTGAAATATATTTCATTACTTAGTATTATAAAATGTTATAAATGCCAATCAGAAGAAAACACTAAAGCTGGCTTTACAAGAGGATTGCAAAGATACAAGTGTAAAAGATGCGGTTGCTTCTTTAGCGTTGAAAAAAAATCTGACGTAAAGAGTTTGG
>CAJYRQ010000050.1 GCA_913777465.1 uncultured Chryseobacterium sp.
CCGCCGAATCCTTCAATGCCAAAATCAAAAACTTCAGGATGCAGCTCCGGGGAGTAAAAGACAAAACCTTCTTCCTATTCAGATTGACCAAACTTTTTGCCTAGTCCCCAACTTTTGTAACTGATCCCAAATCTTTTCTCCGAAAATAAGTATCTTCGCTTTTTGAAATTTCTATTTAAGAATGAAGAAGATTGTCTCCGGTTTATTTTTATTTTCTGCCATAGCCACCTTTGCCCAGGAAGCCATCCAGTTTCAGGACCTGCCTTTTAAAGACCTTATTGTCAAAGCAAAAAAGGAAAAGAAAATTGTTTTCCTGGATGCCTATGCTTCATGGTGCGGCCCCTGTAAGATGATGGAAAGAAGTGTTTTCACCCAAAAAACGGTCGGAGATTATTTCAATGCCAATTTCGTGAATGCAAGATTCGATATGGAAAAAGGTGAAGGACGGGATATTGCTGCAAAATACGGAGTACGGTCCTATCCTACTTATCTGTTTCTGAATGGTGACGGCGAGCTGGTTTCGCAGAACTTCGGATACATGGAAGCGGGGATGTTCCTTACCATGGCCCAGGATGTGAATTCCCCAAACAATAAAAAAGGCTCGTTAAAGGAACGTTTTGCAAAAGGCGAGAAGGATCCGGAATTCCTGATCAACATCATGAAGCTTAATTCTTCTTCAGATTATCCTTTTGCTAAACAGGCTTCCGAAAGGTATTTTGAAAACAAGAAAAAAACGGAGGCCTTTACAAAAGACGATGTAGGGCTGCTGTTGTATTTCTTAAAATCTACCGAAGATAAAAATTATAAGACCTTCGTTGAAAGGAAAGCGGACATCATCACATTTTTACCTGAAGAAACTTACAAAGAATTTGACAACCAGATCAAATTAGGAAAAATCGTGGAGCAGTCCATTGATCCGCAAAGCAAAAAAATCAATGACGATTATTTCATGAAGAATGCCGAACCTTTAGTCGGAAAGCATGACGCGGAAATAAAGCTTAACCAGACCAAATTAAGCTATTACGAGCAAAACGCCAATTTCCCCGAATACGAAAAAGCGGCTTTGGCCTACTACAGGAATTCAGAAGATTTTGAACCCAACGAACTTTTAAAGGCTGCCTGGATTTTTTCTGAACACATCAAAACGCCATCTTCCCTTAAAAAAGCGGCGGAATGGGCGGAGAAATCCGTCATGAGGAGCGAAACTTCCGAAAACACGTATATCCTGGCCAGGCTTTATCATTTAACAGGAAATAAAGAAATGGCAAAAACATATGCCGAAATGTCTAAAAACATAGCCACCCAATCACAGAAAGATTCCACCTTAGCTGATGAATTATTGAAACAACTGAAATAACGAATGTCAAAAATTAAATTTATTACAGGATTTCTTACCCTGTTTTTATTAGGAAACCTAAAGGCCCAGGAACTGGAACAGCCTTCTGAAAAAAGCGTATATGTGAAGGGAAATGCTTTGTTTATCCCTATTGGAATTGTAAATCTGGCACTGGAACATCAGGTGAGCAAAAAAATTACGGTGCAGGGCGACGTGTTTATTTCGCCATGGAAATCCTTTGCAGGACATGAACTGCAGTACTATTCCGTTTCATTGGAAGGAAGGTACTATTTTGACGAAGCCTTTAAGCACTGGTATGTCGGAGCCAGTATTGCCGGATCAAAATTTAATGTACAAAAATGGAATTATTGGAGCGACAGCGTTTTTACCGATGAAGAAACCGGAATTACACGGAAAACTTCGGATCTCTACCAGAAAGGATACTCAATAATCGTTGGAGTTACCGCAGGATACCAGTTTAAAGTTTCGGACCGTTGGAATATCGACCTTTACGGAACGGTAGGAACTTCACAGGATTTTTACAAAGGATATGACCGCGTAAGAGGCGACCGTTATGATAAAGCATCGGGCTACAACAAAAGCGGCGAAATTATTCCGTACCGAGGTGGCGTGATGATTTCTTACAAATTAAAATAAACTCATGAAATTATTCGGAAAGAACCATCTTATTATTTGTGTCATTACATTTGCCATTCTTTTCCTGATGAATTACCTAGGAAACGATCAGGCGGACAAGCTGGAAAGAGCGCTGATGATTGCCGGAGCCGGTGTTATCGGGCTTTCTGTCGGTTTGGTCATCATGAACAAAGGAAAAGACGACAAGACCCCGCCACAGAATTTTGACTGATAAAAAGTGAATGGTCAATTTGGCTGCGCCGGTCAATAATCAATGCGTCAACGAATTGACCGTTCACCATTTTACTTCTAATGTCAATGGTCAATTTCTACGAGTCAATGGTCAATTTTTCTGTGACCCTAAATTCACTTGCGAAGAAAATTCACAATTCACTATTGACCAATCATCATTTACCTTTTTAGTTTTCGTAAACTATATATTTTTTCCGGATCTTTTCAAAAGTTTCCAGATCGGGTTTCCAGGATGCTTTGATTTCGGAGACTGGTTTCCCGGTAACTATCTGCTTTCGCAGTTCGTCGCTTCCGGCCAGCGTATCAAACCAGAAATTTTTCCCGGCTGCAGGCTTCAGGAAAAAATCCAGTTCCGGATTCCTGTAATTTTTATAGGCTTTCATCAGCCATTCCAGATTCAGTTCCCTTAGATCTTCTTTATATCCTGAAAGGTTTTCACCGTAACACAATTTTCCGTTTAAAAAAGGATCTTTTGCGCCGGCCGTAGGTTTTGGAGTAAACTGATAGGGTAAACCCCTCGTCCAGGGCGAACCATAGATCTGAAAAGGCAGATCCGTACCACGGCCTACGGAAACCTGGGTTCCCTCAAAAAAGCAGAGGCTCGGATACAGGTTGATCGACCGGTCATTCGGCAGATTGGGCGAAGGTCTGTCCATCATCGGATAACGCCGGGTTTTGTGGTAATTTTTCATTGGGATCAGGGTATATTTTGCCTGGACCTTATTTTTAAGCCATCCCTCCCCGTTCACCATTTTTCCGTATTCACCGATGGTTAATCCATAGACTACCGGGACTTCATGCATCCCGACAAAGCTCGTCCATTTTTTCTCCAACACCGGTCCGTCCGTATAACCGTCATGCGGGTTCGGGCGGTCCAGAACGATTACCTCCACCCTATTTTCAGCTCCTGCTTCCATCACATAGGTCAACGTGGAAATATAGGTATAAAAGCGGACACCGACATCCTGAATATCGAATACGATAGCATCAATTCCCTTCAGCTGTTCAGCACTTGGTTTTTTGTTGTTGCCGTAAAGGGAAACGATGGGAATTCCGGTTTTTACATCAACTCCGTTCTTCACTTTTTCCCCGGCATCTGCATCTCCCCTGAAACCGTGCTCAGGGGCAAAAATAGACTTGATTTTAATTCCGTTTTTTACCAGAAAATCCACCAGATACGTCCGGTCGCTCATCAGTCCGGTCTGGTTGGTCACAACGCCGACGGTTTTTCCTTTCAGCAGGGGCAGATACAGGGTAGGCTGATCTGCACCGGTTTTAAAATCATCCTGATGCTGAACCTGAGAATAATATTGGTTGAATACTCCTAAAAAAATTAGGCAAATAAGAAGTAAATTTTTAATTTTGAAATCTAAATTCATCGTCTTGAGCTTTCCTTTATATTTTTCCAAAAAAATAGCGTTTTCCAAAGATAACAAAAATAACCTATCGCGGGTGATCATCTTTATCGGCAGGCTTTCGGTGGCTTTGGGGATCATCGTATCACTGATTACCGTTTCCACGGGATTTGGTTCCAAAAAAGCGATCAAGGAAAGACTGGCAGATTTCAGCGGGCATATTACCGTGCGGTCGACCCGGTCCAACTCTTCCTACAATACTTCGGTTTTGGATAATCAGGGGCTGGACCTGAAAAAAATCAGGGAGCTGCCGGATGTGGCCAGTGTCCAGAAATATGCTACGGTAACCGGAATTATGCGGAACGAGCATAATTTTGCGGGCATTATCTTCAAAGGCGTGGGGAAAGATTTCGACAGCCTGAGGTTCAAAAAATTCCTGATTGCAGGAACTTCGCCGAAAGTAACTGAACAAGGATACTATAACGGCGTTACGATTTCGCAGAAGATTGCCAACGATCTTCATTTAAAAGTGAAAGACAGCATCGTTACCGTTTTCTCAAAAGCAGACCAGAAGCCTATTTACCGGAAATTTGAAGTAGTCGGAATCTACAGGACCGATATTAAAATGATCGACGACCAATTTGTGCTCGGCGGAATTAACCATGTCCGTAAAATTCAGGATATGAAACCTGATGAAATCGGAGGACTGGATATCTTTTTTAAAAACGTAAACGATATCGACCGCAATATGCCTGAAATTGAAAAACTGATCGGCTATAAAAACTATGCGGAGAAGGCAACGGAAAAATTTCCGCAGATTACCGACTGGATCAGTATTTTCGACACCAATATTGCATTGATCATTATTATTATGCTGATCGTCGTCGTTATCAACATCATCATGGTCCTTCTTATCCTGATTATTGAGCGGACGAATTCGATCGGCTTACTGAAAACTTTGGGTGCCAGCAATGCACAGATCAGAGCGACTTTCATCAATTATACCTTAATCATCATGATTCCGGGATTGTTGTACGGAAATGCCATCGGCCTGGGATTGATTTTTATACAGAAGATTTTTGGGGTGATTAAATTAAATCCGGAGAACTATTATGTAAGCACCGTTCCTGTCGATCTTAACCCGATTGCCATCATCTCTATTTCTCTTGGAATCCTGCTCATTTCCGGCCTCGCCCTTATCGTTCCGAGCTACCTGATCAGCAAGATCTCCCCGGTGAAGGCGATTAAGTACAATTAGGGTGAATGGTTGATGGTGAATGGTGAATGGTGAATCTGCTTAACCTTTGAATTAAAGTCATACAAAAATTGACCATTAACGATAAAAGGTGAATTGTCAATAGTGAATGGTGAATCTGCTTAACCTTGGAATTAAAGTTATACAAAAATTGACCATTAACTCAAAGAAATTGACCATTAACGTGAAGGGTGAATTGTCAACGGTGAAGGGTGAATTGCTTCGCAGGTGAATCAAGTCAAAAAATTGACCATTGACTCGAAGAAATTGACCATTGACGGTAAAGGGTGAATTGTCATCGTAAATGGTGAATCGCTTCGCAAGTGGATCAAAGCCAAAAAAATTAACCTTTGACCTTACCAAACTTTTTCTGATTGACACGGTCGAATTCAGTAATTGAAATAAAGAGGTTTATTTATGAATTCTTTAAAATTAATTCTATTTAACTAGGATTCTCTTAAATAATCTGCCCGTAACTTTATATCTATTATTTACGTTTCCCGTTAATTTATCTTTTTGATGATTGATGCATCATAATTAATTAGCTGAAAGCCGTATCTTTGCATGTGCTTTAAAAAACATATATGAAATACGCAAACAACATCCTCGAAACTATCGGAAATACGCCACTGGTAAAACTTAATAAGGTTTTAGGCGAAGATTTTCCGGCATTGGTTTTGGCAAAGGTGGAAACTTTCAATCCGGGAAATTCCGTGAAAGACAGAATGGCCCTGAAGATGATTGAAGACGCCGAGAAAGATGGAAGATTGAAACCCGGAGGAACGATTATCGAAGGAACTTCCGGAAATACAGGGATGGGACTGGCTTTGGCTGCCATCATCAAAGGCTACAAATGTATTTTTGTAACCAACTCCAAACAGTCTAAAGAAAAATGTGATATTCTCCGTGCCGTAGGTGCTGAAGTAATTGTATGTCCGACCGACGTAAAACCTACCGATCCGCGTTCTTACTATTCGGTTTCAAAAAGACTGGCCAAAGAAACGGAAAATGGATGGTACGTTAACCAATACGATAATTTATCGAACAGAGCGGCTCATTATGAGTCGACGGCTCCTGAAATCTGGGAACAGACAGAAGGAAAACTGACGCATTTCGTAGTCGGAGCCGGAACGGGAGGTACGATTACGGGCTGCGGTAAATTTTTTAAGGAGAAAAATAAAAACATTAAGATCATTGGTGTTGATACCTACGGTTCCATCCTTAAAGAAATCCACGAAACCGGGGAAATCAAATTAGAAAATGCTTATACCTATATTACCGAAGGAATCGGAGAAGATATTCTTCCTGAAAATTATGATATGTCGGTGATCGATCATTTCGAGAAAGTAACGGATAAAGACGGGGCCATTTACGCAAGAAAGCTGGCTAAAGAAGAAGGGATTTTCTGCGGGTATTCGGCAGGAAGCGCCATTGCTTCTATGGTTCAGATGAAAGACCAGTTCACCAAAGATGATGTGATCGTGGTACTTCTTCATGACCACGGTTCCCGGTATGTCGGAAAGATCTATAATGATGAATGGATGAAAGAAATGGGCTGGCTGGATTAATCGGCTTTATGATAAATAAAAAACTCAGGGCAGTTGCTCTGAGTTTTTTGTTTTTTATGCGGTAACATTTTTCTTTAAAACCTGCTTCAGAAAGCTGTAGTCTTTTTCATTCATCGATTTCCGGGGAAACATATAACTGTATTTCCCTTCCACCGTAATAAATTCGTTGTTGCTGTCGATATAAGTAAAATCTTTCCATTCGCTGGTTTCCTTTTCGCCATTGATGTTTACGGTAAAAAACTGTTCGTCAAATCTTATTTCGTAAATGCTGCAGTTTTCAAGCTTTGATAAATAATGGTTTACCTGCTTTTTCCACCGGGAAACTTTGTTGATGCTCACAGAAAGGAAAACGGCACACAGCAAAAACAGAAAACTTATAAAATAGAGAATACCCGCTTTTTCCTGGGTAAAATCATTCCTGAAGATAAAGATAATCAGCAGTATGGCTCCTACAACAATCGTGGTAATGGTTTTCCCCCTTGTGGAAGCCGAAAAAAACAGACTTCCCTGATTGCCGTTAAAATAGATCTCTTCAAAGTCCTGCCTTCTTGGTTTTAAAACAATTACCTTTTCTTCGCTCATATCGATTATTTATGAATACAAAGCTAATTGAAAAATTCAGAACTCCACTGCTGAATCTGATGGGAATTGTATCTTAGGCAATGATTTCCTATTTCTGTCAATTATTAACTGTTGATCATCAACAATCAACCATTAAGCATTAAGCATTAAGCATTAAGCATTAACCATTAAGCATTAACAAAATTACTCCTCCCCGTATCTGTTACCGATCATCGAAAGCCTGTTCATGAGCTCCCGGTTCCTGTTTCTCAGGTCTTCCATTTTCTGAAGCATATCATGGATTACTTCCAGCCCGGGAAGGTTGATGTCCAGATCGTAATGCCAGTTCGTGAATCTCTCGAAAACCGGCAGGTCTTCATACATCAGGTAGCGAATCTCATTCTCGGTCTGTATGTTCAGCAGGCCGGAATCAACCAGTTCATCGAAAAAGGTAATTTCAATATTGTATATTTTAACGAGTTCTTCCCGCGATATTCTATCGTTCATAACCTATGAATTTTTAAGTTGTTCAAAAAGTTCTTTCTGCTTATCCGTAAGACTGGTCGGCAATTTCACTTCGTAGGTTACGAACAGATCACCGGACTGTCCTTCTTTTTTATATACCGGGAAACCTTTGCCTTTCAGCCTTACCGTCGTTCCGTTCTGGGTCCCTGGTTTCACTTTCAGGTTAACGCTTCCGTCAAGGGTATTCACTTTTACATCACCACCCAAAACGGCCGTGTAAAGATCGATTTTCACTTTGGTCTTCAGATCATCCCCTACCCTTTCAAAATCCGGATCGGCCGGAATGGTGAAAGTAATATACAGATCCCCGTTCGGACCTCCATTAAATCCAGGTTCTCCGTGGCCTTTCAATTTAATCTGCTGCCCGTCGTAGACTCCTGCCGGAATGGTAATCCGTACTTTTTTACCGTTAATTTCAAAAGTCTGTGGATGGGTAACAGCAGCATCTCTCAAGCTCAGATTCAGTTCTGCATGAACATCCTGTCCTTTGAATTTCCCGGAGGCGCTTCCGCGGGAACTTCTTCCGAAACCGCCGCCTCCCCCGCCGAACATGCTCTGGAAAAAGTCTGAAAAATCTTCCCCTTCCCCAAAATCGGCACCGGAAAATCCGCCTCCGAAACCTCCGCCCTGGCCATGGTTCTGATATTGTCTTTGTTGCTGTTGCTGAGCTTTTTCGTATTCTTCGCCGTGTTTCCAGTGTTCGCCGTATTTATCGTACTTGGCCCGGTTTTCCGGATTGCTGAGGACCTCATTGGCTTCGTTAAGCTCCTTGAATTTCCGTTCCGCTTCCTTATCGTTGGGATTCAGGTCCGGATGCAGCTTTCTCGCCAGCTTACGATAGGCTTTTTTGATATCTTCCTGGGTTGCGTTTTTGTCTACGCCTAAAATGGTATAGTAATCTATATAAGCCATAGAAACAATTTTTCTTGAAATCAACAAATTTGAGACCGAAATCCACCATCCGGATATTAAAAATTACCGCTATCTTTGGTTAAAAAGCGACCCATGAACCAAGTCCTGAAAAACTACTCCGGAATTTTACTCCTGCTCCTCGGAATCACCATCGGCAGCATTATCGGAATCATTGCGCCGAATGTGGTGGGGTATCTGAAGCCTTTGGGCGATATTTTCCTGAACCTGCTGTTTGTGAGCGTTGTTCCGCTGGTATTCTTTGCCGTTTCCAATTCCATTGCCTCGCTGGAACAGCAGTCGAAATTCGGGAAAATCATGTTTACAATGGCCCTAACGTTCCTTTTTTTCATTCTGACAGCAGCCGTCTTTACGATTGGAGCGGTGTATCTTTTTCCGGTTTCGGGGGTAACGGGCAGCCGTGAAATTGTAGAAGAAGCCGTTAATAATGACAGTTGGGGCAACAGGATCGTGGGATTTTTTACCGTCGGGGAATTTACGCAGCTCTTTTCAAGGCAAAATATGCTGGCTCTTTTGATCTTTGCTTTTATGACGGGCTTTTCTGCCAGGAAAGCAGGAGAAAAAGGACAGGTCTTCCGGTCATTCATTTCCTCCGGATATGAGGTGATGAAAGAACTGCTTCTGATGATTATGAAAGTAGCTCCGATCGGGCTGGGTGCGTATTTCGCCTACCAGGTGGCTACGCTCGGTCCTCAGCTGTTCGGATTTTATGCCAAGCCGCTGGGGTTGTATTATGTGGCCGGAGTCGTGTATTTCTTGATCTTCTTTTCGCTGTATGCTTTTATGGCCAACGGGAAAAACGGGGTTAAAAGCTTCTGGACCAATGCTCCGTTTCCGACCTTAACCGCTTTGAGTACCTGCAGCAGCTTTGCCACCATGCCTGCTAATTTACAGGCAGCGTCAAAAATCGGGATTCCGAACCAGATTTCCAATATTGTGATTCCGATCGGGACAACCCTGCATAAAAACGGTTCGTCGATGTCATCGATCATTAAAATTTATGTGGCGTTCCTGATTATCGGCAAGGATTTTTTCGATCCGATGAACCTGCTTCTGGCTTTGGGAATTACCGTCTTCGTCAGCATTGTTGCCGGCGGTATTCCGAATGGCGGTTATATCGGGGAAATGCTGATGATTTCGGTGTACCAGCTGCCTCAGGAAGCGGTTCCGGCCGTAATGATTATCGGTACCCTGGTGGATCCTCTGGCTACGGTACTGAATGCGGTGGGACAATTGGTGGCCTCGATGTTTGTAAGCCGGTTTGTGAAGGTGTGAACTTTAATTTAAAGTGAATTTGAGGTACAAACCTTAAATAAAGGCTGGAAAAGGGAAGCCGGATGCCGGAAGTTTCTCTTGTCAGAAATAGGATCAAAGATTCTGATTATCAAACTGAGTAGGTTGTCGCTTTATAAGAGAAATTCTTATTTAACACTGAATAACCGGCCTGTTTTTTAATCAGGAACGGATTTCTATTATTTTAGGACGATTTAGTATAGGATAGGATAAAATCCTATCGGAAGCATAAACCGTTTAGTTCCGGCAAGATGAGTGATATTTAAAATCCCAACTGAATCAGTCTCTATTTTATTTTTGAATCAAATAACCGACTGAATATGATGCCAATACGATCGAATCTACATTAATCTATATTAAATTTTTTCATCTCTATGCCATGATTTCTTTTTACGGTATTGTTAAATTGAAATATATTTCATTACTTAGTATTATGAAATGTTATAAATGCCAATCAGAAGAAAACACTAAAGCTGGCTTTACAAGAGGATTGCAAAGATACAAGTGTAAAAGATGCGGTTGCTTCTTTAGCGTTGAAAAAAAATCTGACGTAAAGAGTTTGG
>CAJYRQ010000051.1 GCA_913777465.1 uncultured Chryseobacterium sp.
CTTCCTATTCAGATTGACCAAACTTTTTGCCTAGTCCCCAACTTTTGTAACTGATCCGTTTTTTCTTTTTAGATTAACGCAAATTTTTGCTTAGTCCCCAACTTTTGTGCTTGATCCACTTTTGTGCTTGATCCTTATTTGTTTATCAAAGTCCAGGATTTTATAATTGCTGCAAATGACGTAATTTACCAACTGCATATTCCTCATAAAAAAAGTCATTCCAGTAATCTGAAATGACTTTTTAATTTTGCCGGTCTGAATAATTTGACCTGGTGGAGAATACGGGATTCGAACCCGTGACCTTTTGACTGCCAGTCAAACGCGCTAGCCAACTGCGCCAATCCCCCATCTGATTTTAAAGTGGTACAAAAGTAAGCATTTAAAGTATATCCCGCAATAGCCTTGTGAATTTTATTTTATTTTTTTTCAAAATTAAAAAATAATCAGAGCCTAACATATTCTGGCACAATACTTGAAAATTAAAAATCAACTATTAAAAAATAAATAACAAAGAACTTTAAATATTCCCGTCTGATTGTCGGGAATATTTTTATTTAAAGCCGGTAACAAAATAAGCGATTGACGCTAAAGTTTTAATTGAGATTTAAAACTAAAAAAAACCTGACAGATTAAAAGTTCTGCCAGGTTTTTTATGATGTTTTATAAATGAAAAGACATGTCGGAATTTTATTTCCAACCTCCACCGAGTGCCTGGTACAATTCGACGCCGGCTCTCATTTTATTGTATTCTGCATTGGCGATATTCAGTTCTGCATTTAATGCATTGACACTTGCATTAATCACTTCCAGATAATTGGCCATCCCGTAATTCACCAGTTCCTGCGAATAGCTTACGGATTTTTTATATGAATCCAGCTCTTTCTGCTTAAGCTCGATATATGAATCCTGTACCGAATACACACGGATCGCATCGGAAACTTCTTTTCCTGCATTAAGAATTGCTTTTCTGAAATTCAGGTAAGCTGCTTCCTGATTAGCCAGGCTTACTTCATAATTGGTCCGGATCGTTCTTCTGTTCAGGATCGGCTGGGCAAGACCGGCCACCACATTCGCAAATAATGAATTCACACTGAAAAGGTGATCAATGTCCACCGACTGTACCCCGCCGCTTCCGGTAAGGCGTAAAGTCGGATAAAACTGGGCTTTTGCCGAATTTGTCAGTTCAAAAGTATTGATCAGGTTGTACTCTGCTCTTCTGACATCCGGCCGGTTGGCAAGCAACTGTGCCGGATATCCTAATTTCAGATCGATCGGCAGATTCTGACCTTCAAGAGTTGAACGTTCAATGGCATGCGAAGGTTCACCCATGAGCAGACTCATGGTATTTTCCAGCATCTGGATCTGGGTTTCAACGTCAATCAGCAAAGATTGCGCATTGTAAACCAATGCCTCGCTCTGTTGCACTGCAACTTCCGTCAGAGTTCCTGCAGTCTTTAGAGCCCGTGTAGTCTCAAGGTTCTTTTCCCGTAATTGAATGGTCTCGGAAATAATCCTTTTCTGGGCATCATACGTCAATAACTGGTAGTAAGACGAAGCTATTGAAGCTACCAGATCACTCTTTACCGCCTTATGTGCTTCTACCGTCCCAAGGTAGGTCGCCAGCTGCGCCTTTTCCTGTGACTTTAATTTTCCCCAAAGATCCACTTCCCATGCAATATTGGCTGTAATATCAAACTGGTTCACGTATCTTCTTTCTCCGATGATCTGCCCGAACTGGGTATTGATCGACTGGGTCTGGAAAGTATAGTTGGGACCAACGGATAAAGTAGGCTGATATGCTGCTTTGGTCTGTTTTAGATAAGCTTCTGCCGAATAGATGTTCTGCAGCGCAATCCTGATGTCCAGATTGTTCTCCAAGGCTTTATTGATATGGCCCTGCAAAATCGGATCCGTAAAAATTGCTTTCCACGAAACGTTTGCCAGATTGGTGCTGTCGGAAGGAAGCATATCGGTACGATACAGCTTTTCATCCACCACGCGGTCCGGCCTCTGGTATTCTTTTCTGGCCATACAGGAAGATACGGCCGCAAGAATGGTCACAGAAAATGTTATTCCTTTTATAATGTTTAAAATACTCTTCATTATTTGAATGTAAGGTTTAAAGATCGGGAAGGTCATTCAGTTTCAGACCTTGTTACCTTCCTGATCTGACTTAATTTATTCTGCTAAATTGATTTCTTTTTCTTTGATCGGCTTCACTTTTTCCTGCAGGTATTCGAAAATAACATACAGAACAGGAATCACGAAAAGTCCGAGGATGGTACCGATCAGTAATCCGATGGCTGCTCCGGTCGCAATGGAACGGTTACCCACTGCACCGATCCCGCTTGCCAGAACCAGAGGTAAAAGACCGAAGATGAAGGCAAATGAGGTCATCAGTATCGGTCTCAGCCTTGCTTTTGCCGCATTGATGGCCGACATTACGATGGTTTCACCGTGATGCCTTCTCTGAACGGCAAATTCAACAATCAAAATCGCATTCTTCGCCAATAATCCCACCAACATGATCAGGGCGATCTGGAAGTAAATGTTGTTTTCCAGTCCCATAATTTTCTGTCCGAAATAAGCTCCCATTACCCCTAAAGGAAGGGAAATCACAACGGTCAGCGGAAGAATGTAACTTTCATATTGCGCTGCAAGAATGAAATATACGAAGATTAAACTCAAAGCAAAAATCAGAATCGTCTGCGAACCTGAAGACAACTCTTCTCTTGAAAGTCCGGTAAACTCAACGCTGTAATTCTGATCTAGCGTCTGGCTGGCCACCTGCTGAACGGCTCCAATGGCATCCCCTGTACTGTATCCGGCTGAGTTTGCCCCTGTAATTTTCACGGAGCTGAACAGGTTATAACGTCCTACCGACTGAGGCCCATAGGTTTTTGTTAAAGTAACGAACTGGGAAATCGGGGACATTGTTCCTGAATTAGTTCTTACATATAATTCATTCAGGTTGCTGGCGTCTTTACGGTTTTCCGGAAGTGCCTGGATCATTACCCGGAACTGTTTCCCGTATTTGGTAAAATCGGCACCGTAGATTCCTCCGATGTAGCCCTGCATGGTTTCCAGAATGCTGTTGACGGACACACCCAATTGCTTAGCCAGAGGAACATTGATATCCATCTGGTACTGCGGATATTTGGTATTGAATGAAGTCTGCGCAAATTCAATTTCCGGTCTCTTCATCAGATTTCCGATCAGTTCATTGGTTTTCGCATCCAGCTGGGAAAAATCGCCTCCGGACTTATCGAGAAGCACCATTTCGAAACCGGCACTGTTACCGAACCCTGGTACACTCGGCGGCTGGAAAAATACCACCTTAGCATCCGGTGCTTTGGCTGAAAGCCCGAACAGCTGCTTGGTAATATTATCCGAGCTGAGATCCCCTTTCCTTTCGTCGAAAGGCTTAAGTTTGATGAAAGCCAAACCGTTATTGCTTCCGTTGCCGGAAAGCAAACCACGACCCGTAGAAATCGTTACATTCTGAATTCCCGGAATTTTCATCGCTTCTTTCTGTAATGTTTTAAGAACATTGTAGGTTCTCTCCATGGAAGCTCCCGGAGGAAGCTGGACATCGGTAAAGATGATTCCCCGGTCTTCCGTTGGTACGAAACCTTTTTTCATCGTCGAGCTTGCCCAGTATAAAATACCGCCGGTTACTGCAAAAATGATTAAGGTTACCCATTTGTGCCTTAATAAAAAAATAAAGCCTCTTCCGTAACGTTCGGTGGTTGTTTTAAAGGCGATATTAAATTTATAGAAGAACTTCTGAATGAAATTCAGCTGCTTGTATTCTTTATGATGCGCATCATGGGGCTTCAGGAACAGTGAACATAAAACAGGACTCAGTGTCAAGGCGTTTATCGCAGAAATCACAATGGCGATAATAAGCGTTACCCCGAACTGCTGATAGAAAACCCCCGTAGGACCGGTAATAAAAGTTACCGGAATAAATACCGAAGCCATTACGAGAGTAATGGAGATAATCGCTCCCGTGATCTCGTCCATCGCTTCGATTGTTGCTTTTTTGGCATCGGAAATTCCGTGCTCCATCTTGGCGTGAACGGCTTCAACGACGACAATTGCATCATCCACCACAATACCGATGGCCAGTACAAGGGCGAATAACGTTAAAAGGTTTAATGAATAGCCGAATAAATTCAGGAAGAAGAAAGCGCCCACAATGGAAACCGGCACCGCAATGGCCGGAATCAACGTAGACCTGAAATCCTGCAGGAAGATATACACCACGATGAAAACCAGGATAAATGCTTCAATTAAGGTATGGATTACTTTTTCGATCGATGCATCCAGGAATTCGTTGGTATCGAAGTTAAAGGTATATTTGATTCCTTCAGGATATGTACTTTCCTTTTCTTTCAGCTGAGCCTTAATATTTTCAATAATTTCCTGTGCATTGGAACCCGGCGTCTGGAAAATCCCCATACTGATGGAAGGACTGTTTCCGTTTTCCCCGACTCCGCTGTAGGAAAGTCCGCCCAATTCAACTTTCGCAACGTCTTTCAGCATCAGGTTCTGCCCGTCCGGCATAGCTTTGATGATGATGTTGTCATACTGCTCTTTCTCGTTGAATTTACCTACATATTTAATAATGTATTCAAATGAGCTTCCGCTGTTCTGTCCAAGAGAACCGGCAGCAGCTTCTCTACTCTGTTCATTGATAGCTGTGGTCACATCCGTAGGGGTAATGCCATAGGCCGCCAGTTTTGCAGGATCCAGCCATACCCTCATCGAATAGTTCTTACCTCCGAAAACGTTGGCTTCCCCCACCCCGTTGATCCTCTGCAGATCCGGAATTACGTTGATGTTCAAAAAGTTCTGAAGATAAACGTCATCGATATTCTTATTTTCAGAATAGAAAGAAAGATACATCAGGGCACTGGTCTGCTGCTTTTGCGTAACCACCCCGGAGCGGGTAACTTCACTCGGCAGCAATGGGCTGGCCCTCGACACCCGGTTCTGAACGTTTACGGCAGCGATATCCGGATCGATTCCCTGTTTAAAGAAAACCTGAATCTGTGCCGAACCGTCGTTACCCGCCGTTGAGGTAATATAGTCCATTCCTTCCACTCCATTGATCTGTTCTTCAAGCGGTACGACCACACTCTTCATGACCGTCTCGGCATTTGCCCCTGTATAGTTTGCCCTTACACTTACCGTAGGCGGAGCAATATCCGGATACTGGGTAACCGGAAGCGCTAAAAGACCGAGCACCCCCAGGATAACGATAAGGATCGAGATTACAGTTGATAAAACCGGTCTGTTTATAAAATTTTTAATCATATTAGAATTTCGGTTTTACGGATTGTACAAGACTGTCCATTTTTACTTTTTTAGGCTTGATGGCAGTTCCGGATTTCAGGGTTCCCGTGCCGGCAGCGACTACCAGCTCCCCTTTATTGACACCTGATTTGATCAGTGCCATATTGTCGATCCGGTCTATAACATCAATTACTACATTACGTGCAGTATCTCCTTTATCCACTTTATAGACATACACGATACCCTGCTGCTCGTAAGTTGCACTTTCAGGAACAACCAGCACATTGTTGTACGGCTGAGGGAAACGGATGGTTCCGCTGTTTCCGTTGCTCAGCAATTTCTGGGCGTTTGTAAATTCGACCCTAAACTGGATGGTTCCCGTTGTGGGATCAATCTGTCCGGTAATGGCTTCAATTCTTCCCTTCTCAGGATACAGGCTGCCGTTGGCCAGCTGCAATTCCACCATCGGAAGGTTCTTGATTTTTTCAGGCATCGATGCGCCCGGAGATTTTTCAAGGAAGTTGAAATACTCCTTTTCATTCATTGAGAAATAAGCATAAATCTCAGAAGTATCGGAAATGGTGGTAAGCGGCGTCTGATCACTTGGCCCGACGAGGCTTCCCACTTTCAGAGGAAGTTTTCCTACGACCCCGGAAATCGGCGCGCGGATTACTGAATATTCGATATTCGCTTCCACGCCTTTATAATTGGCTACCGCCTGGCTTTTCGCTGCCTGGGCCTGTTTCAGTTGGGCCTGGGCCTGGGCTAAGTTGGCCTGTGCGGTCTGCAGCTGCACATTGCTGATAATATTTTTCTGAACCAGCGGTTTAAGTTTATTCACTTCAACATTAGCCGCCGCTACTGCTGCCTGAGCCGCCGCGATATTGGATTCTGCGGCACTAATCCCTGCTTTGGAAGCGGCTGCCGTTTCATTAAGGATATTGGTTTCCAGGCGGAAAAGCGGCTGTCCTTTCGTCACATACTGCCCTTCATCCACCAGGACCTGGGTAATGTATCCCTGTATTTTCGCCCGTACATCGTTGTTTACCCTTCCCTGGATGGTAGCCGGAAACGTCTGGTAACCGGTTACGTTTTTCGTCTCCACGTTTACCACAGGATACGGTTTCGGGCCGTCCTGCTTGGGAGCTTCTTTTTTGCAGGCCACCACAGAAAGTGCTGCAACAGAGAGTATAACTAGCTTATTATTCATTTTTTATAGTTTATTAAGAGATTCCTGAATATGTATGATGTTCTTATTTAATAATGCTTTGTAAGCTTCCATCCTTTCATTCTGATCATTATGATTTTTTTTAAAATGGTCTAAATCATCCAGTAGTTTTAATTCGTCTTTCATTTTTTGAACTATTTTTTCAAATCTTATCTTTTTGTAACCTTCATTGATGAAAAAATACCGTTTCCGCTCATCCATTTTATTGTGATCAATGATAAGCTCTGCATTCAGCAGGAGAGAAATGCTGGTAGAAACCGAACTTTTGCTTGCGGAAAATACCTCCACGAATTCATCAAAAGTAATGCCCACTTTATCGTAATCGAAAAGCAGGTAGGCATAAATCTTTGAAGCTAAAGGTGGTAGGCTGAAAACAGAACCGTAAAACTTCACGGCGTCCTGAAAAATTCTTTCATCAATTTCTATACTCTTATGCATGGTATATAAATTTGAAGCAAAAGTAAAAAATTAGTTCAGAACTAACCGAACAAACATGATAGAGTTTATAAATCCATAGCGTTTTAAAAATTCTATGATAAATGATTTAACTTTTAAATTAAATAATAATCTTTTCAAATGCTTTCCGCATTCCGCCTGCCAGGAAGACTTCGCCGCAATAGCTGTATCCTTTGGTCTCAAGAATTCTGAGCATGGCAGTATTATCAAAATTGGTGTCTACTTTAACGCTTTGGATTCCATGCGATCTCGTAAAATCTTCGATGTGGTCGAAGAGAATTTTCACCATCCCTTTTCCTGCAAATTTTTCGTCGACTGCAACGCGATGCACTACGACAAATTCGCCATTGCTAAGCCAGGTTCCTTCAATGTTGCTGTACGCCGGCTCATCGTTTAAGATCAAAGCTGTATAAACCGCAATTTCGCCGTCTACCGTCATTACATAGCCGAAACCTTTTGAAATATCACTTTCTACCGTTTCAGGATTGGGATATCCCTGCTGCCATTGGGTACTCCCGTCCTGTTTCCGACGTTCGATGGCCTGCTGCAAAATATTCCAGATTATCTCTTTTTCATCCATTTGTGCTTGTCTTAATCTGATTTCAGAATGCATTGCTGTAAATTTTAATTAAATGTAAATTGATTTTGAATCCGATAGGTACCCCGGACGATGGTTCAAAGTAAAAAACCGAAAACTAATCAGATTAATTTTCGGTTCGAAGTAGTAAAATTTAAAATTATGAAATTGTTTTATTGATTTTCATTTTGCTGAAGATAAGCATCAATTACCTCAAAGGCTTTTTTCTCATCTTCCAGTTTTACCATTACTTTCAGGGATGTTGCCGTAGGCGTTGTCGTAAAAGTAAGGTAGTTGTTTTCTACTGAATTTCTTATCTGTGCATCATCCAGCTTAGACTTTATCAATTGGATTTCTGCAGGTTTGTCACTTTCAAAAACTGATACTCTTGTACTTCTTTCCATAGTTCTGTCTCGTTTGAGTATCTAAATATATAACGTTTTTTTGAAAATTACAAATTTCAGCTTTTAAATTTTAGTAATATTGTTTTCTATTTTATCCAGTGCAAGCTGAATTTCTTCTCTGGTAACGTTCAGATGCGGCCGGAAACGCAGCGACTGCTCGCCACACGCCAGAATAATCATTCCGTCTTTCCAGAGTTCGTCGCGAAGGTGGTTTCTCTGTTCGTGGGTGGTAAGATCGATAGCACACATCAGGCCTCTTCCCCTGGCATTGGAAAGTTTTTCAGGATATTTCTGCTGCAGGTTCTGAAGGCCTTCCAGCAGGTAATCGCCGACTATTCTGGCGTTTTCTACCAGGTTTTCTTTTTCAATGACTTCCATGACCAGCTGGAAACGGAGCATATCGATAAAGTTCCCTCCGAAGGTGGAATTGATCCTGGAGCTTTCCCTGAATACATTATCCGGAACCTGATCAAATTTTTCCTTATTGGCCAGAATTCCGCATACCTGTGTTTTTTTACCGAAAGAAATGATGTCCGGCTTTGCCGTAAAATGTTCAAATCCCCACATTTTCCCGGTAATTCCGATGCCGGTCTGCACTTCATCAAAGATCAGGAGGATTTCGTGCTGGTCGCAGATTTTTCTCAGGCCGGTAAAAAACTCATCCCTGAAATGGTTATCGCCGCCTTCGGCCTGGATCGGCTCGATGATAATGCAGGCTACTTTGTCGGGATTCATTAAGATCGCTTCTTCTATATTTAACAAAGCCAACCTTTCGTTTTTTATGGTTTCTTCCAGGTTTTCTTCCGTGATCGGGAACGTAAGTTTCGGATTCAGGATCCTTGGCCAGTTGAACATCGGGAAATATTGGTATTTTCTCGGATCCGCTGTATTGGTAAGGCTCAAGGTGTAACCGCTTCTTCCATGGAATGCCTGTCTGAAATGGATGCAGATTCCGGCTTCAAGATCAAGTCCTTTTTCAAAGTTCTTCCTTGTTTTCCAGTCGAAGCAGGCTTTCATCGCATTTTCAACAGCCAGGGCACCCCCTTCGATAAAAAAGGCATACTGCAGCTCCTGCGGAATCGCAACTCTCTCGAATACTTCCAGGAAATGGGCATATTCTTCGGAATACACATCCGCCAGGGTCGGCTTATTGACTGCCATTTTTCCCAGCCACTGTGATTTTTCCATCAGATAAGGGTGGTTGTATCCGATGGATGCCGAAGCAAACATGGAAAACATATCAAGGTATTCGCGGTTGGTGAGCTTATCGTAAAGCCATGAGCCGTGGGATTTCTCAATATCCATCACGAAATCGAAGCCGTCGGCCAGTACGTGCCTGCCTACGGTTTCCTTTACTTTATTTGTTTGTATATCAATAGTTGTTTGCATATTAAATAAAATCTTAGGGTTGATTAGAATTTAATAGTTAGAAATTGGGATTTACATCATAACGCAGATCCTGACGTTTTTTGCATCCCGATTCTCAATATTAGTTTTTAAAGGTCGAACTTAATGCCTTGTGCCAATGGAAGGCTCGCGGTGTAGTTGATGGTGTTGGTCTGTCTTCTCATATAATATTTCCAGACATCTGATCCCGATTCCCTGCCGCCGCCGGTCTCTTTTTCGCCGCCGAAAGCACCGCCGATTTCCGCACCGGAGGTTCCGATGTTCACATTGGCAATTCCACAGTCCGAACCCGCATGGGAAAGGAATAATTCAGCTTCTCTCAGGTTCTGCGTCATGATGGCAGAGGATAATCCCTGAGGAACATCATTCTGGATGGCAATAGCTTCTTCCAGCGTACTGTACTTAATCAAATATAAAATTGGCGCAAAAGTTTCGTGCTGAACGATTTCATAGGAATTTTTCACTTCCGCGATGCATGGTTTTACGTAGCATCCGGATTCATAGCCTTTTCCTTTCAGGACTTCGCCTTCCACGACAAATTTCGCTCCTTCTTTCTTTCCTTTTTTAATGGCATCCTGGTACATTTGCACGGCGCCGGTATCAATCAGCGGTCCTACGTGGTTGCTTTCATCCAGCGGATTCCCGATCTTCAATTGTCCGTAAGCTTTTGCCAGCCTGTTTTTCACTTCTTCGTATACGCTTTCGTGGATAATCAGCCTTCTGGTAGAAGTACACCTTTGTCCGGCGGTTCCTACCGCTCCGAAAACCGCCCCGATGATCGACATATCAATATCGGCATCTTTGGAAATAATGATGGCATTGTTTCCGCCCAGCTCAAGGATCGATTTTCCGAATCTTTGCGCTACATTGGTTGAAACCATTCGTCCGACTCTCGTGGATCCGGTGAAAGAAACCAGCGCGATTCTTTTATCGTCCACCAGTCGCTGTCCGATCTCGTGATCGGCTACCATAACGCTTGAGATTCCTTCCGGAAGGTTATTTTCCTTCAGCACTTCGTTCATGATGTTCTGGCAGGCAACGGCGCAAAGCGGTGTTTTTTCAGACGGCTTCCAGATGGTTACATTCCCGCAGATCCAGGCCAATGCCGTATTCCAGGACCATACGGCTACCGGGAAGTTGAAAGCAGTGATAATTCCTACGATTCCCAGCGGATGATACTGCTCGTACATTCTGTGTCCGGGTCTTTCCGAATGCATGGTGTATCCGTGAAGCTGTCTTGAAACCCCAACGGCAAAATCACAGATGTCGATCATTTCCTGAACTTCACCCAGACCTTCCTGCAGGGATTTCCCCATTTCATAAGAAACGAGTTTCCCCATATCATCTTTGTACTGTCTCAGTTTCTGGCCGAGTTGCCTGACGATTTCCCCTCTTTTAGGGGCCGGAATAAGCCTGAATTCCTTGAAAGCCTTTTCTGCCGTTTCGATTACCTTATCGTAATCCGAAGCACCGGAAGTTTTTACTTTTGCAATCAGATTTCCGTCTACCGGAGAGTAACTTTCCAGGGTTTTCCCTGATGCAAAGTATTTTCCGCCTGTCGAAGTCCCCTTATTCTCATCTTTAATCCCAAGATTTTTGAGCGTTTTTTCAATCCCAAAATCCTTTACTTTTTTAGACATAAAAATTTTACTTTTCGTTTCCTCTAAAGATAAAAATATTATGCGAACCGCAAAATTTTAATTTTTTTAACGTGTTTTTTATTTGGACTAATTATAAACATGCTTATCTTTGTAAGGCAATCATTTGAATTTCAGAAATGGAAAATAACAGGATTAACAACGAATCTGATGCCGGGGAACAGAAAAGCTCCCGGTGGAAAAGCCTGCTGAAAAAATTCGGGATCGGCGGAATTATATTTTTTACGGTAAAAGGCATCATCACATCTACCCTGATCTACTTCCTGGGTAAGAATGCATGGAGCATTGTTGCAGGCTACTTTACAGGGATATTTGATTAATTGATTGATTGAAATAGATAGAAAAAGGCTGAGAATTTTCTCGGCTTTTTGTTGTTTACATATCAATTATAAATTCATATGCGTCTTCATTTCTGTGTTTTTTATATTTTTGAAAAAACATTCAGATGAAAAAAGTAGTATGGTCCGTCAAAGCCCAAAAAAACTACAGGGATAATTTACTTTATTTAAAAGAGTTCTGGACTAAAAGAGAAATCAAAAAATTCATGAAATCAGTAGATACTGCTATAATGAATATTTCTCGAAATCCGTTTATAGGTTCTGTTTATGAAGAAAATATCCATTACAGGAAATATTTAATTGCAGAACAAATTTATTTATATTATCGATTAACCGAAAAAGATGAAATTTTGCTTGCCTCTTTTTGGAATAATTATCAGAATCCGGAAAAATTAAAGAAACTCCTGCCTTAATACTTCCGTAAATTCACTATGCTCCCTTACATTGCCTTTTGCATAATCATCTTCCGCATCCTGCAGTTCCATCAACAAGGCTTCTTTAGAATATAATGCTTTGGTAAGCAATTCAATCTCTTCCATAGAAAAAGAATTTTCTTTAAGCTTCCGATAATAGGTCGGGGTTTTAAGACCCAACAATTTGATGAAGTATCCTGTTTTATAATCAGATTTCTGAATAAGGTGAGGAATACTGTCCCGGTACTTCTTAAATTCAAGCACTATATTTATCATATTATGAGAATTATTTTATACAAAAATAAGAAAAAAATATTTAAAATTATTATTTGTAATTTCCGAATCCGTTAGTCTGTAATTCGATCGGTCTATGAAAAGCAGAGCGTAGTGGCAACTGTTTATGAAGTTTACCAATTATATATATCAATTGATAAATCAGCTTGAAGATCTTTCTTTGCCTTCTTAAAATATACATTATAAAACTAAAATTTTCTAAAAATAAAAGCCAGCCATATCCGTTTTACTATTCTTTTCCAAAAACAAGAAATCCCGGAAGCAAAACTTCCGGGATTTATCTATAAAGACGATATTTATTTTTTCGTTAAAACTCTGAACTTGAGATAAGAGGCAATGGCTAATGCCAGCATCGTTCCCAGTCCAATGTACACCCAAGCCGGCACCGGCACCGGATCTCCTGCTGCGTAGGAGTGAAGTCCGCTCAGGT
Organism: uncultured Chryseobacterium sp.; assembly: GCA_913777465.1. GTDB lineage: Bacteria > Bacteroidota > Bacteroidia > Flavobacteriales > Weeksellaceae > Chryseobacterium. Next base: position 12,507 of record CAJYRQ010000051.1, read on the forward strand.
AATAATTTACCCCGAAATAGGTCATAACCATCGAGCAGAAAGCAAACATCGTCGCTACATGAAATGCCCATCTGCTTCGTAATCCCGGAACCAGTCTCATGTGGAGGACGAATGCATAAACCATGATAGAAATGAAAGCCCAGGTTTCTTTAGGATCCCAGCTCCAGTATCTTCCCCACGATTCATTCGCCCAGATCCCGCCTAAGAAGTTTCCAACCGTTAAGGCAAACAGACCGATGGTCAGAGACATTTCTGAAACGATAGCCAGTTCCTTCAACGTCGTGTCATGATGTATTTTGTAAGTCTCTTTTTGAGAAATAATATAGAAAACCAAACTGATGACCGCGATGATCATTGATAAGGCAAAAAACCCGTAACTCGATGTAATGATCGCTACGTGTACGATCAGCCAGTAGGATTTCAGTACGGGAACCAGGGGTGTAATCTGAGGGTCAAGTGCTGAACCTCCGTGGGCAAATCCCATCATAATAACCGCAACCATAAATCCGGCTGCCGGAATCAGGGCATTTGAGTTTCTGTATAATAAAAGCCCGGCGGTAATTCCAACCCATGAGATGAAGATAATGGCTTCGTACCCATTACTCCATGGCGCATGTCCTGAAATGTACCATCTTGCCACCAATCCAAGGAAATGCAAAGCATACCCGACGATACCTATTATAATAATGGCTTTGATGCTCTTATTTAAAATTTTATTGGGTTTGAACAATTCCACAAAACCCAGGATTAGCAATAAGCCTCCGATCAGGGTATAGAAAATCAACAGTTTGAAATTGATGTTCACTTTATTCATAAACACTTCCAAATCTACTTTTGATTTGGCCGGAACCACTGCTTTTCCCCATTTCTGCTGGTATTTCGAAAGCTTGGCAAGCTCTGCATCGGCTTTGCTCCAGTTACCGGTTTGCTGTGCTTTTAAAACTTCCGCGAAATAAGGGCCCATCACCTGCTGGGATTCCATATCCGGTTCCATTTTCTGGTCCAGCCAGGAATGCCAGGTGTGGTTGGCATCGTTCTTTACCGGAACGATTCTCATGAATTGCCCGCTGAAAAACTCATTGAAGATCTGTACTCTTTCATTTACGGCAATTACTTCTTTGTCATAATTGGTCTGCTCGGCTGGTTTCTTACGGAATGCCGTGTTGTAATCGCTTTCAAGAATATATTTTAAATTACCGTTGGCGTCTGCCGGGAACAGGTTCATTAGAGAAGTATAACCTTCTTCGTCTGCCTTTGTTTTATTCTTTAATTCGTCACCGCCTTTCGTTCCCACTTTGATCATCGGAACCATTGTCCAGCTCGGCGTATCGATATTCACTGATAAAAACCATTGGTTTGCCGAAAGGGATTTCCCGTCCGTTCCTTTGAATTCGTCTTTTTTATACAGCTTTCTTAAAACATCCAGTGCTTCAGTATTGATCGGAACAATACGGCCTTCAAAATTCTGTACCAGAAGGTATCCGAACTTATCGGCATGTTCTGCACTGATTTTATTTCTTGCGATAATTTCATCTGCCGTTACCACTTTCATTTTTGTAAACGGCTTCGGTCCTTGAGGTTGGGCGGTTTCAGGTGCAGGAGCATGGTTGTGGTTTTCACCTTCCACATGCATATGTTCCCTGCTTCCGTCGGTTGTTCCGTGCGTTTCAATTTTCTGGGCATTCAGCCCGAAGCTTAAAAGCAACAGAAGAACGGTTGCTGCTTTCTTTTTATTAACGTCTTTCAGAATTTTATTCAATTTCCAGAAGTGGGTTCCTTTCCAGAAGAACATAAAGAACATTCCTCCAAACAGGAAAGTATAACCAATATACGAGATCAGTGTTCCCCAGAAATCGTGGTTTACCGAAAGTACGGTTCCCATACGGTCCGGGTCGAAGCTCGACTGGAAAAAACGGTATCCTTTGTGGTTCAGTACGTGGTTCATATAAATTTTAAAAGGCGTCTGTTTTCCTTCATCGATAATTTTAATATGGCTTTCGTAAGCACTTGGGGAAGAACTTCCCGGGTAGGTCTCCATCACGAAGTCCTCCAGCTTTAAAGAGAACGGCGTATTGTAAACCTTTGGCCCGAAACCGACCATGATGTTCAGACCGTCCATAGTTACCTGCTTATAAGCATTAGGGTTTCCTTTTTCTACGGAAAGGTCTACCAGCTGCTTTGTTTTCGGTCCCTGAAGTTCTACCGTCAGCATGTCCGGAACATTCTGGTCTTTCTTTCGGTCGCCTTCGATGGATAACAATTTTCCTTTTCTTAAACCTTCGGGAACTACTAATTTTAATTCGTTGATGGTGTATAAACTTCTTAAAGCCAGCGGCTGGAACTCATCTTTTTTGGTTGTTCCGGTTGCCTGCGTGGCCATGGTCATATAATTGGCATCAACCGGTGTTTTGATGAACAGCTTGCCACCTTCATTTTTAAATTCCACAGCTCCGTCGATCGCTCTGTTGAAAGTAACCAGGGTTCCGTTGATGGATTTTGTTTCACCCGGCTTGATGAAGATGTTTTGTCTTCCTGTTTGCCCGGTAGATACCAAATGCATGTATTCGGCACCATTCGGATCTGCCAGAAGACTGTCTTTTTTCCGCTGAACATATTCTTTAGCCACCACTTTTACCTGTTTTCCGTGGAAATCGTAGGTTGCTTCCAGATTTTTGTGTAACGGAGACATCAGGTAAGGAATATCCTGGTAGTTGAGGACATCGCCTTTTTCTTCGATCTGGATTTTAAGGAAATTTTTATCGGTTACGATTTCGTTGGACGTTTCCCCTTCCCGGATGTGCATGATGCCTTCAAAACTGATATAGCGGGTAATGGCACCGCCGATGAAGATCAGCACAAACGCAAGGTGAAAGACCAGCACCGGCCATTTCTCTCTTTTCCAGAGCCTGTATCTTCCGATATTGCCGATAAAATTGAGGATTAAAAGGAGCATGATCAGTTCAAACCACCATGCTTCGTAGATTAATGCTTTTGCTGTGGGGGTTCCGTAATCGTTTTCTAAGAACGTTGCATAGGCCATGGCGAATGCATACCCCAATAACAACACAGCCATTGTTCTGGTTGAGATCAAAATATCCTGGATCTTCTTCATATGTATATACTTGACATGCAAAAATAAGCAGGATAAACCATAAAGCCGTTAAAAAAAGCTGTTTTTTATCACTTTGAAGGCCTGAAACGTTATTTTGAATCATTCTTAATAAACCCGAAATCAGTTGGAGAAAATTCAATAAATCAAATGGAAATAAATTCTTTTTTAGATAAAGAAAAATTTAGTCCGCTAATTTTTTTTAATTCGTTTTATTTTAAATATTTTTAATGATCAGAAAACAAGCCGGCGGGAAAAATACCTTTTCCGGACCGGTAAAAATTAAATTTCTTTTCGTAAAAAAAGCATAACGTTTAATGTTGAAAAATATTAAATTTGCCAATTGACATTATGAGTAAAAACACACAAAACAAACTGACAGAATCGCCTGATAAAGGCAAATTTTTATCGAAGCCGCGGGTATTTTTCGGGCTTACGTTTATCCTTTTTTCCGTTGTCCTTACCTTTTCATTCGTTTCATACCTGATGAACTGGAAGGCAGACCAGAGCCAGGCAGGAACCATGCTGGACAAAAGCATCAAATCGTCTAACCTTTTCGGGAAACTGGGCGACTGGCTGGGAAATATTTTTATTTTTGAAAGCATTGGGGTTGCCTCATTCATTATAGCCTTTTTATTTCTGGTTTTCGGGACGGTGATCCTGAAAAAGAAAATGTTTAAACCTTGGAAAACCGTCGGCCATTCGCTGTTCTTTATCTGCTGGCTGCCTATCCTCTTCGGGGCGGTTACCAAAGGTCAGGGCGTCTTAAGCGGAGTCTACGGCTATCAGATCATGGATTCGCTGAATGCAATTATCGGAAGCGTTGGCCTCTGGCTGGTACTGGTATCCAGCATTGCTTTGTATTTTATTTTAGAATTCAACCTCCGTCCAAGTTCGATCAGATCAAAACTCAACGATATTAATGAAAATACCATCGGAAAAGTAAAATCGATGATGCCGAGCTCTGATGAAAATTTTGAAGCGGACGAAGAGCTGATTGAAGAACTGGAAGCACATAAAGAAGATACGGCTGAAAAAGTAAAGGTAACCGAAGTGGTACAGAAACCTGCCGCCAAAGCAAAGGTACCTGAGCCGGCAAGCATTCCGAAAGGATTTCCGGAAGTTCCGGTTTCAACCGGCCTCGATCCTATTGTCACTCCAAACAATACCTCTTTCGATGAAGAGGTGAAAACGGATTTTTCACCATCCATTAATCTTCCAATTGATACGAAGCCGAAGATGCCGACTGCGACTCCCGAACAGGCGTTCGACTTCAAGCCTTCCGTTCCGGCAGCCCAAACCGTAACGGCCGCTGCTCCTGTAGAAGATATCAAGTTCAATGTGGAAGTTGCTCCGGTAATCGACATCCTGGATGACGCAGATATTAAGTCGCAGGAACTTGTAGATAAGCATGGTTTGTATGACCATAAACTGGATCTCGCCAAATTCCAGATGCCGCCTGTGGAACTTTTAAAGGATTATGGAAATGAAGAAATTTCGATTAATAAAGAAGAATTAGAAGAAAACAAAAATAAGATCGTAGGATTGCTGAAAAACTTTAACGTAGGCATAGCCGAAATTAAAGCAACCATCGGACCTACGGTAACCCTATACGAGATTGTTCCTGAAGCGGGAATCAGGGTTGCAGCCATTAAAAAACTGCAGGATGATATTGCGCTGAACTTATCGGCTTTGGGAATCCGGATTATTGCACCGATGCCGGGGAAAGGAACGATCGGGATCGAAGTGCCGAGAAAAAATCCTACCATGGTTTCCATGCGTTCGGTAATCGCTTCGCAGAAATTCCAGAATACGGATATGGACCTTCCGGTGGTATTCGGAAAAACGATTTCCAATGAAATTTTTATGGCGGATTTATCCAAAATGCCTCACCTGCTGATGGCGGGTGCTACGGGACAGGGTAAATCGGTCGGGATCAATGCCATCCTCACTTCCCTACTCTACAAGAAACATCCGAGCGAATTGAAATTTGTGATGGTAGATCCTAAAAAAGTGGAGCTTTCTTTATATTCAAAAATCGAAAGACATTATCTGGCTAAACTTCCTGATGCGGAGGAAGCGATCATCACTGATACTAACAAGGTAATTAACACGCTGAACTCCCTGTGTATCGAAATGGATACCCGCTACGACCTGCTTAAAAATGCCTTCTGTAAAAATTTAAAGGAATACAATAAAAAATTCACGGAACGGAAACTGAATCCTGAAAACGGACACCGTTACCTTCCGTATATCGTTCTGGTGGTAGACGAATTTGCGGATCTGATCATGACGGCCGGCAAGGAAGTGGAATTACCGATTGCCCGTCTGGCGCAGCTTGCCCGTGCCGTAGGAATCCACTTGATTGTTGCGACGCAAAGACCTTCCGTAAATGTAATCACCGGGATGATCAAAGCCAATTTCCCGGCAAGGGCTGCCTTCAGGGTAATTTCCAGTGTGGATTCCAGAACGATTCTGGACTCTCCGGGTGCCGACCAGCTGATCGGTAAAGGAGATATGCTTTATTTCAACGGAAACGAGATCCTGAGGCTTCAGTGTGCTTTCGTTGATACGCCGGAAGTGGAACGACTGGCGGAATTTATCGGTGAGCAGAAGGGTTACGCTTCAGCGCTTATCCTTCCCGAATATGTTTCTGAGGATTCCACAAGTTCCGTCGGCGCATTTGATCCTAATGAAAAAGATGCTTTATTTGAAGAGGCAGCAAGAATTATTGTCTCTACCCAGCAGGGTTCCACATCCATGCTTCAGAGACAGTTGAAGCTTGGCTACAACAGGGCCGGAAGAATCATGGACCAGCTGGAAGCAAGCGGTATTGTAGGCGGTTTCAACGGGGCAAAAGCCAGGGAAGTTCTCATCAGCGATCTGCATTCTTTGGAACAGTTTTTGGAAGACCTGCGCAGTTAAAAGTAAAACTGAAGGTTTAACTTTTACTTTAAAACAGAGTCTAAAATTCAAGTAAGATTAAAAAAATGAAACATATTATTTCAAAAGTTGTAATCAGCAGTCTGGTGGTAGGAACCGCAGGCTTTACAAATGCCCAGAAAATCGATGCCAAGGCAAAAAAAATCCTGGACGATATCACCGCCAACTATAAATCGAAAAAAAATACCTATTTCAAATTCTCATTCGGCAGCGGGACCAACGGGAAAGTTAATAAAAACGAACCGGGAATTTATTACGCAGCAGGCGACAAATACAAACTGAAGATCATGGAGACGGAGCAGATTTATGACGGAAGCAAAATATACAACATCAATACGGAAGATATGGAAGTTACCGTAGCCAAGCCTAATGGCAGCAGCTCTATGTTTTCCCCGATCAACTATCTTTCCAGCTACAGAAACGATTATAACGTAACTTACGAAGGAAAGAAAAGCGTAAATGGCGTGAATGCAGACCTGATTAAGTTAACCCCCGTAAAATCAAACGGTATCCAATACGTTTATCTTTTTGTAGATGCAGCCAAAAAGCAGATGGTAAAGCTTGAGCAGCACGGTAATAATAAAGACCTTGCCGTAATTGCCATAACCCAGTACAAGGAAAACCAGACGTTGGATCCGGGAATGTTTGTATTTGATAAGAACAAATACAAAAATTATCTGGTTACGGAACTTTAATGAACTTTATTATAAAAATTTCATAAAATATAAGAGCTGCAAAGGAAACTTTGTGGCTTTTTGATTAATTTTGGCGCATGTTAAAAATACTAGACCGCTATATCATAAAAACCTTCTTCGGACCGTTTTTCTTTATATTCAGCGTATTGTTTTTTATCTTTATCGTAAACATTATCTGGATCCAGCTGGGGCAGTTTATGGGTAAAGGTCTAAGCTACTGGCAGATCATGAAGCTGCTTTTTTATCTCGGGGTAAGCGTGATCAGTATGGTGTTACCGCTGACGATCCTGCTGGCCAGCATTATGTCCTTCGGAGAATTCGGGGAACGGTATGAACTTGCCGCTATGAAGGCCGCGGGAATCTCTCTCACCCGGGTGATGATGCCTTTGTTAGGTGTAACGGTAGTGATGTCAATTATCCTCTACTTTTTCTCAAACAACATCATTCCCGATTTCCAGAGGAAAGCCAAAAACATGCTTTTCAATATCGCCCAGACGAAGCCGGCCCTGAATTTTACACCCGGTCAGTTTATCGATCAGATTCCCGGAAACATGGTGAAGTTTGATAAAATCACAGGGGAAAACGATGAAAATATCGAGGGGGTTTTTGTGCACAAGAAAGCAAGCTCTTATGAAAATCAGCAGACGATTGTGGCCAAAAGAGGAAAATTTGTTCCTGCGGCCAACAAAAATTACCTGAAACTGGTGCTGTATGATGGTTATGTATACGATGATAATTTTGCAGGAAAAGGTGAAAACGTAAGGCTGAAACAGCCGGATCAGGCCATTAAATTCGATTCCCTGACTTCCCATTTCGATGTAAGTGAAATCATCAATAAAGCGATTGAAGAAGAAAAGATAACGGACGACTACCGTTTCCAGACTTTTAATGAACTGAATACAACCATTACCAAAGCGAAAACCGATAACGACCGGTTTTTCACGAACGTTAATAATGATGTGCTGAACCAGACCAATTCCGTGATCAGCTATATGGATTCCAAGCAAAACCGGGCAAAGGCCAAACCGAAGGCAATCATCAAACTGGATACGGTAAAAAAAGAAAAGAAACTGGAAATCATTAAAAATGCCTATGACCGGCTGGAGAGTCTGAAAAGCACGCTTGAAGCAAAAAACAATGAGCTTGATCCCGGCATCAAGTATTACAATAAAGTGGTCATTTACCAGCAGAGGATTGTTACCTATTCTTTTACCTGTATTATCTTTTTCCTGATCGGGGCCAGCCTTGGATCCATCATAAGAAAAGGAGGAATGGGACTTCCGGTGATTATTGCGATTGTTATTTTCATCATATTCTACGTCATTAATGTCGGTTTTGAGAACATGGCCTGGTCCGGTAAAATCAATCCGTATCTGGCTGCCTGGGTTCCGAATATCGTCCTTTTCCCTTTTGGGGTCTGGATGACCTATAAAGCCTTAACCGATTCTCAATTGTTCGACGCGGAAAAATACAAGGCCGCTTTCAAACCGATTACGAAACTGTTTGTAAAAAATAAAGAGCATCAGCGCTACCAGTAATTAAAAACATATTAAAATACATGAGATCCGGAGATTTTCCGGATCTTTTTGTTTATAATTACACAAGAGCCAGGTAAAAGGTAAAAGAGCCAAGTGTGAATGCCTTTTTGAACCATTAAGAGGGATGAAGGGTTTAAGTTGGATTAAGGTAAAATCAAAGATTTTATTTAGCGGTTGCTTAAAGCTAAAGCTCTACTCATTTTTCTAAATATCTCAATGAATATTAATAGTTTTAAATTCCGAAAGGGCCAGGTAAAAGAAATGAAGCAAAAACGTCGCTTTATATATCCATTATTATATAAGTTGTAAAACCTCCAGCTTCCAGCATCCCTCTTCCCTCCCATCAATCTGATTTCTGTTTAGGGTTGACCTTAGTTTAACAATAAAAAATTATCTTTACCGGAATTAAAAATTTTAGTACTATGAAAAAAATATTACTCGTTGGTTTATTAAGCTTGGCTTCTTTTCAGGTATATGCTCAGGAAGACAATACCGAATATGAAATGAGAGCAGGTGAAAAGCCTGGCTATATCATTGATAAAAGCGGGGAGAAAATCGAAGGCATCGTAAGGCTTGCCGGAAATGACATGAGCCCATGGACAAACCAGAAAAAAGTGAAATTTATTGCTTCCACCGATATTGATGCTTCCAAAAAGAAACAGAAATTCAAAACCTACGATGTAGACGATCTGAAAGGCTATATGGCGGTGGATAACGATTCGGAAAGGGTTTTTGAAAACATTAAATATACCAATGTAAAGGAGGCGTACAACACCCAGAACGGAGGGTTGAGCGGCAATATGAAAGCCTTTGATAACCTTACCAAAAGCAACCAGTTTGCAGAATTGGTAACCGACGGGAAAATCAAAGTCTATAAAGTTTACGGTTTTCCGACGACCTTCTCAGCAGGAAGTCAGATTGCGGTGGCCGAGGCGGAAAACAAAAGAATGAGAGAAAACCCGTCATACGTTTATTCCAAGAAAGGAGGAAAACCGGAAGAACTTACTGCCGTAAAGGCGAAAATGATTATTGCCGACTGTCCTGTCGTTAGAACAAAAGCTTCGAAAGGCGAATATGCTTCTTTGAAAAACGACACGAAACAACGCTCCGGTTTAGGGAAATTCATCAGAAATGAAGTCAGCAATGCCATGGCAGATAACAAAGCCATCGTGGATGAAGTCATCGTTGATTACAACGAAAACTGTAAATAGTCCGTTTTAAAAATACAAGAAAAGCAGTTTCAGATTTGAAACTGCTTTTTGTTTGAGCCGGTTTTTTTTGTATTATTGGATCAGCCAAATTCACCTTATGAAAAATAGTATCATTGCTGTTTGCCTCGTCCTGATTATTTCGTGCAATAAACAAAGGGAGGGCTTAGAAAAAAATTCTTCAAAAGATCTTCCCAAAATTAAAAAAGATACGGTTTTGCCCGACGGAACTCCAAAGAATATCAATGAAATCAAACAGGAATTTACCGCATTAAATAAAAAGCTGTTATCCAGAAGTCTGGATTCCACAAGCTTTATGTATACCTGCAACGAAATCGAAGGCAAAGCAGACTTTTATTATGAAAAACAAAACCTGCGAATGGTAAAGCATTTTTTCGCAGACAGCCATTTCTCTTCGGTGACGAATTATTACGTAAAAAACAACGATGTCTTTTTCATTTTTAAAGAAGAAACCTTATGGCAGTTTGACGGCGGAACTCCTGAAAAGCCCATTACCAAAGACAGCGTCAGCGAGCAGAGAATTTATCTGCAGAAGGGAAAAGCAATCCAATGCCTGGAAAAGCACTTTACCGTAAGATCCGCCGGCAAAAATGTAAATCCTGAAAAGGTTCCCAATAAAAGTGGGAATTGTAATGTGAAAGAACTGATGGAAATCTATCAGAAAATTCTGGAGAACAAAGACAGGAAAGATAAAATGCTATGTCTGTAGTTTTAAAATTCATCGATTTTAAAGCATTAAGAACTATGTAGAAATTTAAGAAAAGTTAAGCCGGGCCTCTCATTAAGTAATCGCTGGTGAAAACTTTGATTTTACCTTAATCAAATCTTCCCTGCTTCATTCATCTTCATGGTTTAAACTACATTCTACCTGGCTTTTTACCGGCTCCATGTACCTGTCCTTCAACCAAAGCAAAAGCGGCTTCACCGAAATGAAACCGCTTTCTATATTTTCTGTACTGAATATTATACCTTCATAATTTCAGCTTCCTTCACTTTAAGATGTTCATCACAAGCCTTCACATATTTGTCGGTAAGCGCCTGGATGTCGGCTTCCACACCTTTGATGATATCTTCCGAAACACCGTCCAGCTTTTTAAGCTCTTTCAGACCGTTTTGTCTGGCATTTCTTACCACCACTTTGGTATCTTCAGCTTCACCTTTCGCCTGCTTGGCCAGTTCCCTTCTTCTTTCCTCCGTTAAAGGCGGAACGTTAAGAATGATATTGATCCCGTTATTGGAAGGCGCAAAACCTAAATTGGAATTGATGATCGCCTTTTCAATGTCGTTGATCGCTTTGGAATCCCACGGCTGAATAGAAATCGTCATTGCATCCGGAATAGAAACATTCGCTACCTGGTTGATTGGAGTTAAGGCTCCGTAATATTCCACCATCACATCCTGAACCATTGCAGTGGACGCACGTCCCGCTCTGATTCTCTGAAATGCGTGATCCAGGTGCTTAATAGCGGCTTCCATGTCGTGCTGTACAGACTCTACTATAAGATCTATTTCTTCCATTATATAATAAAAATTTGATAAATTACACATTTTTATAATTGATTAGTAATGAGTAACAGGTAATGCGCAGTTAAAAAAGGCGTTTACCCCGAATTACTGTTTACAGATCAACTAAAGTACCAACATTCTCACCGTCCACGATTTTTTCCAGGTTGCCGTCCTTGTTCATATCAAAAACAATAATCGGAAGTTTGTTTTCGTGGCTTAATGTAAATGCCGTCATATCCATCACTTTCAGATTCTTGGCATAAACTTCGTCGAAAGATAATGAATTATATTTTACCGCATCCGCATTTTTTTCAGGATCGCTGTCGTAGATTCCGTCTACCCTCGTTCCTTTCAAAATAACATCGGCATCAATTTCAATCGCTCTCAGTGTGGCTGCCGTATCCGTCGTAAAATAAGGGTTTCCGGTTCCGGCTCCGAAGATTACCACTCTCCCTTTTTCAAGATGTCTTACGGCTCTTCTTTTAATGAATGGCTCGGCTACCTTATCCATTTCGATGGCGGATTGAAGTCTGGTTTTAATTCCGGCATCCTCCAGGGCACCTTGCAAAGCCATCCCGTTGATCACGGTTGCCAGCATCCCCATGTAGTCGCCCTGCACCCGGTCCATTCCTTTTGCCGCACCGGCTACTCCACGGAAAATATTCCCTCCTCCGATGACAATGGCAACTTCACAGCCTTTGCTTACTACTCTTTTTATCTCTGCTGCATATTCCTGTAGCCTTTCATTGTCGATACCATATTGTCTGTTCCCCATTAAGGCTTCACCACTCAGTTTCAGAAGGATTCTTTTGTATTTCATTTTCTGTATAAATAACTTTTTTCCGTTAGGTTGATTGTCTGAAAAATTGACTCTGCAAATATAATCATTAATAAGGTTGGTTTTTAATTCTGTCTCAAATTTTTAAATCTTCTTCCCGGTACTGTTTTCTGAGGCTTTTTCATGAAACAGCAGGCATTTATCCGGAGCTGTTTCCTGCTTTCCGCTGTATCTTTTTTGCCCCGGCTTTTTTCCTGCGCAAAAAAAAGGATGCCGCTGCAATCAGGGCTAATGATAACGTGGATCCGATACGGTTTAATTTATTTCAGTTGATCAGGAAACTTCTTAGAGCTTGTCTTGATTTAGAAGAAGCTCCGTCATCTCATTTAATATTCAGAATTAAAATAAAGCTTTGATGAATTAAACTAATAAAGCTGAAAACCGATACATTGATTTTGTGGGCTAAAATACCTCAATTTCTTAATCGTAAATAGGATAAACTGAAAAAAATCTGATATTCTGCATCCATCTTCCGTCCCGGCAAAAGACACCCTGTTTGAAATAAGCGTGTGCTTTTACAAAAAATACATATTTACCTATAAATAATGTGAGAAATATTTTGACAAGTACGAAAAAGGATTATTTTTGCATTACTAATAAACTGAGTTGAAGAAAATTGTCATTTTTTCATTATTTCTGTCAGGAATTGTTTCTTATGCACAAACGGGAACAAATGTTTTTCCGTTCTTGAACCTTCCGGTATCTGCCAGACAGGCAGCACTGGGCGGTGATGCCATTTCCGTCAGAGATCATGATGTCTCCTTTGCTATTGCAAACCCTTCCCTGCTGAATAAAGATTCGGATAACCAGCTTTCCGTAAATGCAACGGCCTATCTTGCCGATTCCAAGTACGGAACCATCGCTTATGCCAGAGATTTTGATAACGGCCATATGGCAACCATCAATGCACGGTATATGAGCTATGGAAGCATCCCGAGAACGGATGACAGCGGTTTTGAAAACGGAACCTTTACGGCTTCCGATGTTTCCGTAGGCGCCGGATATGCCTATCAGTTCGAAGAAGACTGGACCATCGGTGGCGGTCTGAACTTTATTACTTCAAAAATAGATAATTATACCTCTTCCGCGATTTCCGGAAATGCCGGGGTTACCTATCACAATAAAAAGAACAAGGAAACGGCTTCCGTGGTTTTCAGGAATTTCGGTTACCAGTTCAAGTCTTTCAACGGGACCCGGGAAAATCTTCCTTTCCGGGTAGACATCGGTTATACAAGGATTTTAAAGGCCGTTCCGCTCGCGATTACCATTACCGCGCATGACCTTCAGCAGTTTGATATTTCCACGCCGTACAATGTAAACGGGCAGGAAGTAAATGTAGGAAGAAAAATAGCCGACCACTTTTCTTTAGGCGCCGAGCTGTTTCCGGAGAAAAGCTTCAACATCCGGTTAGGGTATAATGTAAAGCGCGGAAGCGAGCTTGCCGTGGTAGACCAAAGAAATTTTTCAGGGCTTTCCGCCGGATTCGGGGTTAAGCTTTCAAGATTTAGGATCGATTACGCACATGTAAGGTACCATAATGCTTCCAATGTTAATCAGATAGGAATTTCCGTAGACCTTACCAGCCATGCAGGATATTAAATCAGATAAGTACCTGAAATAATTTAATAATACGTTTTTGAATTTTAAAATTCTAAAGGTAAGCCAGTAGCAAAAAGCTAATTGCTATCAGCTACTTAAAGCCAAAGCAATAAAATAAAAAGAAACCTTAAGAAATTCTCTTAAGGTTTCTTGATTTTTAAGAAAAATTCTGGAAATTTGCAGGATGAAAAAACCTGTAATTGCGATCGACGGGTACTCGTCTACCGGAAAAAGTTCCATCTCTAAAATCATTGCCCGAAAACTGGGAATCATCCATATGGATACGGGGGCGCTCTATCGGGGAGTTACCTGGTTTGCCCTTCAGAACTGCATTGGAGACGACGGTTCCATAGATCTGGACGGGCTGTTTTCATCCTTTAATGAAATCGGGCTTGAGTTCAGGAACTCTGGTGGCGAACTTGTTCTTTTCCTTAACCATATTGATATTTCCAAATCCATCCGCACCAATGAGGTTTCGGATAATGTAAGCTTTATCGCCAAGCAGAAAGAAGTAAGGGACTTCCTGCTGCAATCCCAGCGTTCCCAGGCAGAAAAAAGCGGGATCATCATGGACGGACGTGATATCGGAACGGTTGTCCTTCCTGATGCGGATTATAAATTCTTCCTGACCGCCAGCATTGATGAACGCACACGGAGAAGATACCAGGAACTGCTGAGTTTAGGCATTGAAGCCAATGAACAGCAGGTAAAAGAAAACCTGATCGAACGCGACCGGATCGACAGTGAACGTGAAATTGCTCCGTTAAAGCAGGCAGACGATGCTATTGTTATCGACAACACTTCACTTAATAAGCAGGAAACCATTGATGCGATCTTATCCCACATCGAAAAGATTTAACATTTTTTAATACCCACCTTTCTCCTTTGGTATATAAATTGTACGATTTAGCATAAGTAAAAAGCTAGTATTATTAACTATTAAAAAAAACGAAAATGTCTAAAAAGAACAATACAGCGGGTATTTTGGCAGGCCTTCTTGCAGGTGCTGCAGCGGGAGTTATCTTAGGAATGCTTTATGCTCCTGAAGAAGGAAAAGAAACAAGAAAAAAAATCAAAACAAAGGCCGAAGATATTAAGGATCAGGCTAAAAATAAATACGGCGAAGTATCTGAGAAAGTAAAAGACCAGTACAGCAATATTTCGTCTACTTTTAAAGAAACTGCTAATAATGTAGCACATACCGTAAAAGACGGATATGATAAATACAAAGATCAGATCGTTTCTAAAACTGCAGATGTTGTAAAAAATGTAGAAACGGAGCTTAATGATCTAAAAAATTAAGATAATTTATTTTTTTAGGTAAATTATGAAAAGGAACTTTACAAAAGAAAGTTCCTTTTTTTATAACTTCAAATAAAAAAAACGATGATAGAAACTATTAAAGAATATGCGTCCAAAAGGATTGATCTGCTGAAGATTGAAGCTACTGAAAAGTCTTCCCTTTCGGCAGGGGTCATTACTTACTTTGTAATCATGCTTGTTGCTTTTGGTTTTTTCATTATTCTGTTTAACTTCGGGATTGCTTTTCTTATTGGGGAAGCATTAGGCAATCAGTCTTACGGATTCCTGATTGTAGCGGGATTTTACCTTTTAATCATGATTTTAGTGATGGTATTTAAAAAGAAAATCGTAAATTCTGTAGCAGATCAGGTTATTAATTTTTTAAATCATTAAACTATGGGCAGAAAGTATGAAAACCTCGAGGAACTCAGGAGAAAGAAAAAACTGCTGAAGCAGGAAATTGAAGACATGGAGGATCTTCTTACGTTTAAAAATACAAAAGAGAGTCTCAGTGCCTTTACCAACGGTTTAACAGACCAGTATCTGCAGGAAAAAGTAGATGAAAACGGTGAAGAGAAAGTGGTTATCCGTAAAGATGTAATCGCCAAACAGATTACAAGCGAAATAAAAGATGCGGTGATCAACAAAAACTCAGCGATGGGCATTGCGGGTTCCGCCTTCAAGGGCGATGCGATGGACATCATGATCAACCTGGCAGTAACAACGATTGTCGGGAATTATGCCCGGAAAAACTTTAAAAGCTCCAATTGGAAGAAAAAACTTATCGGGGCGGCTATGATTTATCTGGCGCCAATGGCTCTACGGTTTATCAGAAAGAAACTGGAAACCTACCAGAAAAACAAAAGTGT
This sequence comes from uncultured Chryseobacterium sp., assembly GCA_913777465.1. Lineage (GTDB taxonomy): Bacteria > Bacteroidota > Bacteroidia > Flavobacteriales > Weeksellaceae > Chryseobacterium. The sequence continues at coordinate 28,135 of CAJYRQ010000051.1, forward strand.
CTCCAGTATGGAACAGCTTATATAAATTTTTAGGGTTTTAGAGTCGGAATATCATGAGGTTAATAACCTGTAGTTCCTGCTCTAAAGCCCCAAAATGCTACTGTTCTCCTGTTCTGAAAAGCTGCCCTAAAATAATTCCTGCTGCCATGGAAACATTCAGGCTTTCCGTAGATTTTGATGTTCCGAATCTTGGGATCATCACACTTTTCTGGATCAGTTGTTCGGTCTCCGGACGCATTCCATTTCCTTCATTCCCCAAAATCAAATTCATTTTTTCAGGTTTTCCGAAACTGTAAATATCCTCCCCTTCCATATCGGTTCCGATATTCACATTGGCGGTCTGCGATAGATATTCCGTCAGATCCGTATAAACAACATTTACCCTTGCGAAAGAACCCATTGTTGCCATAATTACTTTCGGGTTGTAAACATCCACCGTATCTTCGCTGCAGATGATCTGTTCGATACCGAACCAGTCGGCCAACCGGATAATCGTCCCTAAATTTCCAGGATCCTGAATCCCATCCAACACCAGCTGAATATCTTTATCTTCTGATCTTTCCTGAGGTTCAAGATAACAGACCGCCACCGAATCTTTAGGATGCTGCAGCATACTGATTTTTTTCAGCTCATTTTCAGAGATATGAGTGACCGGTACATTCGTATTGTCCAGTTTTTGAGGATCGGTAGAAAATATTTCTTTAATTTTAACCTTAGAATTAAAAAGTTCACAAATGATTTTATTCCCTTCAACCAAAAACAAATCGTATTTTTGTCTGAACTTCTTTTTATCCAAAGACTGTAAAACTTTTATTGTATGAGCTGTAAGCATTATAAGAATTCTCCTCAAAAGTATTATAAAATTATCTCATTTGCAACATTTGTTGGTCTCTTGTATGCGTGCAGTACGACGAAAAAAGTTCCGGACGGCGAATTTTTGCTGGTAAAAAACAATTTTGAATTTGAAGATAAGAAAGAACCTTTCGATGGTGAGCTGAAAGGCTATGTTCAGCAAAAGCCCAACAAAAGGCAGTTTCTTTTTATGCCACTAAGCCTCTGGCTGTACAATGCCGCCAATCCGAAATATGATACGCTGCTGAACGAATACATGACGTATCCTAATGAAATGAGGAATCAGAAATTAAGGGATTCTCTTTTCATTAAGTATAACATGAACAGCGATATCGGAAAAAGCCTTTTTATGGACCGGCTGTATCACAACTGGGGTTCTGCTCCGGTAATTCTTGATCAGACCCGGACTGAAAAAAGTGCGGAGTCCATTCAGAAAAGATTGACGTACCGCGGGTATTGGGATGCTGAAGTAAAATACCAGCACGCTCTGGATTCTACAGCCAAGAAAGCAGCCGTAACCTATTTCATTACGCATAAGGATCCTACTTATATTAAAGACTATTACTATAATATTACGGATAAAGAAGTTAAAAGCATCTATCAGCAGCACTTAACGGAAAGTTTAATCAGAAGGGGACAGATTCTGGATCAGACGGTACTTGAAAAAGAAGTCAACCGGATCAATGATCTGATGAGGGAATACGGTTATTACCGTTTCAATGTCCTGGGCGATGAGGTTGGGTTTGTAGCGGATTCTTTAAAAAGCACCAAGCAGGTTCCTCTTGTTATGGAAGTTCATAAAGATTCCTTAGACAGCCCGTATAAAAAATCCACCATCGGAAATATTGATGTGGCCATTGTAGACGACATAAAAGATTTTCCTTCCAACACCAGAGAGGACAGCCTCAGAGGTATCCGTTTTCATAAAACCGACAACAAATATGATTCCCGGGCATTGTGGCGGGCGATTATTGTGGGCAATAAGCAGATCTATGACCAGAAAAAGCTGGATCTTACCAAAAGGAATATCCTGGCAATGAATAATTTCAGCATTCTTAAGGCCAGAGATTCTTTACGACGGGGCGGCGGCACAAGCCCGAACGACAGTATTGTGGATGTAACCTACATTTTGAAGCCGCTTCCGAAATACGACCTGAAGGTCGGGATGGATTTAAATTATTCTGAAGTGCTGAACTTCGGGATCTCCCCTTCCGTAGACCTGATCACAAGAAATGTCTTCGGCGGGGCAGAAAACCTCTCCACAAGTGTTTCGGGCACTTTCGGGCGCATCGTAGATCCTAAAGACATCAGCCGGAGAATCTGGGCTTATGAGATCTCAGCCCAGGCTTCGCTGAACTTTCCGAGATTATTATTGCCGTTCAATTATTATAAACTGATCCCTAAACGCTATAGCCCGACGTCCTCTATTATCTTAGGGGTTTCGGACCAGAACAATATCGGTTTGGGAAGACTGAATTTCAATACCGGCCTGAATTATCTGGCTACGGTAAACGATAAGGTTTCCCACAGGCTGACCCTGTTCAATACCCAGCTCAGTTTAACGAAAAATAAAGATGCCTATTACAGCTACTTTACCAGTGATAATGCCATCCGTGAAGAGTTTTTCAATGATTATTTTGCTACCAATTCCGATACTGCCCAGAAGTTCTACTCAGGACAGCTGACGATCGATCAGGTTTCCCAGCAGATCATCAATGACACGAACTATCTTCAGGGGCTCAATCAGCAAGGGCTGGACCGGTATACCGCATTTGTAGGAACGCTCGTCAATAAAGACCGGCAGACACAGGATGTGCTGATCTCTTCAATGATCTATAATTTCATTTATAATGAAATCGGAAAAAATGATTTCCCGAACGCTTTCTACTTCAGCGGAAAGGTGGAACTGGCCGGAAATATCTTCAGCATTTTCAATCAGACAAGAAATGAAGGAGGGATTACGACAAGCCCGGAAAGGACTATTTTCAATATTCCGTATGCCCAGTTTGTGAAGTTTGATTTTGACATCAGGAAATACTTTAAGTTCGGTGACAATACCCTGGCCCTTCGCCAGTTTATAGGAGTCGGGATCCCTTACGGAAACTCTTCCAATATGCCGGTAATCCGCTCTTATTTCAACGGTGGACCGAACGACATCAGGGCCTGGGTTCCTTTTGGCGGATTAGGACCGGCCGATTCCCAGGTGGACGAAAGGGTGCGTACTTACATGACAGATAATGTGAAACTTACTACTAATATCGAGTTCAGGGTTCCTTTCAACGACACCTATGAAGGAGCGGTCTTTACGGACATCGGTAACATCTGGAGCCTTAAAAATAACAATTACGGAGACGAGTTTAAATTCAATAAATTTTTCAGGCAGGTCGGTGTAGGAAGCGGTGTCGGATTAAGGCTGAATATCGCTTACATTAAAGTCAGGTTGGATCTCGCCTACAAAATGTATGAACCGAACCGTCCTGATGGCGAAAGGTGGCGGTTAAAATATTTCCAGCCCTTTAAACCGACGCTCAATATTGCCTTCGGGTATCCTTTCTAACAGCAACCGATTTATGCTTAAATGAATAAAATTATTCCGGGGAATAAAACATCATTTAAATTTTAGCTTCTAAATAACCTTTGGCAGATGAACTTTTCATCTGCCAAATTTTTGTCGTTAAATTCAAAAATAAAAATGGGAATTGACAGTTCTTTTAATATTAATAGGTAAGCCGACGCTGCAATTTTTTTTTATTAACTTATTGTGATCTCGACTGTAATTATTTGTTTTTAAGCGATTTAATGGAATTGAAAGAAAAGTGAGCATCTTAAAGACTTTAGCGTAATGAAAAAAAATAGTTGATATTCAAATTATGGGTAATATCCTTAAACGACACTGCTTCCGGCATCCAGCACCCCTCTTCCAGCCTTTTAAGTATAGTTTGTAACTCGAATCCACGTTATTTTAAAGCTCCGAAAGGATGGTTTTCTAGAGGATAGAATGAAATCCTATCAGAAGGGCGAATTGTTATTTATTCTGCCGGTTGGTATTTCAGCAATTTCTAGATATGAGTTTTTCAAAATCTACAGAAGTAACGATGGTTAAAAAGTAAACAACACTTGTTGCTGGTATCGCTCTGTTTCCTCAGACTTTAATATTCCGTAGATCATTTAAGAAAATATTTTCTAATCAGGCGAAATTCCCAAAGCAAAATAGACCACCGCTACCGTTCGGGCAAGAATTTCCCTGAATTGGTTCCGGTAATAGCTTTCCGGCTTTGTGACGTCCTGTGCGTCGAAGCCCAGGGCATTCATGTTATTGTTCCGCGCAAAGAGAAGAGCCCGGAGATTATGGAACCCCTGCGAAACGATAATTACATTGTCTTTATGGTAGACATCTTTGCAGCGAAGAATGCTCTGATATGTATTGAAACCTCTGGGATCTTCCATAATTATTTCTTCCGGAACCCCTTCCTGATAAATAAGGTAGGTCTTCATGGCAGCCGGTTCATCATAACCTTTACTCTTTTCGCCGCTCACCAGGATTTTCCGGATTTTTCCGTGATGGTAGAGCAAAGCCGCAGCATCCATTCTTTTCGTAAAATACGGATTGGATAATCCTGACCTCATTTTGGGAGAAGTTCCCAGGACCAGTGCTACTTCACGGGGAGGGATTTTCGAGATTTTGGTATAGGTCCTCCCGTCCGTCAGGGCGAAAACCCAGGCATTGGCAAGGCATATCAGCAGAATTCCCATTTCTATTGATATGAATAAAAGATTGAATATGTTTTTTATTATTCTCAACTAAGATCAAAGTTAAGCTTTATTTTCCTGCTTTTCGCAATCGACATACAAGCTAAGATATGTCCTTTTCCTTCTTCTTTTTCCGTTAAGTATTCATTTTCCAGCAATTCCACCTCGCCTTCTTCCAGAATACATTCGCAGCTTCCGCAGATCCCGGATTTGCAGGAATAAGGTACAGGAAATTTTTGAATTAACAGTTGCTGGAGAATTTTTTCTTTATTGTCCGGCAATGTGGTATCATAGGTCCTGCCCAGCAAATTGAATTCCACTTTTACGTTTTCAATCAGGGGAAAATCTTTTTCGACAGGATAGATGTCGTCATTGAATTCTTCAAACAGTTCAAAATGAATGTTTTTCTTGGGAATCCCGTGATGGTAGCAGGCATTGGCCAACGTTTTAATCATCTCTCCTTTTCCGCAGATCAGCACTTCGTCTACGGCATCCCAGATCGTGGATTCTTCATCGGTATCGTCCAGATGGAGAATCTGGTTGATAATCAGGCTCAGCTTTTTATCATCCAGTCTGCCGTGAAAGAAACTGTTGGAAGTCTTTTCGCGCGAATAGAAATAAAAGACCTGAAGACGATCGTTGTATTTCCGGGCAAGTTCATCCAGTTCATTTCTGAAAATCAGGTCTTCAGAACTGGTATTCCCGAAAAACAGGAACAGCCGTGTCCTTGGTTCATTATGAAGAATATTTTTAAAATGGCTCAGAATCGGGGTGATTCCGATTCCTGCTGCAAACCCTACGATCGTCCTGAATTCGCTCGGCTTTGAAATCAATGTAAATCTTCCTGCCGGCTCGCTTACCCAAAGCGAATCACCTTCCTGATAATCTGCAGACAGCTGTGCAGCGGCTCCCTCAGGAGAATTGATCTTGATTCCTAAGGCTATTTTCTGTTCATAAGGCGCCGAGGTCATCGAATAATCATTGATTACTTCACGACCATTTGCCTGAAATTTTATGCTGACAAACTGTCCCGCTTCAAACTTAAAGTTTTCTTTCAGATGCTCCGGAATTTCAAATTCCAGGGAAAAAGTATTTTTGGTAAGTTCTTCCTTTTTCGCTATTTTTAACCGGTGAAACTGCGTCAGTTTCCCTTTATAGATGTGTTGTTCCATAACTTCAACTCAAAAATAAATAAAAAATAATTATGAAGAAGATAATTTTGTCTACGCTGGTTCTTTTTGCTCTGGCAAGCTGTAAAAAAGAAAGCCAGGCAGCAAATGAAAATTCAGGATCAGCAGATTCTGCGGCAGTTGCTCAAAAAACGGAAACGCCCAATGTAGAATTGAAAGAAATTTCACAGCAGCAACTGGTAAGTCATTTATCCAAAAAGAACGACACCTTATATGTTACCAATTTTTTTGCGACCTGGTGCGGCCCGTGCATGATGGAAATCCCGCATTTTAAGAAGAAGATCGGCGAGCTGAATGGGAAGCCCGTGAAATTTACTTTTGTGGATATTCTCGATAAAACCGCATGGAAAGATAAAGTGCCCGCATTTGCAAAGGAAAACGGATTGGAAAACCACATCGTGTTGGTAGACGAATCTAAATTCGACAATACGTTCTTTTCCAATTTTGAAAGCTGGACGGGCAACGGGATTCCTTTTACCTATTTTAGAAAAGGGGATAAAACGGCTGAGATTGAAGGATCCATGTCCGAAGAGATGCTGAATGAAAAAATTAATTCATTCTTAAAATAATCTGCCTACCGTTTCAAGAATGTCTTATCGATTCAAAATCCTGTGTTTATTTTTACTGATTGCGATCCTGACCATGGCAATTATTAATCTGAACACAGGATTTTTAAGTTTAAATATCAGTGACTTTTTAGGAGATGCTTCCAACAGCCAGATCGCGGAGATCCGTATCAACCGGGTCCTGGTTATGCTGCTTGCGGGAATTTCCATTCCGACCTCCGGTTTCCTGATGCAGGAATATTTTCAGAATCCTCTGGCCGGGCCGGACATTTTGGGAATTACCTCGGTAGCCAGTTTATCGGTTGCTTTCTATATTTTTTTCTCCCACGATATTCTGCTGCCGGAATTTCTGCAGAACAGCTTTCTGAGTTTGTCGGCTATTGCCGGAAGCTTATTTCTGATGCTTGTTTTGCTCTCCATCTCGAAACGGTTTCAGGACAAATCCTACCTTGTTATTTTCGGTTTCCTGGTCTCGGCATTTGCCGGCGCTATTGTTTCGCTGCTTCAGTTTTACGCAGAAAATCAAAGTCTCAAAAATTACATCCTGTGGTCTTTCGGAGCCAATAATATGGTCTCACGGAATCAGATCTATGTTTTATCCGTTCTTATTGCAGCCGGCTTATGGATCTGTTTCAACACCATCAAACCACTGATCGGTAATTCTCTGGGAACTTCTTATGCGCAAAGTCTGGGGGTCAATCTGAACCGCCTCAAGATCAGCATTATCGTTGCCTCTTCCCTGCTTTCAGCTTCCATGACTGCTTTTCTGGGCCCCATCCTCTTTATCGGCATTATCGTACCCCATTTCTGCCGGCTGATCTATAATCCTTCCCGGCTGTGGCAGCAGTGGATTCTGAATATGTTTCTGGGGATGCTGATGATGCTTCTGTTTTCTGTAATTGCAGAAAAAACACAGATCCCTCTGAATGTAATCAGTTCGGTATTCGGCATCCCGGTGATCCTGGTGATGCTTTTGAAACAGAATAAGGTTTAAAAGGTTGGATTTAGCTACTGATTTATTGCGTATATTTTGCATATAGTACAGACTTTAAAGACTTATATTCAAGTAATAAATATTAAATAATTTGTCATTCTACAGGAATCCAGATTGGCTTTACAAAGATGTTTTTGATATGATAATTCAATATAAATGTATATTTTTGAAATGATTATTAATGTAAATATGATACAAAAACAACTAATCATTGCAAACATTATTTTATTTGTTGTAAGTTTTTTGTTCTTAGAGTGTTCAAAAATATTCAGAATTGATCAGGAAAAACACTGGATATACTCATTCGGTCATAATTGGTGGTTTATAGTTGCACTACCTTCAGCAATCTGGGGATCCTTATTATCAGGAGCGTACAGTTTATGGAAAGTCAATGAGCATAAATCTCTTTATTTTATTTTCAGTATGATTCCTCTTATCATTTTCATCCTAATTCTTTCCATTTAAGCATGCATCTACAAATCCAACAAGCAGACATCGGTTACCATACGCCCTTAATTTCAAAAGCAGATACTTATTTGAATCTGGGAGAAGTGTGCCTGCTGATTGGGAATAACGGCGTAGGAAAGACTACCCTAATCAAATCCATCCTGAATCAGATCGCTTTACTGGGCGGAGATATTCTCATTAAAGATCAAAACATCAGGCACTTTTCAGTAAAAGAAATTGCGGAACAGATTGCCGTTGTTTTTTCCTCCGCTCCGGTACCGCAGAATTACACTGTTGAAGACCTGATTTCACTGGGAAAATACATTTATTATCCTTTTTATTTTGAACTGAAAAAAGAAGACCGCGAAGAAGTTACCGAAATCATCCGGGAACTTGATCTTTCACAGTATAAACATACTTTATTAAAAAACCTTTCGGACGGTAACCTTCAGAAAGCATTCATTGGAAGAGCAATTACCCAGAATTCCCCGATTATTATCCTGGACGAGCCTACGACCCACCTGGATGAAAAGAATAAAATCATCATTCTTAAAACCCTCAGGAAGCTGGCCAAAGAACAAAAAAAGCTGATCCTTTTCTCTTCCCATGACTGGCGGCTGGCTAAAGAATTTGCCGATAAAATCTGGTATTTAAAAGAAGGCACCTTATATTCCGGTATTGTGGAAGATGTACTATTAAGACATGATGAACTGCTCAACCCTACTTTATTTGAGATCAATGAAAAGTTCGTACCTCCGGCCATTACAGCACCGGATGCTTATAAAGAAATGCTGTATTCTTTGCTTCAAAAAAACTTTCAGAAAGACCTGTCAAGCCTTCAATTCGAATTTCGGGATAGTATTTGGCTGATTACTATTGATTCAGCTGTACATCAATACGAATCTTTTGAAGATATTATTAAATTCGTGAAAACCATTCATTAATACGGTATTTCCCTTGAATAAGTCATATATTATGCATGCATAATATTATGCTTATCATATAATTTAACGTTCTCATTTTCATTTTATTAACAAATTTTAACTCAAATAAATACTATGCATGCATAATATTTACTAAATTTGGGTAAAACCTTTCAGTAAGAATGATGGATAATAATAAAGAAAAAATAGAAAACGTAGATTTAATCTTAAAGCAGACGTGGCTGGCTGTCTCGAAAATGTACACCGAATTGGCTCAGGAGCACGATTCTACGGCGGTTCAGGCCCTTACCCTTTTAAAAATAGATCCGAAAGAAGGAACAAGAAGTACAAATCTCGGTCCGAAAATGGCAATCGAACCGACCTCCCTTACCAGGATCATCAAGCTCCTGGAAGACAACGGCTATATCTATAAAGAGAAAACGACTACCGATAAACGTGAAGTCATCATTAAATTAACCGATAAAGGCCTGAATTCCCGAAATATGTCCAAAGAGGTTGTGGTTAACTTCAATAAGAAGGTTATGGAGAAGATCTCACCTGAAAAGCTGGAAACTTTCAAGGAAGTCATGAGTGAAATCATGAAAATAGCGTCTGACCTCAACAACAGAAAGTAGCCTGATCATTCCGCTTCAAATCGTGAACGGAATTTAAGAGACACCCTATATTTTACAGATAATAACTAAAAATAAATATTAATGAAAAGAAGAATCAAACACGTGACCGTTCTTGGTTCAGGGATTATGGGCAGCGGTATTGCGGCGCACTTTGCCAATATCGGCGTCCAGGTTTCGCTGCTGGACATTGTTCCTTTTGAACTGACTGAAGCAGAACAGAAGAAAGGTCTGACGAAAGATGATAAACCGGTAAGGAACAGAATCGCTTCCGAAAACTTTGAGAAACTGAAGAAAGCAAGTCCTGCCCTGCTCTACTCCCCGAAATTTGCAGAAAGGATAAGCATCGGGAACTTTGACGATGACTTGCCTAAAATAAAAAATACGGACTGGATTATTGAGGTAGTGGTTGAAAAGCTGGATATCAAGAAGTCCGTGTATGAAAAAATAGAACAATTCAGAAAACCGGGAACCTTAATTTCTTCCAATACTTCGGGAATTCCGATTCACTTTTTAACGGAAGGAAGAAGCGAAGATTTCAAACACTACTTTGCAGGAACCCACTTCTTTAATCCCGTGCGTTACCTTCCGTTGCTGGAGGTGATCCCAACCAATGATACCCTTCCGGAAGTGATTGAGTTCTACATGAATTACGGTGCAAAATTCCTCGGAAAAACAACTGTTTTGGCTAAAGATACCCCTGCGTTCATTGCCAACAGAATCGGGGTATTCTCCATGATGGACCTGCTTCATAATGTACAGAAATTAGGACTGACCGTTTCAGAAGTTGATAAGCTCACCGGTCCGGTAATCGGCCGTCCGAAATCAGCGACCTTCAGAACGGCAGATGTGGTAGGCCTGGATACTTTGGTGATGGTAGCCAACGGCGTGCGCCAGAGCGGCGCGGAAGCGAATGATTTCAACGATGTATTTGCCCTTCCGGATTATATCCAGAAAATGGTAGACAACAAATGGCTGGGTTCCAAAACACAGCAGGGCTTCTATAAAAAGGTAAAAAATGCAGACGGGAAATCCGAAATCCATGGCTTAAATCTTGGAACCATGGAATACGAGCTGCAAGGCAAATCTTCCTTCCCGACCCTGGAACTTACTAAAAATATAGATAAACCGATCGACCGTTTCAAAGTGTTGATCGGTGGAAAAGATAAGGCCGGAGAACTTTACAGAAAATCATTGGGTGCATTATTCGCCTATGTTTCCCACAAAGTTCCGGAAATCTCCGATGAGGTTTACAAGATCGACGATGCCATGAAGGCCGGTTTCGGTTGGGAAAACGGGCCGTTTGAAATCTGGGATGCCGTCGGCGTACAAAAAGGCATCGAGCTGGCTCAGGATGCAGGTTATGAAGTTTCCGACTGGGTTAAGAATGTCGAAACCTTCTATAAGGTAAATGAAGAAGGACAGACCATCTATGTCGATAAAAACTCCGGGGAATACGGTAAAATTCCGGGACAGGATTCGTTCATTATTTTAGATAACATCCGGAAAAACAAGACGCTCTGGAGCAACTCCGGAGCGGCGATCGAAGATTTAGGTGACGGTATCATCAACTTCGAGATCCGGTCTAAAATGAATTCTTTAGGCGGCGAGGTGCTTGACGGATTAAACAGAGCTATCGATCTGGCTGAAAAAGAATATGACGGCCTGGTCATCGGTAACCAAGGGACCAACTTCTCTGTTGGAGCCAATTTAGCGATGATCTTAATGATGGCCATTGAACAGGATTGGGACGATCTGAATATGGCCATTGCTTATTTCCAGAAATCCATGATGCGGGTTCGCTATTCCTCAATTCCTGTAGTCGTTGCTCCTCACGGAATGACACTGGGCGGAGGTTGTGAAATGACGATGCACGCCGACCGCGTTGTCGCTGCTGCTGAAACTTATATCGGGCTCGTTGAAACCGGAGTCGGGGTCATTCCCGGTGGTGGCGGTACCAAAGAGCTAACCCTGAGAACATCGAGGGAATTTCATAAAGATGATGTAAAGAACAACCGTCTTCGTGAAGCCTTCATGAACATCGCCATGGGTAAAGTGGCCACTTCCGCTTACGAGGCTTATGACATGGGCATTCTTGAGCAAGGAAAAGATATTGTTTCCGTAGATAAGAGAAGCCAGATCATGACCGCAAAAATGCTGGCGAAAAGCCTGGCCGAACACGGCTACACCCAACCCATCGAACAGAAGGTAAAAGTTTTGGGTAAAGATGCCCTCGGAATGTTCTATGTAGGAACCGACCAGATGCTTACCGGAAACTATATTTCCGAGCATGACAAAAAGATTGCCGATAAACTGGCCAACGTGATGGTCGGAGGAAACCTGTCTGAAGAAACCGTGGTTACCGAGCAGTATCTGCTGAATCTTGAAAGAGAAACCTTCCTGCAGTTGTGCGGGGAAAGAAAAACGCTGGAAAGGATTCAGTACATGTTGCAGAATGGTAAGCCTTTAAGAAATTAATGAAAAAGAATGACATTGGTACAATTATTTGGGTAAGTCTCTCTTAATAAGTTTTTTAACTCTTTTATTACTATTCAAATTTAAAGACAATAATATCCTAACTTCTTTAGGCACAACTGGAGATTTTATAGGAGGCTATATTGGAACAATTATATCATTATTTGCAACTTATTTAATTTATTCAACCTATGCAAATTAAAAAAAAGAATTAAAGCTACAAAGAAACTTAATCGCTCAACAACAGTTGGAAACTACATTTTTCAATATGTTAGAAGTTCATAGAAGTATTAAAAATAATTTATCCGTAGAAATTAAAGACTTGATTACAAGACCTTACAAAATCATTTACACGCCTGAAAACATACCAATTAACATTGGCAAATTAAATAATTTTGGTAATATCAATGGTAAATTAGCATTTCAAAAGCTTCTTGAGGATTTTGAAAGACTTTATAAACATTTCCCTGCTAATGGATGGGATTATGAAGTTAACTCTGAAATTGATAAAATCATTACTGACGGAGGTTATGGACTTTTAGATGAAAAAAATGTTATCGAAAATGCAAATTCTAAAATATCTCAAATCAAAACAGTAAAATTTAAATATGATATTTTTCACGCCCAACATTTCAATTTAGTTGGTGATTATTTAAGAAATGTTTATCATATTTTAAAATTTTTATCAGATAAGAAAAGAGATTTTTCATTAAATAAAATAAATATTGATGTGAAAAATTACGCTGATATTTTTCAGTCTCAAATGAGTTACATGGAATTAGCTTTAATTTTTTATAACGGGTTTAAATTTAGAAAAGCAAGAAAACTTATAAAAGAATTCAATTTTATCGAAAATGTACACCAATCAAATTTATTAATAAATGAATTTAAGATTCCATCACTTGGAAAAATAAAATCAAAGTAAAAAAATAAAAATATGTCAAAACAAGCATATATAGTAAAAGGATTCAGAACCGCCGTCGGAAAAGCGCCAAAAGGGAGCTTACGGTTTACAAGACCCGACGTAATGGCCGCTACGGTGATTGAAAAATTAATGGCCGAACTTCCGCAGCTGGATAAAAACAGGGTCGATGACCTGATCGTGGGAAATGCCATGCCGGAAGCCGAACAGGGACTGAACGTAGCCCGTCTGATTTCCCTGATGGGATTGAATACCGACAAAGTTCCGGGTGTTACCGTCAACCGGTATTGTGCCTCAGGAAGTGAAGCGATTGCCATTGCTTCCGCAAAAATCCAGGCCGGAATGGCCGACTGTATCATTGCCGGCGGTACGGAGTCCATGTCTTATATTCCGATGGGCGGTTACAAGCCGGTTCCGGAAACGGATATTGCCAGAACCAATCCCGATTATTACTGGGGCATGGGTTATACGGCAGAAGAAGTGGCCAAACAATACAATATTACCAGAGAAGAGCAGGATGCATTTGCGTTTGACTCCCACAGGAAAGCTTTGAAAGCGAACCAGGAAGGCCGTTTTGCGAGTCAGATCGTTCCGATCCCCGTAGAATATAATTTTCTGGATGAAAACCAGAAAATACAGACCAGGAAGTTTGACTTTGCCGTGGATGAAGGCCCAAGAGCGGATACTTCCCTGGAAGGTCTAGCGAAATTAAAGCCCGTTTTTGCGAATGGCGGAAGCGTGACGGCAGGAAACTCGTCGCAGATGAGTGACGGGGCAGCTTTCGTTGTAGTAATGAGCGAAGAAATGGTAAAAGAACTGGGTATACAGCCGGAAGCCAGGCTGGTTTCTTATGCGGCAGCCGGTCTGGAACCAAGGATTATGGGAATGGGTCCGCTCTATGCAATTCCGAAAGCCTTAAAACAGGCCGGACTGGAACTGAAAGACATCGAACTGATTGAGATGAATGAAGCTTTTGCTTCCCAATCCGTAGCCATTAAAAAGGAACTGGATTTAAATCCTGAGATCTTAAATGTTAACGGAGGTGCCATTGCACTGGGCCATCCGCTGGGATGTACCGGAACCAAGCTGACGGTTCAGCTGCTGGACGAAATGAGAAAACGCGGAAACAAATATGGCCTGGTGACCATGTGCGTAGGAACCGGCCAGGGAGCGGCTAGTGTTTTTGAGTTGCTTTAATTAAAAAAAGAAGAAAAACAGATCAGGCAGAGGTAAAATCATTTAGCTTTTATTGTGGATGAAAAGCGGTTGTTTCTGCATTGATAATTTAAAATTAAAATAAAAACAGTATTAAATGGGAAATATAGTAAAAGGTGGTGAATTCCTGATTAAGGAAATTCCTGCAAACGACATCTTCAGTCTTGAAGAACTGAATGAAGAACAGAAAATGCTTCGCGATTCGGCGAAAGAATTTATAGACCGGGAAGTGGTTCCGCAAAAAGAACGTTTCGAGAAGAAAGATTATGCCTTTACCGAAGAAGTAATGCGTAAACTTGGTGAAATGGGAATGTTGGGAATTGCAGTACCTGAAGAATACGGAGGTTTGGGAATGGGATTCGTAACGACGATGCTGGCGTGCGACTATCTTTCGGGCGTTACCGGATCTTTGGCAACCGCTTACGGCGCGCATACGGGAATCGGAACCCTGCCGATCGTGCTTTACGGAACGGAGGAACAAAAACAGAAATACCTGCCGGATCTGGCAGCCGGAACAAAATTCGGGGCGTATTGCCTGACGGAGCCGGATGCCGGTTCTGATGCCAATTCAGGGAAAACAAGGGCTAAATTGTCTGAAGATGGAAAACATTACATTATCAACGGACAAAAAATGTGGATTTCCAATGCAGGGTTTGCCGATACTTTTACTTTATTTGCTAAAATTGATGATGATAAAAACATCACCGGTTTTGTAATCAACCGTTCCGAGCTGGAAAACCCGGAAAGCCTGACGTTTGGTGAGGAAGAGCACAAACTGGGAATCCGGGCCTCTTCTACCCGACAGGTTTTCTTTAACGATATGAAAGTTCCTGTTGAAAATCTGTTGGGCGAAAGAAATAACGGTTTCAAAATCGCGCTGAACGCACTGAACGTAGGCCGTATCAAACTGGCGGCAGCCTGTCTGGATGCGCAGAGAAGAATTTTAAACCATTCCATCCAGTATTCAAACGAGAGAAAACAGTTTGGGGTATCTATTTCCACTTTCGGAGCGATCAGAAAGAAAATTGCTGAAATGGCGACCGGTGTTTATGTAAGTGAAGCAGGATCCTACAGAGCGGCAAAAAATATCCAGGATAAAATCGACGAGCTGGTAGCCGGCGGAATGGATCACCAGGCAGCAGAGCTGAAGGGTGTGGAAGAATTTGCAGTGGAATGTTCTATCCTGAAAGTTTTTGTTTCAGATTTGGCTCAGCATACGGCGGATGAGGGAATCCAGGTGTACGGCGGAATGGGATTCTCCGAAGATACCCCGATGGAAGCAGCATGGAGAGATTCAAGGATTTCCAGAATTTACGAGGGAACGAATGAAATCAACCGGCTTTTAGCGGTAGGAATGCTGATTAAAAGAGCGATGAAGGGGGAACTGGATCTGTTGTCTCCGGCAATGGCAATTGGCAAAGAGCTTATGGGAATTCCTTCTTTCGATGTTCCGGATTACTCTGGTTTCATGAGTGAGGAAAAGGCGATTATTGCCAATCTGAAAAAAGTATTCCTGATGGTTTCCGGGGCAGCCCTTCAGAAATACATGATGGATATCGAAAAACAGCAGCATCTGTTATTGAATGCTTCCGAAATCCTCAACCAGATCTATATGGCAGAATCTTCGGTTTTAAGGGCTGAAAAACATTCTGCACCGGAATCTGTAGAGGCCGCCATGGCCCAGTTGAACCTTTATAAAGCCGTCGAAAAAATTATCGTTGCTGCAAAAGAGGGAATCGTTTCTTTCGCAGAAGGTGACGAGCAGCGAATGATGCTTTCCGGATTGAGAAGGTTCACCAAATACACCAACCATCCGAATGTAGTGGCATTGACCGAAAAAGTTGCCGCCCACTACATCAATAAAGGAACTTATTAGTCTTTTATATATAAATTTGATTTCAAAGCGTCTCAATTATTTGAGGCGTTTTTGTTTTTAAGAAAATCCTCGATTTCATTTTAATTGACTTGAAACTTCTTGTAGCAGTAGTGGTTTAAATTATGTTTCTTCTTAATTTAATATGATCCCGACTGTATTGATTTCATAATCAGCCAATTATTTAATTCAAAAATAAAAATGAATCTGATTCAGTCAGGGTTCTGAATACCACTCTTTCTGGTACAACAAATAAATGGTTTTACGCTTCTGACAGGATTTCATCCTATCCTTTACTAAGCCATTCCTTCGGGACTTTAAAACAATATAAATCCCTCCCTGATTGAAAAATAACCAAAGTGATGATCAAGACCTTTGAACCTATTTCTGACAGGAGAAACTTCCGGCATCCAGCTTCCCTCTTCCTGCCTTTTAATCCAGGTGCTATTCCGAGTTCACGTTAACTTAATCGGCAGAAAAAAATTAAATATTTTTGATTGGCTTTATTTTAATTTTTAATGTAATAAAAACCAGTATTAAACTGTCTTTAATCATAGATTAATTTAAAAAAATATATAATGAAAAAGTTGTTGTTTCCTATTGTACTGTCTATTTCCGTTTCCTTTTCTGCCCAGAGAAAAGAATTGAAACCGTTTATTGTGACAACTGATACTCTTAACAAAAAAACCGAGCGCATCAGAGATACAGTCGGACCGGCAAATCAGGAGAAAAATCTTTACAACATGCCCACTGCAAAACCTTTTAAGGGCACTGAATATTCCAGCCTAAAGGATACCAGAACCGACCGGGCAGACTACAAAATGCTTAACGCCATGAAACCGGAAGAAGGTCAGACTGAAAAAGCTGATCATCTTTCCAGGTCTCAAAGCAAATAAAGCGGCATCTCTTTTCATTTAATAAAAAGAGGAATTTTAATGTTAAAAAATACCTGTAATAAATGAATTGATGCAAAGAGTAAAAGCCGATTAAAATAATAGATAAAAAATGCCCTGAAATTTTAGAGCATTTTTTATTTTTGCAGTCTACTGTAAAGATAATGACTAAAGAAGAACTGCTCAACAGAGCCATAAAAATAGCTGATAAGGCACACAAAGGACAGACTGATAAATACCATGCACCCTACATTGCCCACGTCATGCGGGTAATGGAATACGGAAAAACATTGGACGAAAAAATCGTAGGCGTATTGCACGACGTGGTGGAAGACCATCCCCAGGAGTTCAGCCTGGATTACCTTCGTGACGAAGGCTTTCCGGAATATATCATTTTTGCCATCAGCTGCCTGACCAAATTCGATCCTGATGAAGAATATGACGACTTTGTAAAAAGAACCGAAAGGTCACCGCTTGCCGTAGCCGTAAAGCTCAATGACCTGCGGGACAATATGGATCTGAGAAGGGTAAACCGGGAACTGACGCCGAAAGATATCAAAAGGTTCAACAAATACCTGAAAGCTTATCATTACCTGATTGAAAAATATTAAAAATAAATCCTCCACCGTTGTAACGATGGAGGATTTATTTTTATCCAACCGATGATTCTCTTAATCCGCTCCCGGGAAATGGTAGGTTTTTGCCGGTGGGTTTGTATCGTCTATATTGATGTTTAAAGCAAGGTAAATAAAATGGAAATTCTTGTTTCCTTTCGCCTCGAACTCCCTTTGCATCAGGTAGCCGCCCAGCACCCCGAAATGTTCGTCGATCTGGTATCCGAGACCGCCGTAAATCCTGTTTCTTGCAAATGACGGCTTGTTGGGGGAAACAATAAAGATTTCGTCATATACATTGGCAAAAAGGGTTTTCGGTCCGATCTTTTTTGCATTTAATGGAACTGAAATATTCAGACGGTACCGGTAACGCATCCTTTCCGAGCTTTTATCCGTCTGTGGCTCATAGAACCATGACTTTTCAGCACGCAATCTGTTTTCAAATTTGACGATTCCTTTTTTAAAATCGATCACATCCTGAAGCCATACCCTGAATTCCTCCCTGCTGATCGCATGCTCCTTGTACGTTGCATATCTCCCCATTCCGATAAAGGGTTTATGGTTTTTCGTCAGGTTATATCCCAATCCTCCTTTTATTTCGTAATAATCCGGATAGGTATATTCTTCAATTCCTCTCGACTGTCCTTCCAGGTACAGGAAAAATTTCGGATGGAATTTATAAGTTATCGTCAGTGCATTGAAGCTGGAAATATGTTCCTGTGCTTTAAAAAAGGTAATGCTCAATAATAAGCCCAAACTTATAAACAGTTTCATCTAAAAAATTTTTGCAAATGTAGATGAATTAACAATTTCGTAATATTAACTTTAATTCATTATTAATTAACATTTAATTAATATTGATATTATAGGAAAAACCCAAATGAAACCACCTTTGAGGCATCTGCACGCCAAAAGTCTCTGTATAATAAGTATTTGTGATATCATTAATCAGAACATACACGGAAAAGTTTTTTTTAACGAAACTTAATTTTTCATCAACCAGATGATAGCTTCCGTTGTTCAGCCTTTCGTTATAACGGTAAGCAACCTCATTGGTGAAGTTCTTAAGGAACCTTGTTTCTAATTTTGCTATCAACTGATGCCTTAGATTGTCCAGTGCATACCGTGCTAAAAAATTGCCCGGCTGATTAATTTTATTATCCAGATAGGTATAACCGACCGTATATTTCAGCCAGTCATTCACGCGGTGATTCAATTCTGCTTCTATCCCTTTGATTGTAGCATTACCGATATTCTGGGCAGACCAGAACGCATCGCTTTCATTAATTTTAGTCCAGTCGATTGCATCGTGCGTATCCCTCAGGAAACCGCTTACTTTGGCCAGAATATTTTTTGTCTGATACTGATAGCCTATTTCAGCGTATACCGCATTTTCAGGTTTCAGATCCTGATTCCCTCGCTCTGTCTTGCTGGTGTAAAAAAGATCCGTAAACGTCGGTACCCGGTGTACCCTGGCAATGTTTCCATACACCTTATTGTTTTGGTTAAAGGTAAACCCTAAATCCAGTCCCGGATAGAAAAAATTGCCTTCCTTGGAATAGTTGGCCCAGGAAATCCCCGGACTGATGTTTAATTTTTTGTCCAGCAGGGAAAAATGATGCTCAAAAAACACCTGTGAAACAAAACGGTTAGGGTTCCCAAGATTATTGCTCACCAGAAACTCTTTTCTCAGTTCAACACCGACTCCGGTAGTTCCCAATCCCCATTCATAAGCGGAGTTTACTTCACCGCCTATATTGTTCCCGATATGCATATTGCGGTATATCTCCGGTTTTGCCCTATTGAAAACGTACATATCCTGGCCTCTTCTCCAGTACACATTTGAACTGAGTTTCAGATTCCCGAATTTCTGCCGATGCGCCAGACTAACCACGGAAGCCTGGGTTTCCTCGTATTGCTCCGTTGCTGCTTTGGATGCATAAAACCCGTTGGCTCCGAATTTTTTCTCGGAAAAGCCTGCCTGCAGTCTCACGTTGCCGTCTTTTATATTAAGCTTGCTCTGGTAAAAAACATTCCGGATTTCGTAATCCGTATTATAGATATATCCCTGGGAAGCTGCAGAATTGGCCTGCAACGAATTTGAGAATTTCTCATTTCCCAACTGAGCATTCAGCCCGAAGCCATAGGTCTCAAAATCTCCGCCTTCCGCACTTACTTTTACCCTTTTTCCCGGATCGGTCTTTGTGATCACATTGATGACACCGGCATAGGCATTTTGCCCGAAACGTCTTGCAGCCGGCCCTTTGATTACCTCGATCCGTTCTACGTCATCCAGGTCTACCGGCAGATTCATGGAATTGTGTCCGGTCTGCGAATCGTTCATCCTGATGCCGTTCAGCAGCAGCAGAACCTGCTCAAAAGAACTTCCCCGAAAGCCGATATCACTCTGGACTCCATTGGCGCCCCGCCTTCTGACATCCATCCCGGGAACCAGCTGCAGGATTTCATCAATGCTTTTTGCAGGAGAATTTGCAATCTCTTCTTTTGTAATGATGGTGATATTCTGGTTTGCCGTTTTGTACGGGGTGGAAAAAAGCTTTCCCTGGACTTCAATGGTTTCAATATCCGTTGCTTTTTCCTGTGCCTGTGCGAAAAACAGGGCTCCGAGGAAAAAAATGCTCCCAGCTTTTTTTATCATAATTTCGGGTTTATTCTCAGTTAGTTTTACGATCCCAAAAGTAGTGGAGTTCCCGAACACAGGCAAATGATAGTTGTCATAAAAAAAAGGATGCGGTATATCGCATCCTGGGAATTATGGTTTTTATCTTTTTCTCATTAAATGTGTAACCAGATCTCTGAATAATTTTTTCATATCTAAATTACCTATTTATGAATACAATTTTAATACATTTTACATTAGAAAGCAATACCTCGTCAATAAAATATAAAGAATTTTTCAGCTAATTCTCTTTTTGCTGTTTTGATAATTAAAGCTCATTTTTTTTCAATATTTAAAATTCCAATGATTCAGAATGAGAGGAAAATATAAAATTCATAAAAATATTTGTTTCTTCATTGCGAATTAGTGAAAAGTCACTTTCGTAAAAGCCTAAAATCAGATTCTTTTTAAGAAAAAAATTATTTTTTAGGCTTAAAAATATGCCTCATGGCGTTGTCGAAATCGGATAATAGAGCCACATCTTCCGCTTTAATGAATTCCGTTTTTTTCACGACAACAATTTTACCGATATCAATTTTCAAATCCGGATGATTCTTCTTGATATCGGCTACATCAAAATATTCTTCTTTTTCTACAAGAATACTTTTTATCTTTTTTTCTTTTAATATATCAGGTAACATTTTCAACTGTTAAAGTAGTCATATTTGTGCTAAACTGAAAGAAATAATTATTTCTTTTTCAGATTTTTGTCTCCATAAAAACAACCGGTAGTAAAATAAAACGGTTTCCGGTAACAAATTTATGAATATACAACTGTATTCTTATATTATCACCCTTGTGCTACATACCACAAAATCAGATAACATTCACTGATAGATTGCGTTACCTTTGGAATTACCGGTTGCTGGTGCCTCTTACAGGATAAGACTTTTGTATTTGGTTCTGACTTTACTTTTTCTAAGCAGGTAAACGAATTTGGTATGATCCGGTGTGCTTCTCAGGTTGAACCTGTACAGGAATTCATTTACATAGCGTTGAAGATGTTTTCGGGAAACTGAATTGTAAATACCGTAAATCGAATTTTTAAGGATCTTCCAGCAGCCTTCGATACTGTTGGTGTGTATCGTTTTATCTTTTGCATTAACGTATTCTTTTTTGGAATGGTCTACCACAACATGGTAATAAGCTCGGTTCAATCCATTGTATCCGCTCCATTCATCGCTGATCAGCCTCGTATTCTCCCGGTTTACATAACGGCGGATCAAAGGCTGGATGTTGCTTTTGGCGGTGCTTTCTATAACAAAGGCATTCATTTTGCCGCCCCGCTGCAGCATGCCCATTACCGGAACTTTGTCGGGAAAATTGCGCCCTTCGGAATATTTTACTTTTTTCCGTGAATGCCTGTTTTTGTTTTTACCGCCGATAAAAGTTTCGTCACATTCGATATCGCCCTCAAGCTCATGGCTGTTTTCAATTCCGAAACATTCGCGGATACGGTGGGATAAAAACCAAGCGGTTTTCTGGGTAACGCCGATGTCTTTCGCCAGCTGGACAGAACTGATGCCCTTTTTGCCGCTGGTAAGCAGCCAGATCGCCAGGAACCATTTCTGAAGGCTGATCTTGGTATTCTCGAACATCGTACCGGTCTTCACG
The DNA here is from genome assembly GCA_913777465.1 of uncultured Chryseobacterium sp. GTDB lineage: Bacteria > Bacteroidota > Bacteroidia > Flavobacteriales > Weeksellaceae > Chryseobacterium. The sequence continues at coordinate 49,775 of CAJYRQ010000051.1, forward strand.
TTAAAATATTTACCGGTATTCTTACATCGGTAACGGTTGTTACTGCACTTATATATTTTTGACTCCGGATCGAACGGACTTTCTACAATCCCGCCCCATCTCATTTGCTCTAGATAATCTATACATACCTGCTCGGAGGAGAAAGTTCGGATCAATTCCAGTACAGATTTGAAATTTGTGTTAATCATGGTATTGCAATATTAGCAATTATCTGAACGTGTAGTTTTGCGGCATATTATTAAATTTTAGTTAAAGTTTCTAATTTTTTCTAAAAATCGTGATTTAGTGAAATGTGAGCAGGATTTAATTCAATAGTTTTTGAAAAAATGTTTCATTTTAACCTAAAGACAACGGTGTAGAAATGTAAATAATTACCATGTGTCAGCACTTTAGCTGATTCCGGAAATTTCAGATGAAGAAAAAATAGCTCCAAAAAAACCTGGCTCAGCCAATGTTGAAAACCGAGCTTTTCATGTGGTGTAGATTTGTAAATAGTTGCCAAAACATATAACAGAACTTCCGTCAAAATTTCGTAATTTTGTTAGTCTTAATTTTACTATGGCTACTAAAACAGATATAGATATTAAAAAACAGATTTTCGTTAAGAACGCACATCTTAATAATCTGAAACACATTGATGTTCTCATCCCCAAAAATAAGCTGATCGTCATTACAGGAGTTTCCGGAAGCGGAAAATCCTCACTGGCGTTTGATACGATTTATGCGGAAGGACAGAGAAGGTATGTAGAGAGTCTCAGCTCCTACGCACGGCAGTTTTTGGGAAAGCTGGAGAAACCGAAAGTTGACGATATTAAAGGATTGGCCCCTTCCATCGCCATCCAGCAAAAAGTAATTTCCTCCAATCCGAGATCTACGGTGGGAACGTCCACGGAAATTTACGATTACATGAAACTCCTTTTCGCAAGGGTCGGAAAAACCTATTCCCCGGTTTCCGGTGAAGAAGTGAAAAAAGATTCCGTTTCCGATGTGGTGGATTTTATCAAAGCGTCAAAAAAAGATGTTTCGTTTTTATTAACCGCTCCGTATGATTATGATGCGGCGAATTTCGGAGAGAACCTGAATGTCCTGAAACTGGCCGGTTTCACACGGCTTGAGGTCAACGGCAATGTAGCAGGCATCGAAGACCTGGAAAGCTTCGGTTTCACTCCTGAAAAGGGAATGGAAATCAATCTGGTGATCGACCGTTTTGCATATGAAGAAGACGAAAGTTTCCTGCAGCGACTGGCGGACTCCATTCAGATGGCATTCTATGAGGGCCGCGGTTATTGTTCGTTAAAGAATATGGATACCGGAAAAGTAAAGGAATTCTCCAATAAGTTTGAGCTGGACGGCATTGAATTCCTGGAGCCGAACGTCCATTTTTTCAGCTTCAACAATCCTTACGGGGCCTGCCCGACCTGCGAAGGCTACGGAAAAATAATCGGGATTGATGAAGACCTTGTAGTTCCGAACAAAGCCTTATCGGTTTTCGAAGATGCGGTGGCATCCTGGAGAGGAGAAAGCATGAGCGAATGGAAAAGGGATTTTATTAAAAAAGCAAAAGACTTCCCGATTCATAAACCTTACCATCAATTAACGAAAGAACAAAGAAAATACCTGTGGAAAGGAGACGGAAAAAGCACCTTCCCATCCATTGATAATTTCTTTAAGATGCTGGAAGAAAACTTATACAAAATCCAGTACAGGGTAATGCTTTCCCGCTATCGCGGAAAAACACTCTGCCCGACCTGTGAAGGCCTGAGGCTGCGTGAAGAAACAAGCTGGGTGAAAATCGACGGGCATAACGTCCAGTCGATGATCGAGCTGCCTCTGGATGAACTTTTCCCCCTGATTAACGGACTGAAATTATCTGAACACGACCAGGAAATCGCCAAAAGGCTCCTCTATGAGATTACAACCCGTATCGAATTTTTACTCAAGGTAGGTTTGGGCTATTTAACCCTGAACAGAACTTCCAATACCCTTTCCGGCGGTGAAAGCCAAAGGATTAACCTGGCGACAAGTTTAGGGAGCTCGCTGGTAGGTTCCATTTATATCCTGGATGAACCTTCCATAGGGCTTCACTCCAGAGATACCGAAAATTTGATCGAAGTCCTGCACAACCTGCGCGACCTCGGCAATACCGTTATTGTAGTGGAACACGACGAAGACGTAATGAAAGCCGCGGACTACATCATCGATATCGGGCCTGAAGCCGGCTATCTGGGAGGCGAACTTGTATTTGCAGGCGACTACAAGGAACTGAAGAATGCAGATACCCTTACCTCAAAATACCTTACCGGAAGATTGGAAATCGAGATTCCTAAAAAACGGAGGAAGCCCGAAGAGTGGATCAAAATCAAAGGTGCCCGGCAGAATAACCTGAAAAACGTGGATGTAGATATTCCTCTGGAAAGCCTTGCCGTGATTTCAGGAATTTCAGGAAGCGGAAAGTCGACTTTAATGAAAGAAATCCTTACCAATGATATTCAGATCCAGTTGGGCATGGGCGGTAAAAAAGGCGATTATGATTCCGTAGAGTTCCCGGCCAAACTGATTAAAAACATTGAGCTGATCGATCAGAATCCGATTGGAAAATCATCGCGTTCGAATCCGGTAACCTACCTGAAAGCGTATGACGACATCCGGGATCTTTTTGCCAAGCAGAAAATGGCAAAGATGATGGGCTATAAGCCGAAACACTTCTCTTTCAATGTAGACGGCGGAAGATGCGACGAATGTAAAGGCGAAGGCGTAATTAATGTTTCGATGCAGTTTATGGCAGATATCGAGCTGGAATGTGAAGTCTGTAAAGGAACCCGCTTCAAAAACGAAATCCTGGAGGTAAAATACGACGAGAAGAACATTTCGGATATCCTTCACATGACCGTTGACGAAGCCCTGGAATTCTTTACTGATAATAAAGAAGAAAAAATCGCAACCAAACTGAGGCCTCTGCAGGATGTCGGCTTGGGTTACCTGCAGCTCGGGCAGAGCTCTTCTACCCTTTCCGGCGGTGAAGCACAGCGTGTAAAGCTGGCTTCTTTTCTGGTAAAAGGCGTGACGACGGACAAAACCCTGTTTATTTTTGATGAGCCATCTACCGGTCTTCATTTCCACGATATCCAGAAATTGCTGAAGTCTCTGCAGGCACTCATTGATCTGGGTCACTCCGTGATTGTTATTGAACATCAGCCGGATATTATCAAATCGGCAGACTATATCGTCGATATCGGGCCGGAAGCCGGAAAGCACGGCGGCGAAGTGGTGTTTACGGGAACTCCGGAACAGCTCGCAAAAGACAAAAAATCTCATATGGCGAAATACATCAAAGAAAAGCTGGAAAATTAAAATAAAGGCTGTCCGGAAAGGGCAGCTTTTTTAATGAAGCATCCATCATCCGGGCTACCGGACTGTAGCTGAAAATAGAAAAGATCACAGATTTGAAACCTGTGATCTTTTTATATTATTACATTTCTGTATGGTAGTCCCACCAAGAATCGAACTTGGATCTAAAGTTTAGGAAACTTCTATTCTATCCGTTGAACTATGGGACCGTTTAGGTTGCCAAAGATAGTAATTTTTTATGATTTAAATAAAAGAATCCGCCCTTTAGGAGCGAATTCAGTAGATAAAAACATCTCATTTTTTTAATTAGACAACAATAAAAAAGCACAGCCGACGATGCTGTGCTTAAATTTTTATAAATTTAATTGCGATTCCAGAACTGAAAAAAGCAAAATTAAGTTCCACTACAGTTGTATTTCTTAGTAAATGTAGGAATAAATTTTATGCCAAACAATGAACTGAATGTTAAATTCACTACTTATGCAGAAGAAATTACAGGAATTTTTTTCCTCAGATCGATTTAAGGATACGCAACAGCCTTTTCCAGATTGATGGGATTGTTGTATTTTTTAATATTCGCCTTCAGTCGGTTATTGATTTCCCTGGAATTTGCGGCATTTACTACCGTTCCGTCATTCAGGTAAAACTGTTCTCTGTTGGAAGCATTTTTAAGGTAATTTACAGGAGATTCGTAATAGGTAAGTTTGGTATTCCGATACTTCTCCCATTCTACCGGCACACTCATTTGCCTTGACATTTCAATGAACCGGTTTTTGGAGATCCCAGCCATCTTTACCGATTTTACCAACTCAAAACGGTAATTGTCTTTGTCATCATAAAGCTCTACAATCAGTCCCGGCAGGCCATGAAATTTGTACGGCCCTTCCTGGAACGGAATTTCTTTCGTAAACCAGGCCGTCCAGTTTCTTCCTCCGTAAGTCGTGGTTGCCTTCTGCAGCATGAGACCTTTTAGTTTTTTGCTTTCTTTGGCCAGTTTCCAGTTCTGTGATTCTGCAGACTGAAGCTTCAGGATCGTACTCCCTTCCAGAATATCAAATTCTTCATACTGATCATTTCCTTTTTTGTGAAAAACAATGGAAGACGTATTCAGCTTGGCATCACCCGGAAATTTAAGGTTATTGCTGATTAGTGAATCGGCTACGAAGAAATCTCTGGTATAGTAGGTGACGTTATCATTTTCAATATCAAGGTGATAATTTTCTTTGGTCCGGACTGTTGAAGCCGAATCTTTTTTATATACGACATCATAGATAAACCGATGAGTCTGGGATTTCATCAAAGATCCCGTAATCAAAAAGGTAAAAAACAATTTGTTCATGTTATTTAAGTTAAAAGGTTTTAGCATAGTTAAAAAGCAGTTCTCACTTTTGTACTTTGTAACCGGAGAAGCTCTTTATTTTCATCAAAATAAGCACAATTAATCATTACCTAATGAATTAAAAATGATAAAATTTTAATAATTTTTCAAACCGGACCGTTAAAGATTAATTCCGTTTTTTTAACATTTGGAATATGAAATAGAGTTATCGTTAAACATATCTTAAACTTCGGAAAATATGCCTCTCTTTAAAAGGATTTCCGTTTTAATCTAAAAATAAAAAACCGGAGACTCTTGCGAGTTTCCGGAAAAAAATTTGCTAAATATTAATGAAATTAATTCGATTTCAGGGTCCAGATCGAACCGTTTTTTGTGGTAAGCTTTTCAAGACTGCCCTTCGCTGAAAGGTCGTTCAGCAGCTGCTCGCTTTCCCTTCTCGGTGTCCCGGACAATTCGGAGTATTCTTTTGCCGTCAGCGAACTGTATTTGGCAAAAAGGCTCTCCCAGTTTTTGGAATACTCGGATTTTTTAGTGTCCAAATTTACTTTTAAAATAGCTGTTTCGTAGAAAGCATACGGCTTGGAGCCGTAAACGATTTCTTTGCTTCCGGCACCGTTCGTAAAAAACATGGTAGGAAAACCTCTTACTCCCATTTCCCTCGCCAGTTTCAGGTCTTCCTGAAAGAGTTCTTTTCCTTTTCCTTCAAAATCTTTCTTCAGCTGATCGGTATCAAGGCCTGTTTTTTTTGCTGCAGCCGCAATATGTTCCCACTTGGCGATATTCTTTTTCTTTAAGAATACCATCTCACGGAGTTCCCGCATAAATTCAACAGCCTTGGTTTTATCCTGAAGCTGTGCCGCTTTAAAAGCGATGGATGGCGGATAGGAAGAATCCAGTGGATCCTGAAGCCACACATCCCCGTCGATCGGCATATCGTAATATAAACTCACTTCATCCCAGTGGTGGGCCACGTCAGACGGTTTGCTGATGCCGCCGCTGTTGTAGCTCCAGTCCGGAAGAAGACCTCCCATTCTGTATTCAATATCGACGTTGTTTCCGTATTCCAGCTTAAGTTTTCTAAGTTGGGGCTCGATCCCCCAGCATGATGAGCAGATGGGATCTGTAAAATAAATAACTTTTACAGGTTTTTCATTAGCCTTTACATCGATGTTCCCGATTTCGGTTCTTTCCCCGGGAACTTCACAAATTCCTGTAGCAGGATCGCATAACAGCGGATTCGTTGATTTATTTTCCATTTTCTTACGTTTATCATTTTGCCCGTTACAGCTGCTGAGCACAGCTGTAATGAACATAAATGTTAATATTTTGCGATTCAGCATTTATCGTGTTAAGATTTGATGTCCTTATTACTGTTTCACAAAACTAAGATTTAATCATCACAACCAGGCAATGGATTTCCTTTTGGAAACCGGTTTCCTCCATGAAACCAACTTACCAAAATTTCATATCTTTACCGCTTTAAAACAAATCAGCAATGAGAAAGGAAGCCAGCTACAATACCTCTCCGGTATGCAAGCACAGGATGAACGCCATCAAAGATTCAATGGAAATTTTATCCGGCAAATGGAAATTCCATATTTTAGGAACCCTGATGCAAGGCGGGAAAATGCGGTTTATGGACCTGCTGCGTGAAATCGACGGCATTGCAGCCAAGATGCTTTCCAAAGAACTGCAGGATATGGAAATCAACCACCTTATCAAACGTACGGTACTCGATACGAAGCCCGTAACCGTAGAATATGAAGTCACGGAGTACGGCAAAACCATTGAACCCATCATCGATGAAATCGCAAAATGGGGCATCGAATACCGGAAATCCCTGTATCAAAAATAAAAACCGGCCTATAAATGCCGGTCTGAAAAAACAAAAATTGATATGGATATGATTGTTTGTGTTTTTTATTAATACAAATTTATATTTATTTAGAATTAATAAAAATAATAAACGAATGATATTTATCACCTTTTGAGGAAATCCGGCCAATTTTCATTGATACAATATGAAGCAATATTCGGATAATAGGTCGGAGGTTTCTTTTTATTGATCGGTTAGAAACTTATATCAAGTGAAATCGTTCAGTGATCTGCTTATTAATGCCTTGTATAAAGCCTAACTTATAATGTCACTTCTATTCTGATTTCAATACTCACTACAAATAATTTGAAGGTCGTCAAGTTCTTTTTAGCTGAAACTATTCTAATCTCCGCTCCTGGTAAGCTGATCCAGCTTTTTGAGTAAGGTGGGGATTCTGAAATTACCGTGCATCCGCTCAACTTCAGGCCGTACTGCATCTACATCGATCCCTTTTGCCGTGAGGAAAAGCGGAGTCTTGCTTTCACCACGGTAAATGGTTCTTCTTTGAGGATCATTGCTGTTGAAACCGTTCTTCGCAATGCCGATTACAGGGTATTTTTGTCCCAGGGATTCATACAGGTAACCTCCGAGACCGTTTTTTCCGTCTTCATCCAAAGTCACGTAGCCGTCAACGATAATGAGATCACCCGGCTGCAGATTGATTTTATCCAAAAGGTTCAGGATACAGGGCAATTCCCTTTTATAAAAGGCACCGCTTTCGTAATCTGAAGTAATGGCTGTCTTTTCACTGAAAATTGCTGACTCCTGTTCAGAATTCCAGTCTTTGAAAGCGAGACAGACGGTGTTGGCGTAATCTTCGTAATAATACGTATCAAAAGCGTAGATCATCTAAAAAGAAAAAAGTTAGTGGTTTAGAATTAAAATTTATTGCTGGAAAAACTCACCGAAATGCCACAGAACACCGCTGGGATCGTGCACAAAACATTCTTTTCCCCAAGGCAGCGTTTGTACCAGGCTTATTTTTACCGATCCGTATTTTTCCGTGAGGTTTAACGACTGAACTTCCTGAAAAAATTCATCCGTGTTTTCTACTTCCACGAAAACCATCGTATTGTCGATCCAGTCTTTTACATAGCCATCCTGAAGATAAAATCCAATGTCATTCCATCTGAACAACGACATTTTCGGATCAATTGCCACTTCTTCAAAACCTAGGTCCCGGTAAAAGCTTCTGCTGACTTCAAAATTTTCCGCACCGATGAACGGCCGGATAGATTTTACTTTCTGCTTCATAATTTATTTTTATAGATTTATATTAAAAAAATTAAAAGGCAAACTGCTGTGAAGCGCATTTGCCTTTTTTAGTGAGGGATGAATTATTTCTTATCAACCATAATTCGCTGCGGCCGGTTGGCCAGTTCCCACGCCGTGGCAAAAACCAGCTGTGTTCTTTTGGCCAACAGGTTATAATCGATTTTTTCTACGTCATCTGTTGGTTTGTGGTAATCTTCATGGATGCCATCGAAGAAAAAGGCCACCGGAACATTGTTTTTGGCAAAATTGTAATGGTCTGAGCGGTAATACAGTCTCTGCGTATCATTCGGATCGTCGTACTTATAATTCAGTTCCAGATTATTCGTCGTTTTGTTTGCAGTTTCGTTGATGACTTTCAACTGTGAGCTCAGCATTTCGGAACCGATCACATATACATACTGCTTTCCTCTGTTTTCAGGATCATCACGCCCGATCATGTCAATGTTCAGATCCGCCACCGTATTGGCCAGCGGAAATACAGGGTTATCGGTATAATATTCCGAACCGAAAAGTCCATGCTCTTCACCCGTTACATGAAGGAAAAGGATGGATCGCTTAGGGCCGTTCCCTGCTTTTTTGGCTGCCTGGAATGCTTTTGCAATTTCCATCACGGCAACGGTCCCACTTCCGTCGTCATCCGCACCGTTATAAACTACCCCGTTTCTTGTTCCCACATGGTCATAATGCCCGGAGATAACCACAATTTCATCCGGCTTTTCAGAACCTTCGATAAAGGCCAGGATATTTTCAGAATCAGGAAGGTTTCCGCCGCCCCTTTTTTTCATAAAATCTGCAGGAACCTTCTGATAGTAAGAACATGCTTTCGGATAGGAAATTCCCAGGGTTTTATAATAGTTAACCATATATTCTCCTGCCCTTTTCTGTCCCGGACTTCCCGTATCCCTTCCTTCCATCTCATCGGAAGCGATTACATAAAGGTTTTTCTTCAAATCTTCCGCCTTAATTTCTTTATAGGCAGAAAGAAAAGCCTTGCTTCCCTGCGCAGAAGTCGAAGATTTTGAAGTTCCGGTACCGGACGCATTGTTTGCGGTGCCGCAGCTTGCCAGCACAGCCACTGAAAATAATGGGATGAACAATTTTCTCATTGATGAATAATTTGCTTAAAAATAACAAAATTTATTTAATCTCCGGCGGAGTGGTATTTTTCATATATTTGAAATAAATGCAAAACGTATGGGGAATATCTACGGATTCAGTCATTATACTTTTTTTACCGAAATGTCTGAGCTTGCAGCAAGCAGCAACAGCTTCGACCTGTCTCTGGGATTACCGGATTTTGACATCGATAACCGCCTGCGGGAATACCTGAAAGAAGCGGCAGACCTCAACAATCATAATTATGAACTGCTGGCCGGAAATCCGCTGCTGGTTCAGAATGTGATCGCGTTTAATACCAACAGGAAACACAGCGTCAGCCTGCATGAAAATGAGGTAACGATTGTTCCCTGTGCTACTTTTGCTTTGTATACTTCGCTCCGCTGTATTTTGCATCAGGGCGATGAAGTTATTGTCATCCAGCCGTCCTATTACACCTACGGCCCTTCAGTCTTTCTGAACGGTGGCATTCCCGTATATTACGATCTCAACCATGATTTCTCGATCAACTGGGAAAAGCTGCAGGACTGCATTTCCGAAAAGACAAAAGCAATCATCGTCAATTCTCCCCAGAATCCTACCGGGAAAATGTGGTCCCGTGACGATTGGAACCAGCTGTATACTTTAATTGAAGACCGGGAAATTTATCTTATTTCAGAAGAAATCTATGATACCTATTGTTTCGACGGCGCAGAACATTACAGTTCTTTTCTTCATCCGGAATTGCGGAAAAGGACATTCGGTATTTTTTCTTTTGGGAAAATGTTTCATTCCACAGGCTGGAAGGTCGGCTATCTCCTGGCTCCGGAGGACCTGACGGCGAAATTCCGGTGCCATCAGCAATATATTTCCTACGGCGCCAATGCACCCTGCCAATATGCCATTGCAAAGTATCTGGAAGTTTTTGATTCTTCCGAGAATCAAATAATGATGCAGGGAAAACGTGACCTTTTTTATGAATTAATCAATAATACCCCACTGAAAGTCGAACAGAAAGCAGAAGGAGCAGTTTTTCAGATTGTTAATTTCAGATCGGTTTCCCAAACCATGACCGATGTGGAATTCTCCAGATGGCTGACGGTGGAAAAGAGAGTTTCCTGTCTGCCGCTGTCTGCTTTTTACAATTCAAGACGGGATTCCGATTACATCCGGTTCAGCTTTGCAAAGAACGATGAACTGATTACTGATGCGCTGGAACATTTGAGAAAGGTACTTTGATTTGTTTATAAGATTGGGTGATGAAGCTTAAACTTTCTATCATCAAAATTATGATTAAAGGTATTAATTAATGTGAATTCGAGGTATAAACCGTAAATAAGAGCTGGAAGAGGGATGCCGGAAGTTTCTTTTGTCAGACACAAGGATCAAAGATCCTGATGATCAAACTGAATAGGTTATCGCTTTATCAGAGGCGTTCGTATTCAATACTGATTAACCGGCCTCAGTTTTTCAATCAGGGATGGATTTTATTAAAGTCCTGATAGGACGGCTTAGTACAGGATAGGAAAAATCCCGTCATAAGAGTGAACCGTCCATTCCTTCCGCTAAAAGAAATTCTATTTAAAATCCCGACTGAATCAGTCTCATTTTTATTTTTAAATTAATTAAACACCTGAAAATCATTTTAATATGACCGAATTTACATTGATTAAAAAAAATAAAAAAATTCCTCTAAAAATCTTTGATTTTTATTCTTTTCAGAACTCAGCAGTCTACGCAAATTAAAAAAATGCTTTTGTGACTTTGGTGGTAAAATTAAAAGCACTGCTTTTTGGCAGTGCTTTCAATACATATATTTTTCAGGATCAAAGGGAAAGAACCCTTACATCAATCCTTCTGTTTTTTGCCATACATTCTTCGGTATCATTGGCTTCACAAACCGGATGCTGGGAACCGTAGCCTTCCGCTTCTATCCTGTCTCCGCCGACACCAAGCTCAAGCAATTTAAGCTTTGCCGTCTGTGCCCTCAGGTTGGAAAGCTTCTGATTGCTTTCTTCATTACCACTGTAATCCGTATAGCCGCCTAATTTAATTTTCATCGTAGGATAGGCATTTAAAAGTTCCACCAGATTCAGCAGCTGTGCTTCGGCACCCGGTCTCAGATCAGCCGATCCGGTTTCAAAATAAAGGTTTTCAATGGTGTACCACTTGTTCGGATTCAGGACTGCCTGATCTTTATTTTTAACGGCGTTGTACAGCTGATAAATCTGGCTGCCTTCACCGATTTTTATTCTTTTACCGTTTTTCAGTTCTACTTCTTTTATCGCTCCGGTATCATAGAAGAAATCCCCGTTTTCATTAAGGTAGCCTTTTACTTCCGGTACTGCCACAACACCGGCTGCAGGATTGGCTGCGGGATTAACGGTTGTTGTACTAGTAGTTCCCGTTAATGCTTCCAGTTTTGCCTTACGGTTGGCTTCGATTTTATCTTTGTGCATCACCGCTAAAGTTGGTGCGATCACAAGGGATACGATTGACATCAATTTGATCAGGATATTCATTGAAGGTCCTGAGGTGTCTTTAAAGGGATCACCTACCGTATCACCGGTTACGGAAGCTTTATGGGGTTCGGAACCTTTGTAATAAGTCTGCCCGTTGATACTCGCTCCTTTTTCAAAAGATTTCTTTGCATTGTCCCAGGCGCCTCCGGCATTGTTCTGAAACATTCCCATCAGCACCCCGCTTACGGTGGCTCCTGCCAAAAATCCACCCAATACTTCAGGGCCGAAAATAAATCCGATCAGCAGCGGGGAAATGATGGCAATGGCTCCCGGCAGCATCATTTTCCTGATGGACGCATCGGTAGAAATGGCAACACATTTTTCGTACTCCGGCTGTGCCTTGCCTTCCAGGATGCCCGGGATTTCCCGGAACTGTCTTCTTACTTCCTCCACCATTGCCATTGCCGCCTGCCCTACTGCGGTAATTGCCAAAGACGAAAAGATGAAAGGGATCATTCCGCCGATAAACAATCCGGCCAGCACATCAGCACGGTAGATATCGATCCCGTCGATGCCTGCAATACCTACAAATGCTGCAAATAAAGCCAGAGCCGTCAAAGCTGCAGACGCAATGGCAAACCCTTTTCCTGTAGCCGCCGTTGTATTTCCTACGGCATCCAGGATATCCGTTTTTTCACGCACTTCTTTCGGCAGCTCACTCATTTCGGCAATTCCGCCTGCATTGTCGGCAATGGGTCCGAAGGCATCGATAGCAAGCTGCATGGCCGTTGTAGCCATCATTCCCGCCGCGGCAATCGCAACCCCGTACAATCCGGCACATAAATAAGAACCGTAGATACCGCCTGCCAGTACAATAATCGGCAATAAAGTAGATTCCATTCCTACGGAAAGCCCGCCGATGATGTTGGTGGCATGTCCGGTAGAAGATTGTCTTACAATGCTTGAAACCGGCCTTTTTCCCATAGCCGTATAATATTCGGTGATAATGCTCATTAAAGTTCCGACAACCAGCCCGACCATAATTGCCCCGAAAACACCCATTTTGGTAAACTCATGTCCTCTCAGTACCATTTTATCCGGCAGAATATAGGTTACCAGAAAATACGAAGCGATGGCTGTAATGACGATGCTTCCCCAGTTTCCCAGATTCAGTGCATTCTGTACGCTTGAAGGAGATGCATCTTCGTTATCGTTGATTCTTACAAACAGGGTCCCGACCATCGAGAAAATAATTCCTGTTCCGGCAATCAGCATCGGCAATAGGATCGGTGCAAAACCACCAAAGGAATCCACTGAAACCGTTTCCCTTCCCAGGACCATCGTGGCAAGTACCGTGGCAACATACGAACCGAACAAATCGGCACCCATCCCGGCCACGTCGCCCACATTATCACCTACATTATCTGCAATGGTAGCCGGATTTCTCGGATCATCCTCCGGGATTCCCGCTTCCACTTTTCCTACCAGGTCGGCTCCTACATCGGCAGCCTTCGTATAAATCCCGCCGCCTACTCTTGCAAAAAGAGCAATGGATTCAGCTCCCAGAGAGAATCCCGTAAGAATCTCGATGGTCCTTTCCATTTCGTGGGAATCAACGGGAGAATCCGGGGCAAAAATCTGCCTGATGATTAAAAATAAGGCGCCCAATCCTAAGACCGCTAATCCGGCAACGCCCATTCCCATTACCGAACCTCCGGTAAAGGAAACCTTCAGCGCACTGGAAAGTGACGTTTTTGCAGCCTGGGCCGTCCGTACATTGGCTTTGGTTGCGATTTTCATTCCGATAAAACCGGCTGCTGCAGAGAACACCGCTCCGAAGATAAAGGCGATCCCGATGGTCCAGTGTGAATTGGCATTGCTCATGCCCATGATTGCCAGAAGAATGGCTACAATAACCACAAAATAAGCCAAGACTCTGTATTCGGCTTTCAGAAAAGCCATGGCACCGTCAGCAATATGCCCGCTGATCAGTTTCATTTTTTCATCTCCTGCATCCTGCTTATTAACCCAATTACTTTGGAGAAAGGTATACACCAAAGCAGCAATCCCAAAAATGGGGATTAATACAAATAGATCCATAGTTTAATATTTTTTTGGTAAAAGGTTACTAAATATACTCATTTTATGATTATCATTCCATTAAAATATCATACCGGTTTTCAGGAATTATTTAATTCACGTTATATTTTCTTTAGTCCGAATTATTATTAATTTTGCCGGATGGATTTAAGAGACCAACTGAAAAACCTTTTTCCTGATCATGAAGAGCAGGATTTTAAAATGCCTGAAGAAGAATTTAAGCAGAAAGAGCCACTGGTGTGCAAGTTTGAAAAGAAAGGCCGGAACGGAAAACCGGTAACCATTGTTGAAGGATGGGAAGGAAGCGAAGAAGAGCTTAAAAAAATATCAAAGAAGATAAAAATTACTTTGGGAATCGGCGGATCCGAAAAAGACGGAACGATTATCATTCAGGGAGACAACCGGGATAAGATTATGGAGATCCTGAAAGACATGGGATATAAGACCAAGAGGGTCGGCGGATGATAGGGTAAATTCTGCTTTGCAGGTCAATTTTGCTTTGCAAGTGAATGGTGAATTTTAAGGCTGATCAAAAGTAATTCTGCCCATAATCACAATTCCATTCCTTTGGAGGAGTGGCGAAAATTCAGAAAGAATTTATGATGGGTGGTTTTCTTAGGTTGAAGAGTAAACAATCAATTGGAAAATTGACCATTGCCCCGCAGGAATTGACTCTTGACATAAGGTGAAAGGTGAATTCTGCTTTGCAGGTCAATTTTGCTTTGCAACTGAATGGTAAATTTTAAGGTTGATCAAAAGTACTTCTGCTAATAATCACAATTTCATTCCTATGGAGGAATGGCGAAAATTCAGAAAGAATTTTTGACGAGGTAGTTTTCTAAGGTTAAAGAGTAAACAATCAATTGGAAAATCGACCATTGGCCCGCAGGAATTGACTATTGACATAAGGTGAGCGGTGAATTCTGCTGCGCAGGTTAATTTTGCTGTGCAAGTGAATGGTAAATTTTAAGGTTGATCAAAAGTACTTCTGCTAATAATCACAATTTCATTCCTATGGAGGAATGGCGAAAATTCAGAAAAAATTTTCACTGGTTATTTTCTAAGTTCAAGAGTAAATAATCAATTGGAAAATTGACCATTGGCCCGCAGGAATTGACTATTGACATAAGGTGAATGGTGAATTCTGCTTCGCAGGTCAATTTTGCTGCGCAAGTAAATGGTGAATTTTAAAGTTGATCAAAAGTACTTCTGCTAATAATCACAATTCCATTCCTATGGAGAGTGGCGAAAATTCAGAAAAAATTTTTACTGGTTCTTTTCTAAGTTCAAGAGTAAACAATCAATTGGAAAATTGACCATTGACCCGCAGGAATTGACTATTGACATAAGGTGAGCGGTGAATTCTGCTGCGCAGGTTAATTTTGCTGCGCAAGTGAATGGTGAATTCTAAGGTTGAAGAGTGAAAGATCGATTAAGAAAATTGACCATTGACCCGCTGGAATTGACCATTGCCATAAGGCCAATGATGAATTTACTACCTTTCATAAAAGCTTCCGGCATCCTTCTTCCAGGTGATTAAAAATAAATCTGCGTTTGCGGCATAACTGTTTTCAGCTTTTCAAGGGTTGACTTTTCGATCGGATTGCCTGTTAAAATAAGGGTCTTCAGATTCTTCAGCTGTGAGAATTCAACAGGAAGATCTTTTATCCGGTTGTTGGCCAGGTTGATGCTGACCACATTTTTCAGTGCTTTTACTTTCGGCGATATTTCCCGGATGTTATTCTGACCCACATTTAAAAACTCAAGGCTCTTTAAGCGGAATAAGCTTTCCGGCAGCCTCGTGATTGCATTCTGCTGCAGCTCCAGGTATTTCAGTGAATCCGGAAATTTCAGTCCGTTGACGTCATTGATCTGATTGGCAGCCAGGTTCAATGATTTCAGGCTTTTTATCTGATCCAAATCCTTTGCAATGAAACTGATCTGGTTTCCCTGAAGGTTGATTTCCTCTAAACCCGGGATCGCAAGCAAGGCTTCCGGAAATACATTCAGGTTATTGGCATCCAGATGAATCATTTTCAGCTTCTGAAGACCGGCAAGCTTCGGATTGATTTGTGTTAAGCTGTTCAGGCTGAAGGAGAGGCTTTCCAGCTTTTGAAGTTTTGCGATTTCATCCGGAATATATTTGATGCTGTTTTCACTCAGGTTCAAAATCGTCAGTTCTTTTAATCTGAAAACAGATTCGTCCATTTTCTCAAAGTTGTTTTCCATCAGGTTCAGGAAAAAAACAGACGGCAGTTTCTGGATTTCTACCGGCAGATTGAACATTTTCTTCCCTCTGAAGCTCATGCTGTAAACGGTCTTCCCGCTTTTCAAAGCATCATCAACGTTTGTATAGGTCGGATACTTTACAGGATCGATCTGTGCTTTAGCCTGAGAAATAACCAAAAGTAAAAGGGTAATAAAAAGTTTTTTCATAAATAAAAAAACTACCGGCAACAGAAACATTGCCGGCAGTGGTGTACATATTGAGAAGTTATTTTTTAAGCAATTTCACGGTCTGCTGGAATCCTCCTTCCGCTTCAATATTCAATATCAAAACCCGGGATGCTTCAAGCTGTTTTGTGAAATCCAGGTCCAGCATCTTATGCATTCCCGTATATTTCTGGTTGAATATGATTTTCCCGTCGATGCTGTAAGCCGTCACCAGGATGTTTTTCAATCCTTTCGGGGAATTTACCTTCACAAATCCGGAAGTAGGATTCGGTGCAACGGTTACTGTACTTTCCGCCTGCGCATCGATGGTTCCCAAAGTGCCGGTTGTTCCCAGGTTGTTTTTAAGCGCTACCACAACGGTTGCCGATTTACCTCTGTAATCGATGGTATTTCCCGTAGCATCAACATCGGTAGAGATCGTAGAATCCGGATGCTGCACGGAGAAGAATCCGAATTTGTAATCCGGTGTAAAGGTAAGCCCCGTAGGTTCGGAACCGGCCGGCATGGAAGCAAAAAGTTTCACTTTTGGATTGGCCTGGGTATGGTCCGGAGCCACGACCCAGATGTAATTTTTACCGCCGTCCTGAAGCACCCAGAGGTTTCCAAGTTCATCAAACGTCAGGTTGTCGTTTCCGTCGCCCCATGCTTCCGTTTTTGTTCCCTGAGCGGTGTTGAAAGAATAATTCGTGCTAAGCCCGCCAACGAAAGTTTCAACCTGCGAAGCGGTGGTTCCGTTGTCCTGAAGCCGGTAGACTTTATTCAATCCTTTAGCCGTAAAGTAAATTTTTCCGTCAATCGGGCTGATGTCCACATCTTCAATCCCGTTGAAAGAAGTTCCGCCTAAAGACTGGGCCAAAGTCTGTGTATTGTTCTGGTCGGCTTTGGTTTTATTCGGCACCTGGATCCATGTAGCGGTAGTAGCCACCGGATCGCCGTTATTTAACCCCTGGTCCAGTTTCAGAACATAAAGATTTCCTGAAGAAAGGTTATTCGGCGTATCCATCACGTATTTGTAGACCATATGCGTCCCTCCGTCTTCACCGTAATAGGCTACTGTTCCTGCACTGTTGATTACTACGTTTTCGTGGTTCATGATGCCCATCTGCCAAAGCTTACCTTTGGATCCGTCCGCATTCTGGGAAACCACCTGAGCCGTAACGGGATCAATTTCCACCAGCCAGCCGTAGTCTTTCATTCCGTCTGCGTTTACGTCGCTGGAAGTTGTCTGTTCCTCCGCAGTAATGACTGTTCCCCAAGGGGTTATCCCTCCCGAACAGTTTCTGATCGTCTGCACCAGGCTTGGTGCGGAGAAACTCACCGCTCTTGATCTGGACAGCTGCCAGAGTTTAGTTGATGCATTATAATTGATCTCCGCCATCGTTACCCCTCCCGGATTCGTTTCATGGTTTACGGAAAGGTATCCATTCGTACTGCTGGCATTTTTAGGAACGTAAGCGGTAAAGTCGTTCTGACCGCCTACCAGTCCGCCGCCTTCTGTGTAATTGTCACCTTCTTTCAGGATCAGCTGGTATTTGTGTTCAGCAGGGATAATCAGTTTACCGGTCTGGGCCGTCGGAACAATGGACGTAAAACAGCTGATGTGCGTTGCATTACAAGCCACCGGTGTAACGGTAGCTGTTGTTTTAAGATAAGCATCCACCCTTAGATCCGAGCTGGAAGTATCCCTGTTGTGAAGTTCGATGGAGATCCTGTTGGTTCCGTTCACAAATTTGGATTTAGGGATCGAAAATACGTTGTAGACATCTTCGGCAGAACCGCCAATGGTTGAGCTTGCCCAGGTATTGAATGTAATGGTTCCGGAAGGCATATTGTCCCTTGCTATTTCTTCCCCGTTGAGGTAGACCACAATCCCGTCATCTCTCATCACGCCCAATTCCATGGTTGTGGAAAGGTCATTGATGTTCACCGTAAAATCTTTGGCGAAATAAGCCGTAGCAAGACCTGAAGCCGTAGTGGTTGTTACCGGATCGCCGTATCCCAGCGGGCCGTTCCCCTGCGACCATCCTGAAACATCATAACCGGCATCTTTCCATTGGGAAGCTAATGCGGTATTGCTGTCATTGTATTTCCAGGAAGCATTTTTGTTGAAGATAAAGGTCTGCGCGTTCATTAAAGAACCGGTAACCAGTGCCAGTGCTGCAACGGTAAGTAATTTTCTTTTCATTTCAAATTTCGATTAATTAGACGATGCAAAGCTACCGGATTGCCCTGAAGCCTCTGTGAATAGGACTTTAAATAAATCCCGGAGAATATTAATTAATGGAAAACCGAATGTTACTTAAATGAATTTTATGTTAAATTAAAAAAAGATTAAAATTTATTTTCGTAATCAGAAATCAGTACAACCGTTCATCACCGATGGAAATTTCTTAGAAATCAGCATGGAAAGATTCGAGTTTGGATTCCTACGTAATGACAAAAAGCATATGACCATTTTGGCATTTTATCTATACACCACACTTGTGATTCCGCAGGAATCCGAGCATAGTATTAGAGAGCCATCCGGAAAGATTCTCGCTTAGATTCTTTCAGAATGACAAAAAACTACTGGTATTCTCCTATTTGGCTTTACTGATATCCGTCAGGGAATTCAGAAACACAATGATCTGGCTGATCTCCGTCTTGGTCAGATGCAGTTTATCGGGGGCCAGAGTCTGGTTTTTCACATTCATTCCCAGGCCTTCACCTCCCCCTTCGTTGTAGAAATCCAATACTTCTTCCAGGGTGCTGAAGGCTCCGTTGTGAAAATATGGTTTGGTAAGGGCAATGTTTCTTACCGTTACGGTTTTAAAAGAATTTTCATAAATCCATGAATTTTCTTTCTTCACGGGGCTGTTGATTCTTCCTTTATCCTGATCAAGCTCCAGCGGCTTCCGGCTGACCGGCTCCGTAGTTATGCCCAGTACTTCCGATTCATTTTCATTAAAGAACGGCGGAACAAGCCCGGAGAAAGTCGGTACAAAATGGCAGGTGGCGCAATTGGCTTTTCCCATAAACAGATTGAATCCTTTCCGGGCATCGGCAGAAATATCCTTTTCATTCCTCATGAACCGGTCAAAATCGCTGTCGTAAGAATACAGGGAAGCGACATACGAACTCAATGCTTTTGAAAAATTTTCTTTATTGATCTCACCGGTTTTATAGGCTGCTTTAAAAGCCTCACGGTATTCCGGTTTCGCCTTCAGCTTTTTGATGATGCTTTCGTAGCTGGTATTGAATTCGTCTTTGTTGTAGATAACGTGTTCTGCCTGCTGCTCAAGGTAAAATGCCCTCAGGTCGTAGAAGAACCGTTTGGCAAAAACCGCATTGTACAAAGTCGGGGAATTTCTCAGGACGGTCTTGCCTTCCACATTGCCCGGTGATTTTACCTGCCGGTCGGTAAATGCATTTTCCGGAAGATGGCAGGTAGCACAGCTCATTTTTCCGTTTTCGCTGATGTTTTGGTCATAAAAAATTTCTTTCCCCAATTTTCTAAGTTCCGGACTGTCGTCTTCCTTTTTAAGCAAGGTATACGAATAAGGATCCAGAAAATCGCTGCTGAAAAGGTTTTTGCTACCGACATTCCAGCCGGAAAATTCCTTAAGGTCATCGCTCCGGCCGTCCCAGCTCCCCAATTCCTCATACAGAGGCTGGATGAATTTTTTGTAAAATTCGATTCGGTCAAAGGTTTCGAAATCCGTATTCTTTGAGAGATAACCGATGCCTTCCGTTAGAATACTATCGGCTTTTCGGGTGTCGTAGTTTCCAAAATAAGGTTCATCATTAATGTATTTCTTCATCCCTGAAAAAGCGTGAGCAGCCTCTTCAGAAACATTCAGCGATCCGGGCGTATCGAATCCCGTTACCCCAAGGCTGTAGATCCGGATCAGTTCAATCCTCAATGGCAGGGTTTTATTGTTTCCACGGCTCAGTCCATTTTTGAGGGCGCTCTGGTAGAAGCCTGCGTAGGTATTGTATAAAAAATCGGTAATGGTTTTAATTTCTTCCTTTTTCTTTTCCGCTTCATCGGAAAAAATCAGTTCATCCAGAACCTGTAACCCTTCCGGCGGCAAAGTATACGCTTTTGTCCCTGCAGCTTCGATATGAAACAGTGGTGCCGCATTCAGCCGGGTCTTGGTAAATTCAGGATAATGATAGGCAATATAAAACTCGATTTCCTTGAAAGAATTCCTGGTTTTTTTAATAGATTCACGGAGCTTTTCAGTTGAAACTTTATCGTCGGCAAAATCATGGGCATCGGATTTCAGGGCTTCCAGCTTTGCCCGGAAATCGGTCAGTCCCCGGGTTACCGTTGTATTTTCATTTTTAAATCCTTTATCCACCGGGTTAAAAGACATCACCGCAAAACCGGTCAGGACAACAGCAACAGCCAAAGGGTAAAACCTCATGATCATTTTTGCGCAAAACTATGAATCACCCGCCGGTAATACATTACCTCAATTTTAAATTTGGATTAAATAATGTTTACAGACTTTTAAACTTCCTGTTGATTTGATGCCAAACTTAAAATATGCTTAAACAGCCATACCATATAATTTTTTTTATTAATTTTAAACCCCGAAATCACATTCATTACTAAAACAGCCTATTCTTTACAGGCTTTTCTTTGAATAATGATGAAGGATATGGCGGGAGGATTTTAATAAATCACACTTTTCATTTTAAATAATAAAAAAAATAAATATGCTCAATAAACTAGCAGCTTCAGAACTGGTTCTGAACGAAGACGGAAGTGTTTATCACCTGAACCTATTACCGGAAGATATTGCCGGAAAAATAATCCTGGTCGGCGATCCGGACCGGGTAGCCAAGGTTTCCAAATATTTTGATACGGTAGAAATAAGAAAGAACAAAAGGGAATTTTATACCCATACGGGAACTTTACGCGGGGAAAGAATCACCGTGATGTCTACAGGAATCGGTACGGAGAATATCGACATCGTAATGAATGAGCTGGATGCGCTGGTAAACATCGATCTTCAGAATAAAGAATTCAAAACAGAGCATACGGCGTTGCAGCTTTTCCGGATGGGAACCTGCGGAAGCGTAAACCCTGAAGTACAGGTGGATAATATGCTGGTTACCCAAAACGTCGTAGGACTGGACGGCCTGATGCATTTTTATCAGGATTATGCGTTTGAAAACGAATTCTCTAAAAACTTTTTAGACAAGTTTCCTTATGCCAAGATTAAACCGATGCTGTATTTTTCGGAATGGGCGGAAGAGCTGGGCGAACTGTACAAAGATGCCAAATACCATGGGAATACCGCTACGTTTCCCGGTTTTTATGCACCACAGGGAAGACAGCTGCGTTTAAAAGCGGTGGATGACCAATTCCTGGAAACCCTGAATGATCTTGGGGTTACCAATTTTGAAATGGAAACTTCGGCCATCTATGCTTTATCCAAGATGCTGGGCCATAAAGCGATTACGGTAAACAATGTGATTGCCAACAGAAGACGCGGGGAATTCTCCGCCGATCATCATGCTTCCGAAAAGAACCTGATCGAGTGGGTGCTGGAGAGAATCATCAAATAGATCAGCCTCATCGGTAATAATCAAGAGTTTTTGCTGATTCCTCTGAAAAGATATAAGTTTAAAAACAGCCGTCCAAAATTTTTTGGACGGCTGTTTTTTAGTAAGCACAATTTTTTTCATATTCCCTGATGATTCCGCAATAGAATTCCAGATAGGCCTCAAGCATGTAATCTCCTAACAAATCCTGGCTTCCGTTATGTCCCAGATTCCGCTTTTTCCCTTCATCATAAGCCTTTTTTCTGATGTCTTTAAATCTTGCATTAAGCTCTTTTTTAAAAGTCTTGTCTTCAAATTTTACCTGAAGGGAATTCATATATTTCTGAAATTCCGGGCAGTCCCTGCCGGCATATTTAAAAGCTTCTGCCATTTTATCATATAACGAGCCGGCAAAAAGCCCCAGTTTATCATAGTCTACCGGCATAACGGCAAAATCATCCTTTGCATTTTTTATATATAATTTAGAATACACATAATTACAGACTGCCGCGCTGCACATCTTTAAATTCGAACCGTATATCTGTATTTTCCCGTCATAGAGCAAGGGTTCGAAAGACCGTTTCTTCTTGTCGTTAACCTGGCCGTTCTTATCAACATATTTCATATCCAGCCGTTCGATGGAACTCTGTACATCACCCTGCTCATCGTATATTTTTACAGATTTTACTTCATCGGCGCCAAACTTTTCATCTTCTGAAGTTTTGGTCTTTTTATAAATGAAATTGTAGATATCGTCTTTATTAAAGAAACTTGGATAGGTCCCGTTAGGATAGGTGAAACCGACAAGAAAACCGGTTACTGTAGAACCATTTGCCAGAACGAAGTCGGTTTTGGGTAAATCCTTAGTCGTGTGCCTGCCGTAATAAGGCTGTGAAAAAAGTTTCACAAAAACGATACAGAATAAAAGAAGAATAAATTTAGTTTTCATAGATATTATTTTAACAAATAAAATTCCAGCAAATATAAATATATTAAGCAATCTTTGTTAAAATTATTTAGAATTCATTAATCGTTACATAAAAATGCGAAGAATACAAGCTTTCTGCGTTTGAAGTGATATTGGTAAGATTAATTGTAATATTTGAAGTTGAGGTCATCCTGGGATTGGAAATGGAGAATGCGGAATTTCCTGTAAAATCTGCTGCCGGCGTAACGGTAATGGTTGCTTTTGTTGATCCCGGAAGCATCGTTGAAGGAATAGCAATATTCATCGTTACGGATTTACCGGACGGAAGATTGTGTATGGAAACCACCGGCCATACTTCAAAGCTGATCTGGTTTTTCTGGACAGTCCCCTGGATTCCCAATTTGTACTGTCCGTTAACATCAAGCCTGGCAGTCGTATTTGGTGTGGAAGTTCCGATCCCGACATTGGCGTTGCTGTTTCCTAAGACAATCGCATTAGCCTGTAAAGCGGAAGCACTATAGCCTATTGCGGTAGAATACTGGCCGTTAGCGGAAGCTCCCGAACCAACAGCTGTTGAATGCTGCCCGCCGGTAACCGCGTAGTATCCCACAGCCGTTTCACCGTTGGAGTTCGTTTTGGCACTGTACCCGGCAGCTACCGACTGAAA
Organism: uncultured Chryseobacterium sp.; assembly: GCA_913777465.1. Taxonomy (GTDB): domain Bacteria; phylum Bacteroidota; class Bacteroidia; order Flavobacteriales; family Weeksellaceae; genus Chryseobacterium. Next base: position 72,854 of record CAJYRQ010000051.1, read on the forward strand.
TCCTGCCGCTTCTGAATTGTTTCCCAGTGCAGAAGATTCGTTAGCCGTAGTTTTGGCATTATACCCGATAGCGATAGACTGGAATCCGTCTGCGAGAGCATTATTTCCTACAGCGGTTGATTCATTCTTATTGGTTTTGGCATTATAACCGATGGCATTGGACTTATAAGCAGCCGCAAAGGCTTTATTCCCTACGGCAAGCCCGTCATTGGCCGTTACCGATGCTTCATTGCCTACAGACACACCCTGGTAGGCAGAACCGGACATTCCGATGGCGATACCGTTCTGTCCCGCATTGGCCCCGGTTCCGAGACTTATGGAATTATCAGTCCCCAACCTGCCGGATTTTACCGAGTTGACTTTAAAGATAAGGTCGTCATACGTATTGGTTCCTAAAGAAAGATTGGTATTTCCGCCGGTATTGTTTCCGCCGTTCGTGGCCGAGTTGTTCCAGGAATTCCCTGAGTTTCCGGGTGCAACGGTATTGGCGGTAGCTGCAATTGAAATTTTATTCCACTTCTGATTGTTCCAGTAATAAAGTCCGGTATCGGCAAGACCGCCAAGCCCGTTGTTCCAGACGATAAGTCCGTTTGCAGGAGAGGCAACCGTTATGTTATCGGTAAGGGATGTGATTGCAATACTGGGCAAAAGAATTCCTTTGTTTAAGGATTTAATATCGAGGATGGAAGAAGGGTCTGGAGTTATAGTTCCGATTCCGACCTGACAGAACAGAAATGTACAATTAAAAAATAGCGAGACCGTCATCGCGATCTTTGATCTAGAGGATGCAAACATGGTTGTGTCGTTTTTTAGGTTATAGTTTTCAGACGCAAATATAACAAATATTTAATAAATACCTAACATTTTTAAAAAATCAACATTACAACAATTCCACCTATAACCGACAACGCTAATCAATCTGTTATATAATAACTTACAATATAAAAACAGGTATTTTTATTATATTAAAACCTCTTTTTAAGACAATAATACCGGTATATCGTATTTTATATTATTTAATTATATTCATAAAATTTAATATTTAATTGAATATAATTAAATTTAATAACTGGTTAATTTCTTCTATTTTAATTTTTGAATTTTATTATTTTGTTTATTATACC
>CAJYRQ010000052.1 GCA_913777465.1 uncultured Chryseobacterium sp.
TTATATAGTTTATATTAATATTTGCCTCATTTTTTACTTAAAATATTTATTTTCAAATATTTAAATATTTTTTAATAATGTAAACTAATTGAGACTGAGTACTTATTATTAATTATTTTATTGATCCGTTAACCATTGTTCCATTGATACATTGATACATTGTTATAATCCATGGTTACATTTTCAGGCTGTTCATCAGTTTGTCCAGGTTCAGGCTTCTTGCAGAGGCATCAAAGATTTCGCGATAGGTTCCGTTGATCTGCACCAGCTCATCATGGGTTCCGCTTTCCACGACCCGGCCTTTTTTCATCACATAAATTTTATCCGAATCCAGAATCTGCGACAGCGAATGCGAAATGATGATCACCGTTCGGCCCGCTTTGATCGCATCCAGAGAATTTTTGATCTGTTCGGTGGCTATGGCGTCGAGACTTGCTGTAGGTTCGTCCAGGAAAATAATCGGCGGATCTTTCAGAAATAACCGTGCAATGGCAATTCTCTGTTGCTGGCCTCCCGAAAGCTGGGTGGCATCGTGTCGGTAGCCCTCCGGTAAATCCAGGATCTGCTCGTGAAGATACGCTTTTTTGGCGGCTTCCTCAATTTCTTCAAAAGAGGCATTCATGTTTCCATATCGGATGTTGTCTTCAATGCTTCCCTGGAAAATATGGTTCTTTTGCAAAACGAGCCCAAGGTCGTTCCGGAGAAAGGTATTGTCATATTCGTTTAAATTCACATGATCCAGCAGGATTTCCCCGGAATCCGGAAGGTAAAATTTGCACAGCAGATTGATGACGGTTGATTTCCCGGCACCGCTTAGCCCAACCAACGCTGTGGTTTTCCCGTTTTCGATGATCATGGAAACGTCATGCAGAGCCTGCGTCCCGTTCGGATAAGTAAAATTGATATTTTTTAATTCAAAATTTCCTTTGATCTCTTTCTCCACAAAATTTCCGTCCGGCTCCTTTTCGTCATCCGCGTTTAAAATATCAAAATAACCTTCCGCATAGATCATCGCATCGTTCATATCATCGTAAATCCGGTGCAGCTGGCGGATCGGTGCAGAAACGTTGTTGAAGAGCATGATATGCAGCATAATCGCCCCGATGGTCATCTGCTGATCCAGCACCAGATAAACGGTCAGTAAAATAATCAAAACCACACCGAACTGTTCGATAAAAGTTTTCAGTCCGTCATAGATGAAATTCGTTTTCCGGGTGAACATCTGGCTTTCCATCAGCTGCATCTGCAGGTCGTATTGTTTTTTGCCTTCAAATTTTTCGCGGACAAAACTTTTGATCACCATGATGGAATTGATGAGGTTTAGTAATCCGGAAGTTTTCTGCTCGCGCTGGTTCCGGAGTGTCCTTCTTACCCCGCTGAGCTTTTTCGCCTGCAGGGAACTCACATAAAAATAGATCGGGACAATGATCGTGGAAACGAGCCCAACGTAAACATTCTGCAGATACATGATGATCAGCGCAATAATGGAGTTGGAAAATAGCGGCAGCATATCGATGAAAAAATTCTGTACCAGCCTGGTGAGGCTTTCAATTCCCCGGTCGATCCGGATCTGCAGTTTTCCCGATTCGTGGTTTTCATCATTGAAGTAAGCAACACGATAAGTCAGAATTTTATCAATTGCCGATTGCGCCAGTACAGAACTGACATTGATCCTGATTTTCTCACCGTAAAATTTTTGTCCGAAGTTGATGAAAATATTCAAAAGTTCCTTCCCCAGTAAAATAACGGAGATGATAACCAACACATGGATGCCTTCCGACATCGGATGCGGAAGATGGGTCAGTTTTGTTACTTCATCAACGGTATATTTCAGCACCAGCGGGTTGACCTGTGCGGCAAGGGCGCCTAAAAAAGTGAGAAAGAGTGTTCCGTAAATCATCAGCCGGTAGGGTCTGATGAAGGGAACCAATTGTTTATAGATTCCGTATAAGGTAAGGGTTCGGTTGAAAGGTTTTGCCATAGAAAGTGATTTTAACGAAAAAAACGTACCGTTCTGCAGAGAAAAGGTACGTTTTATTCTATTTTAAAGCAATGATCTGCCCCGAATTTTTAATTTCCGAACAGATATGTGGTGAGGTAATGCAGTTCCGGTTTGGCTACTGCCCTGGATTCTGCTTCTGCCTGCTCCAGCGAATAAAGAGAATTGATTTCCTTTTTCTGAAATACAAATGCATTGTTGGCATTTTTATCCACAACCTCATTAAAGATATGTTCAATTTCGGAATTTGCCAGTGATGCAAAGCTGATGTCTTCAAAACCATACATCAACCGTAGATCGTCGACCTGTGCAAAATTTTCATCTACAAAATTCTGCAGCTGGGTTTTAGATTCGAAAGTCCCTGCCCAGATGTTGTAGGCGTAGCTTTTTTTACTTGGCTTATCGAAAATACTCTGATACACGAAGTTTTCTCCGAGGTAAGCTTCCCGTACCTGCGGATCGTTGGCCAGCTCTTCCGGAAGCCCCTCTTTCAGGATCCTTCCTTCAAACATGATGTAGGTTTTATTGGTAATGGCCAGGGTCTGCTGAACGTTGTGGTCGGTAATCAGGATCCCGATGTTTTTATCGGTAAGGCTCCTCACGATTTTCTGGATGTCTTCTACGGCAATCGGGTCTACCCCGGCAAAAGGTTCATCCAGAAGAATGAAACTCGGGTCCGTGGCCAGGCATCTTGCAATTTCGGTTCTTCTTCTTTCCCCTCCGGACAATAGATCTCCACGGTTTTTACGGACATGCTGTAAAGAAAATTCCTCGATCAGTTCGTCACATTTGATTTGCTGCTCACGCTTTGAAAGCTTGGTAAGCTGCAATACGCCCATGATGTTCTCTTCTACTGAAAGCTTTCTGAAAACAGAAGCTTCCTGCGCCAGATAGCCGATTCCTTTCTGCGCCCTGCGGTACATCGCATCGGTCGTGATTTCCTGCTTGTCGAGAAAAATCTTTCCGGAAGTCGGCTTAACCAATCCAACAATCATGTAAAACGAAGTGGTTTTCCCGGCACCGTTCGGGCCGAGCAGCCCCACAATCTCTCCCTGCTGAACCTGTACAGAAACACCCTTGACTACCTTTTTAGGACCGTATTCTTTGATTAAGTTTTCTCCGCGTAAAATCATAAGAGCAAAGATAAAGTTTTTTTGAATTGGATATTAAAGATTAAATGAATATCCATTATTTGTTCTGATAGCTTTTTTTGAACACTAAGTCTACGAAGATTTTTTTATTTAAAAACTGTTTGAAGGTTCTCCAAGCCGTTACACTCATAAGAGCATACAAGGATTTATAATTAGCGTAAATCCGAAGCATGAATCAGATAAGTCTGAAACAGGAAAACCTCATGAAGAAATTTTCCTTATCCATCTATCAGCCAATTGTCTTTTAATCTTACCTTGCAGGAGATTTTTGTTTTCAAACAAACAATTTTAATTAAATTTAAACCAGAAACCAACACTTTTATCTCCTATGGAAAATAACCAGCAACTGACTGAGCTTCTTGCCCTGGATCTCGGGGTAAACATCATCAACAGAAGGCCTTATGCCAAAGAAGTTTTCAAATGGCAGGATATGGACCTGCTTCCCCATTCTTCCACCGACACCCTGCTTTGTGAAATCTACGAATGGAACGGTAGAAACTGGCGGACAACCAATAACAACCTAATCGGTTACCTATTTCAGGACGGCCAACTAGGAACTGTTAAAAACCAGCTGATGGGTGTACCGAAATTCCCTGCCATGATCCCGGATTTTGAATTTACGAAAGACAGCATGGTGGAATTTGGGCTTTCCCTGCCTTCCCTCTTCAACATTGGGATCCGGGGAGATATCAATAGTGCCAGGGATTTTTCGGTGAAGGTAAACGGCGTAACCAAATCCAGAATTACGAATATCGATTCTCCCGGCATTGAAATTTTAAGGAAGTATTCGGAATTTACCCAGAATGAATCGCGTTCGTACCGGAAAAACATTAAGTTTAATTTTTTAAGCACCTCTCTTTTTTATGCGGAAAGTGTGGAAATCAACCTGGAAAAAGAAGCCGGGGTGAATCTTGAGGTGAGCTTCCAGTCCCAGGATGTTGAGGTAAAAGCAAATGTAGATACGGATACGAAAAAGAATTTCACTTTAAAATATACCGGAAACCAGGCGCCTTTTGCAGCAAAATTTACCAAGGGTAAAGATTTTAATATTATGTAAATTAATTATTTCCAAATGGTGTGATAATTTTTATTATCTTAGATCTCTAACCAAATACCATATTTATCATGAAAAAATTAACAAAAAAAGACCTGATGAACATTAATGGCGGAAATATCCGTCCGCCTGATGCCAACGGAAACTGTCCTGCCGGTTGGTATCTGTGCCCATCGAATATCTGCGTCTACGACAATGGCGGCCAAAACCCGATTGTTCCGGGAAGTCCACATTACAATGCCTGCTTTGGATAATAAAGAATAAGGTTATCCGGAAAGAGCAACTTTAAACCTCATAGGTTTTTAAAAACCTATGAGGTTTTAGACAAACGGCTGCCCTGATAATCAGAACAGCCATTTCTATTATGTATGCGTGTCGAAATTACCCGTTTAAAATCATCGCCGCTTCTTTGGCAAAATAGGTAAAGATCATATCGGCTCCGGCTCTTTTGATGCAGGTCAGGCTTTCGATGATGGTTTTGTCATTATCCAGCCAGCCGTTCTGGGCAGCTGCTTTTACCATCGCATATTCTCCGCTTACATTATAGACTGCAATTGGCAGATCAATCGCTTCACGGACTTTAGCCACGATATCCAGGTAAGGAAGGCCCGGTTTAATCATGATAATGTCGGCACCCTCTTCAATATCTTTAAATACTTCGTTGAGTGCCTCACGGGAATTGTGAAAATCCATCTGATACGTTTTTTTATCTTTCGGGATTTCCATGTTGTCTTTCGGAGCACTGTCCAGGGCACTTCTGAACGGTCCGTAGAATGAACTGGCATATTTTGCCGCATAGCTTAAGATCCCGACATCGGTAAATCCGCTGTCTTCCAATGCTTCACGGATGACCTGAACTCTTCCGTCCATCATATCGCTGGGCGCCACAATGTCGGCTCCAGCTTCCGCATGGGATACGGACATTCTGGCCAATGCGTCATTAGTAGCATCATTTACGATTTTTCCGTTTTCGATAATTCCGTCGTGACCGTAAACTGAATACGGATCCAGAGCCACATCCGGCATAATGATCATTTCCGGGACAGCATCTTTAATGGCCCTGATGGTGTTCTGCATCAGTCCGTTTTTATTCCACGCCTCCTTCCCGGTATTGTCTTTGAGGTTATCTGAAACTTTCATGTACAAGTTTACCGCTTTTACGCCTAAAGCAAACAGTTCCTTACATTCCTTCACCGTCAGGTCGATGCTCCTCCTGAAAATTCCAGGCATCGATGCGATCGGTTCTTCTTTATTTTCGCCTTCCATTACAAAGACCGGCATTACAAAATCGTTGGTGGTAAGCGTGCATTCCCTTACCAGACTTCTCAGGGATTCGTTTACCCTAAGCCTTCTATTTCTTGAATGTATCATTTTGGAATACTTTTTGAACAAAATTTAATGCAAATTTACTACAACTAATATAAAAAACTATTGCACAGCATTGTAGAATTAGTTAGATTTGTTCAAATATTCCTAAGAAATTATAATTTGATGAGAAAACTTTTACTATTGTTAATCTTTTTAGCCGGTTTTGTTGGATTTTCCAACAATGTAAAGGCGCAAATAAAAGAGCCGGCTGCATTCTCCCAGAAATCTGATGACGGAGTGCTGGTGGCCTATCCCAATCCTGCCAAAGACTTCCTTATCGTAAAAGCGAAAGACCAGAACCTGAAAATTAAAAGCGTGATCTTTTATTCCATTCTCGGTACTCAGGTCGCCAGCTATTCGGTCAACATGAATTCCGGTGAGATCAATATTGAAAAATTAAAGCCCGGTAAATACCTGATCCGGTATATTTTGAGTGACAACACGATGAAGGTCACCCAAATCGTAAAACAATAAATTAAATCCTGATAATCATCAGGATTTTTTCTTTTAGCTTAATTATTCCGTAACTTTCGGAACATTTTTATACTAATGATAAAAACAAGTTAATGCTAAAAGCTGAACACATAAGAAAGACCTATAACGCAGGCAAAAAGGTGGCTTTGGATGATTTCAGCATCCATGTTCCGAAGGGCAGCGTCTATGGTCTTCTCGGTCCGAACGGGGCCGGAAAAACTTCCTTTATCCGCATCATCAACCAGATAACCCAGGCAGATTCCGGAGAAATACAGATCAACGGACAAAACCTTAATCCGGACCACATCAAAGATATCGGTTATATGCCTGAAGAGCGGGGGCTTTATAAGAACATGACGGTGGGCGACCAGCTTCTTTATTTCGGGGAACTGAAAGGCATGAAGAAGAACGATGCTCTGCAGGAAGCCAAGAAATGGTTCGACAAGCTTCATATCGACCAGTGGTGGAAGAAAAAGCTATCTGAGCTTTCCAAAGGGATGGCCCAGAAAATCCAGTTTGTGGTAACCGTACTCCACAGGCCCCACCTTTTAATTCTCGATGAACCGTTTTCCGGTTTTGATCCGGTAAATGCCAATCTGATAAAAGACCAGATTATTGATCTTAAAAACAACGGAACGACGATTATCTTATCCACACACCGTATGGAAAGCGTAGAAGAAATGTGTGATTATGTAGCATTGATCAATAATTCAAAAAAAATCATCGACGGCAGGGTTTTCGATGTAAGGGAAAAATTCAAGAAAAATATTTTCGGGATCACCTTATCTGACGTGAATGCTTCCCAGCTGGAGGCCTTCCGGAACCGATACGAGATTTTTAACCTTACCAATGAAAATAATCTTTTTTCTTTCGATCTTAAAAACGAAGCCGACCAAAACCACATCCTGCTGGATCTGGTAAACGTAGGCAAAGTAAGGTCATTCGACGAAAAGATTCCGAGCATGAATGAAGTTTTTATTAATGCCGTAAGCAACAATTCTTAAAGATGAATAACATTTTTTTAATTACAAAAAGGGAATTTCTTACGCAGGTAAAGAAAAAATCCTTCATTATCCTTACGCTGCTGGCTCCTATCCTTCTGATCGGTTTCGGAAGCGTGATCGGGCTGATGTTTAAAGCCAATGAGTCGCACAGTGTGGTTGAAGTGGTAGATAAGAACGGAATGTTTAAAAACCATCTTAAATCTACGGATAAGCTCGATTATGTTTTTGTTGCGGCAGCCGACGAGAAGTCCAAAGTGAACAATCTGAAAAACAATGAATCGTTGGATGGGATCCTGATTCTGCCGGAGTTGCAAAACGGAAATTACGACCAGCTTTTACAGAATACAAGGCTGATCATCAATAATAAAATAGGCTTTGATACAAAACAGAAAATCGTTTCGGACATCAATGAGGTAGTAAAGAAAGAAAAGATTAAAAAGCTGGGTATTGCAGAAGTGCAGCTGGAGAATCTGGATAAAGGGTTTACTTTAAAGACGATTAATGTTTCTGAGAATAATAAAGAAGATTCCGATCTTGCTTTTGGAGTAAAGAGTGTGCTGAGCATGCTTCTGATGTATGTAACCTTTATGTTCATTATTATTTACGGAGTTCGGGTAATGAGAAGTGTACTGGAGGAAAAAAACAACCGGGTGGTAGAAATTATTATTTCTTCGGTGAAGCCTTTCGAGCTGATGATGGGAAAGATCCTTGGGGTAACGATGGTTGCACTGACACAGTTTGTGGTTTGGATCACGATGTCCGTTATCGGGGCTTTGGTGCTGAACACGGGATTTTCATCAATTCCGAAAAACATTCCGGGTGGTAATGAAGAAATGATGAGCAAATTCGATATCCTGCAGATGGGAACCCAGATTTCCCACAGCCTGCTGGAACTGAATTTCCCGCTGATTATTTTCGTATTTATCGTATTTTTCCTGCTCGGATACATCTTTTACAGTTCCATCTATGCCGCGATCGGCTCTGCTGTGGATAACGAAACCGAAACCCAGCAGTTTACGCTGTTCGCAATCTTACCTTTGATGGTTGGGATGTACGGCAGTTTTACGTTCATGAACAACCCGGACGGACCGCTCGGCTTCTGGCTTTCCATTATTCCGTTTACTTCGCCGGTGGCCATGATCGCCAGAATTCCTTACGGGGTGCCGGCATGGCAGATTGCCCTTTCAATTGTGTTGTTGCTCGGAACAACGATTTTCATGATTTTCCTGGCCGGAAAAATTTACCGGGTGGGTATTTTAATGTATGGTAACAAAGCCACGTTAAAAGAAATCTGGAAATGGATCAGAGGGTAAAACCCGGGTAGGTTTTGAAACTTACCGAAAGTTATTTTTAAATATCTGAAAAACAAAAGGCTGCCCTTTCCGGACAGCCTTTTTTATGTTTCAACCTGAAATAAATTTTAGTTGAAGATATAGCTTAAGGTTACGCTAAGTACCTGCTCAGATTTTGATTTGGTTGTTCCTTTCGGTTCCTTATCAAGACCGGGATAGGTATTGCTGATCCCGAAATCGTATCTTGCAGCAAGTTCCAGCTGTCTTTTGTAGCTGTATCCTATGCCTATTCCTAATCCGAAGTTAAATTTACTGGCCTTTCCGTTCACTTCCGGATACAACGGATCCTTGAAGTCCGGGTCGTAATAAGGTCGTATTACCGGTACGTTTTTCACATTCTGGCTCATCAGAAAGTTGAATCTCGGACCAGCCATTCCAAAGAATTCAGAAGCTGCTTCTGAGAAATATCCTTTGAAATAAATCGGTACACTCAGGTAATTATTGGCATAAACTGCGTTGTAGCCGTCCACCCCTTTAGCGTCTTTGTCCTTACCCGTTTCTCCTGCACCGTAATACGTAACTTCCGGCTGTAAAAAAAACTGATTCTCGGAACCTATCGGGATCAAAGCCAATACCCCACCCTGAAATGCGAATCTCGGGCCTGAAGGGTTGTGTGCATTTTTCACCCCGGAATAGTTACCTCCGGCAATAATACCGAATCTGGTACTGCTGAAGCCGATCTGTGCGAAGGACATGGCAGAAACGGCTAATGCGGAGGCTAATAAAAATTTTTTCATATGGTTATGTTGTATGTTATCCTAGAATTTTAGCTACGGTAGCACCGATATCAGCAGGAGAATCTACTACGTGAATTCCGTTTTCTCTCATGATCTCCATTTTAGCCTGCGCCGTATCTTCTGCACCACCAACGATTGCACCTGCGTGGCCCATGGTTCTTCCTTTAGGAGCTGTTTGCCCTGCGATGAAACCTACAACCGGTTTTGTAGAACCGCTGGCTTTGTACCATCTTGCTGCTTCCGCCTCAAGACCACCGCCGATTTCTCCGATCATTACCACCGCTTCCGTTTCAGGATCGTTGATGAATAATTCCAAAGCTTCTCTTGTCGTTGTTCCGATGATCGGATCTCCACCGATACCGATGGCTGTAGAAACGCCAAACCCGGCTTTTACTACCTGGTCTGCAGCTTCATAAGTAAGGGTACCTGATTTTGAAACGATTCCCACTTTTCCTTTTTTGAAAACGAAACCTGGCATGATTCCAATTTTAGCTTCTTCAGAAGTAATGATTCCAGGACAGTTCGGACCGATCAGTCTGCAGTCTTTGTCGGAGATATAGGATTTTACTTTTACCATATCCGCTACAGGAATACCTTCTGTAATACATACGATCACTTTGATTCCGGCTTCTGCAGCTTCCATGATAGCGTCAGCAGCAAATGCAGGCGGTACGAAGATGATACTTACATTGGCTCCTGCTTTTTCCACTGCATCTGCAACGGTGTTGAATACCGGCTTTCCAAGGTGCTCGCTGCCCCCTTTTCCAGGAGTAACCCCACCTACAACGTTGGTTCCGTATTCGATCATCTGGCCCGCGTGGAAAGTACCTTCGTTCCCTGTAAATCCTTGTACAATTACTTTAGAATCTTTGTTTACTAAAATTGACATTTTATTATTTATTTAATTTATTTATTACTTTTTAAATGCAGACAAATTTAATTAAATTTCTTTGATTAAAGATAAATCTAAACAATTTGTTTATTTAAGATTTCTCAGTTTTACCTCTTTTTTCAGGTAGGTTTTGAAATCTTCTGCGAACATCCCGATGTAGGTTCCTTTTTCGAGATCACGGTTGACTCCGGTTTTCCCCAACAGCACAGATCCGCTTTCAATGGTGTTTCCGGAAGCGATGCCCACCTGTCCCCACAACGTTACTTCATCGCCGATGATGCAGCAGCCTGCCACCCCGACCTGAGAAGCAATGAGGCATTTTTTACCGATTACCGTATCGTGACCGATCTGGATCTGGTTATCCAGTACGGAACCTTCCCCGATTATTGTAGAATCGGTAACCCCCCGGTCGATGGTACACCCGTTTCCGATTTCCACATTGTTTTCAATGACCACATTCCCTACTGAAATCAGACGGTCGAAGTTCCCGTTGACTTTCCGGTAATAGAAAGCATCACCACCCAAAACCGTATTGGCCTGGATCACGACATTATCGCCGATTACCGTCCGGTCTCCGATCACCACATTCGGGAAAATCAGCGTATTCTTGCCGATCTTCACGTTGTTGCCGATCACTGCGGAATGATGAACGTGGGTTCCTTCCCCGATTTCCACATCATGAAGCTCTTCCGTGAAGTTATAGATTCTTGTAAAGTGGGTATTGATTTTATTAAAATCCCGGAACGGATCATCCGAAACCAGTAAAGCTTTCCCTTCCGGACAGTCCACTTCTTTATCGATCAGGATAATGGTAGCAGCAGAATTTAATGCTTTATCGTAATATTTCGGGTGGTTTACGAAAACGATGTCACCGGGTTTTACCCTGTGGATTTCATTGGCGCCCAGTACTTCAAAGTCTTCCGGACCTACAAACTTGGCCCCGATGAGCCCGGCGATGGTTCTGAGTTTTTGTGGAGAATGGAATCTCATAATAATAGATTTTCTTATAAAACAAAATTCGGAATGCATAGGCAAACCGAATTGATGTAAATTTTATTTAAAATTATTTTACTCTTTCAAGATAAGAACCGTCTTCCGTGCTTACTTTGATTTTGTCTCCCGGCTCAATGAACAGAGGAACCATTACTCTTGCTCCTGTTTCCACGATTGAGTTTTTCAAAGCGTTGGTAGCAGTGTTTCCTTTTACTCCCGGATCTGCCTCTACCACTTCCAGGTAAACCGACTGCGGCAATTCTGCGGAAAGAGGTGTTTCATCAACTTCCTTCAGAATGATGGTTACTTCTTCTCCTGCCTTCATCAGGTTGGCGTTTTCGATCATTTCTTTATTAAGGTAAAGCTGAGAGAAATCGTCATTGTTCATGAAGTGGAATCCGTTTTCATCATCATAAAGATACTGGTATTTTCTGGTGATTACTTTTACCTCATCGATTTTGTGACCTGCAGAGAAGGTATTGTCGATTACTTTTCCATTGGTTACAGACTTCAGTTTTGTTCTTACGAAAGCTGGTCCTTTACCCGGTTTTACGTGAAGAAATTCGATTACTTTATAAATATCATTGCTGTACTCGATGCACAAACCTTTTCTGATATCGTTACTTGTTGCCATTAGTATTGTATATAATTATTTTCTTTTATTCAATTGTATGCCCTGACCGTTGGTCTGCATCCTGTAAAGATGATTGCTGTTAAAAGAATTTACCTGATTCTGCAGTCTTTCCACATTGGTTCCTATTTCGAAATTCCTAAGATCGGTGGTTCCCAAAACCGAACTGCCGGTATGGGTTTGCTTCAGGATATTGTTTAAATTCTTTTTAGCAATACTATCGTTGGATTTTTCGGGAATTCTTCTTTCCAGGATTGAAGTTTTAGCCGTTCTCTCCGTTTTCAATCCTTCCGTCTGTTGGGCAGACAGAAATGATGGGGCGGAGATCATTATAATTAAGGCGGTCAATTTCATCCGGTTTTTTTTATCCGATCATTCCCTTTCTTTTCCTGTTCCGTATCCTTTTACAATCCCTCTCGGTGAATTCTGGATAAACTGAAGGATTTCATCCCTTTCAGCTGTTGGCAGCATTTCTTTTTCAATGTAAAGCAAGGCTTGGGAAACATTCATTTTCAACTGGAAAATCGCACGGTATATTTTCTGAATTTCAAAAATTTTCTCGTTGGTAAATCCTCTTCTTCTTAACCCTACGGAATTGATTCCGGCATAAGACATCGGCTCTCTCGCTACTTTTACGTAAGGCGGAATATCTTTTCTTACCAGTGTTCCCCCGGAAATCATCACATGCTTGCCGATCTTTCCAAACTGGTGAACGGCAGACAGGCCTCCCATTACAGTATAATCCCCTATTTCAACATGGCCTGCAATTCCGCAGCCATTGACGATGATCACATGATCTCCGATCACACAGTCGTGCGCGATATGGGTAGTTGCCATGATCAGGCAGTTTTTACCGATCTTGGTATAGCCCAATGCTTTTGTACCGCGGTTTACCGTAACACACTCCCGGATGGTAGTTTCGTCACCGATGATTACCTGGGTATCTTCACCGTCGAATTTCAGATCCTGGGGGATCGCAGAAATTACCGTTCCCGGGAAAATCCGGCAGTTTTTACCGATCCGGGCTCCGTCCATAATGGTAACATTAGGACCGATCCAGGTTCCCTCCCCGATTTCTACATCCCCTGCAATGGTAGTGAATGGTTCTACGATTACATTTTTGCTGATTTTCGCACGCTTGTCTACGGCTGCTAACTGATGAATCATTTAATCAACTTTATTTTTTGCAACTTGGGCCATAAGTTCTGCTTCTACCGCTACCGTATCTCCTACATAGCCGTACCCCTGCATATGAACAATCCCTCTTCTGATCGGCTCTATCAATTCAATCTTAAAGATAAGCGTATCTCCGGGAATTACTTTTCTTTTAAACTTTACTTTATCGATTTTAATAAAATAGGTAGAATAATTTTCAGGATCCGGAACGCTTGCCAGTACCAGGATTCCGCCGGTCTGCGCCAAAGCTTCCACCTGTAAAACGCCCGGCATTACAGGCTCTTTCGGGAAATGGCCAACGAAGAACGGTTCGTTCATCGTTACATTTTTCAGCCCTACCACATGGGAATCCGAAAGCTCAAGAATTTTATCAATCAATAAAAACGGCGGTCTGTGCGGCATCAGCCTCATGATTCCGTTGATGTCGAATACCGGTTCTTTGGTTAAATCGAAATCCGGAACGTTTTTCTTTTTCTGAAGTTTCCACTGACGGTTCAGTTTTTTGGCAAACTGTGTATTGACGTAGTGTCCAGGTTTGTTGGCAATTACTTTGCCTTTTATTTTTACGCCTGCCAAAGCCAGGTCACCGATTACATCAAGTAATTTGTGTCTTGCCGCTTCATTAGGATAATTTAATGTCAGGTTGTCGAGGATTCCGTTCGGTCTGATAGAAACATTGTCTTTACCGAAGGCTTTTTTCAGCTTTTCCGTTGTTTCAGGCGTCAGATCCTTATCTACATATACGATGGCGTTGGAGATATCTCCTCCTTTGATCAATCCGTGATCCAACAGCATTTCCAGCTCATGTAAGAAGCTGAATGTTCTTGCCGATGAAATTTCTTCTTTAAATTCTGAGATATTTTTTAGCGTAGCATTCTGGGTTCCCAGTACTTTGGTTCCAAAATCCACCATCGTTGTCACTTCATAAGTATCGGAAGGAATAATGGTGATCTCTGATCCGGTGGCCGGATCGCTGTAGGTAAGCACTTCTTTTACTACAAGATACTCTCTGGCTGTGTTCTGCTCTACGATTCCCACACTTTCTATGGCTTCTACAAAAAATTTTGAAGATCCGTCCAGGATAGGAGGTTCGGAAGCATCCATTTCCAGGATGGCATTGTCTACGTCACATCCTACCAAAGCAGCCAGAAGATGCTCGCAGGTATTGATTTTAACGCCCAGTTTTTCCAATGTGGTCCCTCTCTCGGTAGCCACGACATAATTTACATCTGCTTCGACCTGGGGATGTCCTTCAAGATCGGTTCTTACAAAAACAAAACCTGTATTTTCCTTAGCAGGTTTTATGGTTAATTTTACTTCTTTACCTGTATGAAGTCCGATTCCGGAAAGGGTCACTTCCTGCTGAAGTGTTTTTTGCATATCACTCATTAGTTTTATCTTTTGAGTTATTCTCAAGATTGTTTATTCTTTTTACGATTTCAGGAAGGTTTCTGAAATGGACGTAGCTTCTGAGGTAATCGTTATAGCTGATGGCCGGTGATCCGTAAACGGTATCCTTATCGTTCACATGGGTATTCACACCGCTCTGCGCCTGAATCTTCACCTGGCTTCCTATTTTAATATGGCCTACGATGCCTACCTGCCCGCCGATCTGGTTCCAGTCGCCGATGGTGGTAGAGCCGGCAATTCCCGCCTGTGCGGCGATTACGTTGTTCTTTCCTATTTTTACGTTGTGGGCAATCTGGATAAGGTTATCGATCTTGGTTCCTTTCCCGATAACGGTGGAACCGATGGTCGCCCGGTCGATGCTGCAGTTGGAACCGATTTCCACGTCATCTTCAATAATGACATTTCCGAGCTGCGGAATTTTTTTAAAACCTTCCGGTGTCGGCTGAAAACCGAATCCGTCGCCACCGATAACGGTATTGGAATGTATGATGCAATTATCACCGATAATGCAATAATCATAAATTCTCGCTCCGCTGTCGATTTTACAGTTTTTCCCGATCTTTACGCCTTTGCCGATGTATACCTGCGGGTAAATCTGGGTTCCTTCGCCGATTTTGGCTTTTTCGGAAATATAGGTAAAGGTTCCGATATAGACATTTTCGCCTATGGCCGCTGTTTCATGAATGGAAGCTCCGTCTTCAATACCGCTTTTACGGCCCTGCATTTCCTGATACAGGTTCATCAGGATCTGGAACGAAAGATAAGCATCCTTTACCGCGATAATGGTAGGAGCATAGACCTCTTTTGACAAAAGGTTTTCCGAAACGATAATTACAGAACACTTTGAAGTCTCCAGGTAATGGGTAAAACGATCCTGCGCTATAAAAGAAAGATGGCCCGTTTCCCCGCCTTCAATGGGTGAAACTCCAGTAATAAGCGCATTTCCGTCGCCTATTATTTTTCCGTCGATAAAACCTGCAATCTGCGAAGCTGTAAATTCCATATTCTGCAAAGATAAGAAATTCTGTAATTCGCAAACATTTTTTAATTTTAGGATTTTAATTTTTAATATTCTTTAAGAAATCAGGCTTGCAATCTCCCGTGGGAAAGTCAGGATATAGCGTTGGGTTTTATGAACCATCAGACCCGACAACAGCTGGTCTTCGGATTCGTCCAGCCTTATTTTTTTTCCGTTTTTCTGAAGAAGGTAGATCGGCTGTTTTTCGGTATCGTAAGGAAGAAGTTTTCTTTTGATCTCATGCACCAGCTCATCCCCGTTATCGATTCCGAAAAATTCATTCACATTTTTTATTTTTTCTTCAATAAATTCTGCATCAAAAGCGTGGGACGAAATGATGGTTTTCGGCAGGTTTCTCTGAATAACACAGGTACACCAGTAAGACAGGATCATATCCTCGGCATTCTGCCAGTTTTTCATCGCCTGGATGATGTCGTTATCATCGAGCCGGGTGAACCGTTCCACGTCTTCGTCGGTAGCAGCACTTTTTTCACGGTACAGGAAATACTTCAGATTTTCGGTAGCCGGCAGATCAACGCCCTGAGAAACCAGATATTTTGCCCTTTCCAGGATTTTAACCAAAATAAACTCAGCCAATGCAGAGGTTTTGTGGTAATACACCTGCCAGTACATAAACATCCGGGCAGTGAGGAAATTTTCAATAGAATAAATCCCTTTGGCATCGATTACCAGTTCGCCGTCGTCGCAGACATTCATCATCGAGATGATGCGCTGGGTATTGATGTTGCCTTCGGAAACCCCGGTGAAGAAGCTGTCTCGTTTCAGGTAATCCAGCCGGTCGACATCAAGCTGGGAAGAAATCAGCTGATTGAAGAATTTCCGGTGGTATTTCCCCTGAAACATTTCAATGGCGCAGGAAAGTTCTCCGTTGAACTGGTCATTCAGGCGGTTCATCAGCAAAAGTGAAAGTTTTTCGTGGTGCCAGTCGTCCATCAGCATACATTCCAGCGCGTGGGAAAAAGGACCGTGGCCGATGTCATGCATCAATATGGCAAGCATAGCCCCCTTTTCTTCTTCAGGCGATATAGCGATTCCTTTCTGTTTCAATGTTTCCAAAGCCGTAAACATCAGGTGCATGGCACCCAGGGCATGATGAAACCGCGTATGGGTTGCCCCGGGAAAGATCAGGTTCAATAGACCGGTCTGCCCAATCCTTCTCAACCGCTGGAAGTAAGGATGCTCGATGATATCAAATAAAATTTCGTGGGGAATCTTGATAAATCCGTGAACGGGATCATTGATGATTTTTAACTTATTCTGCATTGGAAACGTCCGTATTTCTAACAAATTTAGGGATTTTAAATTTTAGATCCGATTAAATTTTATTAAAACAAACCTGTTTTTCCAGGGATGCGACTCTTTATTATTAAGGTTTACTTTTAAGCTTCATAAAGATCTCTGATCAATTAAAACAAAGAATGCCCGCCTGGCTACTGCTCATTCATAAACCGACAGACTGTTTTATTGAAAATATCCAGTTCTTAATTCCTGATCAAAATTTTCCTGACCCGAATGGTGTAAAAATTGCAGAAATATTGGGTTATTTCATTAACTTATATTTAACTTTACGTCTGCGCATTTTGGCAGATTTTACCAATAAATGGTCGGCAATTTGATACAATAACCGTGTAAAAAATTAATTATGTCGGAAAAGATATTATGGATAGATGATGAAATAGATTTACTTAAACCTCACATCGTTTTCCTTGAGAAAAAAGGATACCAGGTAACGCCTTTAAACAATGTAAACGAGGCCCTTGAACTAATTGATTCGGAGAAATTCGCCCTAGTCCTGATTGATGAGAATATGCCGGGTATTTCCGGCTTGGAAGCCATTCCCATGATCAAGGACAAAGACAATTCCCTAAAGATCGTCATGGTTACAAAAAGTGAAGAGGAACATATTATGGAAGAGGCAATCGGCTCGCAGATTGCCGATTATATATTAAAGCCCGTAAACCCAAACCAGATTTTATTATCCTTAAAGAAAAACCTCCAGGAAGATAACCTGGTGGAGCAGAAGACCATTCTCCAGTACCAACAGGAATTCAGGAACCTTTCGATGGAACTTTCTTATCTCCGAACATACCAGGAGTGGGCAGAATATTATAAAAAAATCCTTAACTGGGAAATTAAGTTCGATAAGGTAACGGATAACGAGTTTGCAGACCTTTTGCAGTCACAAAAAGAAGAAGCCAACATCCAGTTTGCGAAGTTCATCGAGAAAAATTATGAAGACTGGCTTCATGGTTCGGATAAGCCGATGATGAGCCATACGCTTTTCAAAGAGAAAGTAAAACCGGAAGTAGAAAAAGATAAGGTTTTATTGCTGATGATTGATAATCTGCGTTACGACCAGTGGAAGGTGGTGGAACCTTTGTTTACGAAATATTACAATAAAGTTTCCGAAGATTATTATTACAGTATTCTTCCCACCGCCACCCAATATGCGAGAAACTCTTTCTTTGCCGGGCTAATGCCTTCTGAAATTGAAAAGCGCTTCCCGGACAAATGGTTCAATGATAATGAGGAGGGAAACAAAAACGAATACGAGCGGGATTTTCTGGAAGACCAGATGAAGAGAATCGGGCTGAGTTCTAAATCGATGAAATACCTGAAAGTACTGAATGCGGATTTTGAACGAAAAATTTATGATGACTTCAACCAGCACAAAAATAATGACCTGTTGGTGATCGTTTACAATTTCATTGATATTCTTTCCCATGCAAAAACGGATAACCATATTGTAGACCAGCTGATCCGTGATGATAAGACCTTCCGGTCTTTGACCCTGAACTGGTTTGAAAACTCGTCATTGCTGAAAATTATTAAAACAGCGGCAGAAAGCGGCTTTAAATTGGTTATTACCACTGATCACGGGACCGTTTATGTAAAAAAACCGAGCAAAGTGGTTGGTGACCGTGAAACATCTACCAATATCCGTTATAAAACAGGAAAGAGCTTAACGTATGACGACAGCGATGTATGGGCGATCACAAACCCTGAAAAGTTATTTCTGCCTAAAGGAAATTTAAGTTCGAAATATATTTTTGCGAAGAATAATATTTTCCTGGCTTATCCGAAGAATTACAATCACTTTGTGAATTATTATAAGGAAACGTATCAACACGGAGGAATTTCACTGGAAGAGTGCATCATTCCGATCAGTATTCTGGAACCTAAATAGTATTCTTTTAAATGAGATAAGGAGCGGAAAAAATCTTTGATTTTTTCCGCTCCTTTTTTATTAATATTTTTGAGGCATGAAATTAATCACTTATAACGTAAACGGAATCCGGGCAGCCTTTACCAAGGACTTTTTAGGCTGGCTGAAAACGGCAGATCCGGATGTAATCTGCATTCAGGAAAGCAAAGCCGGCAACGACCAGATCGATATTGAAAGCCTTGAAAAGCTGGGCTATCACAGTTACTGGCATTCGGCGGAGCGAAAAGGCTACAGCGGCGTCGGAATCGCATCAAAAATCAAACCCAACCATGTAGAATATGGGTGCGGTATCGAAAGCTACGACAGCGAAGGGAGGATCATCCGTGCAGATTTCGACGGTTTCTCTGCCATTTCAGTGTATGTGCCTTCCGCGTCCAATATTGAGAGGCTGGAATTCAAGATGGAGTTCTGCCGTGATTTTTCGGATTATATTAAAAACCTGAAGAAAGAAATTCCGAATCTCATTATTTCAGGGGATTTCAACATCTGCCATGAAGCGATCGACATCCATGATCCGGTACGGTTGAAAAACGTTTCCGGGTTTTTACCGATGGAACGGGAATGGATGACGGATTTTATCAATGAATGCGAACTGATCGACAGTTTCCGGTTTTTCAACAATGAGCCGGATCATTATACCTGGTGGAGCTACCGGCAGAATGCAAGAGGAAAGAACAAAGGCTGGAGGCTGGATTACAACTTTACGTCCTATAGCTTAAAAGACAAGCTTACAAGGGCCGTTATTCTGAAGGAAGCGGTTCATTCCGACCATTGCCCTGCACTGGTGGAATTAAGCCTTTAAATAAAGCAAAAAAAGAGGCGGTCTCAAAATTGAGACCGCCTCTTTTAATTTAAATCATAAAATTTAATCGACAATTTCATATTCCACCGGAATGGTACCGTTTCCGGTATCCCCGATTTCATCGAACGCTGCTTTAGACATATCCAAAGCTCTTGTAGAATGGTAAGGCCCTCTGTCATTTACTTTCACTATTACCTCTTTACCATTGTTCAGGTTGGTTACCTTAATACTTGTTCCGAAAGGAAGCGTTCTGTTTGCCGCAGTGAACTTTGCATTATCAAAGATCTCGCCGCTGGCTGTTTTTCTACCGTTAAATTTATCGTGGTAGTACGATGCATAACTTGTTTTTTTCGCATCTATGGCATTCATTTTGAACGAATAAATACCAAGGGTTGAAATCATCATTATGATTACGAGAATGAATCTTTTCATCATTTTGAACTTTTATTGGTTTTGACAGGGGCAAATCTAAAAGGATTCTTTTAACGAGCCTATTTTATTTATTAACGAATGTTAATAAAAACCAAAAAATATCTTAATTTTACCTGTAACTCCTTACTACTAGCTACTTTAAAGCCTATTGTTAAAATATGTTAAAAAAAGTATTAAAACGTTAATAAATTTAACTAAAAGACTAAAATTAACATAAATTTAACACTTAATTAGGTTTGATAATCAATATGTTAAATATTTTCACAAAGCTTAAAACAGGTATATTATTCTATTCTAAATGCCTGCTATCGTTGACTACAAGGTTGTTTACGGAATTTTCATGTTTTAATTTCATTAAGATCTTTTTGCTGTGAATGGTTTGAGTGCAAAAGTTATTCACTAGTTTTCTATTCTAATAAACATAAGCACGCAAAGCTTTCTTTACTACTTTTTGTCTGTAAGTCCACAGGGCCATTTTCACTTGACGAAATCTATGAAGTTTTTATAACAGAATATACTGTCAGCAGTATATCTGAAGCAAGAAGATTTTCCAAACCTTTAAATGGCAAATAAAAACCGGTGAAACTTCACCGGTTTTTATATTTTAAAATAATGTTGATCTTTAATTCATCAGATTAAAACCTTTTAGACCAATTCTCCGTACAAATCGAATTCTTCAGCAGAGGTAATCTTTACGTTGGCAAATTCGCCGATGGAAATATAGGTATTCTCAGCAGAAACCAGAACGGTGTTGTCTACGTCAGGGGAATCATATTCGGTTCTTCCGATAAAATAATTTCCTTCCTTTCTGTCAAAAATGCATTTATAGATTTGACCGATTTTCTCCTGGTTCTTTTCCCATGAAATCTGGGACTGGATTTCCATGATTTCTTCTACCCTGGCTTCTTTTACTTCCTGCGGAATGGTATCCTCCAGGACATAAGCTCCGGTATTTTCCTCATGGGAATAGGTAAAGCAGCCTAATCTGTCGAATTTCTGAGTTCTCACCCAATCTTTCAGCTCCTGGAAAATTTCTTCCGTTTCTCCGGGATAGCCGACAATCAGCGTGGTTCTGATGGCCATATCCGGAACTTTTTCCCTGAATTTTGCCAGAAGGGCATCTGTTTTTTCGTGGGTGGTTCCTCTTTTCATCGACTTCAGCAATTCCGAATTGATATGCTGCAGCGGAATATCGATATAGTTGCAGACTTTGGGTTCTTCTCTGATGATATCCAGTACGTCTTCCGGGAATCCGCTCGGGAAAGCATAATGAAGACGGATCCACTCGATCCCTTCTACTTTTACCAGTTCTTTTAATAAATCGCCCAGCGCACGTTTTTTGTAAATATCAAGACCATAATAGGTAAGGTCCTGAGCAATCAGGATCAGTTCCTTGGTTCCTTTTTTCGCCAGCTTCTGCGCTTCAGTTACAAGCTTTTCGATCGGAGTGGAAACGTGGCCTCCTCTCATCAATGGAATTGCGCAGAACGAACAAGGACGGTCGCATCCTTCGGAAATCTTAAGATACGCGTAGTGTTTCGGCGTGGTCGTTAGTCTTTCTCCGACAAGCTCATGCTTATAGTCAGCTCCTAAATGTTTCAGCAGAATCGGCAGATCCCTGGTCCCGAAATATTGGTCCACGTCAGGAATTTCACGGATCAGATCCGGCTTGTATCTTTCGGAAAGACAACCGGTAACGAAAACTTTCTCAACCTCTCCCCTGTTTTTAGCCTCTACATAATCAAGAATGGTATTGATGGATTCCTCCTTGGCATTATCGATAAATCCGCAGGTATTAATCACTACAATATCTCCGCGGTCCTCATGAACAACTTCTTTACCATTGGCTTTAAGCTGACTCATCAACACTTCGGAATCATAAACGTTCTTGGAACAACCAAGCGTTACTACATTAATTTTCTTTTTACCTACAGATTTCGTACGCATCTTTTTGATTTTGAGTTTGCAAAGATACAAAATATTGAAGAGTCTGAATAAAAAATAAAAGCCACTTTATAAAGAGGCTTTTATATCGTATTTAGAAGTTTCCTTCAGCAAATGCTGGCAAATCTCTGTCTTTATCTGATAATTGTACAATATCCAAGGGTAATTTCCAATCTATATTGAGTTCAGGATCATTCCAAATTACACTTCCTTCCGATTCTTTATGATAGAAATTATCGCATTTATAGGAGAAGATGGCTGTCTCACTCAATACAGAAAATCCATGACCAAATCCTCTCGGCACATATAATTGCAATTTGTTTTCGGGAGTCAGCTCAATACCGAACCACTTTCCAAAGGATGAGGAATCTCTTCGCAGGTCTACTGCTACATCAAACACCTTTCCTTCCAGACAAGAAACCAGCTTGGCTTGGGCATGTTCTCCTTTTTGCAGATGAATTCCTCTTAAAACACCGTATGAAGATTTTGAGATGTTATCCTGTACAAAATGCCCATTCATTCCCGTAAGTTCTTCAAACTTTTTTTCGTTGAATTTTTCAAAAAAATAGCCCCTGTCATCTTCAAAGATGGTGGGTTCGATAATATAGCAGTCTTTTAAAGGGGTTTCTTTTATTTTCATAATTTAATTTTATTAAAGATTATATTTCTTCTTCAGACTCCACTTCAGTCCAAGATAAAGCGCTCCGACAGGAAGAAAAATAAGGAATACCGTTACCAGCACAGGAAGCCTGGAACAAATAAGGAATACATTCACAAGCAGCTGAACAGCAGCATACACAGCACTGATTACCAAATGTGAAACTTTTTTTTCATTGGCAAACAGTTGATACAAATGTCTTCTATGCGCTTCAAAGATATTTTCTTTCAGCAATATTCTTTCCACAATGGTTAATACGACTTCCATTCCGTAAACAGAAAGTAAAAAAATGTACTTATATTCTCCGGTTTTCATGATAAGCAGGGTAATCAGTCCAATCACCCAAAAACCGATCCCCATACTTCCTACATCGCCCGCAAAGCATTTGGCTTTTTTCCTGAAATTGAAAAATAAGAAAACCAAACAGGCCAGAATAGGATACAATATAAAATCATTGTCCGTAAACGGAATAACGCTTTTATTAATATAAGCCAAGGAAGCTAACGTAACCCAGCTGTATAATCCGGTCATCCCATTAATCCCATCCATGAAATTATAAGCATTTAAGGTTCCTATAATTAAAATAAAGGCTATGGGCCATATCCAAAATGGCATTAATTCAAATGCGCCGGTGAAATATAGCAGGAGAATAACCGAAATCAGATGGATCGCCAGCCTGATCCGGTTTGACAATGTTCTGACATCATCTATAAAGCTGATGATGCAAATGGCAAGCAGTCCTAAGCCGAATGACCAATAATTTTCTACAGCTTGATTAAAATTAAAAAGAGAAAATACAATAAAAGCCAACGGGAAGATGATTCCACCTCCACGCAATGTAATTTGTGTATGGGCACTCCGGTGGTTGGGCTTATCTATGATGTTGTATTTATCTGCAATTCTGAAGTAGATCAATATAAAGACCAACAATATAATCGTGACTAAAATATATTCCATAAGTTATATTTTAAATTTCTCCATTACATTTGAAGCTGAAAAACCGAGATCGTGTTTCACTTTCACATTAGAAAACGTAAGGTTACTGGTAATCTTTTTTAGTTTTAAGGAATTTATCGGTGCACTTTTTCCTATTAAATCTCCGCATATAGCTAAACCTTTTGCAATTACGAACGGAATACTTTTAGGATTTTTCTTATGCAAAAGACAGGATATCTTTCTAGAAATTTCGTTAAAATCAGGATTCATATCATCGCAAACATTATATATGCCACCTTTATTCTTTAAAGCCAAAAAAGTAAGTTCCGCAAAGTCCTCTACCCAAAAAATACTTTTTTTCGCCTTTCCGCCTGCAATGTTAAAATATTTATTTTTTTTTATTGCATTGATCATATCTCCTAAATTTCCAGGAGGATTAGGTCCCGCAATCAGGGAAGGTCTGAACACAAATAATTTCACATGATGAGCATTACACCATTCCTGAAGAAAATTCTCCGCCAATATTTTACTTTTTGCATAAGGCGTACTCCCTTCCAAAGGAAAATCTTCATGAATACGTTCTCCGAAATCTTTTCCATAAACCGCCACTGTACTGATAAAAATAAAAATATTGGGTACGTTTTTTTCTAAAGACCTGCACAAGTTTTTCGTTCCTTCAAAGTTTATATCGAAAAATTTCTTTTCCTCGTCTTTATTTTGGGGTATAGAATGCGCCTTTCCTGCAGCATGGAAAATAATCTCAAATTTTTCTTTAAACATAGGAATTTCATCTGCAATATTATAGATATAATCTGCATCATGAGTTCCAAAAGTTTTTACATCAAAAAACTTCTTCCTTAGTAGTGGAATTACATTTTTTCCTAAAAAGCCATTGGCTCCGGTGAATAATATTTTCATTTAGATAGCCTGATAAAATTTATTCAAAATGATTTCTTCAGAAAATTCCTGTTCTGCCGCGTTCCTCGCATTTTCTTTTTTTATGCTGAGATCAAAAACCGAATGATCGTCGAATGAATTGAAGAAATGGAGTAATTCATCTTTTTGGTGCTGCTGAAAAGAGTATCCTATATTTTTTTCCCTTACCAACAGATCTATCTCACTGTTCCTCTCTCCTAAATACAAAACAGGCTTTCCTGCCGAAAGAATGTTATATGTTTTAGATGGAACACCCAAGCCAAACATTCCTTCTGCAAGACTTACAAAAGCGATATCTGCCTTGTTCAAAACCGTTACTTGTTCTTCTCTGGAATAAGAATCTCCAAAATATACATTCTTTATATTCTTCGTCTCAACATAATCGATCATTTTCTGCTTTACCGCTCCTTCGCCTACAAAATAAAATGCCAGCTTGTTATTGGTTACCTTTTCAATAATCTCCAATAATTCTATAAGCCCCTGTACTCTGCCTATATTTCCGGCGTATTGAAAGACTATTTTATCTTTTAAAGGAGAACCTGCTTCAAAAACCTGATCTTTAGAAAGCGGCCGGATGTTTTCGGTATCCCCCCAATTTTCAATAATCTTTATTACTGGCTTAACTCTTGACTTTTTAATTTTATCTTCAACCTTTATCTTCATATCCCTTCCTAAAACAATTAACCGGTCAGCTTGAGAATAAGCCTTATCAAAAACATTTCTTAAGGTCTTGTATAAGATAGAATTTTCAGATTTTATTATTCCGGCGGGAATTGTATTTTCGGGAAAAACATCGTGTACCAATACTATTAATTCTACATTTTTCAATTTTTTCAGGATCAACATCAATAAGATTAAGGGAGCAGGATTGGTAACGATAAAAACTTTTTCGCCTTTCTTTACATTTTTAAAGAGATAAAAAAAAATCGAAATGCTTAAAAATATAAACCTGAAGCTTCTGCTGAATAAACTATTTTTATTCCCGGCAAAGCCTTTTATACGATGCACAAAAACATTTTCCTCCAAAAAAAAGGATTCAGATTTAGTATTTTTATCATACACCGGCTCTCCACATACAACCTTCACATTATATTTGCCAGAGAGCTTATTGGCAATATTCGTCAGAATAAAGGAGGTTGATGTTTCTTCCGGATAAAAAAGTTCGGTGGCAATCCAGAGATTATTCATTAGTATTTTTTCCAAACAACCCTGTTAATATAATCTGTATACGAGATAATAATCCTAACCACTTTTTCAGATACATTCGGCATCGAATAATCTGCAACAGGCCTGTAATTTCTTTCTGTCCCTACATTTTGCTGTTGAAGCTGTATTAATCCCTGCAAAATTCTTTCGGGAGACAGGCCCACCATCATTACAGATGCTTCTTCCATTGCTTCAGGCCTTTCATGCGCTTCCCTGATATTTAAAGCACGGAAGTTCAGGATTGAAGATTCTTCCGAAATTGTTCCCGAATCCGATAAAACAGCATAACTCCTCATCTGTAACGCATTGTAATCGTGGAATCCAAGCGGTTTCAAAAACCGGATCTCAGGTCTTACCTTAACCTGCATCTTATCAATCATATTCCGGGTTCGGGGGTGGGTAGATACAATAATAGGATAACCAAATTTTTCCGCAATGGTGTTTAAGCTCTCAAGTAATCCTTTAAAGTTTCTCTCAGAATTAATATTTTCTTCCCGGTGAGATGAAACAACAAAATATTTCCCTTCTTCCAAATTTAAACGGTCTAAAACATCCGAGCTTTTGATTTGCGGTAAATAATGATTCAGAACTTCAAACATGGGAGAACCTGTTTTGATAATTCTGTCTGCAGGAAGACCTTCTCTTAAAAGATATTCTCTTGCAATATCCGAGTACGTTAAATTAATATCTGATGTATGATCCACAATTTTCCGGTTGGTTTCCTCCGGCACTCTCTGATCAAAGCATCTGTTTCCTGCTTCCATATGGAAAATCGGGATTTGTCTCTTCTTGGCAGGAATCGCACAGAGACAGGAATTGGTATCTCCCAATACCAAGAATGCATCAGGTTCTAATTCTTCCAGAAGAGGATCTATTTTAATTAAAATATTTCCAACTGTTTCGGTTGCTGTTTTGCCGGCAGCTTCCAGGAAATAATCCGGTTTACGAAGGCCCAGATCTTCAAAGAAGATCTGGTTCAGTTCATAATCGTAATTCTGACCTGTGTGGACAATAATATGTTCAATTGCTTCAGAAGCATCCAAAGCTGATAATACTCTTGATAATCTGATAATTTCAGGCCGTGTTCCTACGACCGTCATTACTTTTAATTTTTTCATAATATAATTGTTAACTGGTGAAACTCCATACTAATTACCTTGGAATCGTTTTCTATTTAAACTTCAAGGAAATGAGTATCTGCATCAGAAGCATCAAATACTTCATTGATCCAGAATATGGTATATAGGTCTTGGTTTCCAATATTTTTGATACTATGGGTATACCAAATCGGCATATCAACGTACGCAGGCTCGTCTCCGTCCAGAAAAAATTCCGATGCCTGATCGTCATTTATTTTTCTTAATTTAATCAGAGCTTTACCCTTAATTACTGCAAAACGTTCGATTTTACGAGTATGGTAATGATTTCCGCGAGTAATTCCAGGGACTGTTGTAGAAAAGGAGCACTGTCCTCCGACTCCTAAACGGATTATTTCTACAAAAGCACCTCTATTATCTTTATTCAGCTTGAATTTTATTGGAAAGTGCTTTTCGGGATTGATATAAGAACGAAATGTATTGAACAAGTTGATGTCAAAGCGCGACTCAAGCTCAGGGATATGCCCATTTTCAAAATAAAGCTTTTTATAGTTTTCGAGCTTGGCCAATACTTCAGATACTTTTTTAATGGACGTGTGCTGAATATGATATACATTATCCGTTTTGGAAATATCAATAATACGGATTATCTCTTCTACAAGCTCTGCTACATAAATGAGCTTTACATCGCTGTCGTTATCTATCGAAGGCGCATTTCCATTGATAAGTTTATGACAGAATGTTGCAATAAAAGAGTTATACTCGGGTTTGCCAAATGGTCCAAACACATTAGGAACAATCATTCCGGTAAACTTGCCTCCGGATTCTACAGCCCAGTCGGCCAGGAGTGTCCGCCCTTCTTTTTTGGATTTTCCATACAGGTTATCTTTCTCTTCTTGAGAAGATGATGAAAAAATTATATGGGCTTTTGATTGAACTCGACGAAGAGAATCGGTAAGTTTTTTTACGAGATCAATGTTATTATAGTAAATAACCAAAGGATCCTTATGCCTATTCATAGCGGCAAGATGTATAATAACGTCACATTTTTGTACAAACTCATCTAATTTGTCTTCATGATTAAAGAATTCTTTTTTAAATTCAATCCTCTGATATTTATCAGGATACAATCCCAAAACATTATATAGATAGGTTCCCACAAAGCCGTTTTGCCCTGTAATTCCAATTTTTTTCATTATTTTAAATTTTCAAAATAATCTATTGAGAATCGGTATTCATCATTTGTTTCTCCAATAGAATAATCTGCCATTATCATCAGCTTTGAACCTTTTTCCAGTGCCTGAATAGCGCTTGCATAACCTGGTGGTACATAAAGGACCATAAGTTTTTCGTTTGTGAGATAGTATTCAGTTATATTGAGGTCTCTTGCCGGATTATTCCACTGCCCTACCTGTATCAGTCTTATTTTGAAACTTCCCGATACCGCTACAAACCACCGCTGTTCTATCCGATGGCCCGTCCAACCTCTTATTAGATCTATATCAATATTCTCAATAAAATACATTCTTTTGATGTCCGATAAATCAAAAGAATTATTATAAGACAAATTTCCTCTACTATCCGAATGAACTTTTCCTTCTATGATTTTAGGTATAGCCATATGATCAGTCAGGATATTGAAGAACATCTTCTCCCAATACTTCTTTTCGTATTAATGGAAGCTTTAGCAAAAGTTTTTTCATCCCTTCCACATCTTCCTGCTTGGTGTTATGTGAATGGTAATCTTCTATCTTGGATATATCTTTTTCTCCTTCGGAAAAATATTGTGCATAGTTTAAATCTCTGTTATCTGCCGGTATCCTGTAAAAGTCTCCCATGTCTTCAGCTTTTACCATCTCCTCACGTGTACACAGTGTTTCATAGAGTTTTTCTCCATGCCTTGTCCCGATTATCTTGACAGGTGTATCTGCATTAAACATTTCTTTTATAGCTTGCGCAAGATCTCCGATGGTCCCGGCAGGCGCTTTGTTAACGAACAAATCACCTGAATTTCCATGTTCAAAAGCAAAGAGAACCAAGTCTACAGCCTCTTCAAGAGACATTAAAAATCGCGTCATCGTAGGATCAGTAATTGTTATAGCCTCACCACTCTTAATTTGTTTTACAAATAACGGAATTACCGAACCTCTTGATGCCATTACATTGCCATATCTTGTAAGACAGACAACGGTATTCTTTAGATTTCGTGAAGCAGAAACGGCTACTTTTTCCATCATAGCTTTGGAAATACCCATAGCGTTTATGGGATAGGCTGCTTTATCAGTACTTAAGCAAATTACCTTTTCCACGTTGTTTAATCCCGCCGCATCAATCACATTCTGTGTTCCTTCTACATTGGTTTTAACAGCTTGCATAGGAAAAAATTCGCATGAAGGCACTTGTTTCAGGGCAGCAGCATGAAATACATAATCAACTCCTCTCATTGCAGGCTCGATACTTTTATAATCGCGGACATCTCCTATATAAAATTTCAGCTTATCATTTTTAAACTGATTCCGCATGTCGTCCTGTTTCTTTTCGTCACGTGAAAAAATTCGGATTTCCTTAAAATGATCTGTATTGATAAACTTTCTAAGGACTGCTGTTCCAAAAGAACCAGTACCTCCAGTAATCAGGAGTGTTTTATCTTTAATTTGCATATTGTTTCGTTTATTTTTCACCTTTCTGCAAATATTATATCTGCAGAGCATTGAATTATAAAAATTTTTTAATTAGGCTTTCTTTATCAGGAAAATTAGGATAATTTATTAATACAGCTTTTAATTTACCTTTGAAAACAAACAAGCTTCCTGCGGCAGCTCCTATAATACCGAACTTATTAATTAATTCACCTATATGATCCAACGCACCTGCTCCTCCTAAGGCTGTAAGTGGCAGAGTTGTCTCTTTTCGTGAAGCTTCTATAAGCTTCATATCATATCCTTTCATTACTCCGTCTCTGTCGATCGAATTGATGACAATTTCTCCTGCACCCAATTTCTCGAAATACCCGATGAGATCAAAAGGGGATTTTCCAGTTGATTTTTTACCGTTGTTCACATAAACTTCATACCCTCCGAAAAGCTTTTTCTTAACGTCTAAAACGACGACAACACTCTGGCTTCCTACTTTTTCGGAAATCTCACTGATAAGAGCGGGATTATTGATGGCACCGGCGCTGAATGCAATTTTTTCTACTCCCAAAGAGAATATTTTTTGAGCCTGTTCCACTGTTGTTACACCACCTCCGTAGCAGAGAGGCATCCGGCATTCTTCTGCCAAGTGTTCAATCATTTTAAAATCGGGTCCCCGGCCTTCTACTGTGGCATCGATATCCAATACAATAATTTCATCGACTTCTTTTTCGTTGAATATCCTTACGGCGTTCATCGGATCTCCAAGGTATCTTGGATTTTTGAATTGTTCCGTTTTTACAAGTCCTTTATCATGGATCAACAAACAGGGTATAATTCTAGGTCTTAACATTTCTCTGCAAAGTTCTTTAATAATTGAATTCCAAAATGATGACTTTTTTCGGGATGAAACTGTGCGCCAAAGATATTATCGTGATTCACCGCACTTGTAAAGTTTATTCCGTAATCTGTTTTTGCTATAGAATCTTCAAAATTACTGCAATCGAAATAATAACTGTGTAAAAAATAATATCTCGGGTTCTCCTCCAGGCCTTCCAACAAAGGATTATCTTTCACGATACGGATATCATTCCAACCCATATGTGGCAACGGAAGCTTCGCAGAAACCTGCGAAGGGCTAAACTTTCGAACACGCGCATCGATCCATCCAAGTCCTGGAAGGATGCCTTCATCACTGCTTTTTGCCATCATTTGCATGCCTACACACACACCGACAACGGGAATATCGTGGTTTATGACCAAATCGTTTACCTTATCTTTCATTCCCGAATCATTGAATCTCTGCATTGCATAATCGAAATGTCCTACACCGGGAAGGATGAGTTTAGTGGCACATTCCAGTTCGTTTACCGTTTTTGCCGTTTTTGCCGGAATATTAAGCTGTTTGTATATATTCAAAAAAGCATTGATATTCCCTACACCATAATCTATAATCGTAACCATACTATTTGAATGCTCTTTTTTCCAGACCCAGCATCTGCATTACCTTAGTTCCCAATTGTATCCATTTATAATTATTTTTATAATCTCTAAACGTTTTATTGGGGCCGTTAAAATATCCCCAAAGTTCATCTACAGTAAAATCCAATTTTTTTGCAACATATTCGAATTCTTTCATCAATTCATCTTCAGGAAGCTCTGGCCTCAAAACTCTGTCTAAAGCTTCTTCCCGAGTGAGCTGACCGGTAAGAACCAGACTAGAAAGATGATTTTTTCTTTTATCAAATCCGAATTTTCTTGGCAGCCAGAACGCTTCATAAAATCTTGTAAACCTGGATTCGTGATGCTTATGCTGGTATCTCTGCCAACCGAATTTTTCTTCCAGCAAGTCTTCCGCTTCTTTTTTTATGAACCTTGTATGATCAAGTGGTTTTACGACTCTTACTCCATTAATAAGTCTGTATTGGATTTTATATTTGAAGATATCGCAGCGCGGAAAAGTTTTTAGCTTCCTCTCACCAAACTTCTTATGAATATCATTTATATATTTCATGTCGGTTTGGTAGTAAGCCCCCCAATGAAGAGGCTCCCGAACGCATTCTGTAGACATGTTCCCTCCTGTCAAAATATATTTTATCCCGTTCTTAGCACAGTAATTGTACAAAGACGAAAAAAACACTAAATCTTGGGGTGTATCGATATCCGGAACCTGGGATTTAATAAAAGCTCTCTGCAGATCTTTCATTTCTTCCCAATTGATAACATCAGTATAAAGATCTAACCCGAGACCATCCACAAGGTTTTTGATATTATTAGTAGAAACATCGGAATTCCATCCGGCATCAACATGATACAACATAGGTCTGAGCCCCCATTTTTCTACTGCCAAGTATACTAGATATGAGCTATCCAGCCCTCCTGAAATACCAATAATACAATCATAATCTTTTCCTTGTCCTTCAGATTTTATTTTATCTATTACTTTTTGAATTTCTTTTTCTCCCTGTTCGTTGGGATGCCAGTTTGGCAAAATGTTGTTATAATAATTACTACAGTAATCACATACTCCCTGATCGTCAAATATAATCGTTTCGTCTGTGCTATCCATTATACAATTTGCACAAATCTGAACAGTTTTTTTCGGATTATCCATCTTTGAATTTTAGTTCGCTAATATACAAAAGTTAAACTACAAGATTTCAGTGTCGCTTTTATTTTGTTTTTTTTTAGCTTTGTTATTAATATTAATTATTTAAAAATGTTTAGTTTTAGTTGTTCATCTGTTATCTATTCAATAAGAATTCTGCCGGTAGCTTTCTTCGACCGATTTCAGAAAAAGAATCTGAAGTTATTCTTTTCATCTCATTGAAATTGCCTTTTATCTGACTTATTATTTTGAATTTTCAGTAAAAACAGGCAAATACATAATTGCGGGACTGCCATTTCCTATTTATTGTTGATTAACCAGCTGTTTATATAATTCGATATAGTTTTTAAATGCATTTTGTTTATCAAAATAAGAAAGGATACGTTTTCTACAGTTTTCAGAATAGAAAGATTTGGTATTTTTTTCTACTTCTTCAATAGCACCGATCAGTTTTTCCAAATTTCCTTTTTCTACCACAATTCCGGTCGATAAATCCAATGCTTCAGGAGATCCGCCCGTTTTAAAGGTTATGACGGGAGTTCCGCACGACTGGGCTTCCAGGTTTGTGGTCGGAAATGTATCTTCTAAGGTAGGATTCACAAATACATCGGCGGCAGAATAAAATCTTGCCAGTTCCTCAACATCTTTTGTTCGCTCCAGACCTATAATTTTTTCGGGCAGCTCTTTGACCTGCTTTCTAGTAAGTCCAATTAAAAGTATCTTATACTGCTCAGATAATTTTTCTGATAATTCCATAAAATATTTTAATCCCTTTCTTTTATCCCACGGGCTTGCAATTCCTAAAATCAGGAATCTATCTTCGATGCCATAATCTTTTTTTACATTGTTTTTCCTGTAGCTGAACTGCTCTACATCCACTCCATTATGTATCGTTCTGACATCATATTTTTTGAGAAAAGACTTTTTCACCTCTTCTTTTAACCAATTTGACACAGGTACAATGGTCATATTTTGTACTGATGTAAAAAGCTGTTTTTTATCAATATAGTTTTCTTTTGATCTATCTACGAAAGATTTTGGATATTCTCCCAATTGCGGGCATTTTTCGCATTCGGTCTGCCACTTGTCGCATCCTGCAAGATCATAATATGCACAGTGTCCTGTAAAAGACCAGCAATCATGAAAAGTCCAGACTATTTTTGCTCTGCTCTGTGCCAAAAAATTAAATAATAGTTTAATATTCACATAATATCCGTGCAGATGTTGGAGATGAATAATATCCGGATCAATGCTTTTTATTTTATCAATGAGCTCGACGGTCGGATTTCCGGAGCCAAATCCATGCCGGTCTGTAAGTCTGGTGAGTAATACATGTTTGATAACATCATATTTTTTTCCGATTGGGAAAACAGATGACTTGCTTGGAAGATTCTCTCTTCCATAAGCAATATAGCTTTCCCAACCCTCATTCAAAATGTTTTCGCCTATCTGCTCGGCAATCCTACCCACAGACCCTATATTTACTTCACTGCTTATCTGTAATATTATCATGGAAAATTATACTTTCAATAATCGATAAATTGTATAGAAACTTAACAAAAATCCCATAGTAAATGCAAATGAACTCAATAAATCTCCTCTAAGCATGAAGAAGAACATGCCTAGTGTTATAAAATAAGCTATTTTGATAAAGTTTCTTTTGTTGTGAAATTGAGTCCAATATATTTTATCGCAATAAGCAGTAACATAACTGATTAGTACCGTAAAAAGAAAAATTCCAAAGATTCCAAAATTAATATAACCTTCTGCAAAAAAGTTAGCAGAAATATTATCAAAACTAAATCTTAACTGATTGGCCAAATAAGAACCTGATCCTTCAGGCTTACTAGGCCAAACGGCACGAGGAACCCAAAAAAATATAACGCCTAAGAGTTGTCTGCCCCATGTTACGTCAGAATGTGATAAAATTAAAGAAAAATTTTGAAAACTATCAAAATGTCCTGAATTAAACATCTTAAAGTCCAATCCGAATTTTACCGAGGAAAGTTTAGAAAAATCCCTGAAATAATTCAAAGTAGGAAAGACAAACAGTAAACCAAGTATTAATGATGCCGAAAAAACATTTTTCCTTTTAAAAAAATCAAAAACAATCAATAACAGCGGTAAATATATTGCTGCTGCGTAAAAACGTGCTATTCCGAAAGGCGAACAGGTGATCAAAGCTATTACTAATAATATTATTTTGATTACAAGTTTTTTTTTAATAGTAGAAATATAAAATAAAAAACACAAAAAAGAAATTGGACGTAAAAACTGAGCTATGATCAGATTTAAAGAAGTTGATTCTGTAGATAATTCCTTTTTTAACTCTCCACCTCTTACTAACATACTGAGTATACTAAAATTATTAGAATACAGAACTGCGACAAATGAAAATAGCGACAAAGTAATCAGCAGAAAAGATTTGCTCAGTGATAATTGTGTGGGAATATCATATTTCTTAAGATCTACACGATCAAACTTTTTAAGTTTATAAAAAAAGTTATAGAAAAATGTATAAGAAAT
>CAJYRQ010000053.1 GCA_913777465.1 uncultured Chryseobacterium sp.
GCCTGGACACTTAATAACAGAAGGTGCTCCAAAGATTATGAAAGAAAAACTGAAAATGCAAATGCCTATATTGTCATCGCAAACATCAGAAGATTAGCAAATAAAATTTAATTCAAACAGCTTCTTAAATTAGTAGAGAATAGCTTAATGAAAGTTGTATAAATCATATTGATGCAACGTATATTTTGAAAACAATTAGGGCGTCCAACTAAGGTTAAGAAAAATGGCAAAAAATATATTACGGAAGATTACAATAGACCATGAGACTTACTTATGGAAGAGGTCGCATATTCATTTAACAAATTATCAACACTCAAAATGCATTGAAAAGGTAGTGATCTATCTTGAAGGGTATAAAAAATCTCCGCTTCAACTTTTGTTTCGGGAAGAAGATAATTTAATTCTTAAATCAGATGTGGTAAAAGAGAAATGGCGTGTCGGTTATCCCGATAATGGCGTAATTTGGTTATGTAAATATGAATCTCCTTCATCTGATGGCAGAGTATACCCAATTAATGAGCAGGAAACAGTCGGCATCAATTTGAACCGGCCTGCTGTTATAGCCGCGCTGATTCGATATTTTCTCCGTAAAAACTGGAAACCTAAAGAAAGTTCAGGACCCTGTATTATTGAAGATGCGTTGAGGTTCCTTGAGATCATTGCATTGCCTAAAGGGATAACATAAGCAATGGGAAATCTTATTTCATACTATTAAGCTCAATATTGTTTTTTTATTTAACTCTGATACACAATACATAAATAAATTAAATGGCTATTCCTCAAAAAAAACGAAGAAGGATCTTAGTGAATCAAACGGAATATTACTGGAGAAAAGAAAGTAATCGGTGTTTGTATATTGAAACGGCCCAAAGCCCGACTTTTATAGTTAAAGTATATTTTGAAAACGAATATTTTGCAGTACCTCAAGTGGTTCGTGCAGTAATCGACTATACTGTTGCTAATAAACTTGATGCCCAATCATTTGTTATAATTGAAAATGGACAGGAATTATTTAAAAGAGAACTTGAAAAACATCAACAAAGAGAAAATGAAATATCTGACAGAAAGATTATAGAGTTGCATAAAAAAAGGTTACAGGAGGGTTGGAATGAATATCATGCTGCCAAAAAATGTATTACAGAAAAAGACTATTTTAAAGCTATTCATCATCTTATAAATAGTATAAGAATTGATCCTTCAGGAAAAGAACGATGGTCTTTACTTGAAAATTTTATTTTTGATGATATTAAAAGTGCAGAACTGTTAAACGAAAGGGCATTTTACTACAGAAAATTATATCAATATAAAGAAAATAAATCTTACTGTAGAAAAGCAGCATTCAATGACATCGAAGAAGCCTTAAAATTAAACTCCAATTGCGCCGTAGCTTATGGAACATTGGCAGAGCTCATGTATGACAAAGACGATTTACCTGGTTTTTATTATAACTGGGAAAAGGCATTACAAAAAGGGATGCTTCAGCCAATTGACGGTTGGATAAACTTTTATTTAAAAGAGGAAAAAGAATTTAAAAGAATATCTGAAAAATATTTAAAGCCAAAACAATAAAATGATTTATATTGATAAAACCGTGTTTCCTCATTGCTTTGTTAAAGAAAAAAGATTTGAATGGGGAGAACCCTATACTGATGTAATACCCATATTCAATTTGTCAGTTAACCCGGAATTGTCTGATATTGAATTCACTATTGAAATTCTCGGCAAAAATAATTTTAAAAGTAACTTAGATAAACTTTATAATATTTTAATTAACAAGGAAGAAAAATTTCGTCTGACAGATTTTAATGAACCCATTTTGGATCGAGAATTTCTCGTAAGTAAAATATTGACTTTCATTAATGACAATTCAAATAAAATTGCGCCATGGGACAATGAACTTAAAATTGCTGGTGAAGAATTTTATTTGGAAATAATTGAAGATGACTTAAAAAAATCACTAAAATTTGACAGGAAAATATATTGATAAATTGCTGTTTGATTTGTTGTTAAAACAAAATATTATTCTGATATTTAATTATTTAACTTAATATAATCTCAAAAAAGATATCGCCTAAGACTGCTGTTTTGCTGATAGGGCGAACCCGGCATCCAAGGTCGCGAAAAAGATCCCTTTTTCCGGAAGAAAGATATTTACTGATTATACAGCCGGAGAAGCTCTACCAGTTCGGGGATGGATTTTATTTTCAGCTTTTCAAACAGCCTGTTTTTGTAAGTGCTGATTGTGGATGAATGGAGGTTCAGCTGATTGGAAATTTCCTTCAGGGGAAGACCTTCTGCAAGTTTATTGGCAATTTGCAGTTCGCGGTCCGACAATGCTTCAAAAGGGGAGTTTTTCGCCGTGCCCATCAGTGATTCTGAAAGAATCGCTTCTTTTAGATGTTCACTTACATATCTGCCTTTACTGAGCATCGCCGTTAAAGCAGCTTCAATGACTCCAGTGGAGCTTTGCTTGCTAAGATATCCTCCGGCACCCATTTTCATGTAACGCATGGCATACAGCTCTTCATCCTGTGAAGAGAAGATCAGGATCTTCAATTCGGGCTGACGGATTTTTATGTAATCTATGGCTTCCTGAACAGTACCGTTAGGCATATTAACGTCCATAATGGCCAGATCCAATTTGTCGTTCAGGATGACCTTGTACAGCGATTTATAATCCTCTACTTCTGAAATCAGGGCATCGGGCATGAGTCGTCTGATGGTTTGTATCAGGCCCATCCGGACAATACCATGATCATCTGCTACCACAATACGGACATTTGATTTGAGCTCCTTCATTCCATAAAATTAGGTAAAAAAAGGGAAACTGCTGTCCCATTATTTTCAGACGAAATGATATCGATATTTCCGCCCATTAAGGAGATAAAATGTTTTACGATTTTCAGACTCAATCCGACTCCTTTTTCACCTGCGGTCCCCAGAAATACGGGATTGTCATAAGTATAGATGCCCAATAGGTGCTTTTCCTTCATTCCCGTTCCGGAGTCAGTTACGGAAAGTACGACCTGATCACCTTTGGTAGTGCCCTCCAGATAAATATCCTGTCCCGGCAGGGAGTATTTTACCGCATTGTCGAAAATTTTGTCTAAAACATATTCAAGCAATATGCGATCGTTTGTAAGGGACAAATGATGATCCCCTCTAAAATGAAATGAGATGTTTTTCTCTTTTAATCGGGCAGCGTATTTTTCTTCTAAATGGTGAAAAAGATCTGTCACCATCATCTTAACGGGTTTAATCCTGAATTCTCCGTATTGGG
The DNA here is from genome assembly GCA_913777465.1 of uncultured Chryseobacterium sp. GTDB lineage: Bacteria > Bacteroidota > Bacteroidia > Flavobacteriales > Weeksellaceae > Chryseobacterium. Next base: position 3,281 of record CAJYRQ010000053.1, read on the forward strand.
TTCTCAGCCAGGCAACGCTGTCCTGAATGGTCTGCAGGTTTTTCCGGGCATCGTTTTTTATCTGCGGCAGCAATTTAAAAAATTCTTCTTCACTGATGGTCTTTTCCTCCAGTGCTTCTATAATCCAGAGAAAATTTCCAAACAGTTCTTTCGGATCGTGGGACAATATCGAGATCAGTCCGTTCTTGAAATTGATTTCGTTTTCCAGTCTTTCGATTTTTAATTGCAGTTCGTTGATAAAATCATTCATAAATTCACTATCAAAACTTAAAAATATGCTATATTTTTTAAATAATAGTTTATTATTTATTTTTTTTTCGATTTATCACTAAACTGTTTTGAACCAGATCAGACCGGATAGGTTTTAATAAGGTACTGCTAAAAGGTCTTACATTCCCGCTTATATACGCTTTCTTTTTCGCCGGGAAGGCATTCCGTTAGTGCAATAATAGTAAATTTTAATTTGAATTCAACGGTAATTATTTGTTTTTAAGCGATTTAATGGAATTAAAAGAAAAGTGAACATCTTAAAGACTTTAGCGTAGTGAAAAAAATCAGTTGATATTCAAATTACGGGCAATATCCTTAAGCGAGCATCCAGCACTCCTCTTCCTGCCTTTTAAGTACGGTTTGTGGCTCAGATCCACGTTAATTTTAATGTCTTTTTAAAGATTTTTTTTGGTTCCCTCATCTGCTCTATGCAGAGGTATTCGGGTGGCTTAAATTGCCGTAAAGCTATAATAAACATTGATCGAGTAGGTGGTATTTTCTTTTCCTACCAGACTTTGGGCCCCTGCGGCGGGGATGGTGTATCTTACGTTCAGTCCACGGTCCAGAACCGGTGTCCCGTTGAAGAGTATTTTCTGGGGCGTTTTGGATAAAGGAGCATTTACAGAGCTTCCATCGATTCCGATCTGTAAGATATTGGAATTAATGTCGGTCTGCAGGCCGCCCTTCTTGAAATAATTTTCATCCGATTTTACATAAAGCTCAAAACTTTCATTATTGGACAGTACAATCTGGTTGGGAATCACCTGTGACTGGCCATTGTTGTATTGGGCAGCTGTATTGAAATTGAAGTTTACATTTCGCCCGGAAACAGGGATGGTAATCTCCGACAGGGGAAGCACCTTCAGCTGAACGGCCGTATTCTGAAGGCTGTTAATTGAGTTATCTGTACTTCTCGCATTGAAGTTCAACTCAAAAGTATATGTTCCGGCTTCAAAGAAAAAGTTTTTAAAATCTTCCGCAGATACGTAAAGCTCCGGGAGAAAGCTGTTCCTGTTCCCCGCTGCAACACCGAAATTAGCCGCGGAAAAATTCTGAAAATCGGCAGATAAGGCTTTGGTCGTAAGTGCGGAGCCGTTACTGCCCAGCTTAACAATTCCTATATTTCTGGTTGCCGGAACACCTTTGGAAGAAGTAAACTGAATATTTGTGGCAGCAGCCTTAGCCCATAAACCAAAATCAACCGTCTGTGCGAGCTCCGCATTATCCAGGCTGAATACCCGCGTGCCTGTGATCCGGTAATCATTCAGGGAAGATATCTCCAGGTATTTTGTTAAAGAGCTGGTAAGCCATCTGATGGATTGGGGAATAACCAGAATTGTTTTAAAATTACGCGGCGTGAAATCAATATAATTCTGAAAGATATCCATGGAATAGTTCCCCGCCCGGAAGGCATTGGCCGAAAACTGGGCAGCCGGTATCTTAAAGGTGAAATTGATATTCCCCCGGTTGAACCCGCCTCCGAAAAGAATCGACCCGGGCGGTTCAAACCATTTTACGGCACTTGTACTGAACGACTGAAAACCGGGCAGAGAACCTGAAAGTCCGGTAGCAGGAAGCTGCCCGCCCATACTTTCAAGCTGCCACAGAAGGGTAGAGCCGGGTAAGGTAGATGAGGAAGAAGAATGCGTAAAATTCGGTCCGGATGAAGAAGTAAATGTTGGCGCTATCGGGCCCAATCCGAAAAAGGTATAATCCCAGTTTGTTCTGTTGGCGTTCACCATTACTCTTGTCGGCACCGAGGTAAATTCACTCCTGTTAAAAATATTATTTTCAGGAATCGTCAGATATACATCCTGGGCTTTCAGGACTGTAGACCCTAGGCATAAAATAAAAATTCCTGTTAAATAAGCCCTCATCGTTTTCATACTTTTAAATTTAAAACTTTTTCACTTTAATGACGGTGTCTTTCTTTTTATATTCAAAAACCACAGGTGTCGAATAACCTTCTTTTGTCACCGCAATGGTTTTGCTGGGTTGTGTATAGCTGTATTTGTCATTTTCAATATAAAGGTTGTATTTTCCGTCTTTCAGGAAAAACTCAAACTCATTTTTCTGGTTAACCACAGCCGTATAAATCTTGCCATCTTCACTTTTTGCATACACCACGATTCCCGTTACATCCGTTTCCAGATCATCATAAGCCTGTTTGATCTCCGTTAGCCTCCCGCTTACCCGGATGTTTTTTACAAGCCCTACCTTGCGGTTGATGTTGCTGTTTACCATAATTACAGGATCCATCATCAGCCGGGCGCCCGCACTTTCGTTTACTTTCAGGTTGTAAATGCCTTCAGGCACATTCTGAAAAACAACTTTTCCGTTCTTATCCGTCATTGCCACATAATTGTCCAGTTTCACGATTTCATTCGCAAGTACAGGTTCACCGGCCTCCAAGAGCCCATTGAAATTTTTATCTTCAAACAGCTGGAACGTCACTTTATGATTTCCGAAGGCTGTAGCGGTGGTAAAATATTTTTTAACCCCGACTCTGAACTGGTAATAACTGCCGCTGCCTGCATAATCTGCCATCGATTTATAACCTGAAAAGTTAAAATAACCTGTGGTGGACCAGGAAGGCGAAACTTTGTATTCCAGATTGCCGCTCACGTTGCTGTTTAAGTTTTTATAAAGCTCCGAGTAGGAAGTTCCGGCTGAAAAAGATCCGGTCAGATTATTATTCAGCAGCTGGAAATTATACGAGGCGTATAAATTGTAATTGGCGAAATTACGGTCTGTATTATAATAAGAAGTTAAGTCGAATACGTTAATTGCGTTCCATTGCGCTGTCCCGTTGAGGGAGAACGATTTGTACCTGTACGACAAAGTTGTTTTCAGGCTGTTGAACCAATCCGGATTATTATTCGCTTTCGAGTAAGAATATTCAGCCGTCAGATTCAGTCCGTGAGCACCCAATGTAGTGCTGATGTTGGCCTCCAGACGGTAAGAGAAGAGTTCCTGCGAGGTGTAAAAGTTGGCTGTTTTCTGCTTCTCAACCTTTGGCGCCAGCAGAAAGTTCCACTTCTTTACAGAAAACTGATACCCTGATCCCAAAGCTTCTGTACTGTTGAAATAATACCGCAGATTAGCCGTGTTCCCGGCTTGAAGAGGCGCATCCTGGAAACTCAGGAACTCAGGGTCTACCTGTGAATTCTGATATTGTATAAAAGCACGCTGAGAAGACGAAAACTGGCGCCCGATCCGCTGGTTTGAGATGAAAGACCCCCGTTTGATCCCTGCATAACTTTTTGTGGAAAAGGAATTAATAGACTGGACATCCCATTTCCCCATTTTTCCTTCATAATTGGCTCCCATTGAAGCGCCTGCATTTTCGTCTTTGTTTAAAAGACCTTTTTCGTTACTCAGGCCCAGCTCCGTGCGGATGAGGTGTTTATCGTTAATTAGAAGTGATGTCACCGCGTTTGCCACCTGCGTATCTACATTGAAGCGCGGATCGTGATCATAAATATAAGACACTTTCCCGTTAAAGGATTTGGCGTTTCCAAAAGCGTATTTTGCACCTGCCATGGCAGATCCTTCTGTCTGTTGGAAATAGGTGCCATACAGATTGTAATTGTTTTCCAGCGCAAGAACTTCAATCTGATTGTTGTTACCGAATCTGGTGGAAACTTTTCCTCCTCTTCCGAAAACCGGATAATCGTAATCGATGCTGTTGACATTGCCCAACCGCAATACCGTATTCTTTCTCTCCAGTTCCAGCCAGGTATCATACACATTATAACGGCCGTCGAGATAATAATCCGCACCCACATTAAGGCGTGATTTCAGATTCTCATTCACCCGGAATGCTGTATTTCCCCTCAGCTGAAGAAAATTGAAACCCGAACTGTTTTCATTATAGCTGAACTCTGCAAAATTACTTCCGCTTACGGCTTCATTTCCCCGGGCAATTTGCCTGTTGTGCGATAAAATAACCAAGTAAAGCGTATTGCTTCCCAAGATTTCATTACTGAGCAGGTCTGTGGCGATTGCGTTAATATTAAATTCCGGATAAAGCGTATTTTGTTTTCTGACCCTGATTTTAATCTCTACCGTTTGTTTTTCCAAGCCTTCCAGAGATACCGTCTGTTGTTTGGGCATTATTTCCAGGCCATCAGGAATAGACTGCAAATCAATCTTAACGGTTCGTTTACTATAGCCCTGGTTTTCTACAATTAGCAGAATGGAAGATTCAGGTACAGCGGGATTAATGAAATTTTCGTAGGTGGCCGTATAGATTGCGATGTTTTTGTTCTCTTCCTTTTCAACGAAGAACGAGGCGCGTTCAGTTTTGGTGACCGTTGGTGTGGTGACCGACACCTGAAACCGGATCTCATTGGATCTCAATTTCATAAAATCCAGGTTGGCGATCAGTTTCACGGGAAGATTTTTAGACTGACCTGCGCCTAAAGCAAATTCATTTTTAGGATAGAAAAGCAATCCCGGATACATTTCCTCAGGGATAATATTCTGAATGGTAATCGCTTCAGAACTTTTATTCTCAATTACCAGAAAATTGGTAAAGGTAGAACCTTTCTCAACAGCGACCCGGTCATTTTCAAAATGGATCTGGACATCCTTCTTTTCCTGGGCAAAGGCCAATGAAAAGTGCAGAAGAACAAGAGCAAAAAATAAGATTGTTCTTCTCAGGATTGATATCGATATGCCATTCTGTGGTTTCAAGACTTAATTTTAAAATTTAAAGTTTTTTTCGCCTACGCGTATATCATTGGATTCTGCCATCTTGATAATGGCCACACCAAGGAAATTTCCTGCAAGGTTCTCCGGTAAAGAAAATTGGACGGTCTGATTGGTGTCCGGAAGCATGGAGATGGAGATTGCGGGTAATTTTATTTCTTTGCCGGTGTCTGTATTGGTTAATTCAAACGTAACGCTGGCATCATTGATGGTGTTTCCGTCATTATGGATGCTTACGGCAACTTTTCTGTTCGCGGTATTCTCCTTGTTCACTTCCGAAATATTGGTAATATCCAGACTTTTTACATGGTTACCCGGCGGGGTGTAAAAAATGTGAAGCCCCACCTCAAATAAGGTGATGATACCAATACCGTTCTGAATACGTGCCTTATCTGCTTGCTGAGGAAGTTGGGTGAAAAACAGCATGCTGTTCGTAACGGCGGACTTTGATGCGTTTGCCGGAATCTGCATGGTTACTGCAATCTCCTTCGTGCTTTTCGCAGGCACTGTTACTACATTTTCCAGGGTGGATATCCAGGAAGCGTTGGAAATTTTTGAACTGCCTGCATCAAGATAAACCTTATTTCCGTCTTCTTCTCTCATCCAGTCTTTATAGTTGAGGTTAAAAACATAATCCTTATCCGAACTGTTTTGAAGCGTGACGGTCTGTGTCACTTTTTCTCCCGGGTTGCCGGTAAAGAACAAGCGCGTAGGCGACATCGAGATGCTTTGTGCCAGGATGGAAGAAGAGCCTGTAATAATAAAGAAAATGAATAGGTGTATAAACTTGTGCATGGTGTAAATTATTTAAAGGTAAAAGATTCCCAAAACTACTGAAAACGTAACAAAAGGAACCCTTCCAAACTAAAAAAATTTATTATAAAGCAGTTGCGGTATAAGTGACGGTCTGGGTGTACGTTCCGGCCGGTTTCCCTAAAATGTCGGAAGATGATGATTTTGCTGCCGGAATGGTATAGTCCAGGTTCAGGGTTAAAGCACTTCCAAGCGGGGCGTTGGATACCAGGGTCTGGTCCGTTGCCGATAAAACAACAGCGCTTTTTGTTCCGCCCATCGTTCCGGCAGATGTAGAAGGTTTGATGGTCAATACATTGACAGGAATTAAATTGGTCCCGTTCATAAAGTTAGCACCTCCTGCTTTTACTTTTACATTGAAGTTTTTGGTTGAAGTCACTTTCAGAGAATTGGCTTTGGTCACCGTCTGATCCGAATTGTAGTCTGCGGCAGTAGCATAGTTGAAGTCAACCGTGTTCCCGATGGCCGTACTTCCCGCGTCGATGGAAATGACATCGTTCAGGGTAATGTTTACCGTTGTGGTGGCTGTCGTATTCTGGGCCCGGGCATTATTCGTTCCTAAGATGAAAGCTCCGATGGTTAAGGCTGCGATGGCGATTTGTTTTGTCATTATAGTAGTATTTATTTTTTATTCTTGATTAATTGTCCTCTTTTGAACATTACAAATCTACGGCGGCGGTAAAATTTTTTCTGTAGTGCAAAATGGAAGTTGATGTAGTAAAATAACTACAGGCTAATACATTCAGTTTAAACAGAAAAACCCTCAACACTTAGAGAGTATTGAGGGCTGTATAAAATTGCGGTTTGCTTTTATTATAAAGCTGTTGCAGTATAGGTTACCGTTTGCGTGTAAGTTCCTTTAGGTTTTCCCAGAAGTACTTTTGATGCTTTTTCTGCCGGAATGGAATAGGCGATATTTAAAGATTGTTTTGCCCCTGAACTTGCGTTGCTTACCAGGGCCTGATCGGTTGGAGATAAAGTTACCTCATTCAGGGTTCCCGTTAAACTTCCGCCCGGTACTGCTTTAACCTTCAGTATGTCTACCGGGATTACGTTGGCACCGCTTACAAAGTTGGCACCTTCGGATTTTACTTTTACATCGAAATTTTTGGAAGAGATAATGACCAGGCTGTTCGGAACCGTCACATTTTTTGAAGAATTATAATCGGTTGTATTCGCATAATTAAAATCTACAGTACCTCCCGAAGCCACACTTCCCGCATCCATTGAAATAACATCGGCCAAAATAATATTGACGGAAGTACTGGCCTGCCCGGAATTCTGTGCTGAAACCTGATGGGTTCCTAAAGCAACCGCTCCCAGAAGTGATACAGCTATAAGTATTTGTTTATTCATGATTGGTATATTTAAGGTGTTAAAACGCTGTCATTCAAAATTAAGCATCTTTGACAAATATAATTAAAAATTGAATCAGAATGCATGCCTGAATTTTTATTTGTGCAAAATAAATGGTTATTTACTGATTAAACATTAAATATATCGGCAGAATATTAGGCTTTTAACCGGTAACAAGGCGATATTATGAACTGAAGGATTAAGAAAGTTCAACTAAAATGTGTTAAGAAATTCCCGTGATCCGAAGCATGATTCCGCAGTCGAGCCCAAAAAACATAATTAATTCATGCATGTTTGGAGAATTTAGGGTTAAAATTCAATTTTAGCCACATCTTTCAGGTCCTAAACTTCCGGCTTTTTTGTTTTAACACAAGAGAGGGTAATTCCACTTGTTTTCATCCACAATCACAAACGATTCGTTTTACAATTGAATTAATAATCCGTATCTTCGCACCCACAAAATTTTCATAATGGCTAAATCATTAATTCCAAAATTAGAAGCTATAAAACAAAGATATAATGAGGTGGCCGACCTTATTATACAGCCTGATGTAATTTCAGACCAAAAAAGATATTCTTCTTTGAACAAAGAATATAGCGATTTGGGGAAAATTGTAAGAGTTTACGATCAATATAAAGGAGCTTTGGATACGATTGAAGAGTCCGACGAAATCATTGCTGACGGATCAGACAAGGAGTTTGTGGAACTGGCTAAAATCGAGAAAAACGAAGCCCTGGAAAAAATTCCGGGACTGGAGGAAGAGTTGAAAGTACTGCTGATTCCGAAAGATCCTGCAGACGATAAAAACGTTATCGTGGAACTTCGTGCCGGGACCGGTGGCGATGAAGCCGCGATTTTTGTAGAAGATATTTACCGGATGTATTCCATGTATTTCAAGACAAAAGGCTGGAGACATGAAGTAACGGATTCCAATGAAGCGGCAAAAGGCTACAAAGAACTTATCATGAAGGTAGAAGGCGAAGGCGTTTACGGAATCATGAAATTCGAGTCGGGGGTTCACCGGGTGCAGCGTGTTCCGGAAACCGAATCACAGGGCAGGGTTCATACATCAGCCATTACGGTGGCGGTTTTGCCGGAAGCCGAAGAGGTGGATTTTGAACTGAACCCGGCGGATATCGAAATGCAGACTTCCAGATCGGGAGGAGCCGGAGGCCAGAACGTAAACAAGGTAGAAACCAAAGTTCAGCTGACGCACAAACCTTCCGGATTGGTAGTGGTTTGCCAGCAGGCGCGTTCTCAGCTGGCCAACCGGGAACTGGCCATGGAAATGCTGAGAACCAAATTGTACGATATCGAGCTTCAGAAAGTGCAGGGGGATATTGCCGCCCAGCGTAAATCGATGGTGTCTACGGGAGACCGTTCTGCCAAGATCAAGACCTACAACTATCCGCAGGGAAGGGTAACCGATCACAGGATCAACAAATCCATGTACAACCTGGATGCCTATATGAACGGCGATATCTCTGAAATGATCGATGCCGTAATCATGGCGGAAAACGCTGAAAAAATGAAAGGCGAAGAAGAAAATTTATAAAATATTTATCATAAAATCTTTAGAAAGTCTCCGGAATCCGGGGACTTTTTTTAATGATAACAGGATAAAAACAAAGATTTTTCACAAGGTACCACAAAGTAAATATAAATTTTTCAATGATAAGTCGTTTTAAATGTGTCCTTTAATTAGAGATCGGAATTTTAAATTATATTTTCGTAAAGTTTACGGTAAATATAGAATAGTATTAAAAATAATAGGTACATTTATAAAACGCTTCAGGATGATCCGGAGCCGGGGAATAAATAATACGTTAATTAAAATAATATATGAAAAATCTTAAAGCTGCCTTTCTGGTAGTGGTTCTGTGTGTTACGCAAAACTTACGATCACAAAATATCTTGCCTCCTCAAAAAGTATTCAGCCTCTATTTTGATTCCTTTGTAAAATACGATGACGATTCCTTGAAAGAGCTTAACAGCTATCTGATTAATTTTTTAGGTAAAGAAAATACCCATAAGATGAGCCTTCAGGAGTCCTACGATCAGAAAGTAGAAAGCTTCACCCAGATTTTCCTTTCCAATCTGTCTGCTGAGGTTTCCTCGGCCTGTAAAAACGAAGCCCGCGAATACTTTAAAGTGCTGATCGGGAATTTCAAAAATGCCACCTGCAGCATCAGGGAGATTAAAACGGTATCCGATGAGCAGGTAAAGGGACAGGAATTTTCGCAGGTAGATTACGAAGTAACTTTTAAAGTTCCGTCTCTGCCATCACATATCAATATGGGTGACCTTAAGAAAATAGGGCCCGGAGAAATGAAAAAGCACCTCATCGATATGACCAACAATCTTAAAAAAGCTGACAAGATCGTATCCACCCACCAGAAATTCAACCTGTACCAGGTAAAATACGGAACCGATACCTATTACTGGAACGGTGGCCCGCAGGAAATGGCCTGGAAGCTGAATGATTTTTATTTTAAAAATATCAATTAAATATTGATTTTATATTAATGGTAATCCATGAATGTCAATAAAACAATACTCCGTTTTTTTTCTTCTGCTCTTTGTAGTACTGAATGTAAAACGGATATGCTCAGGATAAGGAATTCGACATCACAGGAAATTGGAATTCCAGTGATTTTTGGAATAATACTAGTGAAACGACTTTTACCGGAGACGGATATGTTTCAATGACGTTGAACGGCGAAAAAATCGATGGGAAAGATTTCATCATTCATGGCGGACCATACCATGGAGAAAAAGGTGAAATGAAATAGGTGTTGAATGCGAAAACAAATCCGATACAGATTGATATCATCGTCTCCAAAATCATGTTGAAAAAGGGAGAGTTCTGGGCATTATAACTCCGGTTGATCATAGTAAAATACTGATGTTGCTTAATTTTGACGGGAAAAGGCCTCAAGAAATCAACGACGGAAATTTTGAACAGATTCTGACTTTATCCAAAACGGATCAGCCTGTTTTTTCTAAAATCACTGAACGATCCTTCACTGATTGACTTCTTACAAAGCCGTCGGTTCCGATGGCTTTTTTTATTAAAAGAGAATTCTTATTTTTGAACAAATAGCTTAATATGAAATTCAGACCCATTCTGTTAACTGCCGGCGTTTTGTTTTCGGCGACATTTTATTCTCAAAAAATGACTTATCCAAAAGCAATAAAAGGAAATCAGACCGATACCTACTTTGGGACTGCAGTTGCAGATCCTTTCAGAGACCTGGAAAACGATTCCGAAGCCACCCGCAGATGGGTAGATGAGGAAGTAAAGCACAGCCAGGAGTACCTGGCCAAAATACCCTTCAGGGATAAAATCCGTAACCAGCTGAGAGACATCTGGAACTACGAAAAAATTTCAGCCCCGTTTAAAGAAGGAGATTATACCTATTATTATAAAAACGACGGTCTTCAGGCCCAGTCGGTTTTATACAGAACCAACAATAAAACCCAACAAACCGAAGTCTTCCTGGATCCGAATAAATTCTCTGAGAAAGGAACCACTTCACTTTCCCAGTTGTCATTCAACAAAAAAGGAAACTTAGCGGCTTATTCCATTTCGGAAGGCGGCAGCGACTGGAACAAGATCATTATCATTGATGCCGTTACCAAAAAACAGATCGATGAAACCCTGACCGATGTTAAATTCAGCGGAATTTCATGGCAGGGCGATGAAGGGTTTTACTATTCAAGCTACGATAAGCCGAAAGAAGGGACCGTACTTTCCGGAATGACCGATAAGCACAAGGTATACTTTCACAAACTGGGAACAAAACAATCGTCGGACAAACTGATCTTCGGTGGCGATAAAACCCCGAGAAGATATCTTGGAGCAGGCGTTTCCGAAGATCAAAGGTATCTGATCATTTCTGCGGCCAATGCTACCAATGGAAACGAGCTGTACATTAAAGACCTGAAAAACGGCGGTGATTTCATCCAGATTAATAAAGGTTTCGACATCAATGCGAGTATTGTGGATACCGATGGCGACAACCTGTATATTTTTACGGATAAGGATGCCCCGAACATGCGATTGGTAAAAACCAACATTAAAAATCCGGCTCCCGAAACATGGAAAGATGTCATTCCACAAACGGATAATGTACTAGGGATCACCACCGGCGGCGGCTATTTCTTTGCCACTTATATGGTGGATGCCATCGATCAGGTAAAGCAGTACGATAAAAACGGGAAACTGGTAAGAGAGATTTCGCTTCCGGGAAAAGGAAACGTTTCCGGATTCGGCGGAAAGGAAAAAGAAAAGGACCTTTATTTCTCGTTCAGCAATTACATTACACCGGGAACTACCTATAAATTCAATGCAGATACCGGGAAATCCGAAGTCTATCAGAAACCGAAAGTAAAATTCAATCCGGAAGATTATGTTTCCGAGCAGGTATTCTACACCTCAAAAGACGGAACCAAGATCCCGATGATGATTAATTATAAAAAAGGAACGAAGCTCGACGGTAAAAATCCGACTATTCTTTATTCTTACGGAGGATTCAACATCAGCCTCCAGCCGGCGTTCTCCGTCGTTAATGCCATCTGGATGGAAAACGGAGGAATCTATGCGGTTCCGAATATCCGCGGCGGCGGGGAATACGGTAAAAAATGGCACGATGCCGGAACGAGGCAGCAGAAGAAAAACGTATTCAACGACTTTATTGCAGCCGGGGAATATTTACAGGCTAAAGGTTACACTTCCAAAGAATACATGGCCCTTTCCGGAAGATCAAACGGCGGATTGCTGGTCGGTGCTACCATGACCATGCGTCCTGACCTGGCGAGAGTGGCCTTCCCGGGAGTAGGTGTTTTGGATATGTTGAGGTACAATAAATTTACTGCCGGTGCAGGCTGGTCGTATGATTATGGAACCGCCGAGGACAGCAAGGAAATGTTTGAATACTTAAAGTCATACTCTCCGGTACACAATGTGAAAGCAGGAACCTGCTATCCGTCCACCATGATCATCACCAGCGATCACGACGACCGTGTTGTACCGGCGCACTCCTTTAAGTTTGGGGCGGAACTCCAGGAAAAGCAGGCCTGCAACCATCCGATCCTCCTGAGAATCGAAAAAAATGCAGGCCACGGCGCCGGAAGATCCACCGAGCAGGTGATTGGGGAAAATGCCGATCTGCTTTCTTTCGCTTTATATGAAATGGGGATTAGAAAGTTATGAAAATTAGCTTTTTTATGTCCTTAGAATATCATATTAATAAAAGCGAAGTTGCAATTTTGCAACTTCGCTTTTTTGAGTATAATATAATTGAACTTTAGACCATCTGATTTTTTGTACTTACATTCTCTACTTATAAAAGGAATAAAAAATTATTCTCAGATATAAAATAATACGTCAAGTTTTGGCGTATGCATGATATAGCTTTGCTTTTAGAAACATTTCAACAAATATTAATCACTAAAAAGCATAGCCCATGGAAGAATTTGATGATGAGTTTGGAGATTTATCCGGATATAAGATACTTAGCTTCGATGAAACAAGTTCGATCTTTAAAGAAAATAAAAAATTATCACAAGCAATACCAAATAGCTCATTCGAAGAAATATCCTTCGAGAAAAAATTTGGTATAGAAAATAAATGCAATGAAGAGAGATTAGGAATGTTTTATCATGGACAGATGAGAATAGATGAACTTATTTCAGATTTGCATAAAAATAATAATAACGGAAAATTCTTTTTTAATTTTGGAAACTACGCAGTGAATTACGGCTTTGGTTTAAACAAAGAAAATCCTGCCATGATAAAAAAAATGATGGAGGCATCATATAATGATATCTCCAGAAGTACACCTTATCAATATTATCAGAATCAGCATCGCAAAGATTCTCAAGCAGATATTTATCTTAATATGATGGCCTGTCATGTAGATGTTTTACAGCCGGGTTATATTTTTGATTTGGATTTAGTTTCGCAAACTATAGAATTTAGAATACAATACGTATACAGTAATTATGTAAACTTTCGAAACTTTGATAATACAACATTAAATAAAAGGAATTATGAGTTAAACAATAAGTATAACGCTATCGTTGTAAAATCCAAAAATGCTTTGGACTTTGTAATGTTAGCAGATCCGAATGATGAGGATTATCTCAAAGAAAGAATTATTAATCTTTTTGCTCAAGAAACTTTAAAAGCAACAAGCCAGAAAGAAATTAAGTTTCTTTATGAAAATATGCCTGATTTCGTAACTTCAAAATTACTGGAAAAATTAGGTGCAAGTAATAAAAATACCTCTGAGGAAGAGCATGAAGATCTTGTTTGGAATCATTTAGAAATACTTTCTACAGGTATGGAAAACCAGGATCTTTTTAGCTGGAATATTGATTTTAGTGGTGCTATGCTTAATCTCCTTAAAGTTTTTGGGAATAGTAAGTTTTTATTCGAAAAGTTCAAAGGGAACCAGACATTTGTAAAAAGAATATTTAAAAATTTAGAGGGAGAATCTATAATAAATGGAGAAAAATCCTCAAACAGAATAGCTTTTGCGAGCTTTATTTCTATACTTTGTCTTCATAACGGTATGGCTGGTTTAAGAAAAATAGACAAAGGATTTTCTTTCGGAAAATACAACGGTGTAAATTCTGACGATAATTTGCCCAGAGAAGAGAAAGGAAATGAATTTTTTCTGCAAAAAGAAAAAGAAGCTCCCATAATTGATTTTCTACCCATGGAATCTTTTAATGAAATTATTCCTGATGATGATACGGGTGCCTATTATCATCCTATGGATATGGTTTTGTTGGTTGATGCAGACTCTAAAGAAAAATATCCTGATATTGCCGCAGCTATTCTGATTAAGGCAATTGCGGATGCCCACGAAGAGCAGGAAAGGGAAAAAATAAAAAGAATTGGTTTTGATATCTTAGGAATTGTGTTGGGTGCTGTTGCATTGGCAACCTCGGGAAATCCCATCATTATTGCAGCAGCTGTTTCAGATGTTGTAGTAAATACGGCAGATACCATAGTACAAGGTTTTGATAAAGACATTGTATCATTAACAGGAGGGGCGGAATTTCTCCAAGACTGGAACACTGTTTATTATTCTGCTAATCTTGCATCTGCAGCAATTGCCCTTCCTGAAATTTTTGCCAGTGGAATGAAGTTGATACAGCTTGCAAGAACTACCGGAAAAACTAAAGCTATCAACTTTATAAAAGCCTGTATTGTAAAGATTATTTTAGAAAAAAATATTATTACTTTTACAGGGAATACACTGAAAGAGGGAAAAGCTTATATAAGGGTACTGGATGCGGCAGAAGCAATAAAAGCAACAGCATTTTTCTTTAACGATACTAATCTTCTGCGTTTGTATGAAAAAGGGGTTGTCATAGTTGAAGTAACTGAAAATGGAAAAAAAGAATTTGCATTTATTTACAAAAATGAAGTTATTTTACAGGGAGTAGCTACGGATAAAAATTATAAACATATTATTTATACTTTGTCCAGAGACTTGTATCATCCATTTAAAATGATTGAAAGACTTGAAGAATTAAGAGTTGCTGCCTTCTGTAAAAGGATGCCAAAGATTACTAATAAATTTCCAACAGAAGAACTGCCTCGAGAAGGTTTTTTCATTAGATATTCGATAGATTCTAATGGAGTTTTTAGACAAGAGAATGGGAATGTTTTTCCTTCACTTGAATTTGATTTTGTAATAACAAAATCTGGTGAATTAAAAATAGGAAGTAAACATCATTTCTTGGGTAACAGAGAGAACGTTTTAGCTGCAGGAGGTATTCGTTTTAAAAATGGTAGAATTGTAGAATTTGATAATATGTCTGGACATTATACGCCAACGGCAGAAGAAGCAAAAAGATTGGGAGAGATATTAAAAGGACTTGAAATTTATGTTAAAAGAGCACGAAATGAAATTACACCGTTAGGATTAAATAGTAATGGTGAGGTAATAAGAACAGGAAAAGATATCATAATATATATACAAAATATAAAATAATGGAAGAAATTATACAAAAATTACATCAGGGAATAAAACAAAGTGGCTGGGATATATTCAAACATTTAAAAAAAGAACTATTAAATTATAATTCTAAAGATTTAATAATTAAATTACTTAACTCTAAAGAATTCAAGTATAAAAATATAAGAAGTCTTCTTGTTATTATTCCTGAATTGTGGAAGGATTTTTCATTAGAAGATTGGAGAATTATCATGAGAGAGGTAAATCGTCCTTCAAATTACAGAGTATTTATTGATGATGGTCCTTATTTTGAAGATATTCGGTTTCTTTATAACTGGATCGGCATAGACAGTATTAAACTTTATAAAAATGATCCTGAAATTTCAGATGAAAATAAAAAGTCTGTAGATAGAGTTTTTCCTTTGTTTCTGCATGACACTATGAGAAATGGAGAGTATATGGAAGATTTTCAGGATGGAACTTTTGGAGATATAAAATATTTCAGGGAGATGAAAAGCAGGTTGATGAGTCAGGGAGCAAAACCAAGCCCCTTGCCCGATTTATAATTTCATAGAAATATAGAATATAATTATATAACGGCGACCATTGGTTGCCGTATTTTATGTAAAACACCTCAAAACAAGTTTAATTTCCCTATATAATTTATTCCCCCAAAAATGCTTAATTTTAGCCATCTAATAAATCCGAAAGTATGAGAAGGGAAGTTCAGAATAAAACTCTTCAATTTAATATAACTGAAAAAAATACGGAGGTCTATCCGTTTGAAAAAGACGGGCTGTCATTGAAATCCTCTTACAGAGCGGAAGATGTTAAAAACCCGGAACTCACACAGACTTCCCCGGGGATCGAGCCCTATCTCAGAGGACCTTACTCCACGATGTATGTTCAGAAACCATGGACCATCCGTCAGTATGCCGGTTTTTCAACGGCTGAAGAATCCAATGCTTTTTACAGGAGAAACCTGGCGGCAGGGCAGAAAGGACTTTCCGTAGCTTTTGATTTGGCCACCCACCGGGGCTATGATTCCGATCACTCGCGGGTAGTGGGGGATGTCGGGAAAGCCGGGGTCGCTATCGATTCGGTGGAAGACATGAAGATTTTATTCAATGAAATTCCGCTGGACCAGATTTCGGTTTCCATGACAATGAACGGGGCAGTGCTGCCGATTCTTTCTTTCTATATCGTAGCAGCGGAAGAACAGGGCGTTTCCCAGGAATTGCTTTCGGGGACCATCCAGAATGATATTTTAAAGGAATTCATGGTTCGGAATACCTACATTTATCCGCCGGCGCCTTCCATGAAAATCATTGCCGATATATTTGAATATACGGCACAGCATATCCCTAAATTCAATTCCATCTCCATTTCAGGCTATCACATGCAGGAAGCCGGAGCGACACCCGTATTGGAAATGGCCTACACGCTGGCAGACGGTCTGGAATACGTGAGAACAGGAATAAAAGCCGGAATGAAAGTCGATGATTTCGCACCAAGGCTTTCCTTTTTCTGGGCCATTGGGATGAACCATTTTATGGAAATTGCAAAAATGCGGGCGGCAAGATACATCTGGGCCAACCTGCTGAAACAGTTCAATCCGCAAAACCCGAAATCTTTAGCCCTGAGAACCCATTCCCAGACTTCGGGATGGTCTTTGACGGAGCAGGAGCCGTTCAACAACATTACCAGGACGGCCATTGAAGCACTATCCTCCGCGTTGGGCGGAACCCAGTCGCTTCACACCAATGCATTGGATGAGGCAATCGCGCTTCCTACGGATTATTCGGCAAAAATTGCACGAAATACCCAGATCATCCTGCAGCAGGAAAGCGGCATCTGCGATGTCGTAGACCCGATGGGCGGGAGCAATCTGGTGGAAAGCCTGACCCAGCAGATGATCGAAGAAGCGATGAAATACATCGATGAGGTGGAGCAGGAAGGCGGAATGACCAAAGCCATCGAAGCCGGAATCCCGAAAATGAGAATCGAGGAAGCGGCAGCCAGGAAACAGGCCAAAATCGACAGTGGTGAAGAATTCATCATCGGGGTAAACTCATTCCGGTCAGAGCTGAAGCAGGACCCGATCGAAATCCTGGACATCGACAACACCGAAGTCCGCAGAAAGCAGATCGAAAGACTTAATACCATCAAAGCAGAAAGAAATGCAGCAGCCGTCGAAGAAATTCTGAATACAATCAGAGAATCTGCCAAAACCGGACAGGGAAACCTGCTTGCCCTATGTATCGAGGCGGCCCGAAGACGGGTAACCCTTGGCGAAATGAGTGATGCTATGGAGGAGAGCTTCGGAAGGTACAAAGCCAACATCAGAACCATCTCAGGAGTATACGCCATGAATGCAGGAAAAAACGAATATTTTGAAAAAGCCCTCAACCTTACCCAGAAATTCGAGGAAGAGGAAGGTCGCCGACCAAGGATCATGGTGGCCAAAATGGGACAGGATGGTCATGACCGGGGTGCCAAAGTTGTCGCCACCGCATTTGCCGACATGGGATTTGATGTGGATGTGGCGCCGTTATTCCAGACTCCGGAAGAAGTAGCCAAGCAGGCCGTGGAAAATGATATTCATATCTTAGGGGTTTCCTCTTTGGCAGCCGGTCACAAAACATTGGTTCCTCAGGTGGTCGGAGAACTGAAAAAGCTGGGTGCCGATGACATCACCATTGTCGTGGGCGGTGTCATTCCGCAGCAGGATTACGAATTCCTCTATGCCAACGGAGCCGATTTTATCTTCGGGCCGGGGACCAATCTCCCGAAATGTGCTGTAGATATCCTCGAAAGATTTTTAGATTAAATTAAAATTAAAAAGAAATAAATTGCACAGCTTTTGTATAAGATAATAAAAATTTTCATTATGGCTTATACAGTAGTTTCAGTATTTCCGGTAGCAGCAGACACCGATGAAATCAAAAGACAATTAAAAGAAAACGGCATTGATGAAGCAAACATTGTTGTTTCAAAATCCAATGTAGACAGCGGAGCAACGGCGGATAATTATCAGGAAGATGAGCAGACCAGAGGTTTTTTTGAGTATACCTTTGCCCACGATGCAGAAATGCTGGATGCATATAGCAAGCACAGTGTAGGAAAACACAACATTGTGGTGTATGCCGATACCATGGAGCAGGCGGCTGCGGCTAATTCCGTTTTAAACAGAAATGGTGCCCTGGAAGTTTACCGAAAACCTTCGGAAAACAAAACCGATGTTCCTGAAGGGATGAGCGAAGAAGAATACAACGGCATCATTGCCAAAGCAAAGAACAATCTGTATTTCCTGGGTTCCGAAAGAGTATACCACTCCAACGTTATCAGAGGAATGGATGATCCGATGGATGATCTGGGATCCAAAGATTAAGATCAGATAATAAAAGTACATAAAAACAAACCGGCTGTCTCATTTGAGACAGCCGGTTTTCATTAATTATTATGGAGAAAAATTAGGGTAACAATACTTTGTCAATGGCATGGATGATTCCGTTATTACATTGAATATCAGCCGTTAACACATTAGATACTCTGTTGTACTTATCCGTAACTTTTACGCCTCCGGAATTTGTAATCTTGAAGGTCGTTCCCTGCAGGGTGGTCAGGGTTATATTATTCGTAAGATCGGTAGATGCCTTGTTGGATCCTGCCACCACATGGTATTTCAGTGCGCTTTCCAGGGTTGCCTGAGGAATGGCGGATAATGCAGACAGGTTAAGCTCGGTAAGAAGGGAAGCAAATCCTGAATTTGTTGGTGCAAATACTGTAAAAGGAGCATTCGCAGAACCGCTCAGGATCGCTGTAAAGTTCGGCATATCACTTCTCGTAAGAGCGGATACCATTGTGCTGAACTGTGGATTTGCCATGATCTGGGTCGTTACGGTCGGAAGTGCGATAACGGCGTCCACTTTGTGGATGACTCCGTTGTTTGCATCGATATCCGTCTGTACCACGTTAGACATCCCGTTGATTTTTACACCGCTGCTCGTGTTGATAAACATCGAAATATTTTTTGTAGAAGAAGCGGAGCCCATTGCCATCGTGGAAACATAGCCTGTTGCAATAGCCGATGCTTTCATTTCAGAACCCAACACGTGGTTCATCAGTAAAGTTTTCAGCATAGCAGCAGGCACATCATTCAGGCTGGCATAGCCATTGGCCTGTAAAAATGTGGAAAACGCGGCATTGGTAGGAGCGAATAAAGTGAAAGTTCCGCTCTGGTTAAGGGTTGCCGATAACCCGGCTTTGTCAATTGCCGATTTTAGGCTGGTTAAATTACTGTCCGAAGCCACCAACTCGTAAGTAGTTTTGTTGGTCATCATCATGTCCTCGGTACCATTGTCGTCACAGGAAGTCATGCACATCATCACAACCCCTGAAAAAAGTAAAGGTTTGATCAAATTTCTCATAATTAAATATTGTATAAGTGTAGAATCGGACAGACAAATACTGTACCTTTTTTTATTTATTAGTAATTATTTTTTAAAATTTTATATTGAAGTTTTTTTTGGCAGTTTCAAAAAAAGTTTTAATTTTGTGGCTCAAATCAGTTTTTAACCCTTTAAAATAACGAAGCAAATGTTCAGTAAAGTACATATTTCTACAGCAGGATTGCCTTTTGCAAAGGCAGGGCTTCGTGGTTGGGTACATTCTTAGAATTACAGTATAATGAAATATAGCCACCCGGAGTCTTAAGATTCCGGGTTTTTTATTGCGCAATATTTCAAACCCGTTACAGGTATTCCCGGATTCTTTTTTTAACAGAGGAACATTTCAGACAGTTTTCAGGAGCTGTTTCCCGCTATCCGTTGCAATCTTTTTTTTCAAAAAAGGATTTCCACTGCTATCGGGGCTAGTGATAATGTTCCGCATTATAATCTTACGGGCCCACAGGCCGGTAAGGTTAAGCAATTACCGGGTGATGTATAGATTGTATGTCACTTTAAGAGCAGAACATTCATGGAAAAATACAACCTGATGTTTTTTAGACTGAGAAGTCTGAGAAGCAGAAAAAGAATCATAAAAAAAGATGTAGAGAAACAGATCAGGCAAAAATACAGGCATAGCGATCGGTTATGGGAAATGAAGCGGAACATTCCGTTAGTTCCCTTGGATAAACCTTATCAGAAGGGCTTTGTACGATTTTTCGTTGTAAGGGATGACGTAAAAAGATCCAAAGACGGCAGATTCTTCGGAGAACTTCTGGAGAAGATCAATACGGAAATGTATTCCCCGACCCGGAAATTCCTTAAGAAAAAAAGGAAACGCGGAAGGAGGATTTATGTCGCAAAAGAACAGCGGATTGCCAACATTTATCCCTGGGAATGGGACAGCCCGAAATTCGGCCTTACGGCAAGGGAAAAGCAGTATTTCGTTATGAAAGACAACTATTGCCCGATCTGGAAGTCGTGCAAAGTTTATTATGAATTTACAGAACCATGGAGATTTGTATTGAAGGTAAAACCGAACATCATTACCCATTACAAACCTCTGCAATCGGATCTGGAAAAAGAAATCAACGAAACCGATTCTTTTTTAAACCGGCACAAAGTTCAGGCAATCATCCATAAAACCATTTACGGAAAACCCGATCCATGGAAAAACAGGTATAAACGCGATTGCATGAAAAGCCTGAAAGCCTTTCACTACAATATTTCTGCAACAGCGGTTGCAGACCGGTTGGAGGATACAGACCTCCTTAAAATTTAAAAAATAAAACAATGGGAAATTTAAAACTAAAAGGAAAAGATATATTAAAACTGGGATACCCGAATAACCAGAGCGTCAACATTGCACTGGAAGTCATGAAAAGGAATTTTGCAACCAAAAACATTCATCATGTAAAATCTCTTTTAAAGGAAATCCTCATCAGTCCGGAGACTTTTGAGAAAGACCTCACCTTCGGACAGATTGCGGAAGCCCTGCTTTCCTCCAAAAAAACGGAAAAAAGAATGCTCAACACCCAACGGGCTGCATTTCAGGTTTTCGGAAACAACATTTCGGACGAGGCGAAAAACCAGCTGTATACCGCGCTGAAGCTACCGGTTTCCGTACAGGGCGCACTGATGCCCGATGCACACAGCGGCTACGGGCTTCCGATCGGCGGCGTGCTTGCGGTAGAAAATGCAGTTATCCCGTACGGCGTCGGAATGGACATCGGATGCAGGATGAGCCTCAGCATTCTCGATACCCCGGTATCCTACCTGGATGGTGCCAGAGATAAATATGAAAAGGCACTGGCCGAGCATACCAAATTTGGGATGTACGAAACCCACAAATCCCACATCGACCATGAGATTTTCGAGCGGGATACTTTCGATCTGATTCCGCTCTTGAGAAGGCTCAAAGGAAAAGCCATCAGGCAGATGGGAAGTTCCGGCGGAGGAAACCATTTCGTCGAATTCGGTGAAGTGGAAATTACGGAAGAAGATCCGCAGATCGGGCTGCCGAAAGGCCGATACCTGGGAATCCTCTCCCACAGCGGCTCCCGAGTACTCGGAGCGGAGATCGCCCAGTATTATTCCAGGATAGCTGTGGAACAGTGCCCGCTGCCGAAAGAAGCACAGCAGTTTGCCTGGCTGGAACTCAGCACCCACCTCGGGCTGGAATACTGGACGGCGATGAACCTGGCCGGGGATTATGCGTCTGCCTGTCACGACGATATCCACCGCAGGCTGGTAAAAGCCGTAGGCGGAAGGGTAAAGGCCAGAATTGAAAACCATCACAATTTTGCATGGAAGGAAATCCATAACGGCAGGGAAGTGATCGTTCACCGGAAAGGTGCCACTCCGGCCAATGAAAATGAGCTGGGTATGATCCCCGGATCGATGATCGCCAAAGGCTTTATCGTCCGCGGAAAAGGAAACCCGGAATCCCTGAACTCGGCGTCGCACGGCGCCGGAAGAGCCCATTCCAGAGGGGAATGCCGGAGCCTTTTTACCCAGAACGACATCAAAAAAGAATTGAAACTCAAAAATGTCACGCTCATGGGCGGCAACGCGGAAGAAGCACCGATGGCCTATAAGGATATCAACGAAGTGATGAACGCGCAAAGCGAACTGGTGGATATCCTGGGGACCTTCCAGCCGAGAATGGTAAGGATGGATAAGTAGAAGGCTGATTGAGTCGGCTTCAAAACCTCACAGGTTTTTAAAACCTGTGAGGTTTATTAACACAACAATTAAAATAAAAAAATGGGAGCACCACACAACATAAAAAGATATGGTGAAGTCTGGCCGGAATTCAGAATCCGGCACGGACTCGATATTTTAGAAAAATTAAAACAAAAAGTTATTGTTTCGGGCGGCTGGGCCTGGCACTTTATGTCAGAAAAAGGGCATACGGAATACAAACACGCGCATGACCATAAGGATATTGATGTCTTCGTAAGAAAAGAACATGTGGCAGAAGTCGTAATAATCCTTCAGCAGGAAGGTTTCCGGAAAGTCTGGACAAGATACGATCATCTGCCAAGCGCAGAAAATTTCCGCAGATACGAGAAGACAGTTAAAATGGGAAACGGAAAATCGCACAGGATCACGATCGATTTTTTTGAGAAAAATGGTCTGGAAACGATTGAAACCAACGGGTTTACCGTGGTTAAACCGCAGGTCCTTCTTTCATTTTACAGGAATATCCATTCCAGTGACAAATGCTGGGCGGTGATTGCTGCAAAAGAGCTGCTGGAAAAAGGGGTTGATCCGGTCGGTCACCCGAAATTAAGTGAAATACCGAAATAAAAATGGAAAAACTCATCCAAATAACCGCAGGAAAAGGACCTCTGGAATGCCAGTGGGTCGTCGCCAAAGTGCTGAAAGTTTTCCTGGAAGAAATAAAGAACAACAACATCGCATACGAAATCATCCATCGTGAAAACGGGGATGAAAACCTGACGCTGAAATCCGTAACCCTTCTTTTGAAATCAAAAGGCCTGGAGGATTTTTTGGAATCCTGGCTCGGAAGCATTTGCTGGACAGGCAAAAGCACTTTCCGGAAACTGCATAAACGGAGCAACTGGTTTATCGGGATCTTCGAGCTGGAAGGCCTGGAAAAAGTCAGCTTTCATGAAAAAGACATTCAGTTTCAGACGGCGAGGAGCCAGGGAAGCGGCGGGCAGAATGTGAATAAAGTAAACACGGCGGTTCGTGCTACCCATATCCCGACCGGACAAAGTGTTTTCGTACAGGATTCCCGTTCGCAGCTGGAAAATAAAAAGCTTTCCATAGAAAGACTGAAGGCAAAAGTCCTGGAACAGAATATAATACAACTGCAGAAAAGAATGCAGGAAACCTGGAACAACCACCTGAATGTACAACGCGGAAATCCGGCAAGAACATTCTCGGGAACCGATTTCAAAAAAAATTATCAGGAAAAGTCTTTCAGCAAGCAAAGGCGCCACCTGAAAAACGAACTAAAAAATTATAGAAATGACCTTAACCAAAAGTAAATATTATTTTGAGGCGCTCGACTACTATCCGTACAATCTTCCGGAATGTATGGAAGCCTTAAACTATGCGCTCTCTTATGATCCTGAAGATGCCGATGCACTTTGTCTCATGGGAAGAATCTACAGCGAGACGCTCAGCGATTACGAACAGGCGAAACGCTATTTTGAAGAAGCCATGCAGAGTGATGTAACGAACGTCAATACCCCGCAGTATTATATTATCTGCCTGCTGAATAACGACGATTTCCAGGAAGCGGAAAAGCTGATCAGTTATTCACTGAAAATCAAAGGGATTGATAAGGCCACACTCTGGCTTTACAGATCCATGCTTTCGGAAAAAAGAGGAAGTCTGGTAAATGCCCTGGGATTTTTGGCAGAAGCAGAGAAACACTGTTTTACAGAATGCAGCCTCAATACGGTCAGAGACCGTAAAAAGTTCATTAAATCCAAAATGCCTGAAAAAGGTAAAACCAGCAAAAAAAAGAAAGCAAAATAGGATTCTGCCAATGAAACATGCAGAACAAACGCATGCAGTATTGATCGCTGATGTACCGAAATAAACTCAATAAAAAATAGGCTTTTTCTAAAGCCTATTTTTTATTTACGGAAATCAGATAATCATAAACCATCTGGTGCTGTTCGTCGGTTAGTTTTGCTTTCGGTGCCATTCTGCTTAGGGTGTTGATCCACCCCTGGTCGTCATGTTTTGCCGGATCCGGCAGTTTATGGCATCGGTTGCATGAGTTTTCGAAAATACTTTTCCCCTGGGCCAGCTGTTCGGACGAGGTGTATTTCGGTCCGGTTACGGCTACGCTCTTCGGACCGCAGGATACCACTGTGAAGGCAATGGCTACGGCAATCCCAAAAATCAGTTTTTTCATAACAATATTTTTAAAATGAATTATTTTTTCACCGACACGATGTAATCGTATACCCATTGGTGCTGCTCGTCAGTAAGTTTTGCTTTTGGAGCCATCCAGTTCATAATGCCTACCCATTGTACCGGCGTGTGGGATGTGGGATCCGGCAGTTTATGGCATTTCCCGCACGAGTTTTCGAAGATGCTCTTTCCTTGGGCAATCTGCGCTGCCGTAGATTTGGAAGCTACCGGTGTGGTTGCCGTTGAAGCTTTCGGAGTACACGATGCCAGTAAAAAGGCAGCGAATGAAGCAACAGCAATAATTCTTTTCATGTCTGAATAATTTTGATTGAAACAAATGTAGCGAATTCCCTCTGCCATTGAGATGGAGCGGCTTAATTTAGAAGAAATACAAATTAGAAAGGACGGGAAAGATGAATGGTGAATTTGCTTTGCAAGTCAATTTTGCTCCACAAGTGAATTTAAAGCTGTAGAAATTGACCGCTGACCCCGTAGAAATTCACAATTGACAAAGTATAAATGGTGAATTTCTCGCTGTGGCTGAATTTTGCTTCGCAGGTGAATTTACAGTCATGGAAAAATTGACCATTGACTCGAAGAAATTCACAATTGACAAAAAACGGTCCTTGTGGATTGTCATTAATGGTGTATTTCAATGCCATGAAAACAGAAATCCGATACAAAATACATTGGTTCTTGACGGTTCAAGCTTTAATCCTTATTTTTGAATCAATGAAATTTTCGACAGAAGAGCTGATACAAGGAATACGTTCGGGCAACAAACGCCTGATCGGAAAGGCTATTACCTTAGCGGAAAGCAAAAAAGCCGAACACCGTCAGCAGGCAGAAACACTGCTGAAAGAGATTATGCCTTACACCGGAAATTCCGTGAGGGTAGGGGTTACGGGAGTCCCTGGTGCCGGAAAATCGACCTTTATAGAAAATTTCGGAAGGCTGGCCATTGCCAACGGAAAAAAAGTCGCGGTTCTTGCGATCGACCCGAGTTCGGCCATCAACAAAGGCAGTATCCTGGGGGATAAAACCCGTATGGAAGAACTGGCAAAAGAAGAACACGCCTTTATCCGCCCTTCCCCAAGTTCCGGCTTTCTGGGAGGCGTTGCCAATACCACTTTTGAAACCATGATGATCTGCGAAGCGGCCGGCTACGATTATATCCTGATTGAAACAGTAGGTGTAGGGCAGTCTGAAGTTTTGGTCGCCGATATTACCGATGTTTTCTTATTTCTAAAAATCATTGGTGGCGGAGATGAGCTGCAGGGCATCAAGCGCGGGATCATGGAGATGGTGGATGTGATCTTCATCAATAAAGTGGAAGCAGACAATCTGCATAAAGCTAAAAATACCAGGCTGGAACTGAAACGAGCACTGGATTTTATTCCACCCAAAGAAAAAGACTGGAAAGTTCCGGTACTTCTGGGATCAGCGTTGAGCAATGAAGGCCTTGATGAGGTTTTTGGAAAGATCAATGAATTCATCAGCCTGAAAAAGAAGACGGGCCGTTTTGAGCAGGTCCGCATCCTGCAGGCCGAAAAACGTTTTGAATATTGGGTACAGGAATACATCCTTTCGATGTTGAAGAAAAACAATTCTGTAGAAGAGGCTTACATTCAGCATAAAAAAAATGCTTCGGCCATGGTTTCCAATCCCAGCACCGAAGCAAAATTATTTGTCGAAAAATTTTTATCGAAAGAGTAATTATTCGGGTTGAGGTTTCTCTTTGGCTACCTCATTTTTTGTAATGTATCCGTCATAAGAAATCGGCTGCCGGTCGTTGCTTTTGATCGACGTAAAGGCTTTACCGTTTTTAAAAACTTCGATAATGATTTCATCTACCGTACTCTGGTCATTCACTTTAATTTTTACAATACTTTTCCCTTTTCTCCCGGCCGACTGGCTTACTGTAAAATCTTTTGTGGTAAACCTGTAACCCGACTGGCTTGTGTTTCCGTAGGTAGGATTGAACACCCGTCCGAAATAGGGTAATGCCACATCCAGCTTATCTTTTCTTACATCAATGGAATAATTGCTTCCCGAAAGATCCAGAATTCTTGTAGATGTTGTATTCGGAAGAGAATTCATCACATTGATGACATCATAGTTCGTAG
This sequence comes from uncultured Chryseobacterium sp., assembly GCA_913777465.1. Classification (GTDB taxonomy): domain Bacteria; phylum Bacteroidota; class Bacteroidia; order Flavobacteriales; family Weeksellaceae; genus Chryseobacterium. The sequence continues at coordinate 29,883 of CAJYRQ010000053.1, forward strand.
GGGTTGCCCTTTGGGCATGAAAAGAAAAATCCCCGGAACTGATAAGCGCAGTAACTGCCTGTGAATCTCCTCCAGCTGTTTGAGACGAGCAGCTCTGGAAAGACAGGAGAAACCCAAGAAGACATATAATTGAAATATACTTTTTCATAATCTTAACCTATTAATTAATACAGCTAAAATAGCAAATTGTATGCAAATATACAGGTGGAGAATTAATTTGGAATAAAAATTGTAAAGGTTGAACTAATACACTCGACTTATGAAAATAAAACACATTTTTGGAATAGGAGCCATGGCTCTATCAGTGGCAGCCTGTACTACAAACCCGATCACGGGAAGATCCTCATTACAGCTGGCGAACAATTCAGAGATTGCAACCATGGCAGCCCAGGAATACCGGACTACCTTGGGGAAATCTAAAGTAATCACAGGAACGGCAGACGCAAGAAGAGTGACGAGCGTCGGATCAAGGATTAAGTCTGCTGCGGAGAGATATTACCAACAGATCGGCCGTTCAGGAGATCTTGCGAATTACAACTGGGAATTCAATCTGATTCAGAGCAACGAATTAAATGCATGGTGTATGCCGGGTGGTAAAGTTGCCGTGTACACCGGAATTTTACCGATTACAAAAAATGAAAGCGGATTAGCCGTTGTTATGGGACATGAAGTCTCCCATGCTTTGGCAGGACACGGAAACGAAAGAATTTCTCAGGCTATGGTTGCCCAATATGGAGGGCAGATCCTCGGAGGGTCTATTTCCAATACCCAGTGGGCGAGTGTTTTCCAACAGGTTTACCCGATTGGTTCTCAGGTAGCTTTATTAAAATACGGAAGAAATCAGGAATCCGAAGCCGATGAAATGGGGTTGTACCTAATGTCGATGGCGGGATACGATCCAAGGGAAGCGATTCCTTTCTGGAGCAGAATGGAAGCAGCATCCAAAGGAGCCAGACAGCCGGAGTTCCTTTCTACCCACCCGAATCCGCAGACAAGAATTGCAGATATCAATAAAGATTTACCGAAAGCGCTTGAATATTACAGAGCGGCAGGCGGAAAAATATAATATCAGGAATCTAACTCACGAAAAATAAAAGCCTTATTGAATTTTATTAAATTTAATGGGGCTTTTTTAACACCAATATCAAACACAACACTATGAAAAATTTAACCATTATCGGGCTTGTACTTCTTGCCGTTTCTATCCTGCTGTTTTATCTTACAGCAAATAATTTTACTGTTAATGATCTGGGAATGCCTCACATTATGGGAATTCTGGGCGGAATCGGCATCGGCCTTATTATTGGAGGAATGGTAGGCTATGTGAGCAAAGGCAGCGCCATAAAGGCCGAGCAGAAAAGAAAAGAATATCTGCAGCTTCAGAAAGAGAAAGAAGAGCTTGAAAAGCAGGCAGCCGAAATTGCCAGACGTGAAGCTGAGCTGCGTCAGCAGAAAACGTATCAAAATCAAAATCCTCAGATCTAATGATCTGAGGATTTTTTATTAAGCTGTTATTTTTTGCTGGTTAAAATTTATATCCGACGCCTACCATAAACAGGTTCGGTCTATTATCATACCGGATTTCCGCACCTGAAACCCTGTTGATGAAATTTCTGGAATCTTTGCTGAAAGCGCCTTCATATTTGGCATTTACCAGGAATTTTTTAACTTCAAGCTGAGCGCCTAACTGGTAACCCACTGTGAAATTGTTGGCTGCGTTTTCCTGGAAATCGTTGAAGGTGTCTTCTTTAGCCAGATTATAGCTTGCCACCGGCCCTACATATACTCCTAAAAGATCGCCCAGTACTTTGTGCCCTAACAAAACAGGTAAGTCGATGCGGCTGCTTTTAACGTCAAATGTTGTATTCTCTGTAGTGAATTCATTCTTAAAATTGGTGTAGTACAATTCCGGCATCAGGAAAAATGATGCCGGAAGGCTGGCTTTCAGGGATAATCCCACATTAAAGCCTACATTGTTTTTGCCTTCTCCCTGAATGGCCTGGTTTACCGTTCCTTTGATGTTTTGCCATGAAGGCGATCCGGTAGGGAAAATCAGGTTTACTTTACCTGCCAGGGAAACCTGGGCAGAAGCAAAGACGGAAAATCCTATTAATGCGATACTAATTGCCTTTTTCATTGTCGTCTATTTTTGTGATTGTATTATCAATAGTCTTATTATTCTCAAGCAGATATTCTCTGAGTTCTTTAAACAGTTCCGAAGAATAAACGAAATCGATCAGATTTTTATTGCCTGCAGTAATCAGGACGTCTTTATTGCCTTCCCATTCTTTAAGCCCCAGTCTCAGGTAAACGATCTTTTCACCAATCGTCATTACCGAGTTCATATCATGGGTATTAATGATGGTGGTGGTGTTATATTCTTTCGTGATCTCAAGCAGAAGATCATCGATGATATTTGACGTGTACGGATCCAGCCCGGAATTGGGCTCGTCACAGAAGAGGTATTTCGGATTGTTTACAATAGCCCGTGCAATGGCTACCCGCTTCTGCATTCCTCCGGAGATTTCGGACGGGAATTTTCGGTTGGCTTTATCCAGGTGAACCCTTCCGATAACATCAAATACCCTTTTTTTCTTTTCCCTGAATGTCAGGTTCGTAAACATATCCAGCGGGAACATGATGTTTTCCTCTACAGTCAGGGAATCAAAAAGGGCGCTTCCCTGGAATACCGTTCCGATTTCAGACCGCAAGTGTTGTTTTTCATCACGGTTCATTACATTGATGTCTTTCCCGTCAAATAGGATTTCTCCCGATGTCGGCTGATAGACATTTAAAAGGCTTTTCAGGAAAACCGTTTTTCCGGATCCGCTCTGCCCGATTATCAGATTTACTTTTCCTTTATCAAAAGTGGTTGAAATTCCTTTTAGTACCTCAACATTATCAAAACTTTTTTTAAGATCTTTTACCTCAATCATCAGCTTAAAATTAATTGGGTTAGTAACAATTCCGAAAGGATGATGAAGACCATCGTCCATACTACTGCCTGTGTACTTGCCCTACCTACTTCCAGGGAACCTCCTTTTACGTTATATCCGAAATAAGAAGGAACCGTTGCAATAACGAAGGCAAAAACAATAGTTTTGGTAAAAGCATAGTAAATAAAGAGGTTCGGCATATACATCTGTATCCCGGTAACATAATCATTAGTAGTCCAGTTTCCTGTTAAAATCCCGGCGATATAGCCGCCTCCGATACCAAAGACGATACTGATGGCAATCAGTAAAGGGTTGAAAATAACGCAGGCAATAATTTTAGGGAAAATAAGGAAATTGGGTGAATTTACTCCCATGATGTCGAGTGCGTCAATCTGTTCGGAAACCCTCATGGTGCCGATACTTGAAGCAATATAGGATCCTACTTTTCCTGCTAAGATAAGGCTGATGATGGTAGGGGAAAACTCCAGTACCAGAACGGCTTTCGTGGCATAGCCCACAAATGAAGGCGGGATAGGAAATGATGAAGCATCGAAGTTGTTGAACATCTGGATGGCTACTACCGCTCCTACGAATATAGATGTAAAGATCACCAACCCGAAAGAGTTGACGCCCAAATCATTGATTTCTCTCATGAACAGCTTCCAGAACACCTTCATTTTCTGAGGTTTCCGGATGGATTTTCCAAGAAGAATAATGTATTCTCCAATCGCTGTAAAAAACTTTTTTAACATTCTGCTAAATTAGACTTTTTTTATTGAATTAGATTAAAGTTGAGACTAAGACTCAGGCTCCGTTTTACTATTAAAGTAATATATCATAATGTAGACCAAAACAAATTATTTTGCATTTTTATCACCGGTGATTACCAACAAGATCGTTTTCAGGATAATCACAAGATCAAGCACAAAACTCCAGTTCCTTACGTAAAAAGCATCAGCCAGCACCCGTTTGTTCATTTCCACCTCCACGTCTCCCGCATCGCCCCTTAATCCGTTAACCTGAGCCAGACCTGTAATTCCCGGATTCACCATGCTCCGTAAACTGTACCGTCCAATCTTAGGCTTGTAATAATCATCTACTGCCAGCATGTGCGGACGCGGCCCTACTATCGACATTTCACCTTTCAGCACATTCAGGAACTGGGGCATTTCGTCCATGCTGGTTTTCCTTAAAAATCTTCCGATTCCGGTAATTCTTGAATCGTTCTCCGAGGTGGTCTTTGTAGCTGATTCGTTGTTCACGATCATAGTCCGGAATTTGATACACCTGAATACTTCCTCATGGAAACCATACCGCTCCTGTATAAAAAAGACCGGCCCTTTTGAGGATGATCTGATAAGGATAGCGATAATCGGGAACAGCCACGAGCAGATTCCCACCAGTACAATAACGGAAAAGGCAATATCAAACGTTCTTTTTAATAGAAAATTAGAATAATAATCCAATGGGTATTTCGCCTGGTTCAGAATGGGCTGGGTCTGGATATAGCCCATATCGTATAAAAAGAAATTGTTCTGCGTAATGCTGGGAATCAGGGAAATATTAACTTTATTGGCTTCAGCCAGCCTGAAAATTTCTCTTTCCTCCCGGTTATCATATGTATTTTCTACAGGAATGAATAAGGTGTGGATCCCATTGCTTTTCCAGAATTCCACCAGTTCATCCGCCTGTATTTCGGTTTTCTGGTATTCAAAAATCTTGTATCCGTAATCCCTTCTCTCTTTCAGAATATTTTTCAGAACTTCCGTAGAGCTGTTTTCATTAAGAAACATAATGTTCCGGTGATTGATTCCCAAGCTCCGGAAATATTTAATTCCGAAATAAATCAGGGATTTGGCCAGGAATATGAAGAAAAACAGATAGAATGAAAGCCAGTAAATATCAGAATTGAAAAATACATTATAGCTTACTTTGCCCAGCAGCAAAAGCCCCAGAATGAACAGCAGAAAGTGGATGACCAGCCGTTCCAGAAACAAAGTATAGGTAAGGTTCCTCGGGATATTATAAATTTTTGTCCTGCCGCTGAGCAGCATCCAGAACAAAAATAACAAAGCGAGGGAAAATAAATTCTGGTACCAGGTTTCCGGATTGTATTTTAAATTCTGGTTCCTGCTCAGGAAAAAGAATATAAAAATAGAGGCCATAACCAGAAGGTCAAGCAGAACAATGATTGATTTCAGGTATCTGGAATAGCGGATTCTCTGCATCTATCAGTATTTCGGATACAACAGGGGCTAATTTACATATTTTTACGGGATATTCAGATATTTATGCGTCTGAACAGAAGCCCTCCATTCCGGGTGCTCCAGAATAAAATCCGTAATCTTAGGATACATTTCGTCCCTTTTGCTCCACTCGCTCTGCAGGTACAGGGTGCAGCTTTCCGAAACTTTAGCGGCCTGTTCCTGGGCAAATTTAAAATCGTTGTTGTTGAAAACAATTACTTTAAGCTCATGGGCTCTCGTATAGATTTCTTCTTTCGGAAGTCCCGTTTTTTTTGGCGAAAGCGTAATCCAGTCGATCTGTCCGCTCATCGGATAGGCTCCCGACGTTTCAATATGAACGGTGCAGCCCAATGCTTTTAAGCGGGAGGTTAAGATATCAAGATTCCACATCAGCGGTTCACCGCCCGTTAAAACGATAGTTTTGCAATGTTTGGCCGCCGTTTCGGCAATTTCTTCCGCATTCATCAGCGGATGCAGGGTAGGATCCCAGCTTTCTTTTACATCACACCAATGGCACCCGACATCACAGCCGCCCAATCTGATGAAATAGGCTGCTTTTCCGGTGTGCGCTCCTTCTCCCTGAAGAGTATAAAAATGCTCCATCACAGGGAGCATTTTACCTTCTTTTAATAAAATATCTTCTTCTATTTTCATTTTAAAATTAGTCGTTATAGACCGAAGTTTTGTAGGCAATGATGGTGTTTTTCATCAGCATCGCTCTGGTCATAGGTCCGACTCCTCCCGGTACCGGTGTGATCCAGCTTGCTTTTGCAGCGCAGCTGTCGAAATCCACGTCACCAGCAAGGTAATATCCTTTTGTAGAGTCGTTGTCTACTCTTGTAATACCCACGTCCACGATTACCGCACCTTCCTTAATCATATGTCCTTTCAGGAAATGAGGATCGCCTAAAGCCGTGATCACGATATCCGCTTTTCTGGTATATTCTTCGATGTCTTTTGTGTAAGAGTGAGTAAGCGTCACAGTGGAATTACCTGGGAAATCCTTTCTGCCCATCAGGATGCTCATCGGTCTTCCCACGATCTTGCTTCTTCCGATAATGACGCAGTCTTTCCCTTTTGTTTCAATATTATATCTTTCCAGTAAAGTTAGGATCCCGAATGGTGTCGCCGGTAAGAACGTATCCATTTCCAGGGCCATCCTTCCGAAATTCTCCGGGTGGAATCCGTCTACGTCCTTTCTAGGGTCGATGGCGTTGATTATCTTTTCTTGGTCGATCTGATCCGGCAAGGGAAGCTGAACGATAAATCCGTCTACCGCCTTCGACTTGTTCAGTTCATCAATTTTTTCCAATAATTCAGACTCGGAAACCGTGCTTGGGAATTTGATAAGGCTGGACTGAAATCCTACTTCCTCACAGTCTTTTACTTTGGAATTCACATAAGCTTTGCTCGCTCCGTTGTTTCCCACCAGAATGGCTACCAAATGCGGGGCTCTTCTTTTTCCGGCAACGATTTTTTCAACCTCTGCCTTGATTTCCTGTTTTATTTCTTTGGATATTTTTAATCCGTCAAGAATTTCTGCCATTTTTACTTTTATTTACTTTATGTATTAGATTTTAAGGATATTTTTCCGGATTCTGATGGGTGCAGAAAACGGAGAGGATATTGACAATTTGCTCTTTCTCATCGATGTCGAAAAGAATCAGATATGGCAATTTCTTCAGAGGGATTGCCCTGACATTTTTATATTTGACGGCAAAAAAGGGATTCATCTGTAAAGATTTATAGGCGTCAAGCAACTTTTTCTTAAAGCTTTTCGCTGCAGTTTGAGACCGTATTTTATAATATTTGACGGCCTCATCAATGTCATTTGCTGCAATAGGAGAAACTAAAATCTTAAATGCCATACTTTTCTGAAATTCTCTTTAGCGATTCAAATGCGTCAACGGATTGCGATCTATCCTGTTTCAACGCCTCATCAATCACCCTTTTCATTTCATCCGTCAGCTCAAAATCATCGTTATTTTTTTCAAAGCTGATTTTCATTCTGTTTAAAAAAGTTTCCACAAAGGTCTCTTCTTCCTTATTGTTCAGGTTTATGATAATCTGTGTCATATCTTTTATTTTTTAATCAAAATTAATGAAAATCCGCACTACTTATTTATTTGCTTTATAATAATTAATCAGTCCGTTGGTTGACGTGTCATGAGAGGTAACCGTCTCACTGCTTTCGAGTTCCGGCAGGATTTTATTGGCTAAAACTTTTCCCAGTTCTACCCCGAACTGGTCGAAACTGAAGATGTTCCAGATTACTCCCTGTACAAAAATCTTGTGCTCATACAATGCAATCAGCTGGCCTAATGAAAAAGGCGTTAATTCATTGAATAAAAATGAGTTGGTAGGAGTATTTCCGTGGAAGACTTTATAGTTTAGCAGGAATTCGATTTCTTTATCGGATTTCCCGGATGCTTTAAGTTCCGTTTCCACTTCATCTTCCGTTTTCCCGAAAGCCAGGGCTTCGGTCTGGGCAAAGAAATTGGCCAGTAATTTATCCTGATGATCGGAAACTTTATTGGGGCTTTTTGCGTAAGCGATAAAATCAGCCGGAATCAGCTCGGTTCCCTGATGGATCAACTGATAGAAAGCGTGCTGCCCGTTGGTTCCTGGTTCTCCCCAAATGATCGGTCCGGTTTCGTAATCTACAAATTCACCGTTGCGGTCTACGCATTTCCCGTTGCTTTCCATATCGCCCTGCTGGAAATAGGCCGGAAAACGATCCAGATACTGGGAGTAGGGAAGGATGGCGTGTGTAGTAGCCGCATAAAAATTACGGTACCAGATTCCGATAAGTCCCATAAGGACAGGAATGTTTTCTGTGAAATCAGCGGTCTGGAAATGCTGGTCGGTATCATAAGCCCCTCTCAACAGCTGCTCGAAATTTTCATAGCCTACCGCAAGAACAATACTTAATCCTATGGCACTCCATAAGGAATATCTTCCGCCGACCCAATCCCAGAATTCGAAGATATTTTCTTCTGCAATCCCAAAATCTTTCACAGCCTGTACATTGGTAGATAAAGCAACAAAATGCTTGGCTACATCTTCCTGTGTTCCTGCTTTCAAAAACCAGTCTCTTGCCGAATGGGCATTCGTCATGGTTTCCTGGGTAGTAAAGGTTTTGGAAGCAATGATGAACAATGTAGTCTCAGGATTTAAATTTTTTACCGTTTCGGCCATATGATTGCCGTCTACGTTGGAAACAAAATGAACGTTTAATCTTGTTTTAAAATGCTTCAGTGCAGAAACCACCATCACCGGTCCTAAATCAGAACCTCCGATCCCGATATTTACGACATCTGTGATTTCCTTTCCGCTGAACCCTTTGTGCGTTCCTGAAATAATGCTTTCTGAAAAAGATTTCATGTGATCCAGAACCCTTTTGATCTGAGGCTTGATGTTTTCCCCGTCTACCAGAATTTCTTTATCCGAAAAATCCCTTAAGGCCGTATGCAGCACCGCTCTTCCTTCCGTTTCGTTGATCTTGTCACCTGAGAACATTTTGGAAATAGCTTCTTTAAGCTCACATTCTTCCGCAAGATTTAGCAGGAGGTTTTTAGTTTTGGAATCCATCAGGTTTTTAGAATAATCAAACAAAAAGTTGGTTCTTTTGATTGAAAACTCATTAAAACGGTTAGGGTTATATTCAAAAAGGCTTCTCAGGTCGAAGTCGTTATTGGCAAACTGTTCGTCAAGCGCCTTCCAGCTGTTGGTGTGCGTAGGGTTTATTTTCGATAGCATATATTTAGAAATTAGGGTGTTAATGCTTTAGATTCGGGATTGTTGAATGCCGGATTCTTCTGCAAAATTATTGATTTGCAAATTTACGGAATTTTACTTCAATGATGTTAATGGATGATTAAAAATCAATTGGTAAGTTCCAGCTCAATTCCGATATTTCCGATCCCTCTGCATGGATTTTGTGATCCGTTTATAAATTGCCAGTTCTCACCGGAAAAATTACCAATGATAATGTTTTTAGGATATTCTGTAACCGAACCGATCAGTGGATCGTGTGCTTTCATATCTTGTTGCTCTCCATTTAAAATCATTACTTTTTGATAAGAATTTTCTTTATTTAATATCCATTCAAATGCTACAATAATCCCTTCTTTAGGAAAGAGAAACGGCTTGGAAAAAATGTGTTTTGTAAGTTTTTTATTCTTAATGCAGGTTACAATAACCGATTTGTACAGATCACCCGGTATGCCGTTTTCATGATAATAGATATTGACTTTTATTGTCGCCGACTTTCTTGCGTTGAGTCTTGAATAAAAACTTAGGGATTTGATAAATAATGGCTCAGCAGAAATTGTATTTCTGAATTCTTTACCGACCATCCAGATCGTATTGTTAGCACCGAAGAAAGTACCTTCTTTAGCTATTTTTCCCATTGTAAATGTTTTTGATAACTTAGGCCGGATAATGTGGACTTCGTCAATTTCAAGATATTTTGGCTTCAGAAAGTAGATGTTCTGATTTTTATCGACCTTTAGGTTTTCATATCCGTAAGATTGAATTTCTGATATTTTTTCTTCTTGTCCTAAAGTGGCTGTACCGTTTTCTTCAGCATTGATGTAATAATCTTTGTCTTTTAAAATCAGTTTTGCATAAGGAATAGGCTTCTGATTTTCGGCATCTAAAACTTTGATCTGAATCTGGGAAAAATATACTACAGATGCCGTAAGAAATGAAATGATAATTGGTTTTCTAATCATGTTATAGTTTTGGGTTAATTAACGTGTTTTTTAAAAATTTATTGAATAGCCTTTGGTTTTAAAAATGATTTTGATTGCGGAATAACCAGATGTGCCCAGGAATTGTTATTTTTAAATTAAATTTTTCATTAATGGCTAAATTTAGCAGACGCGAATTTATCAAAAAATCATCTTTGGGCTTAGGTTTTGCAGCCGTGCCTGTTCCGGTAAGGTTTTTATGGAAGGATGATTATATTTCCAAAAGACCGGCAGCAGGCCAACGGAAGTTTACTTCGGAAGCTGTTGAAAAAACGATTAAAAGCATTAAGAAATCTATTGCCGATGAAGAACTGGCCTGGATGTTTGAAAACTGCTTTCCCAACACACTCGATACGACGGTAAAATTTTATGAGAAGAACGGCAGGCCTTTTACTTACGTCATTACGGGTGATATCGATGCGATGTGGCTCCGTGACTCGTCAGCGCAGGTTTATCCTTATTTAAGTCTTGCCAATGAAGACGAAAAACTGAAAAATCTGCTGAAAGGTGTTATCAATAAACAGGTAGAATGTGTTCTCCTTGATCCTTACGCCAATGCGTTCTTTGATGATGCTTCTAAAATCAGCGAGTGGAAAAATGACCTCACGGAAATGAAACCGGGAATCCATGAGCGGAAATGGGAGGTGGATTCTTTGTGCTATGTGATGCGCTTGTCTTACAATTACTGGAAAACAACGGGTGACACTTCCGTTTTTGATGCCGACTGGAAAAGAGCCATGCTCCTAATCCTTCAGACTTTCAGGGAGCAGCAGCGGAAAGAATCAAAAGGACCGTATAGATTCCAGCGTTCCGGCGGCAATCCGCTGGATACCCAGTTTGCAGGCGGCTATGGCAACCCGACGAAAAAAGTGGGACTCATCCACTCGATGTTCAGGCCCTCGGACGATGCGACGTTTTATCCGTTTTTAATTTCTTCCAATATGTTTGCCGTGGTTTCGCTGAGGGAAACGGCCGAAATTTTTTCAAAAGTTTTCCATGATCAAAATACGGCTGCCCAATTCAGAAATTTAGCGCAGGAAGTAGACTCGGCTATTCATAAATATGCCATTCTAAACCACCCGGAAGGCGGTAAGATATATGCGCTGGAAATCGACGGTTTCGGAAACGGACTGTTCATGGACGATGCCAATGTCCCGAATTTACTCTCCATTCCTTATTTGGGCTACCGGTCTAAAGAAGATGCCGTTTATAAGAATACAAGAAAATTTTCTTTGAGCAAAACCAATCCGTGGTATAGCGAAGGAAAGTTTGCCAAAGGAATCGGCGGCCCGCATATCGGGGAACATAAAATCTGGCCGCTGGGACTGATCATGCAGGCTTTAACTACCGATGATACAGAGGAAATTGTCTCCTGCCTGAAAATGCTGAAAGCGACTCACGCAGGAACAGGCTTCATTCATGAATCTTTTGATGTGGATAATCCGAAAGACTTTACACGGTCCTGGTTTTCCTGGGCAAATACCCTCTTTGGCGAGCTGATCCTGCACCTTCACCGGAAAAATCCTGAAATCTTGAAAAGAAAATTCTAAAGATAAACCTCCGGCATCCCGGAGGTTCATTTGTAAAACTTAAATATATAAATAAACAAAAAATCAGGACTTCTTATATTTCTGTGGTTGGCTGTTGTTTTTTAGATGGTTTTCTTTTCCTTACAAAATAAATAATAACAGTTCCGATCAGGATAAACGGCCAGATGGCAACCATTCCTACAATGATTTTCTGAATTAAATAAAATCCTTCCACAAAAGATGATCTCAGACTGTAAAGGAAGTCAAACGTATATTTGTCGTCGATGCTTTCAGTGTTGGTGACAGCGATCGTGGCGATTCTTACTTTAGGCTCTTTAATATAAATGTCAACCGTGCTGTATTTCAGTTGATCCGTCACATCCATATTGGCCATCTGCTGGAGATTGTCTTCCGCCATATTCCGGTCGCTCATGTTTACCTTATCCTTATTGGTCTTAAGTTTATCAATATTTTCACCGGTTTTTCTGATCCTTTTTCCTTCCATCTCGGCATATTTTATTCCTGAGGTAACATCTTCCGCATTGATGGACCTGGAATTCAGGAAGAGTTTTTTATTGTTTACCAATGTTAATAATTCTCCGAGCCTGGCCGTTGGAACCCTTACCTGCATGGTATTTTCCGACTGGCATTTTTTAACGAGTACCGCTTCTTCATCCGAGGTGTTGTAGGTGTTTTCGGAAACAACATTGCTTTTCAGATCGCTGTGCGTAACAAAACCTCCGAGTTCCTGAACCGCTTTTTCAATGGAAATCGTCGCGTCATACACATCTTTTACTTCCATATTAACGTCTGCGGTTTTAATAAACTGTTTATCTTTTACTTTCATGGTGGCTACCGAAGATATGCTGTCTGAAACTGCCATGACGGAATCCTTGGATGCCGCTGTATCATAATCGGATGTGGTTTCTCCTTTTTTGCACGAACCTATTCCTAATAAAAGGATACCTGCCAATGATAATCTGATGTACGTCGTTTTCATAAGTTGATTTTTTAATGTTTGCTTATTCCAAAGTTCATACGAAATCCTTTGTAACCCTTGAAAATCCCGGGTAAAAATTCTGTAAAAATAAATTGCGGTATAAAGCTTTGAAAAACAGAATTTTGTAAAATGATCCTGATCATAAAGGCTTGTTTTCGGAGTAATTTTTGCTTACCTTTTACAAAATCAAACACAACCATTATTATGTCTAACACTTTTTCTAAAATCAGAAACGCCATAGAATTATTCAGATCCATCGATTTCGATCAGCTGAGTGAAATTTCCCAAAAAGTGAATCTTCCGAAACTAATGGAGAATTTCTCGAAACTGGATGATAAGCAGCTCAAGGGAATGATGAAAATGCTGGATCCGAACCGGAAAAAGAAAGAGCTTCCGCCAATTGACGGTGATTTTTATGACGTTTCCCACACCTTAAGCCCGGAACATCGCGAGATACAATTGAAAGTAAGGGATTTTATGGAAAAGGAAGTCAAACCTTTGGTTAATCATTATTGGCTGAGGGACGAATTTCCCCACGAACTGATCCCGAAATTCCAGAAACTGGATATCTGCGGGGTTACCTATGAAGGCTATGGCTGTCCCGGAATGCCTTTTCTGATGGAAGGGGTTATTGCGATGGAAATGGCAAGAATCGATGCTTCCATTGCGACATTCTTTGGTGTGCAGTCCGGCCTGTCTATGGGCTCGATTTACATCTGCGGTTCGGAAGAACAGAAACAGAAATGGCTGCCGCAGATGCAGAAGTTTGAGAAAATCGGAGCTTTCGGCCTTACGGAACCTGAAGTAGGCTCCGGAGCAGCCGGCGGACTAACGGTAACCTGTAAAAAAACACCGGAAGGATGGATGCTGAACGGACAGAAAAAATGGATTGGGAATGCCACGTTTGCCGATGTCATCATTATTTGGGCTCGAGACCTTGATGACGGGGAAGTAAAAGGTTTTATCGTGGAAAAAGATAATCCGGGATATTCGGTTGAAAAAATAAAGGGCAAAATGGCACTGCGGATTGTCCAGAATGGCCTTATCACTTTGAAAGACTGCATCGTCACTGAAGAGAACCGCCTGCAGAATGCGAATTCTTTTAAGGATACGGCAAAAGTCCTGCAAATGACCCGGGCCGGGGTGGCATGGATGGCCACCGGCTGTGCAAGAGGTGCTTATGAAAGTGCTTTGGATTATACAAGAAATCGGGAACAATTCGGAAAGCCGATCGCTTCTTTCCAGATGATCCAGGGTCACCTGGTAGAAATGCTGTCGAATCTTACCGCCATGCAGACCATGGTATTTCGGCTTTCGGAAATGCAGGATCAAGGGATTTTAAAAGATGAACATGCATCACTGGCCAAAGTTTTCTGTACCATGAGAACGCGGGATGTGGTTTCCAGAGCCCGGGAAGTAATGGGCGGAAACGGAATTCTGCTGGAATATGACGTTGCCCGTTTCGTGGCCGATGCCGAAGCCATCTATTCCTATGAAGGAACCAAAGAGATCAATTCCCTGATTGTAGGAAGGTCGATTACCGGTTTCAGTGCGTTTGTTTAAAGTAAACTATCACCTGTGAACACGCTTTACGATCAATTTAGAATCTTTAAGCAAAAATTTTTCAGATACTTGAACTTCCTGTAAGATTATTGTTTTATCAATTAAACCTCTATTTAGAGAAATATTTTAGTTGTGGTATCATTTGATTTTTTATATTTGTTCTGCAACAATTAAAACTAAATATTATGTTGAAAAATCTTAGAAAACTGAATCGTGATGATTTAAGAGAAATCAAAGGAGGCGGAGGAAAGCAAATCTGTGATATTGGCCCGGAGGGATGTCCTTGTAAGATTCCTGCAGGCGATCCTTGTCTGGGAGGACCTGGCGGACCCGGAAATCCGGGGGAACCGGTAGGGTATTGCCCCGACAGTCAGTCTTACATCCCGTGTGATCAGACTTGCCCGAACGGATTAGATCCGCTTTGCGCAGCATAAAAACAGAGCCTTCAATTCAATTGAAGGCTTATTTATTTATAATGTTCTCAAGCACTAAATTCACTTGTGCAGCAAATTGACTATTCACCATTCACCTTTTAATCCATTTCCTTTAAAGTAATATTCTTTGAGATCTTATAGCTTTTTTTCTTCCGGTCCGGTTGTTCTTCCTCACCGAGCAGTTTTCCCCAGGGCTGTAAACCTTCCACTCTTTCAAAAATGATTTTGATGATGGCGATTGCCGGAATACACAGGAACATGCCGGCGATACCCCAAAGATGTTCGCCGATAATGATGCCGATGAAAGAAAACAATGCATTAATCTTTACTTTAGATCCAACGACAAAGGGGAGGACAATGTTTCCGTCAATAATGTGTACGCCGATGTATCCGAGTGCGACGTAAATACAGGTAGATGGTGTTGCAGTCGCAAAAGCGATAAAGCAGGAAATCAGAAGGCTGATGCAGATTCCCAGATAAGGAATGACATTCAGAAGTCCTGTTAAAACACCGAGCAAGATTGCATATTTTACACCTAATATAGTAAGAATAACAGATGTTAAAGTCGATACAATCAATACCTGGAGGCAAAGCCCGATGATGTATTTTTTTGTCATAAGCCTTACTTCACGCACGATTTCAAGAACGCTGGCTTTATGTTTTTCGTTAAAAACATTGATGATAAAATTATTTAAAACCCTTCGGTAATTCAGGATAAAGATAAAAAACAGCAGAAAAAACACCACAAAACCCAGTCCGCTGGAGAAGATTCCGAATGTGAACCCTAAAATCACGCCGGTAGAGGAAAGAAGCTTGTTAAGCCCCTGATCGATATAAGTTAGCTGCTGATCGATCTTCACATGAAATGTTTTGGAAACCCAGTGTTGAAGATCTGTCGCTACCGAATTGAACTGGTTTTTGAGATGGGGAATATCTTTGCTGAAATCGGATAGCTGGGATCCGAAAAAGTAAATTAATCCCATTAATACAGTCAGCATAATCATCAGAGAAGCAATCGTGGATAACGTTCTTTTAAATCTAAGCCTTCTTTCCAGGAAGTTGGCAATCGGCAGAAAAAGCATGGCCATCAGGAATGCCAGGAAAAACGGAGCCAGGATACTTTCTCCCAAAGCCAGAAGATAGCCGAAACCGATAATGCTGATAATGACAAGCGTAAGTTTTACAAGAAAAGGGAGTCGAAATACGTTCATGATTTAATGTATTTGTAAAAATAATAAAAGCCTTTAAACGAAAGGTTTATATGCATTGATCCTTGATGGCATTAGAAAATTCTGTGCCAGACAATGGTACCACAAAAAATAATCTACGGACATTTAATATGATCTAAGTTGGGATATAAATAAACACGTCTCTTCTGAGACGTGTTTCTATTTATTCATTGTACAGATTATTCTTCAATCGCGATATCAATAACTTCTTCCATTCTGTTTACGTAATGAACGCTGAGATTTTTCAAGTAGTCTTTTTTAATTTCCTCTACATCTTTTCGGTTGGCTTCACATAGAATTACGTCTTTGATTCCCGCTCTTGTAGCTGCCAGGAGCTTTTCCTTAATTCCGCCTACCGGAAGCACTTTTCCCCTCAGTGTAATTTCGCCCGTCATGGCAAGATGAGGTTTTACCTTTTTGTTTTTATAGGAAGACACCATGGAAGTCAGCATCGCAATTCCCGCAGATGGCCCGTCTTTCGGCGTGGCCCCTTCCGGAACGTGAACGTGGATGTTTTTCTTTTCGATATCATCCTGGGAAATGCCCAGCTCGTCATATTTTGCTTTAATGTATTCCAGGGCAATCGTTGCCGATTCTTTCATGACGGTTCCCAGATTACCGGTCATCGTCAGATTGCCTTTTCCGTTGCTCAGGATGCTTTCGATGAATAAAATATCACCACCGACGCTGGTCCAGGCAAGTCCTGTGACTACTCCCGGCACTCCAGTGATTTCTGATAAGCTTTTCGGTCTTGGTACCCCTAAAATTTCATCAATTTTTTCCACGGAGATCTTAGGGTCATACTCTTTTACCAAAGCGGTTTGAAGAGCCACCCATCGGGCAATGCCGGCAATCCTTTTTTCCAGCGAACGCACCCCGCTTTCCGAAGTATGGGCTTCGATGATATGCTTTAACTCGTCATACCCAAGCTTGAATGATTTCACGGTGAGCCCGTTTTCTTCCTGCTGCTTTTTAATCAGATGCCTTTTTGCAATCTCAATTTTCTCTTCCAGCGTATAGCCGGCAATCTGGATAATTTCAGTCCTGTCCAGAAGCGGCGTCTGAATGGTTGACAAAGAGTTTGCCGTAGCAATAAACATTACTTTGGAAAGGTCGTAGCCCATTTCCAGGAAATTATCATAGAATGATTTATTCTGTTCAGGATCAAGTACCTCCAATAGTGCAGAACTCGGATCGCCGTGTAAGCCCTGGCCGATTTTATCGATCTCATCCAGTACGATCACCGGATTGGATGTTCCTGATTTTTTAATAGACTGAAGAATCCTTCCGGCCATTGCCCCGATGTAGGTTTTCCGGTGTCCGCGGATCTCGCTTTCATCATGCAGTCCTCCTAAAGAAAGCCTTACGTACTTTCGTCCCAAAGCATCAGCAATCGATTTTCCCAAAGAGGTTTTACCAACTCCCGGAGGGCCCACCAACAGAAGAATAGGGGATTTCATGTTGTTTTTAAGCTTCAGAACTGCCATGTGTTCCAAAATTCTCTTCTTGATATCTTCCAGCCCGAAATGCGCTTTATCTAAAATTTTCTCTGCCTTGGCAATGTCGAAAACATCTTTTGTATAGGTTTCCCATGGAAGATCCGTAAAGAAATCCAGGTAATTACGCTGTACATTATAATCCGGTGAATTCGGGTTCTGGCGCTGTAATCTGTTGATTTCCTTTTGGAAATGCTCTTCTACTTCTTCGCTCCATTTCTTATCCCTGCCTTTTTTAATCAGGTCATCCACATCACCTTCAGGCCCGCCGCCCAGCTCTTCCTGGATGGTCCGGATCTGCTGGTTCAGAAAATATTCACGTTGCTGTTTGTCGAGATCTTTGGATGTTTTCTGGTGGATCTGGTTTCTCAGTTCCAGTTTCCTGAAATCTTCGTGCATCATTTCATAGCACTTATTAGCCCTTTCCATCAGGTTTTTCTCTTCCAGCAGCTTTTGTTTGTCGGAAGATGAAAAATTGGCATTGGTACAGATAAAATTCAGCAGATCATCATTGTTATTGATGTTTTTTATGGCGAAATTGGCCGCATTCGGAATATTGGGATCCAGCTCAATAATCTTTAAGGCGAGATCTTTTACATTTTCCAGCAGGGCCTCATATTCTTCTTTGTTTTTGGGCTTGGAATCTTTCAGTTTTGAGATCTCAGCTTTAAAATACGGCTGGGTTTCTACGATCTTTTTTAATTTAAATCGGTAAAATCCCTTTGTAATGGCTGTAATATTACCTTCCGGAAGCTTAATAATCTTTATGATTTTGGCCAGAGTACCTACCTGGAAAATATCTTTTTCAGTAGGCTGCTCCAGTTCGGAGTTTTTCTGGCTGACGATCCCTATAAAATCGCCGTTTTGCTGGGCTTCCTCAAGAAGCTGGATGGATGTCTTTCTTCCGGCTGTAATAGGAATTACAACATTCGGGAACATTACCATATTTCTGACGGGAAGGATCGGGAATATCTTTTGCTCGGAATTTTTTTCCGTTTCCGCAAGATCATCAAGGCTGATTTCCTGGGCTACAATATCAAATCCGTCGCTTATCATTTCTTCTAAACTAATATCTTCAAATTCTGTCATAGTAAATCGAATGACAAATTGTCATTGTCGTTTTAATTCGTTAACGTGAAATTCCACAATATGTTTTGAATAGAGCGTACATATTGCGTAAGCTTAAAAGGCACAAGACTTATGCCATTTGCTTTTTGGTAAAAAATATGGTCATAATTTCCTTTTTTCTAAAAATTAAATTTTAAAAATTAAAATAAAGGACTTGTGTTTCCGTAATTTCTTAAAAATGTGTATTTTCGCAAACTGATAAAAAACTATAATATATATAATGGCAATTTTAGGACAAATTAGGAGTAGACCTTGGCTTTTGATGGGAGTAATTGCACTGGCGCTTTTGGCGTTCCTTGTAAACCCCGACAGTATTGATAAGGTTTTTGGTAAAAATCCTGATGTTTTAGGAAAAGTGAATGGTGAGAAAATTACCCGTGAAGAGTTTAACGATCAACTTTTCGTGCTGCAACAACAGGCTGAACAGCAAGGTCAGCCAAAGGCAGGTCTTGAAGAACAGGCCTGGCAGTTGCTGGTGCAATCCAAGCTGATCAAGCAGCAATTCGAGAAAATGGGCTTCGAAATGACGGAAGACTATTTCTGGAGCCAGCTGCAGTATGATCAGATGTTTGCTCAGCAAAAGCAGTTTTTCGATGAGAAAGGCAATTTCAAAACCCAGGAGCTTAAAAAACAGATCGAAGAGATGAAAGCTGCTTCGCCGGAAGGGTACAACCAATGGTTGAAAACCAGAAAATCAGTTGAGTACCGACTGATGGCAAGACAGGTTTTTGCCAATGTTTCTACAGGGATTACAACCGGTAAGAAGGAAGCTGAAGAACTGATGAGAGAAAGAGACCAGCTGGCAGACATCGATTTCGTAAAGATTGACTATGCAACGTACCTTCAGAAAAACAACATCAAAGTAACGACTGAAGATCTGGCTAATTATATCAAACAGCATCCGGTAATGTTCAAGGCTGATGAAAGCCGTAACATCGGGATCGTTTATTTCCCTTCTCAGCCGAGCTCAGCAGATGATGCTGCCGCTCAGAAAGAAATCAACAAGCTGTTCTCAGCGGGAACGGATGCAAGCGGAGGTTCTGAAAATTTCCAGAATACCAAAAACGACTCTATGTTCGTAATGGCAAATTCAGATATGCCGTACAACCCACAGTACGTAAAGCCGAATCAATTACCACAGGCAATCCAGGCGCAGCTTCCTACAGCAGCCATCGGACAGACTTTCGGTCCTTACAAAGAGCAGAACTTCTATGTTGTTTCTAAGCTTTTGGATAAAAAGACTTCAGATTCTACATTATCAAGACATATCCTGATCGCTTTCAAAGGAAGCCCTGCAGGAGAAGGCGTAACAAGATCCAAAGAACAGGCTAAAAAACTGGCCGATTCTATCGGAGCCGTTGTAAAAGCAAATCCTGCTAAATTTACGGAATTCCTTAAGCTGTCTAACGATCCGAGTTCTGCAGCTCAGGGAGGAAGCCTGGGATGGACAACGCCCGAAACCCCTTTCGTACCTGAATTCCTAAAATATCTTGCAGAAAATCCTAAAGGAGCTACAGGCGTAGTAGAAACACAGTTCGGTTACCATATTATCAACATCGAAGATAAAAAGCCGGGTGCGATGGCTTACAAAGTTGCCAACCTGGTAAAAGCGGTAAAACCTTCTGATGCTACGGAAGCGGAAGTAAACAAAAAGGCCAGCCGTTTTGTTCAGCAGGTTCAGGGGAAATCGTTCAACGACTTCGTGAACATTGCGAAGAAAGCAAATTACCAGTTCTCCAATCCAAAGCAGGCCAAGAGATTTGACGGTCAGCTTCAGGGCTTAGGAACGGAAAAAGATGCAGACATCCTGGCATGGGCATTCGATAAGAAAAGAGAAAAAGGCGATACTGAATTATTTACGGTAGACGGAACAGGAGATAAAATTGTTGTTTACTTAAACGGTAAGCAGGAAAAAGGAACCGCGGATCCGGAATCGGTAAGAGACCAGATCGAGGTTGTGGTGAAAAACAAACTGGCTGCAAAACAGATCACAGAAAAATTGGGTAAACCGGGAAGTCTTGATCAGGTGGCAAAACAGTTCGGAACAACAAAACAATCTGCGCAGGTTAATCTGTTGAACCCATCAGTAGCAGGTGCTATGGAACCAAAAGTGGCAGGTGCTGCATTCGGAGTGAAAAAAGCCCAGCTATCCAATCCGGTTGAAGGCGGAACGGGCGTTTATGTTTTGGTTAAGAAAAACGAAACCACCAACAAGCAGCCGGGAGACCTTAAACAATTTACGGAATCTGTTACCCAGAGAAACGGCGGAATGTTCGGACAGGCCTGGCTGAAGAGCTTACAGGACAACGCGAAGATCGATGATTACAGAATCGAAATCTGGAACAAAACGGGTTCTCAGCAACAATAAAAAAATAATTTTCAGATAGATGAAAAGCGGCAAAGTTTTTGCCGCTTTTTTTGTGTTTAACGCAGAGCATTAAAAGAAAAACATTAATTTAAATGTAGTATATTTGCTCATTAGAAAAAATTTAGCAAGTGAAGTTCAGTAAAGAATTAAAAGCTGGTGTGATCGCACTATTGGCCATCGTTGGCTTTGTGGTGCTTTTTCAATTTATGAAGGGCCGAAGCCTTTTTACTACCGACAATATATTTTACGCCAAATATGATAACGTAGAGGGATTAGCCCAGTCTGCGCCTGTTTCCATCAATGGTTTGAAAGTAGGGCAGGTAGACAAAATTATCCCCAATACTTCCAAAACCGGGAAGATCGATTTTATTGTAAAGATTACCGTAGATAATAATTTTGAGTTCTCAAAAAATTCAACATTGGAAATTTTTGAACCCAGCCTGATGGGTGGAAAAGAAATGAGGGTTAACCTGATGTACGGAGGTCCTACTGCCAAAGACGGCGATACCTTAAGAGGGGCTTTCAAACTGGGAACACTGGGAAGCCTTTCTTCTCAGGTAGGTCCGGTAAAAGACCAGCTGCAGGTAGTGCTTCATCGTGTTGATTCATTGATGACAAATGCCAATCAACTGGTAGATGCCCAGAACAGACAGGAAATTAAATTGTTATTAATGAACCTTAACAAAACAGTGGGTGCATTACAGACAACCGCAGCAAGCGTGAATTCTCTGGTCGGGCACAATGATCCTAAACTTCAAAAAGTATTGGATGATGCCAGCCTTACCATGCAAAGCGGAAAAGTTACTCTCGATAAATACGGAAACTTAGCAGAAAGCATTGATACCAAAAAGCTGAATGCTACCATTGCTAATCTTGATGAAACCGTAGGCCAATTGAATAAAGTGGTTTCGGGGATTGACAGAGGGGAAGGAAGCTTAGGAAAGATTATGAAGGATGATCAGCTGTATAACAACCTTAATGCAGCCTCTAATAATCTTAATTCTCTGATCGAAGATCTGAAGGCACATCCTAAGAAATATGTTAACTTCTCCGTATTTGGAAAGAATAATAAAGACTAACAGATAACCATGCACTATATTCCTCATATTATTTTTTTTATTTTACTAATAGCAGGTTTCGGGCTTTTTGCCAAGAGTCTGCTAAAGATTTACAGAAATATCAGGTTAGGAAGGGAGATTAACCGTAGCGACAGAAAAGGTGAGCGCTGGGAAACCATGGCGAGAGTAGCTATGGGCCAGAGCAAAATGACAAAACGTCCGATTGCCGGAGTTTTGCATCTTTTCGTTTATGTTGGTTTTATTATTATTAATATCGAGCTTATAGAAATTGTGGTAGACGGAATTTTCGGGACCCACCGGTTTTTATCGACCATTGTAGGAAATGGGGTTTACAGTTTA
This sequence comes from uncultured Chryseobacterium sp., assembly GCA_913777465.1. Taxonomy (GTDB): domain Bacteria; phylum Bacteroidota; class Bacteroidia; order Flavobacteriales; family Weeksellaceae; genus Chryseobacterium. The sequence continues at coordinate 51,984 of CAJYRQ010000053.1, forward strand.
TTCACCGCAACACTTGAAATTTTAGCATTATTGGTTGTAATCGGAGTTGTAGCGTTTTTTATCCGCAGAAATTTCTACGGCGTAAAAAGGCTGACGATGAAAGAACTTTTGGGATGGCCGAAAGAAGATGCCAACTGGATCCTGATTATCGAATTTGCGCTGATGATGGCTTTCTTTATGATGAATGCCTCAGATTCTATTTTACAAAGCAGGGGATATGGTCACTTTGCAAATGTAGGATCTTTCCCGATCAGCAATATTTCCTTTGTTCCGTTTTTGGAGACGTTCAGTTTCGACAGCGGATTTTTATTCGGGATCGAAAGGGCAGCATGGTGGTTTCATTTTGTGGGAATCCTGTTTTTCATGAATTATCTTTATTACTCAAAACATTTGCATATTATCCTGGCTTTTCCGAGTACATGGTATGCCAATCTTGAAAAGAAAGGAAAATTCAATAACCTGGAGTCCGTAACCAAGGAAATCAAAATGATGATGGATCCGAATGCAGACCCTTATGCAGCTCCGGCTGAAGGAGAAGCTGAGGCACCGTCAAAATTCGGAGCGGAAGATATCTTTGATCTGAATCAGGTTCAGCTGTTAAATGCGTATTCGTGTACGGAATGCGGACGTTGTACCGCGGTTTGTCCGGCTAATATTACCGGAAAAAAACTTTCTCCGAGACTGATCTTAATGAAGACCAGAGACCGCCTGGAAGAGGTAGGGAAAAATATCGATAAAAACGGTAAATTTGAAGATGACGGCAAAAAATTGCTGCACGACTATATTACCAAAGAAGAACTTTGGGCCTGTACCACCTGCAACGCCTGTACGGAAGCCTGTCCGGTATTGCTGGATCCTTTATCGATCATTAACGATATGAGAAGATTCCTGGTGATGGAACAGTCGGCGGCACCGCAGGAGCTAAACCTGATGATGGCGAATATCGAAAACAATGCTGCTCCTTGGCAGTACAATCAGGCAGATCGTCTCAACTGGGCAAAAGACTAATTAACGTAACAATGTAATATAACAATGTAACAATCATTTATTGGTAAACCGTTGCACTGGTATATTGGTAAACCGAACTAAAATGGAACTCTCTATAAAAACAATGGCAGACTATGCTGCCGAAGGAAAATCACCGGAAGTCTTATTCTGGGTGGGCTGTGCGGGAAGCTTTGACGATCGTGCCAAAAAAATTACGAAAGCATTCTGCAAGATCCTGAATAAAATCGGGGTTGAATTTGCAGTTCTGGGACAGGAAGAAAGCTGTACCGGAGATCCTGCAAAGCGTGCGGGGAATGAATTTGTCTTCCAGATGATGGCCTTAACCAACATTGAAGTCCTGAACGCCTACGAAGTAAAAAAAATAGTTACTGCCTGTCCGCACTGTTTCAATACCCTGAAAAACGAATATCCAAGTCTTGGAGGAAATTACGAAGTGATTCACCACACCCAGTTTCTAAGAAGCCTGATGGAAGAAGGCCGCTTAAAAATTGAAGGCGGAGCTTTCAGAGGAAAGAAAATCACTTTCCATGACCCTTGCTATTTAGGACGCGCCAACGGTGAATACGAAGCACCTAGGATGTTGCTTGAGAAACTGGATGCTGAACTGGTTGAAATGAAGCGTTGCAAAACCAACGGCCTTTGTTGTGGTGCAGGCGGTGCGCAGATGTTTAAGGAACCTGAAAAAGGGAAAAAGGACATCAACATCGAAAGAACCGAAGAAGCATTGTCCATTGAACCGAAAGTAATCGCAACCGGCTGCCCGTTTTGCAATACTATGATGACAGATGGGGTAAAGCATTTCAATAAAAATCATGAAGTTGCAGTAAAAGACATCGTTGAGCTTCTGGCAGAGGCAGATGATTTGTAAACTTCTTTCAGAAATTGAAAGCCACCCGTTTTTCTATGAAGTTAAAATGGAATATTTCTTTTTTTGTCGTTGTAGCGGTTATAGCCTGCCTTAGCTTACGGAATTATCAAAACAGTGTGTATGACTGGGATATGCCCGGCTATTTAGGCTGCCTTTACAGCGTTAAGTTTCCGGATGATCCTGATAAAGTAAGGAGATTTACCTATTCGGAAATAAAGAAAAAGGCGACCGCTTACGAATTTAAGGCTATTACCGGCACATTAAAAGTAAGGCATACTGCAAGGTACGCTTTTGCTTTTAGCACACAATCGTTTACCGAACAGCTGCCTTATTATAAAATCAAAGTCGGGTACAATCTTACTGTTTTATTGCTATACGAATCGGGGCTTTCGTCCACTGACTGTATTACCCTTCTTAATATTTTTTCTTATTTCCTGTCGGGAATCCTGATATTCCTGATCCTTAAAATTATCTTTCCTAAAAACTATCTCTTAGTCGTTTGGTTAACAGTAGGAATAATGCTGTTGCCTCCGTTAACCGAGATGTCGGTTATCTCGACTCCGGATATTTTTACCTTCCAGTTTCTTATGGTTTTTACTATCGGTTTCTTAAAAAAATGGAACCACTGGATCATTTATATGGTTCTTTTTGCGATACTATTTACAAGGCCCGATTATCTGCCTTTTGCAATAAGTTATCTTGCATCAGTTGGTTTATACGGATATTATAAGTATAAAAAGCTAGACAGTAGCTATATATTTCAAGGCGGGATTCTATTGGTTTTATATTTTATTATTGTTAAAGCCTCCGGCTATCCCGGATGGAAGCATGTGTTTTATGATTCATTTATTTACAGGCGTCCCCTGATTTCAGGCACACCGCCTGATTTTACCTTTACCGAATATCTTAATGTTATTTACAGGAAAATCATCTATTTTAAAAGGATAACAATCATTTCATTCGGACTGTCAGGATTGATTTTTTATTTTGCAAAAGACCGGTGGATCAGAATCTTTTCATTGCTTCTACTAATAAATATTTATATCAAATTCTTTATCTTTCCGCATTCTTCGGAACTTCGGTTTTTCTTTGGATTTATTATGATGTTGTTATTCATTTGTTTATCAGAAATAAGCAAAAAATATAATGGTTTCAGACTCAGGAAAATTGCGTAATTTTGAACTTTAAATATACCAGCAATGAAGATTGAAGAATCCAATATCGTAGAAGCGAACGATTACAGAGTCATTATATATCCGGCGTCACGGCCATTTGAAACCAAGGAAGCAAAGCAAATTACCGAAAAGCTTTTTGATTTTCTGGCCACATGGGCGGCTCACGGAAAACCGCTTTCCTCTTCTTTTAAAATTGAAAAGAATCAGTTTATCATCATCTGTGTAGACGAGGAAAAAGAAATGGCTTCCGGATGCAGCATTGATGCATTGGGGAAAGTAATGCGGGAAATCGATGAACAATATCAGCTTGGTCTTTTCGACCGCATGAAAGCCAGTTTCGTGGAAAATGGGGAAGTAAAAACCCTGAAGCTGAATGATTTCAAATCAAAAGTAAGAAGCGGAGAAATTTCAACTGATATTGAGGTTTTCGACTTTTCAAAAAATACTTATCTGGAATTTATAGGAAATTTTCTTTTACCATTCGATAGAAGCTGGGCGGCTTCTATAAAGTAACATTCATGCAGATCCTTTTTATTTCATCATGGTTTCCTAATAAACTCGAACCTACCAATGGAAATTTTGTACAAAGGCATGCTGAAGCAGTTTCTTTATTGCATAATGTAGAAATCTTACATGCTGTAGGAGATTTTACACAGAAGCAAAGCTTCGCTTTTGATGAAAAAACCATTAATGGAATAAAAATACTTATCGTTTATTATAAAAAAACCGGAAATCCGGGAATAAATTTTTTAAGAAGAATGCGTGCTTATAAATTAGGGTTATTACAGTTGCATAAACCTGATTTGATACATGCCAATATATTGGATAAATCTATGCTGTTTGCGGTTTATCTGAAAAAGAAATATCACATTCCCTTTGTTGTAACGGAACACTGGTCCTCATTCCTTAAAATAAACAGGAAAACGCTTTCGTATACCACTTTATGTATTGCCCGTTTTATTGCTAAAAGAGCCTCATTTATTCTTCCGGTAAGTAAGAATTTAATGGATAATTTAAGAGAACTGAAGATAGGAAAGTGTTTCGAAGTTATCGGGAATGTAGTAGATACGGAACGCTTTGCTCCTGGATCAGATAAACCTGAGATTTTTACGTTTCTTCACATATCCAACCTGATACCTTTAAAAAATCCGGATGCTATTATAAAGACGGCCATTCGGCTTAGAAGTCAATTCAAAAATTTTGAACTGAGGATCGGAGGCGATGGTAATATACAAAGGTTAAACAATATTATCGAAGAAAATGATGCCCGAGGTTTTATAAAAGTATTTGGCGAACTTAAGCATGACGGAGTAGCGCAGGAAATGAGAAGCAGCCACTGTTTTATATTGTTCAGCGAGTATGAAAATTTGCCTTGTGTACTTCTTGAGTCCATTTCTTCCGGAGTGCCCGTGATAGCAACCGGTGTTGGCGGAGTACCTGAAATTATAAAGGATAATTGCGGAATCATTATTGGAAAATCTGAAGAAGAATTATATACAGCAATGAAAGATATTTTAAACGGTACCTATCAATCGGGTAGCTCAAACGAGCTTCATCAATACATTGCAGAAAATTTTTCAATGATGAAAATTGCTGAAAAATTCGATGAAATTTACAAACAGGTTATTTAATGATTTTAATTTTAAAAATAATATAATTTTCCGGTTGCGAAATTAAAATGAATAGCTTAAAAGATTTTATTAAAGCTTTTTTTGCAAATAAAGGGCAATATGTATTTTTCTCTCTTCTGATTGCAAAGATATGTGCATTTTCAGGCTCTGTAATGATGATCAGGATTTTGCCGGAAAAAGAATTCGGAATACTAAGTGTCGTGGCTTCCGTCTTTGCAATTTTTGTTCCTTTCAGCGGTTTTGGCAGCTTTCAGAGCTTAATCCGATTTGGGTCCCTAAGTTCTACCGAAAAGGAGAAAAAAGACCTGTCTGACTATCTTTTTAAAAGAGGCCTGATATATCAGCTGCTGTTAAGTATTGTATTTTTTTTAATTGCTTTTTTTTATACGACTTATTATTACTACATATTTTATATATTTATTTTTTTTGCAATCCGGCTCATTGGCGTCTATTTTCTTAGCCATAAGCAGGTAGAACTGCGTATACACATGAAAAATAAAGAGTATGCTATGCTCAATAATATCGTGAATATTGGCGGGTTGATCATGATGATTGGCTTTTCATTGTTATGGGGGCTTTATGGATACCTGCTTGCTAATTTAATTGCACCGTTTCTTTCTCTTTTTTGGTACAGGAAACCCCTTTTGGCCATTAAGGTTTCTGCCATGCAATTTCAAAAAAAGGAAATCTGGAGTTTCGCTTTTCACGCTTCCGTAACGGCTTTATTGTCGGATGCTTTTTTTTCAGCGGACATTTTATTGCTGAACTATTTTAAAGATGAAAATGTAGTTGCCAATTATAAAGTAGTCCTGCTCATTCCGTCAAATATTACATTTCTGGCACTTTCTTTTATGCAGAGCGATTATCCTGTTTTAGCCAAAAATTCTTATAACAGATCTTTTTTAATCAGTTATATTATTAATTATTATAAAGTTTTTATTCCTGTTTCAATTCTGATATTTGTATTTGGATATCTTTTCAGCAATACTTTGCTTGAATTATTTTTTGGACTGAAATATTCGGATAATTCATTCGCATTCTCTCTTTTATTGGGCGCATTTTGCGGAAGTATGCTTTTGAGGAATCTGTATGGAAATATGCTTTCTGCAGTGGGTCTCATGAAAAGAAATACTTTCTATTCCGTATTATCTTTGGTACTTTTAGTTGGATTTTCATTTGTTTTAGTTTCTGAGGATGGAGTTGTAGGAATGGCCGCTTCTTTAGCCGCAACCTTAACGATTATCGGTTTTTTAATGATGTTTTCGTTCTCCGTTTATCTCAGAAAATTGAAATGAGCTATATTTGCAGTATGAGGAATATTGTTTTTGGAATCCTGGTCGTATTTTTAGCCGTTCTGAGCTGCAGGACGGGTGATGATGATCTGCAGCAGATCGATCAGATTTTAAATATTTACATGAAAAACGGTGCCGGCCGGGATCTGTTTCACCAAAAAAAGGATCAGTCCTATTTTACCTATTCCATGAATGATGTCAACGGCATCAAGGACTTGGCACCGGTAAGCAGCACCTTGCGGGCTACTGCCGACTCTACACTTTTCATCGAATACATTGCAGGAGCCAGAAGGATAGGAGTTGATACCTTGGATCCTAATAATAAGACCTACCGTTCCGTCATTGCCCTTTCCCTGATCAAAAGACTGAATACCACTATTCAGGATACGATTAATGATACCCTCAGGATAGAATACCGGATGACGCCGTCGGTTTTTGAAGTCTCGAAAGTGTATTATAACGATACCCTGAGGTTTACAAAATCACCGGGCGCCTCCAATGTGGTGACCATCGTAAAATAATTTTATACCTTTGCAATACGGTTGGCATTCCGGTGCTCAGCATTCTAATAACTAACATCTAAATAAAATGTTACAAGTCAATTTTTTGCGCGACAACAAAGAGCGCGTTTTAGAAGGTCTTCAAAAAAGACAATTCAAGAATCTTGGATTGGTAGATGAGGCAATCGCTACCGACGAAGAAAGAAAGAAAATTCAGTTTGAATTGGATTCCCAGCTTTCCGAGATCAATAAAATCTCCAAAGAAATCGGGCTTTTAATGAAAGAAGGAAAAAAAGAAGAGGCTGAATCTGCAAAATCTAAAACCGCACAATACAAAGAGTCGACCTCAGAATTGAAGTCTCAGTTGGATGTAAAGGAAAAAGAATTGATTAATATTCTGTACCAGTTGCCGAACATTCCGAACGAACTGGTAAAAAGCGGTGCTTCGGCAGATGACAACGAAATCATTTACCAGTCTCATGATGTAGAGGGTCTTGGTGAAGGAGCAATCCCGCACTGGGAACTGGCGAAAAAATACAACCTGATCGATTTTGAGCTGGGTGTTAAAATTGCCGGCGCAGGATTTCCCGTTTATTTAGGAAAAGGAGCCAGACTGCAAAGAGCATTGGTTCAGTATTTCCTGGACAAAAATGTTGAAAAAGGGTACACGGAAGTGAACCCGCCTCATGTAGTGAATGAAGCTTCGGGATATGGAACAGGGCAGTTGCCGGATAAGGAAGGTCAGATGTATTACATCCAGGCAGATGATTTATACCTGATCCCGACAGCAGAAGTTCCGGTAACCAATCTTTACCGCGATGTTTTGCTTGATGAAAAAGATTTACCGATAAAAAATACGGCTTTCTCCCAGTGCTACAGGAGGGAAGCGGGAAGTTACGGAGCCCATGTGAGAGGCCTGAACCGTCTTCACCAGTTTGAAAAAGTAGAGATCGTAAGAATCGAAAAACCGGAAAACTCTTATGCCGTACTGGAAGAAATGGTGGAGCACATTAAAGAAATCCTTACCGATCTTGAACTGCCTTACCGGGTATTAAGGCTTTGCGGTGGCGATACGGGCTTTGCCTCTGCCATGACGTATGATTTCGAAGTCTGGAGCGCGGCCCAGGAAATGTGGCTGGAAGTAAGCTCCGTATCCAATTTTGAGACGTTCCAGGCCAACCGATTGAAATGCCGTTATAAAGCGGATGGAAAATCCCAGCTGGTCCACACCCTGAACGGTTCTGCCATGGCCCTTCCGAGAATCATGGCCGCCTTGCTGGAAAACAACCAGACTGAGGAAGGAATTAAGCTTCCAAAGAAGATTGCGGAATATGCGAGATTTGATTTGATCAATTAATTATAACATGCCCTTCTAAAGAGGGCATTTTCATTTATAATTATTAACCAAAAAAACATTATGAAGAAAATTTTTAATCTTATTGTATTACTATGTGTCGTTTTTTCTGTCTCATTGAACGCTTCTGAAACAGAAAAACGGATTGAAGCAGGATTTATAGAGATTGCAGGACTTGTTACAGATGCCGGAAACTTAAATGCTTTGGAAAACGCAAAACTCTATGATGAAAAAGGATTATTAATTGCTACAACCGATTCCAGAGGCTATTTTAAGGGAAAAATAGAACATCCGGGTAATGGAGCAATTCATTTTAAGATTAAAGTGCAAAAAAGTGGATATCAATCTTTCGTGCAGACCGAGAATTGGGGGACTTTAGGGAACAATATCCGGTGTGCCTATTATTTTGGAATAACGAAAAACGACAGCAAACCCTTTTCTGAAATGGTTTTCACTAAAGATCTTTCGATAGATTCGGTCATGGCGGGCTTCAATGCAGTTCAAGAAAAAATAGATTTCAGTAAAAAAATTGAAACGGCAAAAAAGGATAACCAACAGGTGTTTTTTAAGATCGGTTCAGAATATTATCTGATCAGCAACGGCGGATGGCTGAAAATCGCATTTCCGGAAGAACGGATCTCTATCGCTGGAAAACAAACGGTAAAGGCTTCCGAAATAAACTCCGTGATCAAAAGAAAGCAGATCAAAGGGATGAGCCCTTCGGAATCGAAGGCGTACTCTTATGAGGTTTATACAAGGTAAGATTTCTAGTATAAAAAATGAGGCTGTCTCTAAAGACAGCCTCTTTCTTCTCCAATTCTCCCTGATTTGGGATTCGGCTTTATTCGTCATTTTCGTACTGAGTGATATGAAAAGAGAATAAAAAGTTATTGTGTTTTTACCCTTGGCAAAGATGTGATGATTTACGGCATCTTACAAACAACATCTATCGAAATTGATCAATTTCGGAACAAAACGGATCTGTATTCGTCAATTTTTATATCTAAATTCTGGAGTCCGGGAGGAGTATAGCTGTCGTTGTCTCATTTGACATCCGGAAATTTGTATTTTTGTACCAGAAAAAATTATGTACAGACTGCCTTTCTTTTTTTTATTGTTTTTTTGCCTGGGTTTTCATTTTTCGCAAAGTATAAAAGGCTTTTATATTCCTGATTCCTTAAAAAATAAAAGTTTCGAAAAGATAAAGAGATCTTACGATGGAGTATTCAGAATAGATAATGATAAAGCGGAATTGTATGCAAATACAATTTTAGTCAAAGGAAAAAAGGAGAAGAATAATGATTTAATATACGACGGATACTATAAAATAGCACACATCAAGGGACTTAAATCAGAAAACGGGCATCCTTACGCAGATACTTTACTTTGTATAACCCGAGATATCAACACAAAAGATTATCCTGCCAAAGCCCATATTATAAAGGGAATATTGTTTAATTATGACTGGAAGTATAATAAAGCATTGAATCATTATATTATAGCACAGGATTTATCTCAACATAAAAATCCCGACCAGTTTTATTATATCAAAAAGCTCTTAGGGATCCTCAAAACAGCTACTGATGAAAATGAAGAGGCACTTCCTCTTTTTCTGGAGTATTATCGTTACCAAAAGCAGAAGGTGAATACAGAAGACAGGGATATCAAAAGCTATATCGGATCCATATTTTCTGTGGCAAATGGCTACAGCAAAAACAGACAGTATAAGAATGCTCTGATTTATATTGATCTTGGATTAAAAGAATGTACCCGATATAAAGACTATACCCATTATCCTTATTTTATATCCGCTACAGGAATTGCGAATTATTATCTGAAAAACTATAAAAAAGCTTCCGACAGCCATCTGAAAGCGGAAAAAAGTTTCGTCAGAAATAATGATTACGGAAACCTGGCAATTACGTATTATTTTTTGGGTAAAATCAATTACGATCTTCATAAAGAAGAAATTGCCGTCCACTATTTTACTAAAGCCGATTCCGTTTTAATACGATCGAAGGATTTCTATCCCATCACGCGTGACGGATATAAAGTTCTGATAGACTACTATAAAAAGACCGGCGATAAAGAAAAGCAGCTGAAGTATATCGAGAAATTGTTTTATGCAGACAGTATCATCAATAACAGCAAACAGTATCTGTCAAAAGAAATCTATAAAAAATACGATACTCCTATTTTACTGGAGAGGAAAGAAAAATTAGTACAAGACCTGGATCACAAAAACAAGCTTTTATATGGGTTTTTAGGAGCAGGCTTTTTATGTATTCTTTTTTTGATTTATTTATATAAAAGGAAAATAGGGGAATATAAAAAACAGGCAGAACTGCTGCTTGAACAGTCCAGAGAGCAACCTGCTGTTTTATCTATTTCAAAAAGAGAAATTATCAAGGAAAATGCTCTTAAGAATGAAAAGAGCAGGGGTATTTTATCAAATGAAAAACTCCAGGATATAAAAGCAAGGTTGGAGCAGTTTGAAAGCAACAGCGTATTCTTACTCAAAAATATCACTTTAGAGAGTCTTTCCAAGGATTTCAATACCAATCGAGATTATCTTTCGAGATCGATAAACGAACTTAAAGGAAAAAATTTTTCACAGTATTTAAATGAATTGCGTATAAATTTTATCGTGGAGGAATTAAATAAAAATCAACGGCTGAGAAAATATACGATAGCAGCAATAGCAGATGAAATAGGATACAATAATTCAGAATCTTTTGCGAATGCTTTTAAAAAAATTACAGGGACTCTGCCGTCTTATTATATTAAAGTGTTACGGGAGAAAGATGGGAAATAAGGGATTTCTAATGGAAAGAAAAAGATTTCTTTGTACGGAATTGATAAATTTCGATACGTTGCTTTTTGATATACAGGATAAAGAGTTCAAATTAGCGATCTGAAATGTGTGTGATATATTTTGTTTTGCTATGAATAAAAAGAATTGCTTTTGCTGTTTCCTGTTTCTGTTTTCAGTATCGTTTTGTTTTTCTCAAAAGCTTTATTTCAAGAAGACAGAACCTGAAAATCCTGAATTTGAAACCAGAATTTTGAAGTTAAATAAGGAACTCCTGAAAGTTTACCGGGAGAAAGATTCTCTGAAATATAATGATACCTATCTCAGGCTTCAGATTCTCGATAAAGACTATAACGGAGCGCTCCGCACTCTAAATAAAATCCGTAATTTTTATAAAAACTCTTATCCGGATTATTCAAGAATTATAGGGATACAATTTGAGCTCTTCGCTTTAATGAAGCAGGCAAAGACCGATAATATCCGGACAACCTATGAAAGACTGCTTAGAGAGAAGTATTCAACTCTTCCTCTTTCTTCTAAAAATTTAATTCCGGATTCTTTTAAATTTAAAGAAGGATATAATAAAAATGAAATTAGCAGGATTGTAAAGGACAGTATCGTACAGGATAGCATATCTTTAAAAAATGCGATTTTACTGTGCAGACACTATAACTATCATGTTATGACTACCGAAACCTTTCCTATTGTCATACCTCTTTTGAAAAAGCTGGATGGAGAAGAGTTCTTAGTAAAAGACAGCGTGATCGTAAAAACAAAAAGAGGCCATGAAATTTCTTTGTATTATGTGGTCAATAAAAAAATTCATCAGCCACAGCCGACCATTTTAACTTTTACGATTTATAATAAAAGTGAAAACGATATTTTAGATTCTAAATTAAGCGCAGACAAAGGATATAATGTGGTGCAGGCTTACAGTTGCGGAGTTTATTTAAGTAAAAATGAAATTGCCCCTTTTGAGTATGAAGCAGAAGATGTAAACGAAGTCATAGACTGGATCATAAAACAACCCTGGAGCAACGGGAAAGTCGGTATGGAAGGAGGAAGCTACAATGGCTTCAGCCAGTGGGCCGCCGCAAAAAATCTTCATCCGGCTTTAAAAACGATAATTCCGTCAGCATCCGTAGGTTTCGGAATAGATTTTCCAATGGAGAACAATGTTTTCAATACCTACATGATAAGATGGACAGAATATGTCACAAAAAGCAGGTTCACCAGTTATGACGACTCCGACTCGGAGAAATGGAAAAATCTTGTCAATAATTTATATGAAAAAGGAGAGAAGTTCAAACGATTGGACAGTCTCAACGGAAATACAAATCCTGTTTTCCAGAAATGGGTGGCACATCCTTCGTTCGATATGTTCTGGCAGTCCAAAATTCCTTATAAAAAAGACTTTTCAAAAATCAACATTCCGGTGTTGACTTTTACGGGATATTTTGATGATGACCAGCCAGGAGCCATGTATTATTACAATGAACATCATAAATATAATAAAAAGGCTAATCATTACCTGGTAATCGGACCTTACGACCATTATGGAAGTCAGGGAAATATAAAAGATAAGGTAAGAGGATATAAGATTGATGAAGCAGCAAAAATCGATATGGAGGAAATTTCTTACCAGTGGTTTGATTATATTCTAAAAGGAAAAGCAAAACCCGGATTTCTCAAGGATAAGATCAATTATCAGGTTATGGGTTCCAATCAGTGGAAGAGCGCTTCAGCTATTGATCAGATAAGCAATAATAAATTAAAATTATTTTTGAATAAAACCAAGCTGCAAGCAGTGAAACCCGGATCAGATTTTACTGCCCAGAAAATAGACCTTGCGGACAGGCGGGATACCTTACAAAATTTTGAAAGATATAAAATCCAGGACACTTTGATTGGCAACAGGATTTTAAAAGAAAAGTTGATCTTTGAATCGGAAATTTTCGACAAAGCTTTTGAAATCAACGGCAACTTCACCGGAAAAATAAAATTATCTGTGAATAAAAAAGATTTGGATATTTCTATAAAGCTGTATGAATTGATGGCAAATGGAAAGTATTTGCTTCTTTCCACTTATTTGGGACGGGCAAGTTATTTAAAAAATCGCGAAAAAAGACAATTGCTGGTTCCCGGTAAAATAGAGAAACTTCCAATTCAAAATACCTATTTTGCAAGCAAAAAAATAGAAAAAGGAAGCAAGCTGCTGGTTGTTTTAGGAGTGAATAAAGATCCCTTTTACCAAATCAATTACGGTACGGGAAAAGATGTAAGTGAAGAAACTATTGCCGATGCGAAGGAGGCATTGGAAGTAAAATGGTATAATGACAGCTATCTGGAAATTCCTGTAGTGCAGAACTGATAAAAGCTCATCTCTAGTATTCATCTCGAAAGCTGAAATCTATAAACTCAAAACCACCGAACTTCCGGTGGTTTTACTATTATATTGTTAAATCTATTTAATGTGAATTCGGCCATATTAATTTCATATTCAAACATTTACTTAATTCGAAAATAAAACTAAGGCTATTTTATTAAGGATTAGATAAGAACTTCCTCTTACATGTTGACAAATGTTTAGTTTGATTATCAATACTTATGAACCTATTTTTGACAGGAGGGACTTCCAGCATCTAACTTCCCTCTTCCAGCCCGTTAACTCCGGTTCTTCTTCGAGTTCACGTTATTTAGCAAGTCTAATGACAATTCACCTTACTATGCTCATGCGTGCTGTGATCTCCCGGCAAATGGCAGTCGCCCTGGTTATCTTTGGAAACCGTCATGGCTTCTGCTCTCGGTGAAATGTAAGGAATGCCCAATTCCAGACCCCTGACGATGAACAATCCGCCTAAAATGATCATCACTACAGGGATAACTTTCAGCACTTTTATTCTAAAGGCCTGGTTCATCAGGTTTCCGACTAAAACAACGGCAAACATAAATGGAAGGGTGCCCAATCCGAATAAAGCCATGTAAGAAGCGCCCTGCCATATTCCGCCGCTTGCGAGGCTTGCTGTGAGAGCCATATAAACCATTCCGCAGGGTAGAAATCCGTTTAGTACACCGGTGGTGAATCTGGAACGGTAATCCGCCTTCTGGAGCAGCTTTCCGAGATTTGATTTTACCTTAAATAAAAATTTAGAGATAAAAGGAATTTTTGAAGCGAAGTCTTTCCCGCCAAAGGAAAAAACGGCCATGACAATCAAAAGAATACCTACGACAATGGTAAGGTATTTCTGGAATCCTGCCATTTCAAAACCTTCGCCAATAATTCCCAGGATAGCTCCTAAAAGGGAATAGGTAAAAATTCTTCCGAACTGATACGTCAGGTTCTGCAGATAATAATTCGTTGCCTGCTTTTTTGTCAGCCCCATCGACAGTGCTATCGGTCCGCACATTCCCACACAGTGGAATCCTGAAGCGAAGCCCAGGCCGATGGCCGATACCATAAGTGCTATTTCCATATCACATCATAATCCAGTCGGTAATCGGTCTTGTCTTTGGTCCAGCTTAAACGTAACGTATAATTTCCCATTTTCAAAACCTGAGCAGGAATGGTAAAAGAATGGTTTGCGTCCATCTGTGCGGCTTTATGGATGTCAAGATTCTGATCATCGGTTCGGTTCAGTACAAATTTTACTGTTGTATTAGAGTTATTGTAATCCTGTGGGAAAGTAATCTTAATGCCGTCTTTATCCTGGCTGTATACGGGTTTTTCCTGAAGTTCATCGGCTCTTTTCTTAGCGTCGATCACATCCTGGTATTTCAGTTCTTCTTCATAGTAATTGTCCGTTACCATTTCAGAATTTTTCTGTCCGTTCGGGAAAAGAAACAGCATGGATAAAATAAATATGATAAATACTGCCAGTGCAATGAATACACCATGTCCCCAACTAAAATTTTTCATTTCTTTCTATATTGTTGTAAAAAGTCCTCACGACCGATTATTAGATCGTGAGGATGTCTGATAGTTAAAATTGTAATTTGAAAGGGCCTTCAAAATAAGTCTGGTAAGAATCAATCAGCTTACCGTTCATATCATAAACCCCAATCGTAATATTCTGTTTGGAAAGATTCATCTCGCTTTCAGGGAAGCTGATATTTACTGTCCCTTTGGTAATTTTATCTCTTTCTACAGGAATTTTGCTGGATCCGCTGTAAATGACCTCTCCATGCTTCGGCTCAATCACCTTAATGGTAACCAGTTTCTTATCATTCGTCTTGTTGAGGAACGTGTAATTATAAGTATTGGTAATATTACCGTCTCTTACAAAGAACGTACTTCCGGCAGGCTTGATGAATTTGGCTTCCATTTCTCCTCTGTTATAAAGAAGATAGCCAAGGAAAGCCGTTAGAAATACTAGGATAAATGCAAATCCTTTCATTCTTCCCGAAAACTTAAACTCGGTCTGCTTTTCGATTTCGTTTTCAGTAGCATAACGGATCAGTCCTTTCGGCAATCCTACTTTTTCCATCACTTCATCACAGGCATCGATACAGGCGGTACAGTTTACACATTCCAGCTGCTGTCCGTCTCTGATGTCGATTCCGGTAGGGCAGACTACAACACACTGATGACAGTCGATACAGTCTCCTTTGCCGGCCGCTTTACGGTCTTCTCCTTTTCTCCACTTTGCTCTGTTTTCCCCCCTTTTGAAATCGTAGAAAACATTGACCGTATCTTTATCGATCAATACCCCTTGCAGTCTTCCGTAAGGACAGACCAAAGTACAGACCTGTTCTCTGAACCAGGCAAATACAAAATAAAAGGCTGCCGTAAGGAGAATCATGACAATAAAATTGGTAGGGTGTGCAAATGGCCCTTCTGATACGATCCTGATTACTTCTTTATAGCCCACGATGTACATGAACATAAAGTGGGTAATAATTAACGAAATAAAAATGTAAATCGTCCACTTCAGTCCTCTCTTCCATATCTTTTCGGTATTCCATTCCTGTCGGTCAAGCTTCATCTGCTTGTTCCGGTCGCCTTCAATTGCATATTCTATTTTACGGAAAATCATTTCCAGGAAAATTGTCTGGGGGCAGATCCACCCGCAGAAAATTCTGCCGAAAGCAATCGTAAATACAATAATGAATATCAGAGAGGCAATAGCGCCCAAAGTAAGGATGAAAAAATCCTGGGGATAGAAGGGCTGTCCGAATATAAAGAACTCCCTGTCGATCACATTAAACAAGATCAGTGGGTTTCCATTGATTTTAATAAATGGTACCGCAAAATAAATCAATAATAAAACGTAGCTTACAATATGTCTATAGTTGGTAAATTTTCCTCTGGGTTTTCGGGGATACACCCATTTCCTCTTCCCGGACTGGTCCATCGTGCCTATAGAATCTCTGTAAGTTTCAGGGTCCAGAACCTGGCCCTGTCCGCCGCGTGCTTCTGTTTCTTCTATGTTTGACATTTGTAATAGTATTTAAAAAAAGAAAAACATAATTCGTTACTATTTTTTATTCTAATAACAAATTATGTTTCTCATATGCTTAATTTTTATTTAAAATTATTCTTTTTCCCAATGCGCTTCAGTTCCCTGAGGAGCTGCACCGCCCTGAGCTTCTGTTACCGGAGGTAATTCCTGGTTGATGTGGTAAACATACGCTGCAATCTTTTCAATTTCAGCTCCGGAAACCTCTCCGTTTTTACCAAAGGCTCTCATCGCAGGATTGTTAGGCGAACCGTTCCAGTCCATATGAAATACGTTTTTGAATAACGTTTTCTCCGGCTGGTTGATCCAGTATTTGTCGGTAAGGTTTGGTCCGATACCGCCGCTACCGTCTTCCTTGTGACAAGAGGCACAGTTGGTTTTAAACAATTCTTTACCCTCTGCAATATTATCTGCCGAATATTTAGCGGTTTCAATGGTTACAGGAGGCTGGGTTTTGTTATAGAGATCAATCGCTGCAATCTGCTCTTTATATTCCTGCTCGTACTCGTTGATCGGATGAGCGAAATCAGTGAAAGAGTAGGCTGCTACGTACAGAATACAAAAAGCGGTCCCAAAATAGAACAGACCTACCCACCATTTCGGCAATTGGTTATCCAATTCCATGATCCCGTCGAAACCATGGTCGATAAGGATATCCTTTTCCTCAGCGGCAGACTGCTTCTTGAATGCTGCATTGTACAGTCTCTTAAAATAAGGTACTTTTTTCTCAGCTAAATAGGCTGCCTTTTCTTCAGGAGATAATTTTTTGAACTTGTTGTTTTCAACAAGATCCCCGATCGCCCCATGGATGTACGCCAGAATACCGGCGATGATCACGGTTCCCCAGAAATAAGGTGAGCTTAAGAACTGATAGCTTTGTACAAACAGATAGTAAAATATAACTAATAGTACTACTATGATTAGGATGTTTATAACAACCGGTGTTCTTTGTTTCATAATAAAATTAATTTTTTAAATTAAAATCGTCATCCTGATCATCCTGCAGAGGCGCTTCCTCTTCTTCCTTATAATATTTTTTAGGCTTGCTAAAAACATAGATTACCAGGCTGATGAAGAACAGCAAAAAGAAAATCAGAGCCAACGTCTGGTAAAAACCGGCATTGTCGGTGTTGGATAAGATGTCTTTAAAATTCTGCGGAATCATGATGTGAACCTTTAATATTAGTTATTACTTGCTGTTTTAATTTCAGTTGTTTTAATATCCGTTCCCAGTCTCTGAAGATAAGAGATCAGTGCTACCACCTCTTTTTTCTCCAGCTCCCCTTTAGGTCTCTTTGCATAAGCCTGCTTCAAATCCGGTGCCTCAGACATAATGTCTCTTACGATTTTTGATGCCTGGTTGTTGGCCCATGAATTGGCAGAGTCGATTTCAGCTTTGGTATAAGGTACTTCGAAAGCACTCTTCATCAGCTTCATTTTGTCTACCATCTTAGATCGGTCAAGGTCGGTAGCGATCAGCCAAGGGTAACGTGGCATGATGGAACCTGCGGAAGTTGATCTCGGGTTATACATGTGCTTGTAATGCCAAGAGCTTGGGTTCTTACCACCTTCTCTATGCAAATCCGGTCCGGTTCTTTTTGATCCCCAAAGGAAAGGTCTGTCGTAAACGAATTCCCCTGCTTTGGAATACTGTCCGTTCTTACCGTTGAATCTTACAATTTCGTCTCTGAACGGTCTTACCATCTGTGAGTGACATGCATTACAGCCTTCTCTGATATAAATATCTCTACCTTCAAGTTCAAGCGGAGAATAAGGTTTTACTGCTGAAATGGTCGGTACACTTTTCTTAAGGGAAAGTGTCGGGATAATTTCCACCATACTACCGATGGAGATCGTTAATAAAGATAAAATACCCATCAGTACCGGAGTTCTTTCCAGCCAAAGGTGAGTTCCTTCTCCTTCTTTACGTTTTCCGCTGATGTTCGCCAGAGCCGGAGCTTCTGCCGGTACATCTTTCTGGAATGATCCTTTTCTTACCGTTGCTACAAGGTTTACCACCATCAGGATAGCTCCCGAAAGATAGAACAGTCCTCCTACGAATCTCATTTTGAAGTAAGGAATGATCGCCGTTACCGTGTCCAGCCAGTTTTTCCAAACCAAAGTTCCGTCCGGGTTGAACTGCTTCCACATTAATCCTTGCGTGAAACCTGAAATATACATTGGTACCGCATAGAAAATGATACCCAACGTACCCAACCAGAAATGCCAGTTGGCCAGTTTCACGGAATATAATTTCGTTCTCCAAAGGATTGGGATCAGATAATAGATTACCCCGAATGCCATGAAACCATTCCATCCAAGAGCACCTAAGTGTACGTGTCCGATTACCCAGTCGGTAAAGTGACCGATTTTATTGATGTTTTTTGTTGCCAGAAGCGGACCTTCAAAAGTCGCCATCCCGTAACACGTTACGGCTACTACGAAGAATTTAAGAATAGGATTTTCCCTTACTTTGTCCCATGCTCCTCTTAAGGTAAGAAGCCCGTTCAGCATTCCTCCCCATGACGGTGCGATAAGCATGATCGAGAATCCTGTTCCCACAGCCTGAGCCCAGGCCGGAAGAGCGGTATACTGAAGGTGGTGAGGACCTGCCCAGATGTATACGAAGATCAGAGACCAGAAGTGAATGATCGATAATTTATAAGAGAATACAGGTCGGTCTGCCGCTTTCGGTAAGAAATAATACATTAAACCAAGTACCGGAGTCGTAAGAACGAATGCTACTGCATTGTGTCCGTACCACCATTGTACGATCGCGTCTTTTACCCCCGCGTAAGCTGAATAAGACTTCCATCCTGTGAAAGAAAGAGGCACCTCAAGGTTGTTGAAGATGTGCAGCATTGCTACCGCAATCCATGTTCCTACGTAGAACCAGATGGCTACGTAAAGGTGTCTTACCCTTCTCTTGGCAATCGTCAGGAACATATTCGCTCCGAAAATAATCCATGAGAAGGCGATTAATATATCAATTGGCCATTCATGCTCTGCATATTCTTTGGAAGTATTGATTCCCATAAAGAATGTAACGTAAGTTACCAGGATCATAATCTGCCATGTCCAGAAATGGATCCATGATAAGGTATCGCTGTACATTCTTGTTTTTAATAATCTCTGTAAAGAGTAGTAAACCCCTACATAAACCACATTCATTACGAATGCAAAAATTACAGTGGTCGTGTGCAACATCCTGATCCTTCCGAACCCGAATGCACCATGCGTTTTTATCAATCCGTCGATACCGCCACCTAAACTTTTTATGGTAGTATCATCAGTCCCGAAAAAGAATTCCGGAAGCTCAGGATAGAAAAGCATTAATGCCGCCGTAAGCCCGAATAAAAACCCTATGATCCCGAAAGCTACGGTAGCATAGAGGAATGCCCGGACAATACTGTTGTCATAACTAAACTTTTGTGTTTCCATATCAACTATTCACTTTTATCTTCAATTTTATTATTTTCTCCTTTTTCTTCTGTGTTTTCTTTGTTGTTAGGTTCTTCTTTTTCCTTGATTTCATCAGAGTCGAACAGAATTCTTACAGCAGGGGATTCATCGTCCTCAAACTGCCCTTTTCTTGCGTATATGATAAACACGACCAGGAAAACAGCAGCCAAAGAAACACTGCAAAGGATCATTAAATACAGAATATCCATTAGACAACAAAATTAACCTATTTTCGGGGTTCAAATTTAATGAAAAATAATGACTTTCATCACGAAATACGGGTTTTAGCTAATTTAAAATCAGTCTAAATAAGCCTGTTTACGGCCGTTTTCTGAAATACTTTCTGCCCAGGATCCAGGTAGAAAGTGTCGTAAAGGAAACTACCGTAATTGAACTCGCCGGCATGATCAGCGCCGCAAAAAGAGGATGCATATGTCCTGTCACTGCGTAACTTAAACCAACGATATTGTAAAGAAAACTGATTATAAATGTGATTTTCACAATCGTAATCGAGCCTTTGCATACATTCAGGTACCGGTCGAGTTCCACTACTTTTTCCCCGTTCATGATGACATCGGATGAAGGGGTAAAGCTGTTGGAATCATCAGCGATCGCAATACCTACATTGCTCTGTTTCAGTGCGCCGGCATCATTCAGCCCGTCGCCGAGCATCGCCACTTTCATCTTCTGGTTCTGAAGGTCTTGAATGTAGTTCAGCTTATCTTCAGGATTCTGGTTGAATGCCATCGCCTTATAATTCGGGATCAGTTCTTTCAGTTGGTTTTCCTCCGAAGAATTGTCGCCGCTCAGAATATAAACTTTATAATTTGTCAGCTTTCTGAACAGGTCTTTCAGGTGCTCACGGTATTCATTCTTAAAAATAAATTTTCCTAAAAACTGATTATTCTTGCTGATATATACGGCAGTTTCAAGGTTTTTGGATTCTTGGTTGTTGTACTTTGCAGAGCCGATCTTATAAATATTTCCCCTTACGTTGGCTTCATATCCTTTTCCGGAAATCTCCCTGAAATGTTCTACCGTGAAATAATCATCTTTTACCTCGATGAATTCATACAGCGACTTGGAAAGCGGGTGGTTGGAATTTTTTAGTAAAGTTTTGATATTCAAAAGATCAAACTCAGAAATCTCAGCGCCCTCAAACTTGATGTTCGATTTTTTCCGGTGGGTGATGGTTCCTGTTTTATCAAAAACAATCGTATCCAGTTTTGCAATTTTCTCGATCGTTAAGGTATCCTTTACATAGAATTTATTCCGGCCGAGGATCCTCATGATATGCCCGAAAGTAAACGGAGCTGACAATGCTAATGCACAAGGGCAGGCAATGATCAGGATCGCGGAAATCACCTGGAACATTTTTTCCAGATCAACGGTTGCCCAGTAAATTCCTGCAACAAGCGCAATGCCTAAAATAATGAATGTGAAATATTTACTGATGGTGTTCGTCAGCGTATCCAGTCCGGTTTCATGCTTTTTAAAGGCTTCTTTATTCCACAGCTGGGTCAGGTAACTCTGGTCCACATCCTTGATCACTTCAAGTTCCAGCGACGAACCGATCTGCTTTCCGCCGGCAAAGATCTTATCTCCCGGCTGTTTGCTGATGCTTTCGCTTTCCCCCGTGATGAAACTGTTGTCGATATTTCCTTCCCCATTGATCAGAATAGCATCTACCGGAATGATTTCCTGGTTCCGTACTAAAATCCGGTCTCCGACTTTCACATCGGAAAGAAGGATGTTTTCCTGTTTTCCTTCAAAATCAACTTTCGTTACGGCAATCGGGTAGAACGATTTATAATCCCGGTCGTATGAAAGCGCGTTATAGGTTCTCTTCTGGAAAATTTTACCCAGCAGCATGAAAAACAGAAGTCCGCACAGCGTATCGAAATAGCCCGGACCATAATTGGTAGCCACTTCATACAGGCTTCGCCCGAAAAGAACGATAATTCCCAGTACAATCGGGACATCAATATTTACAATCCCGTTTTTCAGGCCGTACCAGGCCGATTTATAATAATCTGATGCGGAATATACTACCACCGGAATCGCCAGTAAACACATCAAAGCCCTGAAAAGTCCTTTATAATGCTCCATCCAGTAATCTTCGCCACCGATGTATTCCGGAAATGCCAAGAACATCCCGTTTCCGAAAGCAAATGCGGCAATGGCAAACTTTACCAACAGCGATTTGTCGAGGTGCTCGACGTTTTTATCCGCTGTTTCAAGGCTGATGACAGGCTTATATCCTAAATTAGTTAAGAAACTGGCTAATTCGCTTAATTTTAGTTCATTATGATTAAAAGAAATCTGTAAGGTCTTTCTGGTAAAATTAACCTGGGAATATTTGATGTTTTTGTTCAGGGTATGCAGGCTTTCCAGGAGCCAGATACACGACGAACAGTGGATAACGGGAATCTTGAAAGTCACCAGGCTGGTGCCGCCTTCCGAAAAATCCGTTACCTTATCAAAAATTTCCTGGGTATCAAGGTATTCAAATTGTGAAGAGCTTTCGTCCGGACGGATCCCGGCCCGTTTATTTAATTCGTAGAAATTACTTAAGTTGTTGGTATTCAGAATTTCGTAAACCGACTTGCAACCGTTGCAGCAGAAAGTCTTTTCATCAAACAGAATTCTTTCCTTTTCGATCCCCTGACCACAATGAAAACAGTTCTCGCTCACCTCCATAAATTATTGAACTACAAAATTATAACAAATTTTTTTGTTTATCGAGTT
The DNA here is from genome assembly GCA_913777465.1 of uncultured Chryseobacterium sp. Lineage (GTDB taxonomy): Bacteria > Bacteroidota > Bacteroidia > Flavobacteriales > Weeksellaceae > Chryseobacterium. The sequence continues at coordinate 74,290 of CAJYRQ010000053.1, forward strand.
AAAAAGTTCTATTTTTGTGATAAATGTCATATAGAATGTCGCAGGAACAACAGATTGCAATTGAGGAGAGATTTGCCAGGGTTTTTAGTGATAAATCGTTCAAGGAAAGACTTTCCAGCGCCGATTTTGAAAAATACATCAACGGTAAAAAAAAATACTCTTTTCAGAAGCATGAAACTATTTTCGAAGACGGCGAAACACCGAAAGGCGTTTTTGTGTTGGAAAAAGGGGCTGCCAAGCTTTCCAAATCGGGAGCTTTCGGAAAAGACCAGATTTTACGTTTTATCAAAGAGGGCGATATCATCGGTTACCGCTCTTTGCTCTGCGGTGAAAATTTCCAGGCCAAGGCTGAAGCCATGACGGATATCGAAGCCACTTTTCTGCCGGCAGACATTTTCATGTATCTTCTGGAAGTCGATCCTCAGCTTTCCTTTGTGATGCTTCAGAAAATCGCTTACGAATTGGGAGAATCTTCCAATACCATTACCTTCCTCGCACAAAAGACCGTCCGTGAAAGGCTGGCCGAAATCTTACTGCTTCTCGAGCAGAAATTAGGCGTTGATCCGGAAGGCTTCATCAAAATTTCTTTAACGAGAGAAGAAATTGCCAACATTATCGGCACGGCTACCGAAAGTGCCATCCGTCTGATCTCCGAATTTAAAGGAGACCAGCTCATCGAAGTAGACGGGCGGAACATCAAAATTCTCAACCACGACAAATTAATGAAACTCGGTCACGTAGTTTTATAAATCATACAAACTTTAAGTCGGCTCAGCGCCGACTTTTTAACTTTTAAAAAATAGATACGTTATGTCTGTTCATTCTGAAATTAAAAAAGTTACCACGGAAACCTTGCGTAAAATGAAATTCGACAAGGAAAAAATAACGATGCTGACGGCATACGATTATACCACTGCGAAAATGGTGGATGCAGGAGGAATTGATGCGGTTCTGATCGGGGATTCGGCAGCCAATGTAATGGCAGGTTTCGAAACCACGCTGCCTATTACGCTGGACCAAATGATCTACCATTCCCAAAGTGTGGTAAGAGGAACCGACAGGGCATTGGTGGTGGCCGACTTACCTTTCGGAACGTACCAGAGCAATCCTGAAAAAGCCCTGGAATCTGCAGTGAGAATGATGAAGGAAGGCGGCGCGCATGCCGTGAAGATCGAAGGCGGAAAGGAAATTTCAAAATCAATTAAGAAAATCATCAACGCCGGAATTCCTGTAATGGGCCATTTGGGATTAACCCCACAGTCCATTTACAAATTCGGAACCTATAAAGTAAGAGCAAAAGAAGAAGCGGAGGCAGAAAAACTGATTGCCGATGCGCAGCTGTTGGAAGAACTGGGATGTTTTGCCGTGGTTTTGGAAAAAATCCCTTCCGATTTATCCAAAAAAGTAACGGAAGCCATTTCCATTCCGACTATCGGAATCGGTGCCGGAGCCCATTGTGACGGTCAGGTATTGGTGTACCATGATATGGTGGGGATGAACAAAGGGTTCAGTCCGAAATTTTTAAGAAGATACCTGGATCTGTATACGGAGATTACCGGTGCCGTGGCGCAGTATGTAAAAGATGTAAAAGGCCAGGATTTCCCTAACGAAAGCGAAAGTTATTAATGAGAAACCAACAGCAAACTCAGGGGATTATTTCCATCATCGCATTATTCTGCCTGGTGGTGGGATGGTTCAACCTTTTTTCCCCGGAAATCAATAATTTATTATCACGGAAAATTTTTTACGTTCTTATCGGGATCAGCTTTTTTCTGCAGGCTCCTTTTTTAAAGAACAGGAACTTTGTTTACGGAATGTATGCAGCAGCAGCCGTTTGTGTGCTGGGAGGCCTGCTGATCCCGGTAGGCTCAAGAATGGAATCCCTGAAAACCCTTGCCGTTTTTGTAGGGCTTATCCTTACATTTTCCGGCAGGCAAGGTTATCGTCAGTAGTATATGGAAGAGCAGATTGTATATGAAGATAATCATCTTCTGGTAATCAATAAAAAAGTCGGACAGCTCGTACAGGGCGACAAAACCGGTGACGAATCCTTATTGGAAGCCATTAAGAATTTCATAAAGAAAAGAGATGAAAAGCCGGGAAATGTATTTCTCGGACTGGTTCACCGGATCGACCGGCCGACTTCCGGGCTGGTGATTTATGCCAAAACATCCAAAGCCTTATCACGCCTTACCCAAATGGTCAAAAACCGGGAGGTAAAAAAAACATACTGGGCAGTAGTCGCAAAGGAAATGATTCCTAAGAGCCAGAGGCTGGTTCATTACTTAAAGAAAAACGAAAAGAACAACAAAGCCATTGTTTTCCCGAAAGCGACGGATGGCGCCAAAGAAGCGATTCTTACTTATAACGTCATCAAAACCCTGGAAAATTACCTCCTGCTGGAAATTGATCTTGAAACGGGAAGGCATCATCAGATCCGGGCGCAGCTATCCAAAACCGGAGTTCCCATCAAAGGGGATCTGAAGTACGGGGCTCCACGTTCAAATCCAGACGGCGGAATCAACCTTCACGCCCGGAAACTGGAATTCATTCATCCCGTAACCAGGGAGAATATCGAAATCATTGCGCCGATTCCGCAGAATGATGCGGTATGGAGGGCTTGTGAAGATTAATTTAACGTGAACTCGAGGTACTCCGATTAACAGGCTGCAAGACGGGGCCTGGATGCTGTAAGCATTTCGGCTAAGATCCTGCCGGTAATTTTGAATAGTAATGAATTTTTTCACTAGGAACTTATTTAAACTAAATTCAGCATTAACCGCAAAAGTCACAAAAGATAATCTTAACGCAACGATTAGAACAATCAAAGTGCTCAAAAGAGTAAAAATTGAAGTTTTTTTAAGGATTATGTCCTTTTTTTATTTAGAGTCATCCACTTTAGATGAAATTGAGCTCATCTTTTGTGACTTTTGTGGTTATATAAAAAATTTAAACAGCTTTAAATTAAAGTGTTTAAAATTCACTTTCTATTTCCGATAAACCACTTCGGAACTTTAAAACACCCTGATCGAAATAACCAAAGCTGGTTATTAAGGATTAAGTAAGAATTTTCTGATAAAATGATCACAAATTTAGTTTGATGATCCGGACCTTTGATCCTATGTCTGAAAAGAAAAACTTCCGGCATCCAGCTTCCCTCTTCCAGCCTCTTGCATGATACATAATTTGCTGACTGTAAAATATATCCGTATAAATGCCTACTGCAAAGACGGGATTTTACCGAGCAGGACTTTGTTTTTTTTAATAATTTTACGGGAGTAATTTTAAAAACAAAAACCATGCTTACACTCGGACAATTAAAAGAAGCTACCTGCTCCAAATCAGACTATGCTTCCAGGTTTTTACCTTATGTTATCGAAACGTGCAATAAGTTTTCTATTGATACTCCTGCGCGAATGCTTAATTTCCTGGCACAGGTCGGGCACGAAAGCGGAGGGCTTTTTTATACGGAAGAACTGGCCAGCGGAAGTGCCTATGAAGGCAGAAAGGATCTGGGAAATACCCAGAAAGGAGATGGCGTGAAATTCAAAGGCCGCGGTCTTATCCAGATTACCGGAAGAGCCAACTACCAGGCTGTTTCCAAAGCACTGGGTACGGATTTCATTGCAAACCCAACGCTTTTAGGCGGGAAAAATGTGACCAAATGCACTAATGCCCAATTGAAAAATGCAGCGGAAAGTGCCGGATGGTTCTGGAACACCCGGAAGCTGAATGATCTTGCCGATCAGATGGATATTACCAAAAGCATTGATACCGGAAACAATCTGGTGGTTTTTAAGAAGATCACCAAAGCCATCAACGGAGGCTATAACGGGTTACCCGATCGGCTGAACCGGTATAAAGCGGGGCTGACTTATTTTCTTTAAAAAGGAATTTGCGGCTGCTTATCTCTTAAAATAGATAGATTTAAAAAGATTATCTCAACGGGATAATCTTTTTTATTGGTCTGATTTTTACGGTCTCAAAAACTTCCAGCTCCCATCATCCAGCTTCCAACTCCCATTCTTCAAAAAAAATTTGCCCGTTCGGAAAAAATACCTACCTTCGTCTCAGACTTTAGGGGTGTCTGTTGAAAAACAGGCTGAGAATTACCCTTTGAACCTGATCCGGATCATACCGGCGTAGGGAAAAGTGCAATGACTTTGCCGTACATTCTATTGTACCGTCATGGGCATTCCTAAAGCATAAAAAATTTAGGAATGGAACTCACAATCAACCACACCCGGAAAACTTTTGATGTACTTCCCGCCACGCTGGAAGCACTGCTGGCTATCGAACTTCCCCAAAAGCGGAAAGGCATCGCCGTAGCCCTCAACAACCGTATTATTCCGCAGCATTCCTGGGCGGAAACATTACTCCGGGACAAAGATTCTATTTTAATCATCACTGCCACTCAGGGCGGTTAATCCTCATAAAAATAAAATTGTATGGCTTATAACATCACCCGTTCGCCGTTTCCGAACTCAAAAAAAATCTATGTGGAAGGGAAAATCCATCCCATCCGGGTAGCAATGCGTGAAATACAACTCAGCGCGACAAAGCTTTCCAACGGAACGCTGGAGCATAACCCGCCGGTTACCGTTTACGATACCTCAGGACCGTATACCGATGAAAATTCTGAAATTAATATTGAAAAAGGGCTTCCGAGAATCCGTGAACAATGGATCCTGAACCGTAATGATGTAGAAATTTTGGAGGGAATTACCTCCGAATACGGAAAAGCCAGGTTGGCCGATCCGAAACTGAATGAATTGCGTTTTTCATACAACCATAAACCGAAAGTAGCAAAAGAAGGAAAAGAAGTTACCCAACTGTACTACGCCAGACAGGGAATCATCACCCCGGAAATGGAATACATTGCCATCCGGGAAAACCAAAGAATCGAACAGCTGGAAAACGTTTCCAAAGAAATGGCTTTCCAGCATGCCGGCAACAGCTTTGGGGCTAAAACGCCCAAAACTAAAATTACGCCCGAATTTGTAAGGGATGAAATAGCTGCCGGACGGGCGATTATTCTTAACAACATCAACCACCCGGAAAGTGAACCGATGATTATCGGACGGAACTTTTTAGTAAAGATCAATGCCAATATCGGGAACAGTGCGGTTTCCTCAAGCATTGAGGAAGAGGTAGAAAAGGCAGTCTGGGCTTGCCGCTGGGGAGCTGATACGATTATGGATCTTTCCACCGGGAAAAATATTCATGAGACACGGGAATGGATCATCAGGAACAGCCCGGTTCCGATTGGTACCGTCCCGATCTATCAGGCACTTGAAAAAGTAAAAGGCGTTGCAGAAGACTTAACCTGGGAAATTTTTAAAGATACACTGATCGAACAGGCTGAGCAGGGCGTTTCCTATTTCACCATTCATGCCGGCGTTTTGCTGAGGTATATCCACCTGACGGCAAAACGGGTAACGGGAATCGTTTCCAGAGGCGGATCGATTATGGCCAAATGGTGCCTGTTCCATCATAAAGAAAACTTCCTGTACACGCATTTTGAAGAGATCTGCGAGATCATGAAAAAATACGACGTTGCTTTTTCCCTGGGAGACGGGCTCCGTCCGGGTTCCATTGCCGATGCCAATGATGAAGCCCAGTTTGCCGAGCTGGAGACATTGGGGGAACTTACAAAAATTGCCTGGAAGCATAATGTCCAGGTGATGATCGAAGGGCCGGGCCACGTTCCGATGCACATGATTAAGGAAAATATGGACAAGCAGCTGGAAGAATGCCACGAAGCTCCTTTTTACACGCTTGGTCCGTTGACAACAGATATTGCACCTGGATATGATCACATCACTTCAGGAATCGGTGCGGCGATGATCGGATGGTTCGGCTGTGCTATGCTGTGTTATGTAACCCCGAAAGAACATCTGGGACTTCCGAACAGAGATGATGTAAAAACAGGGGTGATCACTTATAAGCTTGCTGCCCACGCAGCAGATTTGGCAAAAGGCCATCCCGGCGCGCAGTATAGGGATAATGCTTTAAGCAAAGCAAGATTTGAATTCCGCTGGGAAGACCAGTTCAATCTTTCACTGGATCCCGAAACGGCAAGATCTTATCATGATGAAACCCTTCCTGCCGACGGAGCCAAAGTGGCTCATTTCTGCTCGATGTGCGGACCGAAGTTCTGCTCGATGAAAATCACCCAGGAAATCCGTGAATCAGCCGAAAAAGGAATGCTGGACAAATCCCAGGAATTCATCGAAAAGGGGAAGGAGATTTATATATGATTATCATTATCACCCCTGAGCAGCCGGTCCGGAACGAGACTGAAATTATTAATGAATTGTTTCGGGAAGGATTGGAGTTGCTTCATGTGAGAAAACCATTGTTGGATGCTTCAACCATGAGGAACTATATAAAAAATATCGATTCCGGGTATCATGAACAGCTGGTTCTGCACAGCCATTATATTCTCGCTGAAGAATTCGGGACTTCCAGGCTCCACTTTAAAGAATCGGAAACACCGGACATCCCCGATCATTTCTTTGAAGAATACATCCTGTCGACTTCTGTGCATAGCATCGGTTGTTTTAATACATTGGATGTCCGGTGGGAATATGCACTAATCAGTCCGGTTTTTCCAAGCATTTCCAAAAAAGGTTATGGAGATGGTACGGAAATTCTGGAAAGCATCCGGCAGCGGGAAAACGACAATTCAGGGCTTATTGCTTTGGGCGGTATCCATCAGCATAACATCGATACGGTTTTTTCAGAAGATGTGGACGGAGCCGCTTTGCTGGGAGGCATCTGGGATAATGAGGAACCTTTAAAAACCTATATTCAATGCAGGAAGAACGCCCTTTTGTGATGACCATTGCCGGCTTCGACCCAAGTGGCGGAGCGGGTATCCTCGCCGACTGTAAAACTTTTGAGCAGCTTAAAGTTCAGGGATTGGCAGTGTGTACGGCCGTGACAATTCAGACGGAAAACAAATGTTTAAATATGGAATGGCAGCCTTTGGAGCAGGTGACGGAAGCCATTCAGGTATTACTGAAAGCATATCCGGTAAAAGCCGTTAAGATCGGAGTGGTGAAAGATGCTGAATTTTTAAATGAAATTATCAGGACCGTTAAGCTCCATGCTCCCGAAGCGAAGATTGTCTGGGATCCGGTACTGAAAAGTACTTCTGAATTTACCTTTTTTGATTTGAATACCGTATCACAATTAAAAAATATTTTAAACCAAATGGATCTGATTACGCCCAATTATAATGAATACCGGATTTTACAGAATAACAATCTGTTTAGCCAATCCGGGAGCTCCTATGCGGTTCTGATTAAAGGAGGCCACCGGAAAGACTCTTTGGGGACCGATATTCTTAGGGAAGAAGGTAGAGAAATCGCTATTTACCCAAATGAAACAACTTTAAATTATTATCCCAAGCACGGTTCGGGCTGTGTCCTGTCGTCGGCTATCACCGCACATCTGGCGAAAGGAGAAGATAGGGAAGCTGCCTGCCGGAAAGGAAAAGAATATATTGAAAAATTTTTAACGGATACTCCCGGTCTGCTGGGATTCCATTCCTGAAATTTCTTAATTCAATTAAAATAAAAATGAAAAAACTACAATATATTTCCCAAGGCTTTACACAGGCCGAGCAGGAATTCAATATTAAGAATGCTTTAGATAACGGTGCCCAATGGATACAGGTCCGCTGGAAAAATGCTCCTGAAAATGAACTGATCAGGCTTTGTGAAAATACAAAGAAACGGTGTTCGGAATATAAATCGGTCTGTATCATCAACGACCATGTGCATATTGCGAAAGACATCGACGCAGATGGCGTTCATTTAGGATTGAAAGATACATCAATCGAAGCTGCAAGATCTGTTTTAGGCGAAAACAAAATCATTGGGGGTACAGCCAATACCTTTTCCGACGTGCTAAAGAGAATGCGGGAATCCTGTGATTATATCGGGCTGGGCCCTCTGCGCTTCACCTCAACCAAAGAACAGTTGAGTCCGATCCTTGGTTTTGAAGGTTATGAAAAAATCATTCGGGAACTTCAGGAAAAATCAATTGAAATTCCAAAACTATTTGCGATCGGCGGAGTTGTTTTAGATGATGTTGAAAGGCTGCAGCAAACAGGAATCTATGGTGTTGCCGTTTCCGGGCAGATTACAGATCGGCCTTCAATGATCGGTGCATTCAGGAATGCATTGCATCAGGATCCCATTACTTTACAAAACGGATAAAAATTTACGTATGAATAATCAGAATTTAATAATAGCGGACAGAACCTTTGAATCAAGGCTGTTTCTCGGGACCGGTAAATTTGGGAACCTTTCGGAAATGACGGATTCCATTATTGCTTCAGGAAGTGAAATGGTAACCATGGCTTTAAAAAGGATCGATTCCCAATCTCCGGAAGATGATCTGCTGAATGCCCTGAAACCGACCGGAACCCATCTTTTACCGAATACTTCAGGTGCACGAACAGCAAAAGAAGCGGTACTGGCAGCTCAACTGGCCCGGGAGGCGCTGGAAACAAACTGGGTAAAACTGGAAATCCATCCAGATCCGAAATACCTGCTGCCGGACCCGATCGAGACTTTATACGCTACGGAAGAGCTTGCCAAATTGGGTTTTATCGTGATGCCGTACATCCACGCCGATCCTGTTTTGTGCAAACGCCTGGAAGATGCGGGAACGGCGGCAGTTATGCCTTTGGGCGCACCGATCGGAACCAATAAAGGCCTGAAAACCCTGGATTTTTTAGAGATCATCATCAGCCAGAGCAATGTTCCCGTTGTGGTGGATGCAGGAATCGGTGCACCTTCCGATGCGGCAAAAGCCATGGAAATGGGTGCCGATGCCGTGCTGGTAAATACGGCGATTGCTGTTGCCGGAGATCCGGTAAGCATGGCGTTGGCTTTTAAGGAAGGCGTTATTGCCGGAAGAAGAGCTTACGAAGCAGGATTGGGTGCTGTTTCAAAACATGCCGAAGCTTCCAGTCCGCTGACTTCTTTTTTGTTTGATTAAATCTTGACGATGAAAAGTTTTACAACCGCTTTTGAACAGTATTCCTGGAACGAAATCAAATCCAGGCTGGAAAAGGTCACGCCGGCCGATGTCGAAAGAAGCCTGCATAAAACCGGAAGGACGACCGATGACTTTCTAAATCTTATTTCGCCTGTTGCTGCCGGAAAACTGGAAATAATGGCCGGAATGGCCCAGCAGCTCACCCAAAAACGTTTCGGAAAAACCATTCAGTTGTATGCACCGCTGTACCTCAGCAACGAATGCCGGAATATCTGTACCTACTGCGGGTTCAGCCTCGATAATCCGATCAGGCGCAAAACCCTTTCCGATACGGAACTGATAATGGAAGCTTCGGTTTTGAAATCGATGGGCGTAAATCATGTATTGCTGGTGAGCGGAGAGGCCAATAAGACGGTCGGAATCAGTTATTTTCTAAATGCCGTCAAGCTGCTCAAACCGCATTTTGCCAATATTTCCATTGAGGTCCAGCCGTTGTCTGAGGAAGAATACCGTCAGCTTCATGAAGCGGGGGTGAATGCCGTTCTGGTCTATCAAGAAACCTACCATCAGGAAGTCTATAAAGAATACCATCCGAAAGGCAAAAAATCGAACTTCGGTTTCCGTCTGGACACCCCTGACCGGATCGGGAAAGCAGGAATCCATAAAATGGGACTCGGCGTTTTGCTTGGACTGGAAGACTGGAGGGTGGACAGCTTTTTCAACGCACTTCATATTGATTACCTTCAGAAACAGTACTGGAAATCCAGGTTTTCTGTATCCTTTCCGAGGCTGCGGCCTGCGGAAGGCATCATTGAACCAAATTTCATCATGTCTGATAAAGATCTACTGCAACTGATCTGTGCTTACCGCATCTGGAATGAAGATCTTGAAATTTCTATTTCTACCCGTGAAAACGAAACTTTCAGGAACCACATCGTTTCCCTTGGCGCAACCGCCATGAGTGCTGCTTCAAAAACCAATCCAGGCGGTTATGCTGTTGATAAAGAATCGCTGGAACAATTTGAGACCAGTGACGAAAGAAGCATGGACGAAATAAAGAACATCATCAGAAAAGCCGGCTACGATCCGGTAATGAAAGATTGGGATGCCGTTTACAGCGGAGTATAAAATAAACGAAGACATTAAGGTTTTATTAAATAGTTAAGCTTAATTGAAAAAATATAAATTGAGCTTATGATTACTGAATATGCTTACCTCCTAAAATCAATCTTTAGGGTTTAAAAAATCATAAAATGAAAGGTGAAGATATTTTTGCCCGCTACAGCCGCCAGATTTTCATAGAGGAAATTGGGCTGGAAGGACAGCGGAAAATCATCAATGCTAAAGTTCTGGTCATCGGAGCAGGTGGTTTGGGCAGTCCGGTCATTCAGTATCTGGCTGCGGCGGGAGTCGGGACATTAAGTGTAGCAGACTTTGATGAGGTGGAACTGCATAACCTAAACCGGCAGGTAATCCACAACGAATGTTCAGTCGGCAGTTCCAAAGTGGAAAGTGCGGAAAAGTTCGTCAAAAATCTTAATCAGCAGGTCCATTTTACCGGTTATCAACTTAAAATAAATGCTGCCAATGCGGAAGAACTGATTTCGGCCTACGATATCATTGTCGATGGTTCCGATAATTTCACAACAAGGTATCTGGTGAACGATACCTGTGCAAGGCTTGAGAAACCGCTGGTTTATGGAAGTATTCTTGGCTTTTACGGACAGGTTGCGGTTTTTAATTATCAGGGAAGCCGGAATTTGAGGGATATCTTCCCGGAACCGCCTTCAGATGAAAACCTTCCCGACTGTGACAGCCTGGGCGTGCTGGGTCCTTTGCCTGGAATCGTAGGAAGCATGATGGCCAATTTAACACTGAACATCATCACCAATCTACCTGTGCCGGTAAATCGGTTAACTTTAGTTGATACATGGAACTGGACTTTTCAGACAGTGAAATTTTAAATAGGATATCATTAATAGGAGGGAAGAGGTAAGCTGTATGCTGGAGGTTTTTCGTACTAACCGATTAGGTATTAAACTTTGCTCCGGAGGAGCAATATCTGTGTAGCAGATTTCTTTAACCGTTAAGCCCGGCAACCAGGTTGATGGTAAGCGCCACGACAAAAGTATTCATGAAGAAAGCAAGCAGTCCGTGGATCATGGTGATTCTCCTTAAATTCCTGGACGTGATGCTGACATCGGAAACCTGAAAGGTACAGCCCATGCAGAAAGAGTAATAGGCAAAATCCAGATAGTCGGGATGATAGGTTTCGTTTTCATCTTCGGTAGGGAATTTCAGGCCGCCGGCTTCTTCTTTTTTCCCGGAATCATCCTCATCGTAATACTCCCTGGCGTAATGAAAAATATATTGGGTCTGCACCATAATCCAGGACAAGATCATGGCACCGAGAACAGCGGGAAGGAAATAAATTTCTTTCTGCACGCCTTTGTCTTTGGAAGTGATTAAGAAAAATATCGCAAACATGCTTGCTAGAGAAGCAATAATGATGGTAGCGAACACAAAAACAGCATTGCCGTCATCAGCCCTTGCTTTTTTACGGATGTCATCCACTTTCCGGCGGAAGATTACCTGCCAGTCAAGGAAAAGGAAGACCAGGGAAAAGGCCAGCCAGCAGAAGATAAGCATAACCAGCGGTTTAAGATCCAGCCTGAAAATCAGAAAGAAAACCACGGCAGCAGCCAAAAGACTGATGAGGCTCCTCTTCAGCGGGCTGAGTTTTAAAAAAAAGCTGTCCTGTGTTTTCGTTTTTGTCATTCGGAATTTTCTTTAAAAATAAATAAAAATGTTTTTCGCAGCATCTGGCAAAATGGAAATTAAGTTTTTTTTAATTGAACAACAGGATCTGGAGTTCATAAAAAATCCTTTTAACTTACATTAAAAGGATGATAGTTTTTTTTTATTCTGCTTTTACTGTCCCTGCGGAACCATCCCGCCGTTGTCGTCTTTTTTGCTTTCTTTCAGGATGTTCTGGTCTTCTTTCGCCAGTTTGTTACGGGTCGGGATTTTATAGTTTACCGATAATCCGAAGTTTCTTGTGTCGTATTTATTCCGCATATAAACCGATTGTCCCTGCGGCGGATTGGACCGAACTTGCATAATCTGGCCGTTGAAAATGTCATTGGCAAATACCGAAACCGTCAGGCGGTTATCCATAAATTTCTTCGTCAGCGTCAGGTCGAATGAATTGTTGAACGGTTTTTCAGCTGTGAAGTAGAAATATCCGGCTTTAGGCGTCAGGTAACTGTAATTGGCCGTCAGCTTAATTTCCTTCGGTAAAATAATCTGCGTCATGATATTGAAGATCCAGAATCCTTTATTGTCCAGTTCGGCAATATCATGTTTCTGATAACCGGCGTAGATGTACATAAAGTTGATCTTGTCCGGATTGAAATTAAACTTCATAATCTCGCTCAGCGGTTTGCTGAAAATCATGAACGGAACCGGCAGCCCGACATTGAAATTATGGATTTTCATTTCTGAAATATTGATCTGCTCGTTAAACAGGCTTTTACCTTCGCGGCGGATGATCTGTGCTACCTGGTTTTTCGCCGAGCTTACGCTGTAACCGATGAAGGCATAGTCGAAAGCTGAAATTTTAACTTCATAATTATCGAAAATCGTCGGCTGAAGGTTCGGGTTACCGGTTACCTGGGTATTCGGTCCCTGGAAGGTAACATTGTTCGGGTTCAGGGCAGAAATGCTCGGTAAGCTGATCTTTTTATTGTAATTGGCCGTTACATGCACCTGTTCCATCAGATTATACTGGACGCTGGCATTCGGAAATAATTTAAATTTATTAAAGGGCAAAAGATTGGCTTCTACAACGTTGTTGCCGGCATCATAATATCTTGTGATCCCCGAAATATCGTAGTTCTCTGCACGGGTTCCCAAAATGAAATCGAATTTTTTCAGCTTGGCCTGTAATTCCAGATAAGTGGCTGTAGTCTGTCTGGTGTATTCCAGGTTGGTCAAGCCTTTGCTTTCCGTATCAAACTGCTGATGTTCGTACAATCCGCCTAAGCTTATTTTTCCACCGTCCAGAAGCTTGATCGGCTGGGAATAATCTACTTTGAAATTGGCGATTCTCATATCGGATGTATTATTCAATAGTTTTCCCAGAGAAATTCTTGGCTCTTGAATATTGGTATCCGTGAAAGTTACGTCTCTAAAAATATTGTTTTGGTCAAATTTGCTATCGGATTTTGTGAATCCGAATTGAAAGTCGAGTTTTTGTGTCTTCTCGGAAAACCGTTTCTGATACGTTACCACTGCTTCTTGCCGTAAATTGTTGGTATTGGCTGCATCATAAGAATCATATTTTGCTTCTCTGTAAGCGATAGGGTTTTGTTGAATCAGAATATCCGCTAAACCATCACTTAAAGTATAATTGTCGTTGTTATTATGGTAAATATCATAGTTTAAAAGCAACCGGTCCTGCCCAAGATCAAAAGTGATCCCCGATTTTGCAAAATATCCTCTGCCATAACGGTCGGTATTGCTGTGCAACAGGCCGTCCTGATCGGTACTGAGCATACTTTCCCGGTAATTCTGGCCGACGTTCAGCTGCCAGCCGAAAATTTTATTTCTCGCATTCAGGTTCAGGGAATTGCTGGTCCGGCTTCTGAATTTATCATAATTCGTGAACGAATAGTTTCCGGAATAGGTAGCGGTTAAATATTTGTTGGCATTTTTATTCGTAATGATGTTCATGATCGCACCGCCGGAAGTTGCCGGAAATTCCGCGCCGGGCTGGGTGATGACTTCCACACGGTCTACCGAATTGGCCGGCATCCCTTCCAGAAAAGAATTCAGTTCGTTGGAGGTGATATTCAAAGGCCTTCCGTTGAGGTAAACGTCCAGCAACTTTCCCTGATACATCATACCGGCAATATCGGTAGAGATAAGGCCCGGAAGCTTCTTGATTCCTTCCAGCACATTCCCGTTGTTCAGCTGGGGCTGTTCCGAAAAATCGAAGATGGTACGGTCGGCTTTTTGTTCAACGGCTTTTTTAGTTTTGGTAATAACAACGCCTTCAATCTGCTTTTCTTTGGTTGTCTGGTTATTGTTTTTTTCCTGTGCCGAAATAAATGCCATGCTCAGAAAAGATAACGTAATAATTGTTTTTTTCATGCTCTTTCTATTCGGTTGATTAGACACCGGAAAACAGATTTTGTTACAGGCACAGAGAAAATTCTTAATTATAAAATAAAATAATAGTTAAGATCAGATACTTTAAACTTAACGTGGATTCGAGCTATTAACCCTACTTGAAAGGCTGGAAGAGGGTGCTGGATGCTGGAAGCACTGTTGTTTAAGAATATTGCCGTTAATTTTGGATATCAACTGACTTTTTTCACTACGCTAAAGCCTTTAAGATGTTCACTTTTCTTTTAATTCCATTGAATCACTTAAAAACAAATAATTAACCTCGAATTCACGTTAAACTTAGCAATCAAAATCATGGATCTTCCTATTCGCCTTCATAAAATGAAAGGTCTGAATTTAGATTTAAATATCATAGTAACAATTCGGCTGATAATCAATACCTGTAAAAGTACTGTTGACAAGCGAGAATTCCAGCATCCGGCTTTCCTCTTCCAACCGGTGGGTTGAATTTATATTCTCTCCTTTTCCTCAAATTGAATCGCCTTTTTCTGAATCTTCTTTTTCTGGCCTCCGAAGGTATAGTTCATGCTCAGCCTGAAACTTCTGCCGTCCCAGTAATTGTTGATCTGGTGGACACTATCGGTAAAATAAATATCGCCACGGAACCGCTGTGCAAACATATTGGTTACGGTGGCATTGATCTGCAGTTTCTTTTCCATCAGGGAAACTTTAAAGCCTGATGAAAGATCGGAGAAATTATGATAATAGTAATTCACGTTCCGGGAAGGAAGGCTCTGTTCGTAGTTCAGGAAAAGAGCAAGGGTTTTGGTTTTATTCAGGGTAAAGGTATTGTTGATGGAGTAGCTGAATGAATTCCCCTTCTGCGGTTGGGCGTCCAGTCCAAAAATCTCCGAATTTTGCCTGCTGGCGTTTACGGCCACAGTCGATTCCCAGAACTTAAAAAAAGTATCGGTATAGGAGATATTAAGCCCGAAAGAATTGTTGTTGTAATAATTAAGATACGTTGAAATCTGGGACAGGCCATCCTGGAAAGAAACCTGGCCGAAGGCATTTTTCAGCCGCATATAATAAATACTGGTCGTCAGCTTATTGTTGAAAGTATAGCCCAGTTCAAGATTATTGATATAGGACGGGGTTAGCAGAGGGTTTCCGGAAGAGTACGAATAAGGATTGGAATACCACCGGAACGGATTCAGGCTGCCCATGCCCGGACGGTTGATCCTTCTGGAATACGCCAGACTGAAAATATTTTTGTCTTTTTTGTAAGAAATATAGGCCGACGGGAACCACTGTCCATATTTATACGAATTTCCGGAACCTATAGAAGGGGTATGGCTTTCTGCCGAAGTGTTTTCATAGCGGAGGCCGGCTTTGGTTTCCCAGTGCTCCCCGAAATTTTTAGCATAGCTGAAATAAGCGGCATAATTCTCCTCCCGGTACCGGAAAAGGTTGGCTCTGCTGTCATCGGAAACATACCCGTTGTTGGTAAGATTGAAATATTTTAAGTCGGAATTGTTTTTAAACTGATTGTATTTAATCCCGGTTTCAAGGGTTCCGAAAGAGAAGGGAAGTTCAAGGTCGGCCTGCGCGGAAAAAATCTGCGGTGAAACTAAGGAAAGGGTTTTTACATTCTGCAAAGTGTTGTCGGAAAGCTTTTGGGTAGCGAAATTAACTTCCGTATCGGAATTGTTTTTGTATAAATTCCCCAGGATGCTTAATTTCTTCCCTAATGAATCGAGCTTGAGGTCATAATAGGCACTCAGTGTGTGGGTCGGTTCCTTTTCGCGGTGGAAAGTGTTGGTGAGAAGGTTTTCTTCCTGCCCGGCCGAACTGATATTCCGCGTGGTATTCACGATATCCATTCCGGATCTTTGGTGGGCATACAGATATTCGAATCCGGCTTCGGAATTTTTACTGATTTTATAAGACATGCTGATGCTTGGGGTCAGCTCGTTCCACATATCTTTTCTTACCGAGCTGCTGTAATTCCGGGTGGTCCCGATAATGCTGTAGTTTTCATCAGACCTTTTGGCGGAGTCGTAATAGACCAGCTTCAGGCTGCTGCTGAACTTTTCGGTCTGGTAGCTCAGGATCCCGTTGTCGCTGAATCCGGAATACGTCCTCTGGATGAGGTTGGAACCGATGCTCCCGCTGAATCCCAGGTTCGGGTTTTTCTTCAGTATAATATTGATCAGGCCGCTGTTGCCCTGGGCTTCATACTTCGCCGGTGGTGTGGTAATCACTTCTATTTTAGCAATGTTCTCGGAACGGATGGACTTCAGGTAATTCAGGAGGGCCTGACCGGAGAGATTCAGCATCCTGCCGTTGATCATCACGTTTACGCTGCTTTTTCCTGCAATAGAAACAGAGCCAAGATTTTCATCCACTTTGATCATGGGAACGTTCGCCAGGGTTTCCGAACCGTCCATTCCCTGGGAAGCGATGGAAGCTTCCACATTGAAGATAATCCGGTCGGCTTTCCGTTCCAGCAGCTTTTTCTTAACCAGGATTTCAATTTTTTCAATATTCTGAACACTGTCCTTTTTTACTTGTGACCAGAATAGGGATGAAACCAAAAGACAAGCTAACACAGGAATATTTTTCATAGTTAATTTTTTTTGACAAATGTATTTGGATAAGAAACAGGATAAAACAGCATTTAGATGTCCGGCGTTTTTCATCCGATCATCCAAATTTCGTCGATGATTTCTGGCGGTTCGCCGATTCCGATGTGAAAAAAGCTATTGCCTTGACTATTTTTGAACTATGAAAAATCTAATTTTTATTTTCAGCTTTTTGTATGGCCAGTTCTGTATACCACTTCAACGGGTGGATGTATGGAAGACCCTAACGATTCCTCCTGGAGAAAGCCTTTATATCAGTGAAGTAAAGGCTCCGGTAACTTTGGAACTGAAGAATCTTTCCGGTAAAGAAGTCCATCTTTCTTCAAAGCTTGCGATGCCTCAAAGCATAGCCGCGGAATCCGGATTCAGATACCGGTTGCCGAAAAAAGGCAGTCTCTCGGTTGAAAACAGAAATACCGTTGTGGTTTCGGTATATTTGCATTACACCTCCTCGAAAAGTATTTTCATTAATAATAAAGAATTGCGATGAAGACCCATAAGCTTGTTTGGTTTCATATTTTTTTCTGGATGATTTATATTATCGGATCGGTAGTGATTCCTTATTTCATATTTGATTCTGAAAAATCCCTTACCTTTAAAATCACCTTTTTTCTTACCAGCTTCATATCCTTTTATGTAAACTATTTTATCATTGTACCGCGGTTTTATGAGCCGGATAAGATTTACAAATCCGTTATTGCCTTTCTGCTGAGCGTAACGTGTTTTGTTATCGTGCGCTACTCTATAGAAGAAGTCCTGCTGCCTGCGACACTGGGATTCAGGAATTACGATCCGGATACGGGAATTGCCTATTATTTTTTCGATAATATTTTTTTCAGCAGCACGGCTATTTTCATCAGTACGACGTTCTGGTTTCTTCAATATTTTATCCGGACGGAATCTGAAAAAGCCGAACTTATCGAAGCCAGAAAAACGGCAGAACTGCAGGCCTTAAAGACACAGATCAACCCGCATTTTATTTTTAATTCATTAAATAATATTTATTCGCTGGTATATCAGAATTCTGAAAAAGCATTGCCTGCCATTGAAGAACTCAGCCGGCTGCTAAGGTACAGCACAAAAGATCTTACTGAAGATTTTATCACTTTGGACAAAGAAATCGGATATATCGACAGTCTTACCGCTTTGGAAAAGCTTCGTATTAAAAGCCCCGAACTTTTGGTTTTTGAGAAAAACATCAGCCATCCCACATTGAAAATTTCGCCCATGCTTCTGGTGCCGTTTGTGGAAAATGCTTTTAAACACGGGGACTTCCGGGACAAAGGGTTTAAGATGAGAATTTCGGACGGTCATAAGATGCTGCATTTTTACCTGTTGAATTATAAAAGTGAAAGGATGAAGGATGAGGTTTCGGGAATCGGAATTGAAAACGTGAAAAAAAGACTCTCAATCCTGTATCCCGACAGGCATGAATTGAATATAAAAAATTCGGACAATGAATTTACAGTCGATTTAAAAATAGATTTGCGGAATGAATAAGATTAAATGTGTCATCGTAGATGATGAACCGCTGGCCATTTCACTTCTGGAAAGCTACATACATAAAGTACCGTTTCTGGAGTTGGTTTTTGCAACGGAAAACCCGATTGAAGCAATGGAATATGTACAGAAAAATGAATCCGACCTGATTTTTCTGGACATCCAGATGCCCGAACTTACCGGAATCAATTTTATGAAAATTCTCGGAGATAAAAAGAAATATATCCTAACTACCGCTTATTCCGAATATGCACTGGAAGGATATGAACATCATATTATCGATTATCTGCTGAAACCGATTCCATTTGAACGGTTTTACAAAAGCGCACTGAAAGCACAGGAACGTTTCATGACGGCAGAAAATAAAGACGATACCCATTTTTTTGTCAAGTCTTCAGGCCAGCAGCACCGGATTAATTTTAAAGACATCCTGTATATAGAAAGCATCAGGGATTATATCAATATCAAAACGCAAGAACAGGAATATATTGTCCTGGATACGCTGAAATCCATGGATCAGCAGCTTCCTGAGCCGTCTTTTGTGAGAATACACAAATCTTTTATTATCAATTTACATCAGATCCATCACGTTACTGGCAAGAAAGTAATGCTGGTATCCGGACATGAAATTCCGATAGGGGAGAGCTACCGGATGGCTCTTCTGACAAGGATAAAATAAAAAGAAGCTGTCATAAAGGTTTAGGCAGTCTTTTTTTGTAATAAAATAAACAAATAATTTTTTATGCTCCAGAGAAGCAATATCTGGTAGAAAAAATAATAGAATATGGCAAGCACGCCGTCGGTGTGCTATGATAAGATAGAACTCCTTCGGAGTTCCGGTATTATAAGATGTTAATGCAGGTCTACACAGATGTTGCTCCTACGGAGCAAATTAAGTGATCATTTCACGCGCTATACTGTAAAATTAGCGTGAACTTGGAGAAAGATAATATAACAGCTGGCAAATAAATATAGTAGAAAGGAACAGCAAGTAAATCAGCCCCAGCGGGGCACCATAATCATAGCCCCGGGTGAAACCTGGGGTTAAAAAAAGCAGATGACAACCCAAGCCCTGAAGGGGCGAAACCTTTTATAGAAAGGGAATGCAATACCTCAGGCTGATCCGAATAATAATCTGTGTTTAATGATTACACCCCTTCAGGGCTGAATAAGCACTTCAGCGAGTTTAAAGTGTTGAAAAATAAGTTAAATGCCATCGAACTCACGTTAAAATTAGTATAGAAATAAACCTGAAAAAAGTTTTAAAAAAAGACTGCCCTTTTTGGACAGTCTCTTTTCTTATGATCATTAATTCTGACAATTAATTTCTTTCCTGCTGTTTGATCAGATTCAGCGCGGAACCTGCTTTGAACCATTCGATCTGCTGCTGGTTGTACGTATGGTTGGCCATGACCGTATCTTTGGTGCCATCCGTGTGAATGAATTCCAGAGTCAGCTGTTTACCCGGAGCAAACTGATCCAAATCCAGGAAGTTAACCACGTCATCTTCCAGTACTTTATCGTAATCCGCTTCATCGGCAAAGGTCAGTCCGAGCATTCCCTGCTTTTTCAGGTTGGTTTCGTGAATTCTCGCAAAAGATTTTACCAGTACCGCTTTTACACCAAGGTGTCTCGGTTCCATTGCCGCATGCTCTCTGGAAGATCCTTCTCCGTAATTCTGGTCACCCACAACAATCGAAGGGATTCCGGCCGCTTTATAAGCTCTCTGCACCGCAGGCACTTCACCATATTCGCCGGTCAGCTGGTTTTTCACTTTGTTGGTTTCCATGTTGTAGGCATTTACCGCACCAATCAGCATGTTGTTGGAAATATTATCCAAATGGCCTCTGTACTTCAGCCATGGTCCTGCCATAGAAATATGGTCGGTCGTACATTTTCCGAAAGCTTTGATCAGAACCCTTGCTCCGGTGATGTTCTGGCCGTCCCATGCCGGGAATTCTTCAAGCAGCTGAAGCCGGTCGGAGGTAGGGCTTACATTCACCACTACACCTGAACCGTCTTCAGATGGTGCCTGATAGCCATTATCTTCTACGGCAAAACCTTTGGACGGAAGCTCTGAACCTTTAGGCTCATCCAATCTTACCTGTTCTCCGTTTTCTGCAGTTAAGGTATCGGTAATCGGATTGAAATCCAGTCTTCCGGAAATTGCCACAGCCGCTACCATTTCAGGAGAAGCTACAAACGCGTGGGTATTCGGGTTTCCGTCGGCTCTTTTTGCAAAGTTCCTGTTGAAAGAGTGAATGATGGAGTTTTTTTCTCCTTTTTCAGCGCCTTCTCTGTCCCACTGCCCGATACAAGGCCCGCAGGCATTGGTGAAGATCCTGGCATTTTCAAATTTCCGGAAAGAATCCAGGAATCCGTCTCTTTCTGCCGTATATTTTACCTGCTCCGAACCCGGGTTGATTCCCAGGATCGCTTTTGGCTTAACGCCCTTTGCTACGGCATCTTCCACGATGGAAGCTGCTCTTGACAGGTCTTCGTAAGATGAATTGGTACATGAACCGATCAAAGCCCATTCTACCTCCAAAGGCCATCCGTTGGCTTCTGCTTTGGCTCTGAATTCAGATACCGGCGTTGCTAAATCCGGAGTAAACGGTCCGTTCAGGTGAGGGGTAAGTTCGGAAAGGTTGATTTCGATTAACTGGTCGAAATATTGTTCCGGATTGGCATATACTTCAGGATCACCGGTTAAGTGTTCGGCGATCTGATCTGCCGCATCCACAACATCCTGTCTTCCTGTAGCGGCAAGATATCTTCTCATTGAATCATCATATCCAAAAGTGGAAGTGGTCGCGCCGATCTCCGCACCCATGTTACAGATCGTTCCTTTTCCGGTTGCCGAAAGCGATTCCGCCCCTTCGCCGAAATATTCTACGATGCAGCCGGTTCCTCCTTTTACGGTAAGAATTCCTGCCACTTTTAAAATAACATCTTTAGGAGCGGTCCAGCCACTCATTTTACCGGTTAGTTTTACCCCGATCAGCTTAGGCATTTTAAGTTCCCAGGCCATTCCGGCCATTACGTCTACGGCATCCGCACCACCTACTCCGATGGCAACCATACCAAGACCTCCGGCATTCACCGTATGGGAATCGGTACCGATCATCATTCCTCCCGGGAATGCATAATTTTCCAGTACTACCTGGTGGATGATTCCTGCGCCCGGTTTCCAGAAGCCGATTCCGTATTTATCACAGACAGAGCTCAGGAAATTGAAAACTTCCGAGTTTTTGTTGATTCCTTCCTGCAGATCTTTGTCTGCTCCTACTTTGGCCTGGATCAGGTGATCCGCGTGGGCCGTTGAAGGAACGGCTACTTTCGCTTTTCCAGCCTGCATAAACTGCAGAAGTGCCATTTGTGCCGTAGCATCCTGCATGGCCACCCGGTCCGGAGCAAAATCTACATAGGAATTTCCTCTTTCATATTCCTGGCTTGCATTTCCTTCCCACAAATGGGTGTACAGAATCTTCTCTGAAAGTGTCATTGGTTTTCCTGTAATTTCTCTTGCCGCGGCAATTCTTTCAGGATAACGCTGGTACACTTTTTTGATCATGTCAATATCAAAAGTCATATCTAATTTATTTTTTCTTTCTTGTAAATTTTTCAGCTTCAATTCGATCATCAAGCGGAAAATACGATTTCTTTAATTCAGCAAAATCTATTCCTCCGGTATATAAAAAAGAAATAAATATGCTGTGATCAAGATATTAGTAGGGCTGAATTTAAGAAAAAATAAGATTTTGATCGTTGATATAGGATAAAATAATAATGCGGACGTCTTAAATAGAAATATTCTAAACAAAAAAGAAAGATCCCGATCCATACGGATCGGAATCTTTCAGTATCATCCAAACAGGGTTTCCTGTATGTATTAAAAATTAATGCGCACCTGTGCTCGTAAGCTCCTTGATGGAAGGTACAAAAGTCGTCAGGTCGATGCCTTCTACCGCATTTTTGTACTCATCGATACTTGGAATTCTTCCCATGATCGCAGAAAGTACCACTACCGGCGTAGAAGCCAGTAAAGATTCCCCTTTTTTACGCTCGGAATCTTCAACCACTCTTCCCTGGAACAGACGGGTAGAAGTCGCTAAAACGGTATCTCCTTTTTCAGCTTTCTCCTGGTTCCCCATACAAAGGTTACATCCCGGACGCTCAAGGTACATCATGTTTTTGTATTCCACACGGGCTTCTCCTTTCGGTGCATTGTCGTCAAATTCAAAACCGGAATATTTCTCAAGGAATTCCCAGTCGCCTTCCGCCTTCAGTTCATCGATAATGTTGTATGTAGGAGCAGCTACCACAAGCGGTGCCTGGAATTCTACCGTTCCGTTTTTCTTTTCGATGTTTTTAAGCATCTGGGAAACGATCTTAAGGTCACCTTTGTGAACCATACAGGATCCTACGAATCCAAGATCCACTTTTTTCTCCCCTCTGTAGAACGTCAGGTCCCGGATGGTATCGTGCGTATATCTTTTGGAAACGTCATCGTTATTTACATCCGGATCGGCAATCATCGGTTCAACGATCGCATCAAGATCTACCACCACTTCCGCGTAGTATTTAGCATTGGCATCCGGAGTTAAAGCCGGTTTCTCACCTGATCTGATCTCGGCGATTCTTTTGTTTGCTTTGTCGATCAGCCCCTGAAGCACCTGGTTTCTGTTATCCATTCCTTTGTCGATCATGATCTGGATTCTGCCTTTGGCAATTTCCAATGATTCGATCAAGGTATCATCTTCAGAGATACAGATCGAAGCTTTTGCTTTCATTTCCGCAGTCCAGTCGGTAAAGGTAAAGGCCTGGTCCGCAGGAAGCGTGCCGATGTGCACTTCGATGATTCTTCCCTGGAATACGTTTTCCCCGCCGAACTGCTTCAGCATCTGCGCCTGGGTTGCATGAACCACATCACGGAAGTCCATGTGTTCTTTCATGTTTCCTTTGAAGGTTACTTTTACGGATTCAGGAATCGGCATGGAAGCTTCACCGGTGGCCAATGCAAGAGCTACGGTTCCGGAATCCGCTCCGAACGCTACCCCTTTGGACATTCTCGTATGAGAATCTCCACCGATGATGATCGCCCATTCGTCGATGGTAATATCGTTAAGAACTTTGTGGATCACATCCGTCATGGAGTGGTATTCACCTTTCGGGTCACGGGCGGTGATCAGACCGAAATCATTCATGAATTTCATTAATTTAGGGATATTGGCCTGTGCTTTTTTATCCCATACGGAAGCGGTGTGGCATCCCGACTGGTAAGCGCCGTCAACAACCGGAGAAATTACCGTTGCCGCCATGGATTCCAGTTCCTGAGCGGTCATCAGGCCGGTGGTATCCTGGGAACCGACGATGTTTACCTGTACTCTGACGTCTGAACCGGCATGAAGAACTTTACCTGGAGTTACCCCAACGGCATTTCTGTTGAAGATCTTTTCAACGGCCGTTAAGCCCTGTCCGTCGTGAGAGATTTCTTTGGACGGTGCAAAAACCTGAGGGGCTTCAATACCCAGTACCTGGGCAGCAAAAGTCTGCAACTTTTTACCGAAAACGATGGCGTAAGAACCTCCGGCTTTGATGAATTCCATCTTTTGCGGAGTAAATGATTTGGCAAGATCAATCAGTTCCTCGTTTCCTTTATACAGTTTCTTTTCTTTGGTATTGATGGTTAAGACCGTTCCGGTAGCTACTGAGTAAGCTTCCTCCAACACGATTTCCCCGTTTTCGTTGCGCACCGGGTTGCCGTTTTCATCGGTTTTTTTCACCCAGTTTTTAAGGTCGATCCCGATACCTCCCGTTACATCTACAGTAGTAAGGAAGATTGGGGAAATCCCGTTGGTTCCTCCTACAATTGGAGCGATATTAACGAAAGGTACATAAGGGCTGGCCTGTTTACCGGTCCACAACGCTACGTTGTTTACCCCGGACATACGCGATGATCCTACCCCCATCGTTCCTTTTTCTGCGATCAGCATGACGCTGGCATCCGGATGCTGGGTCTGCAGCATTTTAATTTCTTCCTGAGCCTCAGGCGTGATCATGCATTTTCCGTGAAGCTCACGGTCTGATCTCGAGTGTGCCTGGTTTCCCGGTGATAAAAGGTCGGTGGAAATATCGCCTTCGCCTGCGATATAAGTAACTACTCTAATTTCCTCGGCTACTTCCGGAAGCTTGGTAAAAAATTCTGCCTGGGCGTAACTTTCAAGGATTTCTTTTGCGATTTTATTACCGCTATGGTAAGCTTCCTTCAGTCGGTTGGTATCCGCTTCATAAAGGAAAACCTGGGTTTTAAGCACTGCTGCGGCTTCCTGAGCAATTGCTTCATCATTCCCAAGGGCCAGATCCAGCAATACTTCAATGGATTTACCGCCTTTCATGTGAGATAAAAGCTCAAAGGCAAAGGCTTGGGAAATTTCTTCTACTACCGACTCACCAAGGATAATTTCTTTTAAAAAATCCGCTTTTACGCTGGCTGCGCTGGTCGTTCCGGGCAAAGTATTGTAGATAAAAAACTTAAGAGAATCGGCCCTGTGCTCATTGGCCTTATCTTTAATCTGTGCGATAATCTCGCTCAATAATTCAGCACTGTCAATAGGTTTTGGGTGAAGCCCCTGATTTTTTCTTTCTTCAATTTCTTGGATGTAATCCTGATAAATGTTCATAATAATAGAAGTCTTTTCAATCTTAAAAGAGATTATAACGGTATTCCGGTATCCGTAAAAGTCAGAAAAAGAATCGTTTATAATCCGTAATTATTCCAGAAGGTGATCAATAACAAGGTGTTTCGGGATCCTGACGTAAAAGAATTTTGCATATGGTAATGTCAAAAATCTGGTTCAAAGATGATTTTTATTATTTAAACCCCTGAAAAGGTCTCCAAATTTACGGATTTTTCGTATTTTATATAACTTAATTATTTAGATTCTTTATAAATATGTATTTTATATTTTCTATTTTTGCCTGAATTTTGCAGAGCCAGTGGTGATTATGAAAAAGGTTGTTTCGATTTTGGGGATTTTTATTTCGATTTCTGTTTTCTCCCAGACTAAAACGGTAAAAAAATTACCGGTGAAAAATATAGCTAAAACTGTGGCGGGACAATCTGCTGCAAAGTCAAACGCGAATCCTGATCTGCCGGTTCTGAATAAAGAGCTTCCCCTTTTGATTCCTAAAAAGAAAAACGGCAGTTTCGGGTATACCAACCAGAGAGGGAAATTCATCATCCAGCCGGAATACCATATTGCCGTATTTTTCTATGAAGACTGTAATCTTTTAAATTCACCCAATGAAAAACTGAGAAAATTCGGGACGGCGGACTATGCGACGGTGGAAAAAAACGAAATTTCCTACCGGATCGATCAGACGGGCAAAAGGGTTTACCAGTACAAACAGGCGGACCTTGGAAAGTGTATTCAGAAAGAGTATGTCCAGCAGCTCTATCAGGGCTATACGATGAACGGTTTCTACGGCCTGATCGAAAAATCAACCTTTAAAAATCCGCAGGATTACCGACAGTTCAAAATCTATCCGCAATACGAATACCTCTTCATTCTTGAAGGGGACGACGTTGCCAATCCGATGATCATTGCTTCCAAAAACAATAGCTTCGGGATTATCGATAAGAACGGTGCTGTTGTCATCCCATTCGAATATGCTGATATCAAAAGGAATTTCAGCTGGAAACTCGGCCGGATGTTCGAGGTTTCAAAAGACGGAAAAAACTATTTTTACATCGACCAGCGGAACCAGACGTATTAAACCATTGTGCTGTGTTTTTTGTGACATCGGGCTGTACCCGATGCTGGTTTAAGCCGCCCCGTTGGAGTTCGCCACTTTACTGGTTATATCAAGGAAAAAAGTCCATTCTTCTAATAAAATTTTGTTTGTGATTTGGTATAGCTGTAAATTTAAACCATAAACCATAAACCATAAACCATAAACCATAAACCATAAACCATAAACCATAAACCATAAACCGATTCTCATAAATTTTTCTTAATTTTGCCGCTGAAATAAAGGGGTGCTGTCACAAGCTGAGATTATACCCAATGAACCTGGAACGGGTAATGCCGTTTAGGGAATTTAAATGTATCCATGTGAAAATTTAGCAATATACCAATGCTTATTGTTAAATTGGTAAACCGAATACATCGTTACATTATTAATCTGCCCCTTTTATTCATTAAATGTTAAAATTTATAGAATGAAAGGATTATTTTTTTTAGGGCTTACCGTTGGCGCATTTGCCTTCGCCCAGGCGCAGAATACCGACTCCATACAGATCAGGGAAATCGAGGCCGTTAATTTTACCAAAAGGCTTCCCGTTGCCAAAGAAATCATCAATGTTCAGAGAGATCTCGACAGCCGGAACCTGGGGCAGGATCTTCCTATTTTGCTGAAAAATCAGACTTCCGTCATTTCCACTTCCGATGCCGGAAACGGGGTAGGCTATACCGGATTCAGAATCCGGGGCGTATCGGGAAGTGCCATCAATGTCATGATGAATGGGGTTCCGTATAACGATTCCGAGAGCCAGGGTACTTTTTTTGTGAATGTGCCGGACCTTACCAGCTCCGCGTCACAGATTTTAATCCAGAGAGGGGTAGGAACATCCAACAACGGATCGGCAGCTTTCGGGGCAAGCATCAATGTGCTTTCCAAAGATCCGGAAGATAAATTTTATGTGAAAACCGACGACAGCTACGGCTCGTTCAATACTTATAAATATGCTGCGGAAGTAGGTTCCGGAAAATTCTGGGGCAACCGGCTTTCGGTAATGGGGAGATATACGCACATCAATTCCGACGGGTACATCGACCGTGCTTTTTCAAAACTGAATTCCTACAACTTTACCGCTTTGTTTGAAGAGGGAAAAACGAGAATCCGGCTAATGGCTTTCGGAGGAAAGGAAAAAACCTACCAGGCCTGGAACGGAATCGACCGCAAGACGTGGGAAACCGATCCGAAATTCAATTATTCCGGGGCGATCTACGATGCCGACGGCAATATTTCAGGATTTTACGATAACGAAACCGATAACTACAGGCAAAACCATTACCAGTTGCTTTGGGAACAGAAATTCAATGAAAAATGGAACCTAGAGACCACGCTGCACTACACCAAAGGAAAAGGATATTATGAAAACTATAAGCAGGGCGACCCTTTTGCGAGGTACAACCTGCAGGATATGAACGGCGAAGATTCTTCCGATTTCATCAGGAAAAAATGGCTGAATAATGATTTCTATGGCATTGTTTCCACATTGTACGGGAAATTGGGGATGGTGGATGTGAATTTCGGTGCTGTAGCCAACCAGTATTACGGAAGGCATTTCGGAAATGTAACCGGTGTTTTCCTGCCGCAGATCAGTGAATACGAATATTACAGAAACCGTTCCGTGAAAAATGAAGTCTCAGGATTTGCCAAAGCATTGGTTAAACTAAACGATTTTGAGATCTTTGGTGATCTTCAGCTCAGAAATGTGGACTACGATACCAGAATTATCACTGCCGGCGACGGTGAAGGAGCAGACCTGAAAAAGAACTGGCTGTTTTTCAATCCTAAAGCCGGGATCAACTACCGCATCGGAAACGGAAAGGTTTTCCTTTCCTATGCGCATGCCCACCGCGAACCCAACCGGGATGATTTACTGGCCAACAACGGCGTGAAAGCGGAAAAACTGCACGACTTTGAAGCCGGAATCGAAAAACAGTTCGGTATTGTTTCATTTACTGCAAATCTGTACTATATGTATTATGTCAATCAGCTGGTATTAAATGGCGAGCTGAATAATGTCGGCGCTTTCATCCGGACCAATTCCGGGAAGAGCTACCGGAGCGGGATCGAGCTGGGCGCATTGGCCAAACTCTCAAAGCAGTGGGAGATCAACGGAAATGTGAGCTTCAGCAACAACAGGAACCTGGATTTTAAAGTAGAAAACACGGAAGGCATCCAGGATCTCGGAAATACCCAGATTTCTTTCTCGCCGGACATCATCGCCAACCTGGCCCTGAAATTCAACCCTAACAAAAATTTCCAGTTTTCCCTCATGAACCAATATGTAGGAAAACAGTATTTGGATAACTCGGAAGACGAAAACCTTCAGCTGAAAGATTATTTTCTTACCGATTTCAATGCGCAGTACCAGTTTAAAATCAAGAGCAACGATATTGCCCTGAAACTTTTGGTGAACAACATCTTCAATAAAAAGTATGTGAACAACGGTGCCGTATGGGATGGCGAACCGTATTATTTCTCACAGGCCGGAACCAATTTCATGTTCGGGATCAGCTGGACGATCCGGTAATCATCAGGCTATATTTAAAACAAATTATAGTAAGTAAAAAGTTAGATTTTTCAAGGCTGCTCCGGCAGTCTTTTTTATTTTTATCAGGAGCTTAATCGCGCTATCCACTGTATCTTTTTTGTGACGGCCTCCGCGCTGCTCTATCCGCCACAAAAAAGGATGCCGTTCCTATCGCGGCTAGGGCAGTCGTGATCGTTATCGCCATTTGATGTTCAAAACATAGATCCTATTGTTAACATAAAACTTGCAGCATCGAGCTTCCATCATCCAACCATCAGTAAGACTTCTTCTGGTTCACGTTAAACTTACGGTACAGGACAACACCCATGCACCAAAAGTCCCGAAAAAGTCATAAATTTGCTCCCAGATGAATATTTCAGCTTACATTTTAGAATATTTGAAACAGTTCGGAACCGTTACGGTACCGGATTTCGGTGTTTTTTCCCTGGAGAAATCCAAGGCGGTCATCAATTCCGAAAATGGGAGCATTCTTCCTCCTGCCAGTACTATTGTATATGCTTCGGATTATGAAGCGAAGTCGGATGACCTGGCGGCATTCATTGCCGGGCAGAAACAGATGACCCTGGAAGCTTCAAAAACCGACCTCCAGATCCAGACCGATTTCTGGAAGAAAAAACTTCAGGCCGAGCAGACGCTGGACGTTCAGGGGTTGGGAACCGTTTATATCGAAGACGGAACCATCCATTTTAAAGGACAAAGGCTGCAGTCGGACCACCCGGATTTTTACGGACTGGAGGAGATCCGGCTTTCCGATATGCAGGCGCATAGCCCGAAGTCGGCGGTTTCTTCCAATGCTGAAAAAGATTACAAGTTTAATAAATCGATTCTCTGGGCGTTCCTGATCATCGTTCCGGTACTGGGGATCATCTACATCGCCTACACCCAGCAGGAACTGCTGTTCGGGAAAAAGTCATTTGATGATACTCCTATTTCGGTGCAGACCAAAACCCACAGGATTCAGAAAGATACGGTAAAAGTTCAGCAGCACGCAGTTCCGGCAGCGGATTCCTTAAAGAAAGATACCGTTATCCGGAAAAACGTTCAGGCCGTACCGCAGAAAACCGTTCCGGTGCAGCCGGCAGCTAAAAGCCAGACCAAAACCCAGGCAATTCCAAACAACACTAAGAAATAATGGCAAAAATAAAAAAAGCGTCAGATTCCCTGACGGTCATGACGAATATCGTCCTTCCCAACGATACCAATCAGCTGAGAAACCTCTTCGGGGGTGAACTGCTGGCCAGAATGGACCGTTGTGCTTCGATTTCAGCAACCCGACACTGCGAAAGAAGGGTCGTGACGGCCTCCGTAAACCACGTATCCTTCGATCATCCGATTCCGGAAGGCGGAATTGTGGTGATGGAATCCAAAGTTTCCAGGGCATTTTCCACCTCCATGGAAATTTATGTAGACGTCTGGCTGGACGACCCGATCAACCGCAAAAAAATTCAGACCAACAAAGGAATCTATACCTTCGTTGCCGTGGATGAATTCAACCGTCCGATCCCGATTCCCGATATGGAACCGGAAACCGAGCTGGAAAAAGAGCGATATGCCGCTGCTTTAAGAAGGAAAGAACTTTCACTCATCCTTTCCGGAAGAATGAAGCCTTCAGAATCCATCGAGCTTAAAAAGCTTTTCCAGGAGACTCCTGCAGATTAAACACAAATAACACAAATACCAGCACAGATTTTCACAAATAATGTGCAACATAAATAAACACAAATGAATATTCGGAAAATGAGATCTCAAGAATTGTCTATGAGTCAGGCTACAAGGTTCACAAGGCTTTAGGACC
This sequence comes from uncultured Chryseobacterium sp., assembly GCA_913777465.1. Lineage (GTDB taxonomy): Bacteria > Bacteroidota > Bacteroidia > Flavobacteriales > Weeksellaceae > Chryseobacterium. Next base: position 104,723 of record CAJYRQ010000053.1, read on the forward strand.
CGGCTATTGTAAAGTGCTTACGAGGAATGTATGTTTTATGAGTTGAAAAACATAATATATGGATTGAAAAGCAAAAAGCCATGCCTCTAATTTATGATGAAGTTAAATTGGATATTGGCTATAGGCTGGACCTGATGATAGAAAATAAATTTGTTTTGGAAATTAAATCGGTAGAAGCCCTGACTGATGTGCATCTTGCTCAGATACTCACCTATCTCCGTTTGAGCAATTGCAAATTGGGGATGCTGATCAACTATAATACCCTATATTTTAAAAATGGAGTGAAAAGAGTTATCAACGGAAATTTATGACTTTTATATCGTGTTATTCGTGAAAAAAATTAGTGTCATTTATGTTAAGCTTTTCCAGGAGCCTACGGAATAATTTCCTTTAAGGACAGCCCGCAGAAAATCAATGTTACAATTACCGATACAACCGACAGAAATATTTGTCGGTTTTTTATTGCTTTTTCCGGTGAAGCTTCAAGATAGTCCTCACTTTTTCCGAACATTTTCTGAGGAAACCAGATGATCCATCCTATAAAAACAAGGAGCAGCGCATTAACGGCAACGTCAAGCCATAAAAATATTTTGTTTCCGAATCCGTCCGGTCCTTCCGCGGTATAATGAATCGGAATAGTTTCCTCAACGAAAGGGTATTTTATCAACAATACCCCACTGTAGACCAGGAGCAGCACTACGGAAATTCCGAAAATAATTTTAGCTAACTTCATCAGAACGCAAAATTGAAAAATTCTATCCCGCAAAATCAGTTTCTATTTCTTTCTAACTTACCTTTGCACCAACAAATATAAAGAATTATGCCTTCAATGAGAATACTGCTTTTAGATAAGAATCATCCTTTGATTACCGAACAGCTTAGTGCGAAAAACTTTATTCTGGAAGAAGATCTTACGTCTTCCTATGATGAGGTTTGCAGGAAAATTGAAAATTACGACGGGGTGATTATCCGAAGCAGAATTCCTTTGGATCAGAATTTTTTAGAGAAAGCCAAAAACCTGAAATTTATTGCCAGGGTAGGAGCAGGGATGGAAAATATCGATATTCCGGTAGCTAAAAAAATGGGCATTCAACTCATCAATTCTCCCGAAGGAAACCGCGATTCCGTGGCAGAACATGTGGTCGGAATGCTTTTGATCTTAATGAACCGGCTCTTCATCGCTTCGCAGGAAGTGAAAAACGGCATCTGGCTGCGGGAAGAAAACCGTGGTGATGAACTTTTAGGAAAGACGGTCGGATTGATCGGTTACGGGAATATGGGAAAGGCAACGGCAAAGCGGTTATCGGGGTTCGGATGTAAAGTGATTTTTTATGATATCTTACCGGACCTTTCCGATGAATATGCTGAACAGGTTTCTCTGGAAGAATTTAAAGAAAGGGCTGAAGTAATAAGCTTACATATTCCTTTGACCGAGCAAACGTATTATATGATCGACGGGCCCTTCATTGCTGATATGAAACATGACTTCTATTTTGTGAACACGGCCAGAGGAAAAAATGTGGAAACGAAAAGCTTAGTCGAAGCATTAAAATCGGGTAAGGTAAAAGGAGCCTGTTTAGATGTTCTGGAATATGAAAAATCTTCCTTTGAAAACCTGGAAACGGAAAACGAAGACCTGAAATACCTTCTGGCATCTGAAAAAGCAATCGTAACTCCCCATATCGGCGGATGGACGGTCCAGAGCAAAGAGAAGCTGGCGCAGGTAATTGTGGATAAAATCATGGCGCAGTATGCCTAGTCTTTTAATTTCATTTAAATATTGAATCCCATAATGTTTAGTAGCATTGCTGCGCGTAAATAAGATGATCCTGATCGCTTTCCATGCTGAACCGGCCTGAATTTTTAAATAAAATGCTTGGATGAAATAATCTGATTTTTTTTATTTTTACTTTATGTTAAATAATTCATAATGTAGGGCCGATAGTTAATAATTATTTTGAGTTTTATTAAATTGCCGCTCATTTTGAAATTCCTGAGAATGCGTAATCTTGTCCTTATTGTAACGGTCTTTTTATCTCTTTTTTCCTGCAAAAAAAAATCTGAAAAACAGGATATTGAGCAGACTTATACTTCCAATCTTCCCAACTACGGAAATGTAGATCTAAGTAAGGCCTTTACACCGGCGGAAAGCCGTGTTGAGGATAAAGCATCGCTGGTAAGATACATCGACCAATATTATAAAAAAGTATGGGAAAGAGGCGATCTCAGCGGAGGAATCCTGGTAGCCAAAGGGGATGATATCCTTTACGAGAATTACCGCGGTTTTGCGAGGGAAGGCAATCAGAAGCCGATCGACCGGAATACGCCGCTTCACGTGGCTTCGGTTTCCAAAACTTTAACGGCCATGGCCATGATGAAGCTCATCGAGGCAGGCAAAATCAATTTATCGGATCCGCTGACGAAATTTTTCCCGGGATTTCCCTATCCGCAGGTAACTGTTAAAACCCTGCTCGACCAGAGAAGCGGGCTTCCGAAATACGAATATTTCATTACCAGGATACAGCCGGCTCCGGCAGAGCTTTCCAAGACATTCCTCACCAACCAGGATATCCTGAATATGCTCATTAAATACAAGCCTGCTTTGGCAAGAGATACGGATACCGGCTTTATGTACTGCAATACCAATTTTGCCATGCTGGCGCTGCTGATTGAAAAGATAACCAAGACCCCTTTTCCGCAGGCCATGAAAGAAATGGTTTTCGAGCCCCTGAAAATGAAGAATACCTACATCTTCCAGGAAAAAGATATTCCCACTGCTTCCCAGTCTTTTTACTACGGCGGCAGCAAGCTATATCCTCTGGACAGGCTGGATCTTATCTATGGAGATAAAAATGTCTATACAACGCCGAGAGATTTATATAATTTTTCTAAAGCGATGTTTTCAAAAGATTTCCTGAAGCCCGGGCTGATGGAGCAGGTTTTTACCCCGTACAGCAATGAAAAATTCGGAATGAACAATTACGGTTTCGGATTCAGGATGAAAATTTTTGACAATGGGGAAAAGCTGACCTATCACAACGGCTGGTGGCACGGTACCAACTCGGTATTTGCCCATCTCCTGAAATCCAAAGTTACCATTATTGCCATTGGCAATAAATATTCCGGTAAAGTATATACGGCACTGGCACTGTCTGGACTGTTTGAAGATTTCCCGCCCCAGAAAGATAAGCTTCACAGCATTATGAGCGACGAAAAAGATACATTAAAAGGACATAGCGAGGTTTATGGAGAATAATGTTTATTTTTGCGTAAACATATTCATGAAAAGATTCCTTTTTTTATTTGTTATCGGTTTTCTGTTGCAGTCCTGTGCAAGAGTGGGTTCGCCTGTCGGCGGGTCGAAAGATACGCTGGCTCCGAAGTTTTTAAGCTCCAATATTGATACGACGAGAGTAAATGTTCCAACGGATATTAAGGAACTCCGCCTTGATTTTGATGAATATGTGACGCTGAAAGATGTCAGCAAAAACCTGATTATTTCTCCGCCGATCAAGAATATTACGCGGATCATCCCTTCAAATATTGCCAATAAGTTTATCCTGATCCAGTGGAAAGATACCTTGCAGGCCAATACCACTTACAATTTCAATTTCGGGAATTCTATTGGGGATAACAATGAAGGAAATATTCTGCGGTACTTCAATTTTGCTTTTTCTACGGGAAGCAAGCTGGACGACCTCTACATCAGCGGTGATATAAAAGACGCTTTGTCCACCAAAAAACCGGGTGAAAACAAATATGTTGTAGGATTATACCAGGTGAAGGACACGATGAATTATAAGCAGAAGCCTTACTATATTACCAAGGTGGATGACGACGGCTATTTCGAGCTGAACTATCTGTCCCCGGGAAAATACAGGATTATTGCTTTCGAAGATGAAAACGGGAACTCCATCTACGATCCCGGAAAAGAGAAAGTCGGATTCCAGAAAGATCCTGTAGTGGTGGAAAAATCGATCTCAGGACTGAATCTTAAATTATATCCGTCCAGGAAACCGGTGAAATACCTTGAAATGAAGGAGAGCCCGGGTGGCGTACTGATGGCGTTTGAAGGCAAACCGGAAGAAGTAAAGGTTCAGCCTTTAAATGAAAAAATAAAGGACTATAAAGTCACCCATGCGCCGAAATCCGATACGGTAAGAATCTGGTTTGATGCGGTGAAAAGCGATGTAGGTCAGACGGCTACGGAAAACCTGAAATTCGGTTACAATGCAGGAGTCGGTAAAAAAGATTCCCTGTATACCGCTTCGCTGTTTTATAAATACAATGCCAAAAATGCGATGGACATCAACAGCGACAATGGGGGAAGCCTGCTTCCGCCGGGAGAAGAGTTTAAAATGGTGTCCAATTATTACATCGATAAAATCAATACGGACAAATGGATTTTCAGGGCAGCGGGCGACAGCTTGAATACCCTTCCGTTTACAGCGAGGATCTCGGAAAAAAATCCGTACCAAATTCTGGTGAAAGCAGATTTTGCAGCAGGAAAAAAATATCAGCTTACCGTTCCGAAAGAAACCGTTTCTTCTTTTTATGCTAAAAATTTCCAGTCCAAGCGCTTTGATTTTGAAGCGGATAAAGTTGAGAATTACGGAAGCCTGAAATTCATCTTACAGAATGCTCCTGCCTCCAGCTACTGGATCCAGCTGCTGGATACTTCGGATAAAGTGCTTTACCAGAAATATACAAAAGGCAGCGAGGTGAAATTCGACATCCTGAAACCGGGAGAATACATCGTACGTATTCTGGTGGACAACAACGGCAACGGCTATTGGGATGAAGCGGATTTCCAGAATGATACTTTTGCGGAAGATTCTTATATCTATTATAAAACGGCAGTGGTAAGGCCGCTTTGGGACAGTAATGAAAACTGGGACCTGAAAGACACCCGGGTTCTGGATACGTCAAAATTAAGTTTCCCAAAAACCAATACCGCTACGCCGAAAGATACCCAGAAACCAGATGTAAGAAGCAACAATACCCTGCTTTCGCCTACCGGGTCAAAGCAGCTTACGAGATAATATGAAGACGTTAAAAAAAATCCTGTTCTGGAGCCTGATCGTGTTTGCCATGATTCAGTTTATCCCGACGGATAAAGTGAATCCTCCGGTCGACCGTAAAGTAAACTTTACCGATGTGCGGAAGACACCGGCAAAGATCCAGGGAATGTTGAAAGGAGCCTGCTACGATTGTCATTCCAATGAAACCGTCTACCCAAAATATGCTTACATCGCACCGATCTCATGGTCGGTAAAAAGCCATGTGAATGAAGGCCGGGAACACCTCAATTTTTCAGCTTGGGGAACGTATAACAAAGACCTGAAGGAGAGCATGCTGAATAAAGCAGTACAGACGATTCAGAATAAAACGATGCCGATGCCGGGATATATCGTTTACCACAAAGAAGCGAATCTATCCGACGCAGAGCGTGCTTTGCTGGTAAAGTATTTTGATGAAATGCTGAAATCCGGATCGTATTAAACAACGGCACTTCAAATATTTTTTGAAAAAATTATAACGGGAAATTTGCCCATTAAAAGACACCCGGACTGAACTTAAATAGTCAGACTAAATAAAAAATTCCCCGCAGATTCAGAATCTGCGGGGAATTGTATTTTAAAAGAATAATCAGATATTCTTCAGGTATTCTTCAAAAAACTTTTTCTGAGAATCAAAAGCCAGGTCTTCCAGCTGAAGGGTATGTAAAGAAATCCAGATCGCTTCCGATATCTCAGAAAGCTCCAGGTTTACTTCAAATTTTTCAGGAACGCTGTATTCATAAAAAAGATCGATCGTATTGTAATCAATTTCTTTGTACTGATAGACGTTCGGAAGGCTGGTCAGGTATTTTAAATTTGAAACATCCACTTCAAGCTGCAGTTCCTCAAAAAGTTCCCTTTTACAGGTTTCTTCGGCACTTTCCCTGGGATCTACGAAACCTCCGGCAAGATCCAGTTTCCCTTTTTTCGGTTCCCTGTTTCTCCGGGTCAGGTAAATTTCATCTTCATGGCGGATCACTACGGCTACCGCACCGGCCACATTGTTGTACAGGGTGAAATTACAGTTGGGACAGCTCCATTTTTTCTCGCCGTCCCAATTGAGGGATTCTTTACCGCAACTTGGGCAGTATTTCAATATTTTCATTGCGCAATTTTAGCGTTTCTCGGATGGTACGTGAGGATGACATCACGAAGTTCTTCCGTTTTCAGGTGGGTATACACCTGCGTTGTGGTAATGCTGGAATGGCCGAGCATTTCCTGGATAAAACGGAGATCGGCCCCGTTCTGAAGCAGGTGGGTGGCAAAGGAATGGCGGAAGGTATGCGGCGAAATTTTCTTGCTTACGCCTGCCTTATCGGTCAGTTCCTTGATAATTAAAAATACGATCACCCTGGACATCGAAGTTCCGCGGCTGTTCAGGAATAAGGTATCCTCATGCTTCCTGTTGACCTTGCTTTTGGAACGGATCTCGTTGATGTAGCATTTTATCAGCTCTGCCGTATAATCGGCCAGGGGAACAAAACGTACTTTGCTTCCTTTCCCGATTACTTTAATGTACTGTTCTTTAAAATTGATGTTGGAAATCTTCAGGTCGATCAGTTCCGAAACCCGCAGCCCGCAGCCATACAGCACTTCGATAATGCACTGGTTTCTTTTACCCAGATCCGTGCCTACTTCTATGGCACCAATAATTTTGTTGATGTCGGTAAGGCTCAGCGTATCGGGCAGGTAAAGGCCGAGTTTAGGGCCTTCCAGAAGGGAAGCCGGGTTATCGTCACGGCATTCGTCTTCCAGCATAAATTTGAAGAATGCTTTAATGGAAGAGATCCATCTTGCCTGTGACCTTTCGCTGAACTTCTGTTTGGAAAGGTTGAAGATGTATTCCTGCAGATTTTCATAATCGATAGAATCCGGACCGATATTTTCCAGATCTTCTTCTGCGTATTCTTTTAATTTTCTGATGTCCCGGATGTAGGCATCTAATGTGTTTTCTGAAAAGTTTCTTTCAAAACGTAGGAAGATTTCAAAATCCTTAATTTTTTCATCCCAAGTCATTGTTGTGTTATTTTTTTAGTTCATAATCCGAAATTTGCTCTATTTCAATCTGATGGTTTCTTAAAAATGATATTCCGTCGTCATCCGAATACTCGTTGATGTAGACCAGCCGGGTAATACCGGCCTGCAGGATCAGCTTGCTGCATTCTTTACATGGAGAAAGCGTCAAATATAGGGTAGCTCCTTTTGCCGACTGCGTGGAAGCGGCCAGCTTTAAAATAGCATTCGCTTCGGCGTGCAGCACATACCAGTGGGTTTTTCCTTTACTGTCTTCACAGCAGTTTTCAAATCCCGAAGGCGTCCCATTATAACCATCTGAAATAATCATCCTATCTTTTACGATAAGAGCCCCTACCTGCTTTCGTTCACAGTAGGAAAGTTTTGCCCATTCCTGGGCCATTTTTAGATAAGCTTTATCAAACTTATTCATACAGCAGCATTGTTGGTTTCGAAATAATTTGTATTAAGGGTAAAAATCAGAAGCTGGGTTTTCTTTTTTCAAGAAACGCCGAAACCCCTTCTTTTTTATCGTCCATTTCAAAAAGCTCTCCGAAATAGGTGATTTCGGTTTCAAAGCCTCTATCCGTATCCGACAGATTGACCGCATGAATTGCCTTTGAAATTGCCATGGGTGAATTGTTGGCAATGGTCCGGGCTAATTCTTTTGCTTTCGTTAATAGTTCTTCAATAGGGTAGACCTCGTTTACCAGTCCGGTTTCCTTTGCTTTTGCCGCAGGAACCATTTTGGCAGAGAAGATCATTTCGTTGGCAATACCTTTTCCTACAAGCTTCGGCAAACGCTGGGTTCCCCCATAACCCGGGAGCAGCCCAAGGGTAACTTCAGGAAGTCCGAGTTTCGCATTTTCCGATGCATATCTGATGTGGCATGCCATGGCAAGCTCAAGACCTCCGCCTAATGCGAAACCGTTTACGGCTGCAATTACAGGTTTGGTCATATTTTCGATTTTATTAAATAAAGAGTTTTGTCCGTTCCGGGCCAGTTCTTCTGCCTGTTCCTGTCCGAAATCGCTGAATTCCTTGATATCCGCGCCGGCGACAAAAGATTTTTCGCCGCTTCCGGTAAAAATAATGACGCGGCAGGAAGTATCGGAATCCAATTCGTTCAGGGCTGAACTGAGTTCACTGATTGTTTTGGCATTCAGTGCATTCAAGCTTTCAGGTCTGTTTATTGTGATGATAGAAATTCTATCTTCTTTTTGCAATAATATATTTTCGTAACTCATTTTCCACTAATAAAATATTATTCGGCGCAAATTATGAAATTTTTTACAAAAAAAAGGAAAAAATTTTGATCTTTTTTCCTTGTGATTGAAATTATATTTTAAAATCCTTATTTCGTATGGTTCATCATATTGGCATCGATAACAACATTGAGCTGAGATGCTACTTTCATGCCAAGCTCAATATTGGCTCTGAAGAAATGGCACAGCTGCCGGTTAACAATTTCATCTCTTTTCGGTCCGGTAATCTGTTTCATGCTGCCCACAATATTATTTACCAGGTTATGCCGCTCTTCAGGGTTCATGGCTTTTGAATACAATAGCCCCGGCTGTGTATAATGATCGTCATCGTTTTCGTTCCTGTTGTAATTGGCTACATGCGCACTATCCAGTTCATATTCAAAACTTTTATAAGCATAATCCGGTTTGATTTCATCAAAACTGTTCGGGTAATAATTCGGCTTGTCCTGATAATGGCTGGAATCTGCCATAAACCCATCTCTCTGATAGTTGTTTACTGCAAAAGGACAACGGTTTACTTCCAGCTGATGGGCATTTACCCCAACCCGGTACCGGTGGGCATCGGGATAGGAAAACAACCTGCTCTGAAGCATTTTGTCCGGTGAAAAGCTGATTCCGTTAATCAAATGGCTTGGCGAGAAAACAGATTGTTCTACGTGGGCAAAATAATTCACAGGAATTTCGTTCAGTTCCATTTCGCCCACTTCAATCATCGGGAAATCATCATGGAACCATACTTTGGTGATGTCGAAAGGATTCCATCGGAAATCCCTGGCCTGCTCTTCGGTCATAACCTGGATGTACATCGTCCATTTCGGGAAATTCCCCTCGTCAATTGCGTTGCAGAGATCTTCCTGTGCAAAATCCGGATTTTCACCCGCCATTCTTACCGCTTCCTCATTGGTAAAGTTTTTAATGCCCTGCTTGGTTACGAAATGGAATTTTACCCAGATCCTCTCATTTTTATCGTTGATCATGGAGTAGGTATGTGATCCGAAACCATGCATGTGCCTGTATCCGTAAGGGGTTCCCCGGTCGGACATCAGGATCAGCACCTGGTGGAGCGATTCCGGATTCAGGCTCCAGAAGTCCCACATCATGGTGGCACTTTTCAGGTTGGTCTTCGGAACCCTTTTCTGGGTATGGATAAAATCAGGGAACTTTTTTCCGTCTTTAATGAAAAATACGGGGGTGTTGTTTCCTACAAGGTCCCAGTTTCCGTCTTCGGTATAAAATTTAAGGGCAAAGCCTCTCGGATCCCGTGCGGTATCTGCACTTCCTTTTTCTCCGCCGACGGTAGAGAAACGGGCAAACATCCTGCAGGAGTTCCCGACCTTTGAAAATAGTTTTGCTTTGGTATATCGGGTGATGTCGTGGGTAACCGTAAATGTTCCGTAAGCACCTGTTCCTTTGGCGTGAACGATTCTTTCGGGAATTCTTTCCCTTACGAAATGCGCCAGGTTCTCCTGTAAAATAAAATCCTGCATCAATACCGGGCCTCTCGGGCCTACGGTCTGCGAATCCTGGTGCTCATAATAGGGCGAACCGTTGCTTAAGGTTAATTTTTTAGAATCCATAATAGATGTAATTTGTATAAAATAATTTTCGGAGTGGTATTTGATGATGTAAAGGTAGTAATAATCAAAATTACTTGAATTTTTAATTGTCAATAGCAAAAACATTTTATCTTTGTAATAGATAATATTAATCAGATGAACATTCAGCAACTGGAGTATCTTATCGCTGTGGATAAGTACAAGCATTTTGGTAAAGCAGCTCAGGCATGCTTCATTACCCAGCCTACGTTAAGCGCCATGATACAGAAATTCGAGGATGAACTGGATGTAAAGGTTTTCGACCGTACCACACACCCGATCCGGACCACGGATGTAGGGCTTCAGATCATCGATCAGGCCAAGGTAATTATAGAATCTGTCAATGAACTGAAAAATAAAGCCAACCTTCTGAATAACATTCTGGGCGGAACAATCAACATCGGGATTATCCCTACGGTTTCTTCATTTATCTTACCGACCGAGATTTTCAAATTTTTGAAAGACAATCCGAAAATCCAGATGAATGTAAAGGAAATGACCACCGATAATATTATCAAATCTTTAAAGGCAGGGGAGCTGGATGCCGGGATCATTTCAACGCCTTACGATGCAGCTGATGAATTTTACCAGGATTTCCTGTTTAACGAAGAACTGATGATCTACAGTTCAGAAACCGAAAACAACAAGAAAAATTCTTACGTGGTTCCTGAAGAGCTTAATGTGGAAAAAGTATGGCTCTTGGAAGAAGGAAACTGTCTGAGAAATCAATTCGAAAACATCTGCCATCTGAAAGAAAATACGTTAAAGCCGAAAAATCTTGACTTCCTGGCGTCCAACATCCAGACTTTGGTACACATGGTCGATAAGGTAGGCGGGATCAGTATTTTGCCGGAACTTGCCCTGAACCAGCTTTCCGAACAGCAGAAAAAGAATGTATACCGGTTCAAAAAGCCTTTTCCGTACCGGGAAATCAGCATTATTTATTACAAACCGACCTTCAAGCAGAAAATTATTGACGAATTATCCCATTCAATCCGGACTTCTTTAGAGAAAAAACTGAATTATAACGAAAGCCCGAAAGAATTCGTAAGCATAAAACCTCAATAGTTTTTTATCGCTAATGGCTGTTAAACCGTTAATTTCAAGAAAATTATAATTAACGGGCAAAAATTTTGAGTATTAAAAAATAGTACTTAAATTTGCCCACGTTTACGGACGAGGAAAAATTTGACCTGATTGCAACCTCTATAAAAAAATGCTAAAACAGTATTCTTTTTTAGGCCTTTAGACAATTATTCTTATTTTCCTCGTAAATTTTAATCTCAAACAAACAGAATAACATGTCTTATTTATTTACATCTGAATCCGTTTCAGAAGGACATCCGGACAAAATCGCCGATCAGATATCCGATGCATTAATCGATCACTTTTTAGCATACGATAAATCTTCAAAAGTAGCTTGCGAAACGCTGGTAACGACAGGACAGGTAGTTTTGGCCGGTGAAGTAAAATCTGATGCTTATCTTGATGTGCAGACCATTGCGAGAGAGGTCATCAACGGGATCGGTTATACCAAAGGGGAATACATGTTCAACGGGGATTCCTGCGGGGTTATTTCTGCGATCCACGAACAGTCTCCGGATATCAACCAGGGTGTGGACAGGGCTGTTTCTGATGAGTCTTTTGAAGCAAAAGCCAATGCTCAGGGAGCCGGTGACCAGGGAATGATGTTTGGGTATGCCACCAACGAAACGGCTAATTATATGCCTTTGGCGCTGGATCTGGCCCATACCATCCTTAAAGAACTTTCTGCCATCAGAAGAGAAAATACGGAAATCAAATACCTTCGTCCCGATGCAAAAAGCCAGGTTACCATCGAATATTCTGATGATCATAAGCCGATCCGTATCGATTCCATCGTGGTTTCCACACAGCACGATGATTTCGGGGCAGAAGAAGAAATGCTGAACAAGATCAGGGAAGACATCAAAAATATCCTGATCCCAAGAGTAGTGGCTCTGCAGTCTGATGAAATCAAAGCTCTATTCAACGATCAGATCAAATATCATATTAATCCTACCGGGAAATTCGTAATCGGAGGACCTCACGGGGATACCGGTCTTACCGGCAGAAAAATCATCGTTGATACTTACGGTGGAAAAGGAGCTCACGGGGGCGGTGCTTTCTCCGGAAAAGACCCTTCAAAAGTAGACCGCAGCGCGGCTTACGCAACAAGGCATATTGCTAAAAACCTGGTAGCAGCCGGCGTTGCTGATGAAGTTCTGGTACAGGTTTCTTATGCGATCGGTGTGGCAGAACCTTGCGGATTATACATCAATACCTACGGAACGGCAAAAGTGGATCTTAACGACGGGGAAATTGCGAAAAAAGTTTCTACGGTTTTCGACTTGAGACCTTATGCGATCGAGCAGAACCTGAAGCTGAGAAACCCGATCTATCAGGATACCGCTTCTTACGGACACATGGGAAGAGAGAGCTATACGGCAAGCAAGACTTTCAACAAAGGGCATAAAAATGAGCTGACCCTGGAAAACCTTGAGTTCTTTACCTGGGAGAAATTAGACAAAGTAGAAGAAATTAAAGCCGCTTTCGGAATTTAATTTTAAAACTGATATAATAAATGGCTGCTTTATCTCTACGGTAAGGCAGTTTTTTTTATTTTTACATACAATAATAAATTAAAGATGATGAACGCCAGATCTGCCATTGCAATCCTATCCGTATTTTTCCTGAGTACCTTCGCCAAAGCACAGCTTACCGTCCACAAAATGATTAGCGCAGGCTACACCTATCAGAACCAGAGTTTCGGAGAATTGGGAGGAAAGCTGCTTTTTTTAAAAAACGATGATGTCATTTACCGTTTGGGAGCTTCTGCAATGATGGGTTCTGCAAATTCAAAATTTGCCATCATGCCGAAAGTATCGGCCGACGTCTTGCTGAATTTTGAGAAGAATGTGGATTTTTACCATTCGTATTATTTCCTGATCGGTGCCGAAGGAACCAATAAATATGTGGCGCCGAAGATCGGCGTTACGCTTTTCGGGATCCTCGACCTTACCGGCGGGTATGCTTTTCCGGTAGGAAACAGCGGGATCAACGGGAAAGAACTGAGGGGTGTGAATGTTAATTTTACACTAAATATCCCTACTGTATTCATTCACGATATGTTTAAGTGATTTTTTTTAAATTTTTCTTGTAAAAAGTTAATAAATGGTTAACAGTTATTAAAAATTTATTATATTTACAACATAGAAAAATTGTATCCGCCTATTGATTATACTTTACTCTGAAGAATTGTTTTGTATTTACCGCTGAAGCCAGATGAAATATCTGGAAAAATTATCTTCGGCAAGTATATTTATTGAGAAGAAGTTATGAAATCAAAATCGGATAGTTTACTAATTTCCCTTTACCAGAAAGGAGACGAAGCGGCGCTGTCTACCCTTATTCACCGCCATCAGAGAGAACTGTTTACATTCATTTTTTACAAAATTAATGATGAAGATTTGGCAAACGATGTATTTCAGGATACATTCATGAAAATTATCGTAATGCTGAAAGAAGGACGCTATAATGAGGAAGGTAAATTTATTCTTTGGGCTAAACGGATTGCCCACAACTTAATTATCGACCATTTCAGGGCAAAAGCCAAAAATATCAAGGTTTCCGAAACGACTTTCGAAACCGATGAGTATTCTATTTTTGACCTGCTGAAAGAACCTTCTGAAAATATTGAGGACCAGCTGGTGACCAACCAGATCCAGGAAGACCTGCTGAAAATGCTTCAGTTCCTTCCGGAAAACCAGCAGGAGGTCATTAAACTGAGATTTTTTGACGGGTTGAGCTTTAAGGAAATTGCAGACCATACGGATATGAGCATCAATACCACATTGGGACGGGTACGGTATGCATTGATCAACCTGAGAAAAATCATGGATGAAAAAAATATTATCTTGACACGCTAGATAATAATTTCGGAATATTCTCGTTTTAAGGAAAAACATTTAATCGCCTATGAGAAAAAATGATTCCTTAAAAGTGAAAACTTTGAAACCTAAGAAACAAACCATTGCGTTTTTGCTCAGCTTTTCAAAGAGTGTCGAGGTCGTAAAGACCCCGGGCAAGAATTATCCGATTTCCAAAAATTAAAATTATTAATTTTGTGCTGTATGAAAATTCAGCACATTTTTTTTGACCTCGACAATACACTCTGGGACCATCGCCGCAATGCTTATCTCACCATTAAAGAACTTTTTGAAAAAGAAAAAATCCATCTGAAATACAATATCGATTTTAATGAGTTCCATTCGGCCTATCATGAAATCAATGAGAAGCTTTGGGAAGATATCCGGGACGGGATCATTGATAAAGAATACCTTCGGAAACACCGTTTTTACGATACCTTCAGACGCTTTGATGTGGATGATGAAGCTCTTTCAATGTATTTTGAAGAGCATTTCCTGGATAAAATCCTCAACCATAACGAACTGGTAGAAGGAGCGGAGTATGTACTGGAATATCTTAAAGCAAAGAATTATACTTTACACATCATTTCCAACGGCTTCAAAGAAGTAACGGAACGCAAGTGTATTCTCTCGGGAATCGACACATATTTCAGAACCATTACCAGTGCGGATACCGTAGGCGTACGAAAACCGCGTCCGGAAATTTTCGAATATTCCCTTAACCTGGCCGGAGCGGAAAAAGAAAACAGTATTTTAATCGGTGACGACTGGATCGCGGATGTCATCGGAGCCCAGCGTTTTGGGATGGACGTCATTTTCTTTGATGTCCTGAATGAAAACAGAGAAGAGGAAGAACTGAAAGTGATTAAGCACCTTTTGCAGATTGAAGAATATTTATAGAATTAAAAATAAAACTCGAACTAAATAAATACTTTGATGAAAACCCATATCATATTCATGTTTTTTGTTTTGTTCTCTTTCTGTTCATGCATATCAGATGAAGAGAGCGCGAGACAGGTAAATTCGGCATTCCAGGGCAATTGGTCCGGTACCTTCAGTGGGGGCGATAATGGTTCTGTTGCATTTACCGTAAAGAAAGATGGTAATGTGGCCGGAGAAATTACTTTGCTTCCGAGTAATATAAAAGAATCATTAAATGGCTACGTCAATTTTGATGGAAAATTCGATATGAATACCAAAAGCAATTATAAATTTTCAGGTTATTTAAAAGATTCCAAAAGCAATGGAGTGTGGACGAAGAACAATTTAACCGGCGATTTTATTTTTCAAAAGCAATAGAATCTTAAAAGTTCATTCTGACTTTGATGATCTAGTAAAGCCAATTATTATATGTCAATTAAAAACCCTGAAAAGAAATCATTGTTTACGAAATCCTCTCAGGGTTATTATCTGCCTCAACGCAGTTGAAATATATTTCAATTAAGATTTATTAAATCCCAAGGCTTTCCCTTACTCTCTTCATCGTTTCCGTAGCAATCACTCTTGTTTTTGCCGCTCCTTCCTGAAGCTTGGCTTCGAGTTCGCCCAGATTGTTCATGTAATAGGAGAAAAGCGCTCTTTCTTTCTCGAATCTCACCAGGATCAGATCCAGCAATTCTTTTTTCGCGTGGCCGTACCCGAAGTTTCCGGCCAGATATTTTACTCTCAGTTCTTCGGTCTGCTCAGGCGTTGCTACCAGCTGATAAATCGCAAATACTTTATCGGTTTCAGGATCTTTAGGCTCTTCCAAAGATTTAGAGTCGGTTTCGATGCTCATCACCTGTTTTTTAAGCTCCTTTTCAGGCAGGAAGATGTTGATGATGTTCCCTCTGGATTTGGACATTTTATGACCGTCTACGCCGGGAACGTATTTGGTGTCTTCCTGAAGCTCGGATTGAGGGAGCACAAAAACTTCTCCCATCTGATTGTTGAAACGTGAAGCAACGTCACGTGCAATTTCCAGGTGCTGAAGCTGGTCTTTTCCCACAGGAACGATTTCCGCGTCATACAGAAGGATATCGGCAGCCATCAGGATCGGGTAGGTAAACAAACCTGCGTTTACATCCTGCAGACGATCTGCTTTGTCTTTAAAAGAGTGCGCTAACGTTAATCGCTGGTACGGGAAAAAACATGATAAATGCCAAGAAAGTTCACAGGTTTCAGGGATGTCACTCTGTCTGTAAAAATAGGTTTTTTCGGTATCCAGCCCACAAGCAAGCCAAGCCGCAGCAATCTCGTAGGTATTCTGTTTCAGTTCTTTCGCGTCTTTAATCTGGGTAAGCGAGTGAAGGTTTGCGATAAATAAAAAGGATTCGTTTCCTTCCTGCTTGGAGAGTTCAATTGCAGGAATAATGGCACCCAGTAAATTCCCGAGGTGCGGGGTTCCGGTGGCTTGAATGCCGGTAAGAATTCTTGACATTGTCTAAAATTTATATTTAAAATTAATGAATTGCAAATTTAGGCAAAATTACTTTCGGATCGCGTTGTAGTATTGAATTTCGATTCTTTTAAACATTCCCGGAAGAATAACCTTATACTCTTTTTTCTTCAGGTTTGTAAAAACAACTCCCGAAATGTAAATAAAGTACGTATACTTTCCATCGTTGACCATTGTAAAATAATCATAATTGGAACCAAAGAAAATTAAATTTTCAGTATTCGGCAGTTGTTTCTTAAATGCGCCGAAGGAATGATCTTTTATGTAAGACAGGAGATATCTTATTTTCTCTGATGATTCCTTGTTGAAAATTTTCTGCGGCTTATTTCGGTGGGTATAGATTTTTTTTCCGTTTTTAAAAATCCAGTCAATAACAAAAGGCTTTCCGGTATAGCCTTCATTGTAGGCGTAAAATAGCCCGATGGCATCCTGAAATGAAATAAGGTTGTAAAAGTAGGAGGATTCTTTAACGGCAATACCGAATTTCGATAGAAACAGGACTTCATCCCGGCTTATTTCAAGTGCTTTTCCTGATATAACCGGACAGGAATAATCAAACAGATAATTATCAGGAATTTCAGTGCCGGGATTTCTGTAAAGAATGTTTCCCGCCCGGACTAGCCTTCTCAATCCGCCAAGAGAAACATCTTTCCGGTCATATTTTTTGTTTTTAAAAGAACTGTAATAATTAATGATTTTTCCCGTCCTGTTGTCCACGATAATGATTTTTTCTCTTAACCAATCGTCAAATGCCTTTTTATACTGAGGCTTCAGATCGGATTTCCTGAAAATTTTATTTCTTATGGAATCTACATTGCTCTTGTACGAAACAGAATCCAGGACCGTATAAACTTCCAAATTCTTTTCTTCCGGATTTATTTTTAATTTTTTAAGCTCATCATCAACAAAATGGATGACTGTGCTGTCCTTTATCGGTGTTTTATCTGCGTAATAATACGTATTCTCTTTCCTGCAGGAAATAAGAATTAATATTAGCACGATCGGTAAAAATTTCATGAGGTCAAGGAATCTGAATCTTCTTTCCTCCAAACTTAGGCTCTACGCCTGTCATCAGATCCAGATAGGCTTTTGTTTTGGCGAGATATTCTCTCACATTGGTCTTAAAACCCGCGTATTTGTTGACGTCCGGAGCATTATAGCCGTAAGCTTCCATGCCATGTTCACGGGCCAGGAATACAGCCCTTTCATTGTGGAATTTCTGAGATACAATGATGAGTTTCTTTTGTCCGAAAATTTCCTTTGCCCTCACCACGGAATCCAGGGTCCGGAATCCGGCAAAATCACGGAAGATCCTGTCTTCCGGAACACCATATCTGATCAGTGCCTGTTGCATATCTTCCGGCTCGTTGTAATCTTTCCGGCTGTTGTCTCCGCTGACAATAAGATACTGGATTTTTCCGCTTTTAAACAGATCGGCAGCAGCGCGGATCCGGTGCAGGAAGTAAGCGTTGGGCTGGCCGTTGTCCAGATTTTTGCTCGTCCCCAGGAGCAGGCCTGTTTTGGTATCGGGAAGGTCAGCAATCAGATAAGAAATGTAATTTTCTGTATTTCTTTTCATGCTGTAATTGGCCCAGGCAATAAAAAGAATTCCTGCAACAAAAAGAAGCAGGAAAATTTTTAGGATATTTTTAATTAATTTTTTCATGGGGTGTGATCAATCGTTTTTAAAATTCCAATCCGTTAGGAAAGGCCTTCTTTCTGAAGATCAGTAAAAGGGCGGCACCAATGGTGATTGCAGAATCAGCAACATTGAAAATATATTTGAAAAATTCAATATGTTTTCCGCCGATCAGTGGCCAGCTTTCTGGAACGTTCCAATCAACGATCGGGAAGTGGAGCATATCCACCACACAGCCTTTCATAAAAGTAGAATAGCCGTGTCCGAAGGGTACAAAGTGGGAAATACCGCCGTAGCCGATCCACCGGCCCGTGCTTTCATCGAAAACCGTTCCGCTGTCGAAAATCATTCCGTAGAACATCCCGTCGATTAAATTTCCGATAGCCCCTGCGAAGATCATGGCCATGGGAATAAGCAGATAATTCGATTCGCCCCGCTGAAGCCATTTTCTGAAAAGGTAAACCATTCCTCCGATCAGGCAGATCCTTACAATCACCAGGAAATATTTCCCGATAATTCCTCCGAAATGGAACCCGTACGCCATCCCCGGGTTTTCTACAAAAGTTTTATTAAAAAATCCCTGAATAACGGGAATGCTTTCATTCAGCTCAAAATGCGTTTTCACATACATTTTGGAAGCCTGGTCGATCAGTAAAATAAGAAAGGTTACAAGTGCGATCTTCTTCATTACAGGCCTTTGGGTTTAGAAGGTTTTCCTATTTTCTCATTTTTCCGGTCAGTAATCTTTTTGATTACCTTTTCGTTGTGGTGCGTGTTCTTGGTATGGAATTTCTCGAATTTGATGTTCATTTCCTTTAAAACGCTTTTCAGCGCGTTCAGCTCCATGGCATTCTTGGTGTGCACAATTATGGATTCCATTGTCTTGATATAAGTTTTCTATTTTCTGGAGAGTTCGTCGAGTCTTTTCCTGTCTTTTTCCGACAGGTCATTCACTCCGTTTTTGCCCATCTTGCTTAGCAGACGGTCTATTTCTTTTTCCCGGTCGCGTTTTTCGGAATTGAATTGGTCGTCGATTGTGTAATTTCGCTTTTCATCCGGAAAGAATCTGTTTTTGATCCGTTCCCTGTTGAAAAAAGCCAGTACGGCAACAACAATAATTCCTAAAATCAGTATTTCGCTCATGGGCCTATATTAAAAAATCAGGTTTATAAAGTATTCCATGAAATACGATATAAACCCAATGTATTGTAGATAACCGGATGGTTATTTCTGCATGTTTTTCGCTTCGATGCTTAAGGTAGCATGAGGAACGGCAAATAATCTTTCCTTAGGGATAAGCTTACCGGTCACTCTGCAGATTCCGTAGGTCTTGTTTTCAATTCTGATCAGAGCGTTTTTCAGATCACGTAAGAATTTCTCCTGTCTGCCTGCCAAAATAGAATTCTGTTCCTTGCTCAACGTTTCAGCACCTTCTTCAAATGCTTTAAAAGTAGGGGAAGTATCATCGGTACCGTTATTCTGGTCGTTGATGAAACTCTCTCTGATCAGTTGTAAATCCTTCTCCGCTTTCTCTATTTTCTCCCGGATAACTGCTTTAAACTCCTGTAAATCAGCATCGCTGTATCTTACTCTTTCGTCTGACATAATCATTTTTCTCTTTTTTAATAAAATTATGAAATCAAAATTGAAAAACAATAACTATATGTTAAATTTTTTCAACATTTATCTTAAAATTAACCTCATCTATTTCGATTTCGTTAAAATTTGAAAGTGAAGATACAATTTCTATTTTATTTGACAAGACTTCCGAAGAAATATATTGCTCATTCTTCCTGATATCTTCAAGGAATGGTGAGTTTTCCTCCAGGAAGATGGCAATTCTGTCCGTTAAATCGAAATTTTTCTCTTTTCGCAGGTTCTGGATTCTGTTGATAAATTCCCTTGCGATACCTTCAGATTTTAATTCTTCTGTCAACGTCAAATCTAGTGCCACAGTTGTTTTTCCGTCAGAAGTTACTGTCCATCCCGGAATATCTTTGGTAGAAATTTCCACATCGTCAAGCGTGATTTCGTATCTCTGGATTTCCAGTTTTCCTTCTTTTTCAAGCTGGGAAATCTGTTCCGCTTCAAGACCTGCAATTGCTCCGCCTACTGTTTTCATGTCTTTTCCTAATTTAGGACCCAATGCTTTGAAATTCGGTTTGATCTGTTTTACAATAAGATGCGAAGCTTCCTCGGCATTGATCAGCTGAAGTTCTTTAACGTTAACTTCCTGCTTGATCAGTTCGGCAACTGCCAGAATCTGCTCTTCCGTTTTCTTATCCAGGAATGGAATCAGTACTCTTTGCAAAGGCTGTCTAACTTTCAAACTTTCTGCACGTCTGATTGACAGTACCAGGCTCGTTATAGTTTGTGCCAGATGCGTTTTTTCAACCAGATCCTGATCGATCAGGCTTTCATCCGCTACCGGGAAATCTGTCAGGTGGATCGATTCCGCCGTATCTTTTCCGGTTACTTTATTCAGATCCTGATACAATTGATCCATAAAGAATGGCGCAATCGGTGCGGATAATTTGGCTACCGTTTCCAGGCAGGTATATAAGGTCTGGTAAGCGGAGATCTTATCTTCCGAATAATCGCCTTTCCAGAAACGTCTTCTGCAAAGTCTTACGTACCAATTGCTCAGGTTATCATTCACAAACGTATTGATGGCTCTGGCAACTCTCGTCGGTTCGTAATCTTCGTAGAAGGCTTTAACTTCTTTAATTAATAAATTCAGTTCCGATAAAATCCACCGGTCGATTTCCGGACGGTTTTCCACTTCTTTTTCGGAATAGCTGAATCCGTCTACATTTGCGTATAAAGCGAAGAAAGAATAAGTATTGTATAAGGTTCCGAAGAATTTTCTTCTTACCTCATCAATTCCTTCGATATCGAATTTCAGGTTTTCCCACGGATTCGCATTGGAAATCATGTACCAGCGCGTTGCATCCGGTCCGTAAACCGCTAAGGTTTCGAACGGGTCTACGGCATTTCCTTTGGATTTAGACATTTTCAGTCCGTTCTTATCCAACACAAGCCCGTTGCTCATTACGTTTTTATACGCTACCGAATCGAATACCGCTGTCCCGATCGCATGAAGCGTATAGAACCATCCGCGGGTCTGGTCAACCCCTTCCGCGATAAAATCAGCAGGGAAGGCCTTATTATTGTCGATCAGCTCTTTATTCTCAAAAGGATAATGCAGCTGCGCATACGGCATGGAACCCGAATCGAACCAAACGTCGATCAGATCGCTTTCACGCTTCATCGGCAGCCCTGAATCCGAAACAAGGATAATCTTGTCTACGATGTTTTTATGAAGATCAACCGACTCATAATTCTGTTCAGACATATTTCCGATAATGAAATCTTTAAACGGATTTTCTGCCATAAGTCCCGCCGCAACGGATTTTTCGATTTCATTGTACAATTCTTCTACGGAACCGATGATTTTCTCTTCCTGTCCGGAACCTGTTGAAGAATCCGTTCTCCAGATCGGCAACGGGATTCCCCAGTATCTTGAACGGGAAAGGTTCCAGTCGTTCACGTTTTCCAGCCAGTTGCCGAAACGTCCTTCTCCTGTTGATTTCGGTTTCCAGTTGATTTCTTTGTTTAAATCCACCAGCCTTTCTTTTACGGCCGTCATTTTCACAAACCATGAATCCAGCGGGTAATACAATACCGGCTTGTCCGTTCTCCAGCAGTGCGGATAACTGTGGACATATTTTTCTACTTTGAAGGCTTTGTTTTCCGTCTTCAGTAAAATCGCCAGCTCTACATCCCAAGATTTCTCCGGGGCATTGCCTTCATCATAATATTCGTTCTTGATGTATTTCCCGGAAAATAATTCAGGAACGTTTTCCCCTTTGATGAATCTTCCCTGAAGGTCTACCAATGGAACTAGGTTATCGTTTTCATCTTTTACCAGCATCGGCGGAACCTCAGGTTTCGCCATTTTGGCAACCCGCGCATCATCCGCACCGAAAGTCGGCGCCGTATGGACGATTCCCGTACCGTCTTCCGTGGTTACGAAGTCGCCTAAGATTACACGGAATGCATTCTCAGGATGATCATTTGGCGTAAACCATGGAACAAGCTGTTCGTATCGGGTGTCCACCAGTTTTTCTCCGGTGAATTCTTTCAGTATTTTAAAAGGGATGACTTTGCTTTCTGAGGTATAGTTGGTAAAATCTTCATCTGTACCTTCCGCATATTTCTTACCGAAAACTTTAGGCAGAAGTACTTTTGACAGAACAACGTTTACCGGCTCAAAAGTATATTGGTTGAATGTTTGTACCAGAACATACTCGATATCCTTTCCTACAGTTAAAGCAGTGTTGGAAGGCAGTGTCCAGGGAGTTGTCGTCCAGGCAAGAATGTGCACGTCTCCGTCCACATCGTTGAATAATTCAGAAGAATCTTTCTTCACTTTGAACTGGGCCACCACCGTCGTGTCAGAAACGTCATGATACGTTCCCGGCATATTCAGTTCCGCCGAAGAAAGTCCGGTTCCGGCTTTCGGGGAATAGGGCTGGATGGTGTATCCTTTATACAATAATTCTTTATCGTACAGTTGTTTCAACAGCCACCACACCGTCTCCATATATTTTGATTTATACGTGATGTACGGATCCTCAAGATCTACCCAATATCCGATTTTTTCGGTTAGGTTGTTCCAAACGTCCGTATAGCGCATTACGGCTTCACGGCAGGCTTTGTTGTAATCTTCAATCGAAATTTTTTTGCCAATATCTTCTTTGGTGATTCCTAATTCTTTTTCCACACCAAGTTCTACCGGAAGTCCGTGGGTATCCCAACCCGCTTTACGGAAGACCTGCTTTCCGTTCTGGGTCTGGTAACGACAGAAAATATCCTTTAATGCCCTGGCCATAACGTGGTGAATTCCGGGCATACCGTTTGCTGAAGGCGGACCTTCATAAAAAACAAACTCGGGCTGCCCCTCACGGATCTCAACACTTTTATTGAAGGTTTTATTCTGCTTCCAGAATTCCGAGATGTTCTCGGCGACGTCAATAAGGTTGAGGTTTTTGTATTCTTTAAATTGGCTCATTGTATTAGATCAATATCGTTGATTAATTAAGTTGGCAAATTTACTAAAATTTACCGGTTTATAATATATGTTTTATTTTGATATTTCCAATGAAAATGTTCTGTTTCAGAAAAATAAAGTGAAAGGTGAATGGTCAATGTGGAATAGTGGATGGTTAATAATTAAATTTTAAGGCAAATTTTGATGGTATTTTATTGAGAAATAATTTTCATGGTTAAATATGGCTATAAACGCTTATTGAGAAGATTCCAATTAATAAAGCGTTACCATCTGTGAAAATCTGCGCGATCTGTGGGGAAAATTCATCTGCCGGATTTTAATTTTAATTAAATAAATTTGTCCTCTAAAAATAAGAAGCCTTGGAATTTCATCCATCCATCGAAAAAGCATCCGTTGAGGAGATAAAAAAAGTGCAGGAGCAGAAGCTTCAGAAACTGCTGGCGTATCTTGACATGCATTCGCCTTTTTATCAAAGGGTATTCAGGGAAAACAATATTCAGGTTGCCGACATCCGTACGCTGGAAGATCTGCAGAAAATCCCCACGACGACGAAAAACGATATCCAGCAGAACAATGATGACTTTTTCTGCATCACCCCGGATAAAATCGTGGACTATAGCACTACTTCAGGAACCCTCGGAGATCCGGTAACCTTCGGTTTGTCCGATAATGACCTGGAACGGCTGGCGTATAATGAAGCAATTTCCTTTGCCTGTGCGGGAATCCAAAGAGGCGATGTGGTGCAGATGATTACCACCATCGACAAAAGGTTCATGGCCGGGCTGGCTTACTTCTTAGGCTTACGGAAAATGGGAGCGAGTGTTGTACGAATGGGGCCGGGAATTCCCGAACTGCAGTGGGATTCCATTTTCCGGTACAAACCCAAATACCTTATCACGGTTCCTTCTTTCCTTCTGAAAATGATCGATTATGCCGAAAAGCACGGGATCGATTATCAAAATTCCAGCGTTTACGGTGCCGTTTGCATCGGCGAAAGCATCAAAAACCAGGATTTTACGGATAATATTTTATCGAAAAAGATCAAAGAGAAGTGGAACATCAAACTTTTCTCCACGTATGCTTCTACGGAGATGAGTACGGCCTTTACGGAATGCAAACAGCAGATCGGCGGTCACCAACACCCTGAATTGATCATTACTGAAATCCTCGATGATAACGGAAAACCCGTAAAAGAAGGAGAAAGCGGTGAACTGACAATTACGACGCTGGGCGTTGAAGCATTGCCGTTGTTGAGGTTTAAAACAGGAGATATTGTAAAAGCCCATTACGAGCCTTGCCCATGCGGAAGGAATACGATGAGGCTGGGACCTGTGCTCGGAAGGAAACAGCAGATGATCAAGTATAAAGGAACGACGCTCTATCCGCCGGCAATGAACGATATTCTGAATGATTTCAACAACATTCTGTGCTACCAGATTGTGATCCAATCCAATGAAATCGGGCTGGACGAAATCATCATCAGGATCAGCACCGACAGCGATTCCGAGACGTTCGTGAATGAAGTGCGGGACCATTTCCGGGCTAAATTACGAGTGAGTCCGAAAATTGAAATCCAGGATTTCGAGGTATTGTCTAAAACGGTATTTCATCCGAACAGCAGGAAACCGATTGCTTTTATAGATTTACGGAACTAAAATTAATAAAACATACATTAATAACTCATGAAAAAATTAGTATTCGCCTTTTTTGTTTTCTTAACAGGGATGATCTTTGGTCAGAAAATGAAAGTAACTTCCGGCAATTTCGATTTCTTAAAAGGACAGACTGAGCTGAACCTTCAAATGGATTACAGCCACATGACCTTCTATAAGGAGAATATGGATGAGGCAGCCTATATTGCCAAACAGGAAAGCGATATCCGGAAAGCTGGTAAAAATCCGGATGAATTCGAAAAATGGAAAAAAGACTGGGAATATTCAAAAACCACTCAGTTTGTTGATAAATTTCTGGCTTCGATGAACAAAAACATGGATATCAAAACATCGGTAAACAATTCATCCGCAAAGTATACCCTGATCGTAGAAACGGTATGGATCTATCCGGGTTGGTTCGCAGGAATTATGAACCAGCCGTCCAAACTGAGTACCCTTTTAAAATTTGTAGAAACTGCAGAACCTTCCCATGTCTTACTGGAAATTGAAAGCAAAAATGCGCCCGGTGATAATTTTGTCGGATTGCCGAACAACAACGACCGGATTTCCGAGGGATATGCCAAAACGGCGAAGACCTTAGCCCACATGATCGAAAAGAAGATCAAATAAGATGACATAAAAACAAATACGCTTCCGGTGATGGAAGCGTATTTGTTTATGCCTGTTGCTTTTCCGTTTTTATAAACTCGGCCAAATTTTTTATCGCCGTATCATGTATTCTTACGAAAGTATTCTTTTTGTTCCAGACGTAGCCGGCCAGTACGGCGCAGATCTTCCGCTTCACATCCGGGTTTTCCG
This sequence comes from uncultured Chryseobacterium sp., assembly GCA_913777465.1. Lineage (GTDB taxonomy): Bacteria > Bacteroidota > Bacteroidia > Flavobacteriales > Weeksellaceae > Chryseobacterium. The sequence goes on from CAJYRQ010000053.1 coordinate 130,224, forward strand.
GCTGGTGAAAAAACAGCTCCTGGAGATTTCCGGTATACCATTCTTTTACGTAGGTTGTGAAAACATTTACACCATATAAAATATAATCCGAATATTCTTTCTGCCAGTCGATAACTTCGCCGTTCAGTTGGCGTAAGGCTAATTTGGCAGCCAGCATCCCCGATTCTGTGGCAAAAGCCATCCCCGAAGAGAAAACGGGATCCAGGAATTCGGAAGCATTACCGGTTAAGGCAAACCCGTCCCCGAATAATTTTTTTACCGAGCAGGAATAATCTTTCAGGTGTCTCGGCTCAAAAAGAAACTCCACATCCCCAAAGCGCTTTACGTAATAATCCGAAAGGGAAATGGCTTTTCTTAAAGCTTCCGCCGTATCGCCGTTTTCGGATAATCTGTCGATATATTCGGTAGGGCCTACAATACCGACACTGGTATTGCCGTTGGAGAAAGGGATCACCCAAAGCCAGACTTCGGTTTCGATGATATCAAATGAAATCAGGGTTCCTTCAGTGCCCTCTTCACGGTTGAGGTCTTTTACATGGGAAAAGATAGCAGAGTGGGGCGATAATTTCGATGGCTTTTCAAGATCCAGAAGCCTTGGCAGTACTCTTCCGTAGCCGCTGGAATCGATCACGAATTTAGCGTGGATTTCTTTTGTTTCGCCGTCTTTCGTTTTTACAGTCGTTACAGAATCTGTTCCGTTGAATTCAATACCGGTGACTTCGGTCTCAAATTCCAGGTCAATGCCCTTGTTGATCACTTCCTGAGCCAGAACATTGTCGAAATCGGCTCTCGGAACCTGCCAGGTCCAGTCCCAGCCTTCCCCGAATTTATTGCTGAAATCAAAAATGCAGACTTCGTTGCCTCTTAAAAAACGGGCACCCAGTTTCTTTTCAAATCCCATTTTATCCAGGGCCGGGAACAGGCCGGCTTCATCAAAATGGTCCATGACCCGCGGAATAAGGCTTTCCCCAACCACTAATCTGGGAAACTTCGTTTTTTCAACAACTTTTACGCTGACGTTGTTCTTCTTTAAGTATGAAGAAGATACGCACCCGGAAGGCCCGGCACCGATTACAAGAACGTCAACAAATTCTTTGCTCATCTTGATTTTTTATTTTAATAATAACTTCTATCTTTGCCGCAAAATTAATGACAATTAATTAATAATTACAAAATTATCTTATTATTACTTTTTAATTAATGAAAATAAATAACTTTTTAACACTGAGCGACTTTAAAAAAGTCATCATGGAGAATGAGAAAATAGAACTGGATGAAAAGCTTCTTGCCCGGGTGGATGAAAGCTTCCGGTTTCTGAAAGAATTTTCAAAAAATAAAGTAATATATGGGGTCAATACGGGTTTCGGACCGATGGCCCAATTCAAAATAAGCGATGAAGATACCCATCAGCTTCAGTACAACCTGATCCGGAGCCATTCTTCGGGAATGGGAAACCCGCTTCCTGCCGATGAAGCAAAAGCCTGTATGCTGGCCCGGATGAATACGTTGTCTCTCGGGAAATCAGGTGTCCATCAATCGGTGATTAATCTGCTTAAAGAATTAATCAACAGGGATATCACTCCGCTGATCTTTGAACACGGTGGAGTAGGCGCAAGCGGTGATCTGGTGCAGTTGGCTCATCTTGCCCTGGTCCTGATCGGGGAAGGGGAAGTTTTTTATAAAGGAGAAAGAAAACCGACGAAGGAAGTTTTCGAAACAGAGGGTCTGGAGCCGATTCAGGTGGAAATCCGGGAAGGGCTGGCCTTGATGAACGGAACCTCCGTGATGTCCGGGATCGGTGCGGTAAATGCGCATAAAGCCAACCAGTTAACTGATATTTCTTTAAAGTTATCCTGCGCGATCAACGAAATCGTCCAGGCTTACGACGACCATTTGTCGGAAGTGCTGAACGGAACCAAGCTTCATTCCGGTCAGCAGAAAGTAGCCGCGAAAATGCGTGCCCATCTGTCTGACAGTAAGCTGATCCGGAAAAGAGCCGACCATTTATATACCCATTTTGAAGAGCAGGAGAAAATATTTAAGGAAAAAGTTCAGGAATATTATTCTTTACGATGTGTTCCGCAGATTTTAGGACCTGTTCTTGATACGCTGGAATACACAGAAAAAGTATTGGAAAACGAAATCAATTCGGCCAACGATAATCCGATCATCAATGTAGAGGACCAGCACGTGTACCACGGCGGAAATTTCCACGGCGATTATATTTCGCTGGAAATGGACAAGCTGAAAATCGTGGTCACTAAACTGACGATGCTTGCGGAAAGACAGCTGAACTATCTATTAAATTCTAAAATCAACGAGATCTTGCCTCCGTTTGTGAATCTGGGGAAACTGGGATTCAATTTCGGAATGCAGGGCGTGCAGTTTACGGCGACTTCCACAACCGCGGAAAGCCAGATGCTCTCCAACCCGATGTATGTTCACAGCATTCCTAATAATAATGACAATCAGGATATTGTGAGTATGGGAACCAATGCGGCAGTTGTTTGCCGGAAAGTCATCGAAAATGCTTTCGAAGTATTGACGATTGAAGCGATTACCATTGTTCAAGCGATCGAATATCTTGGCTTTCAGGATCAGATATCATCGGCAACCAAAGAGCTGTATAACGAAATAAGAAGGATCATTCCGGCGTTTTCTAATGATATGGTGATGTATCCGTATCTGGAAGAGGTAAAAAATTATCTGAAGGGCATGTAACTTCCGGCTTACAAAAGTTGTCATAGAAATAGATATAAAAACTAAAACTTACATACGCAACACATGAAATGTGCAATCATCACAGGCGGCTCCAGGGGAATTGGAAGAGCTATCTGTATCAAACTGGCAGAAGAGAAAAATTACCATCTGCTGATTAATTATACTTCCAACGAGGCGGCGGCAAAAGAAACGCTCGCCAAAGTGGAAGAGCTGGGTGCTACGGGAGAGATCCTGAAGTTCGATGTCGGCAATGCCGGAGAAACGCAGCAGATTTTAACCCAATGGCAGGATAACAACCCGAAAGCAATTGTTGAGGTGATTGTAAACAACGCCGGGATTACCAGGGACGGGCTTTTCATGTGGATGCCGAGCGAAGACTGGAACGCTGTAATCAACACCAGCCTGAATGGTTTTTTCAATGTAACGAACTTTTTCATCCAGAAGCTGTTGCGAAACAAATATGGACGGATCATCAATATGGTTTCCGTTTCCGGCGTTAAGGGAACAGCGGGGCAGACCAATTATTCGGCTGCCAAAGGTGCCCTGGTAGGTGCTACGAAAGCACTGGCACAGGAAGTGGCAAAAAGAAATATTACCGTCAATGCGGTGGCTCCCGGGTTTATCAGAACGGACATGACGCAGGAATTCAATGAAGATGAATTAAAAGCAATGATCCCGGCCAACCGGTTCGGGGAAGCGGAAGAGGTGGCGGATCTGGTGGCTTTTTTAGCTTCAAAAAAATCATCATATATTACGGGTGAAGTCATTAATATTAACGGAGGAATCTACTCGTAAATTAATGTAACAATATACCAGTGTACCGATATACCAATGAATACGGATTGATAAGAATTGTTACATTGCCAGATTGATACATTGTTAAATTTAACAACATGGAAAACAGGGTTGTCATTACCGGAATGGGAATTTATTCCTGCATCGGAACTTCTTTGGAAGAGGTGAAGGAATCTTTATTTCAGGGAAAATCCGGGATCTTTTTAGTGGACGAAAGAAAGGAATTCGGTTTCAGGTCGGGGCTTACGGGTGTTGTTCCTAAGCCGGATCTGAAGAATCTCCTGAACCGCAGGCAGCGGGTAAGCATGGGCGAGGAAAGCGAATATGCTTACATTGCCACTCTGGATGCTTTAAAACAGGCAGGGATAGACCAGGACTTTTTGGATCGTCATGAAGTCGGGATCTTATATGGAAATGACAGTGTTTCAAAAGCAGTCGTGGAGTCCATTGATATTGCAAGAGAAAAAAAAGATACGACGCTAATGGGTTCCGGAGCGATCTTCAAATCCATGAATTCTACAGTAACGATGAACCTCTCCACGATTTTTAAACTGAGGGGAATTAATCTGACCATCAGTGCCGCATGTGCCAGCGGTTCCCACTCTTTGGGGCTGGCTTTCATGATGATTAAAAACGGCTTCCAGGACATGATCGTCTGCGGAGGAGCGCAGGAAACCAACAAATATTCCATGGCGAGCTTCGACGGGCTGGGCGTTTTTTCCGTGCGGGAAGACGAACCGACGAGAGCTTCCAGGCCTTTCGATTCCGAAAGGGACGGACTGATCCCAAGCGGCGGCGGTGCAACGCTTATCGTCGAAAGTCTCGAATCGGCACAGAAAAGAGGAGCCAACATCATTGCGGAGATCGTAGGGTACGGATTTTCGTCAAACGGCGGGCATATTTCGACCCCGAATGTAGACGGGCCGGCCCTGGCGATGGAACGGGCACTGAAACAGTCGGGCTTAACGGCGCAGGATATCCATTACATCAATGCTCATGCAACGTCTACCCCAATCGGTGATGCCAATGAAGCAAAAGCGATTTACGAAATCTTCGGCAGTGAAGTTCCGGTAAGCTCCACAAAATCCATGACCGGGCACGAATGCTGGATGGCCGGTGCCAGTGAAGTGATTTACTCGATCCTGATGATGCAGAATGATTTTATCGCCCCGAATATCAACCTGGAACATCCTGACGATGAGGCAAAAAGGATAAATCTGGTAGCAGAAACAAAAAGTCAAAAAATTGACGTATTTTTGTCGAATTCTTTCGGATTTGGGGGAACCAACTCCGCATTAATCGTAAAAAAATTTAATTAAAAACATGGAAAGGGAGAAAATTATCGCGATCGTGAATGATTTTTTAGTGAATGAATTTGAGGTGGACGGTGATGAGATCAGCAACGAAGCTAACCTGAAAACAACACTTGGGCTGGACAGCCTGGATTATATTGACATGGTGGTGGTTATCGAATCCAATTTCGGCGTAAAGCTTGGCGAAGCCGACTTCAAAAAGATGGTGACATTCGATGATTTCTATACCACGATTGAAAACAAAATCACAGAAAAGAATAAATAATATATTAATGTAACGATATAATAATATAACAATTTACCAATGCTTCACTGAATAATTGTTACACTGTTTCATTGGTATATTGTTACATTATCAAACTAATGCTATGAACAAATGGAAAGGCAAATCCAGAGGAACCATTCTGGGATACAGGATTTTCGTCTGGTGTATCAGAAACATCGGGATCCGGAGCTCATATGTCGTCCTGTATTTTGTCGCTTTCTACTATTTCCTGTTCGAAAAAAAAAGCAATACCTATTACCGCTATTATTTCAGCCAGAGACTGAAATACGGATACTGGAAAACAAAACGCTCCTTATTTAAAAATTACTTTACCTTCGGAACAGTCCTTATCGATAAAACGGCAATTTCCGCCGGATTACGTGATAAATATACGTATGAATTCGACGGAATAGAAAACCTCAGGAATCTTTTGGCCGAAAAAAAAGGAGGCGTACTCATCAGTGCCCACATCGGAAATTTCGAAATTGCGGAACATTTCTTTGCCGATATCGATTTCGATTGCCAGATCAATCTGGTGACGACCGATCAGGAAGTTACCATTATTAAAGAATACCTTGAAAGTGTTTCTGTACAGGAAAGCAGCATCAAATTCATCTATGTAAAAGACGACATGTCCCATATTTTCGAGATCAATGAAGCGTTGTCCAAGAATGAGCTCATCTGCTTCACCGGCGACCGCTATTTCGAGGGTTCTAAATTCCTGGAAGGCAAATTGCTTGGGAAAACCGCAAAATTCCCGGCCGGACCGTTTCTGATTGCTTCAAGACTTGGGGTCCCCGTGGTATATGTTTATGTAATGAAAGAGAAAAATCTGCATTATCATTTGTATGCAAGGGTAGCCGAAAATATCAAAAAGCGCGATGCCCAGGGCCTTCTTAATTCCTATACCCAAAACCTGGAATCCATGATCAGGAAATATCCCCTTCAATGGTTCAATTATTTCGATTTTTGGGATGATATTGATTAATTTTCCTACTTTTACCCCAAAATAAAAACTAATATTTAACCTAACATTAAGTGATTGAAAAATTTAAAATCTAAATTATAGCTGCTTTATTTTTGCTGAGTAGTAATGTCTTTGCAAACTAAAACATCCGGCAGGTAAAAACTTTTCATTTTAAAATTCAGAATCACTAAAAACACAGCTTTCCTCTTGAATAAAGAATTCGACATACTGGTAATCGGCAGCGGATTGGGAGGTCTTGTTTCGGCGCTTGTGCTCGCCAAAGAAGGCCTGAAGGTCTGTGTCCTGGAGAAAAACAACCAGTATGGCGGCAATCTCCAGACCTTTTCCCGTGATAAGCTGATTTTCGATACCGGCGTTCATTATCTGGGCGGGCTTTCCGAAGGGCAGAACCTCCATCAGTATTTTTCCTATCTCGGTATCATGGATGATTTGCAGCTTGAACAGATGGATGAGAAGGGCTATGACCGAATTACCTTTGGAGATGATATTGCCGAATATCCGCATGCACAGGGCTACGATAATTTTGTGGAGCAACTGGCCCGTCATTTTCCCGAAGAACGGGAAAACCTGCAGAATTACTGTGAAGAAATCCAAAGGGTCTGCAGCCAGTTTCCGAGATATAACCTGGTAGGAAAAGATAATTACAACGAAGAAATCCTGCACCTCAACACCAGAAGGTTTATTGAATCCATTACGCAGAACAGAACCCTTCAGTCGGTTTTGCTGGGCTCGAATTTTCTGTATGCGGGAGATTCTGAAAATGTGCCTTTTTATGTACATGCCTTAACGGTAAATTCGTATATCCAGAGTGCCTACAAATGCATCCAGGGGGGAAGCCAGATTTCAAAGCTGCTGATCCGGAAGCTTCGTGAAAATGGTGCGGAAGTACATAAGCATTCCGAGGTTTCAGAATTTATATTCGATGAAAACCAGGTTCTGACGGGTGTAAAAACTTCGGCAGGAAAAGAATACCACGCGAAAAAATTTATTTCCAATATAGAAATCCGGTCTGCCATCAGGCTGATCGGAGAAGACCGCCTGAAGAAATCTTTTCTGAACAGGATCAAAAGCTGGGAACCGGTATCATCCTGTTTCAGCGTGTATCTGGTTCTGAAACCGCAAGCCGTTGCGGAATTCAATTACAACATCTATCATTTTTCCAACGAAGAATCGGTATGGAATGCGCACCGCTATCAAAAAAGTAACTGGCCGGAAAACTATATGCTGTCCTCAACGCGGTCTAAGCATGATCCGGATTTCGCCGAAAGCCTGACGATCATCTCCTATATGGATTTTGAGGAAGTGGAAACCTGGAAAAATACGTTCAATACGGTGGTTGAGGAACAGGACCGTGGGGAAGCGTATGAAAAATTCAAGCTTGAAAAAGCGGAAAAGATGATTGCTGCCGTGGAGAAGAAAATCCCGGGTATAAGAAATTCAATAAAAAGAATATACACCTCGTCACCTCTATCGTACCGGGATTATATCGGAAGTTTTCACGGGAATATGTACGGTTACATGAAAAGTTCTGAAAATCCCCTTAAAACCATGGTCTCTCCGAGAACGAAGATTGATAATCTCTTCCTGACGGGCCAGTCGGTGAACATGCACGGGATTTTAGGGTGTACCATCGGTGCTTTCAATACCTGCGCAGAAATCCTGGGCAAGGAGGTTATTGATGAAAGGTTGATCCAACTGATTAATAAAAATAAAGGTGAAGAAAAATAGGATTTGCGGTTTGATCAAAAAACATCTTTCAGAACGGCAAAAGATCATATTTCTTTTCATGCTGATCCTGAATCTCAGCCTTATTTCCTGCGGGGTAAGAAAATCGGTAAACCATATTCCCGATATCAGGCCTTATGCGCTTGACATTCCAAAGGTCAATAAGATCAATGATTCCGCCTTTAGCTTTAACCGAAATCATTTAACGAAGAACAGAGAGCAGCTCTGGGAATTGTATATCCAAGGAAACCCTTTGCAGCTGGGCTACAACAACGGAGCATTGACGCAAAGCCTGATGCAGAAGCAGGAAGAGGTATTTTTCTCAAAAGTGGAAGGTCTTGTCCCATCAAAATTTAAGCAGAATCTTCTGAGAGGTTTCCTGAAATGGTACAACCGGAAGATGTATTTAAATATTAGGGAAGATTACCAGGCCGAATTGTACGGATTATCCCGCTATTCATCGGATCGGTATAATTTTATCGCACCCAAATTTCTCAGAAGCATGTACCTTCACGGTGCCCACGACATCGGCCATGCGATGCAGGACCTGATGATGGTCGGCTGTACGTCGCTTGCTGTCTGGAACGAAAATACGGAAGACGGCGACCTTTTGATCGGTCGGAATTTTGATTTTTACGTTGGGGATGATTTCGCTAAAAATAAACTGATCGAACTGGTAGAACCGGAGGACGGAATCCCGTATCTTTCCGTAAGCTGGCCCGGGATGATCGGGGTGGTTTCCGGGATGAACAAGGAAGGAATTACCGTAACGATCAACGCCGGGAAGTCTAAGATTCCGCTGACGGCCAAAACCCCGATTTCTTTGGTGACCCGGGAGATTTTACAGTTCGCGAAAACTATTGACGAAGCCATTGCTATTGCTAAAAAGCGACAGGTTTTCGTATCGGAATCGATTCTGGTAGGCAGTGCGAATGATAAAAATGCGGTGATCATTGAAGTTTCGCCGGATAATTTCGGGGTCTATCAGGTTGAAAATACCGGTAAGATTTTCTGTACCAACCATTTCCAGTCGGAGGCCTATAAAAACGATAAGCGAAACCGGAAGCAGATTACGGAGAGCCATTCTGAATACCGTTACGAAAAGCTGCAGGAGCTTCTGCAGGAAAATAAAAAGCTGAATCCGGAAAAGATGGCAGCCATTTTACGGGACAAATCAGGTTTGAAAGGAGAGAAGATCGGTTATGGCAATGAGAAGGCCATCAATCAGCTGCTGGCCCATCATGCGGTGATCTTTTCGCCTCAGAAAAGGCTGGCCTGGGTTTCCGCCAATCCGTACCAGCTGGGAGCATTTGTCTGCTATGATCTGAATGAGATCTTTTCCGGTAAAAAACCAGTCAACGGAACCTTAGCAAGGTCTGAACTTAATATTCCCAAAGATCCTTTTCTAGATTCCCAGGCGTTTAAGAATTATGAAGAATACAAATTTGCCAATGCTGAAATCAGTGATGCAGTAAATGATAAAACCATAGAACTGACCGACGGATTTATCCCGCATTACCAGTCGCTGAATCCGGATTTCTGGCTTGTTTACTACCAGGCCGGAAAATATTATTTCAACAGAAAAGAGTATTCCAGGGCAAAGCCTGAATTTGAAAAAGCGTTATCCAAAGAAATTACCACCGTTCCGGACCGGGAAAATGTTGAAAAATACCTGAAGAAGACGGAAAAGAAACTGCGGTGAGCCGTGAAGGGTGAATTTTGCTTTGCAAGTGAATGGTGAATAGTTAAGTCAATACTGAATTCATCTTCTGTTCGATCATTACACTTCAAAAAATTCACCATTCACCGGCAAAGCCGGATTCACCATTGACATCAGACCGGTGTAGAAATAAAAGACTGCTGCCCTAGCCCCGATAGGAACAGTTACCCCACAGCAGGCGCGGGAAACGGCGTTGGCGTGAGTAGTAAGAGTGGATAGCGGGAAACAGCTCCTAAAAATCGGTTTTGTCCGGGCTTACTTTATTCAGTAAAAGGAAGGTGACCATCCAGGTCAATGCGGATGCCGAGATGGCCAGAATCATGCTGCCGATGATATACTGCAGGAGGTTGTTTTTTACCAGGTCGAAGTTGAGTTCCTGGCTCAGGAGGTTGCTGTTGCCGTCTACAAAAGGGGCTCCCAGAAACAGGGAAGCTGCAATAATAAACGGAATGAACGGCGGTAAGCTCACATTGGAGGCAAAGAAGGCCAGGACTTTATTGAGCTTAAAAAGTACCGCCAGCGAAATAACGATCAGCGTATGGAACCCCCAGAAAGGGGAGAAGCCCACGAAGACGCCCAGCGCAAGGGAAAATGCTTTTGTCCGGTTGGTTCCGTCGCTTTCCAGCACATCTTCCTTAATGAACCGGCGGATGCTTTTTTTCCTGAAATTATTGATGAAATTCCGCGGAATGATATACAGCAAAGTGATGGTCACCAAAATCGTATTGAGAATGCTGATGCGCGTAAAATCCTTGAACGGCCTGAAATGCGATACCCGTTCCGCAGGATCATACAGCACTTTTACCGGTACGTTTTTTACCGGCACATGCCTCCATGCAGTCCGTACAATGATCTCGATCTCGAATTCGAATTTCGGGGTAAAGTATTTTTTCGGGATTTTATGCAAGGGATACAGGCGGTACCCGGACTGGGTATCTTCCAGCTTAATACCGGTTTCGAACCAGAACCAGAAATTGGAAAAGCGGTTTCCGAAGCTGCTTTTCTTCGGGATGCCGTCCTGGGCCATGTTGCGGTTCCCGATAAGCAGGACATCTTCTTTTTCGAACATCAGCGCTTCCACAAAAACAGGAATGTCGTCAGGATAATGCTGCCCGTCGGAATCGATGGTAATGGCGTAACGGTAACCCAGTTCTTTTGCTTTCCTGAAGCCTGTTTTCAGTCCGTTTCCCTTTCCTTTGTTTTCCGGTAAATGGATGGCCTGAATCTGAGGATACTGCGCTAAGATTTCCCTGGTGGAATCGGTAGAACCATCATTTACAACAATAACTTCCTGGGTATATTCGAGAACACCATCAATGACTCTTTTCAGGGTTTTCCCGTTGTTGTAGGTCGGTATTAAAACACAGATTTTCTTTTCGGAAATTGCATTCTGTACTTCAGGAAGGGTCATTGTTTTATTTTAGGGTTGCTTTTTCAGCCGGGGTCATGGTTTTGGATTGTGCGGCAAACCGTTTGATGTAATTTTTCAGGGAAGCGCTTTGTTTGTTGTAATTATTTAATAAAAAAGCTTTATCGTCTTTAAGGCTTCCTCTGTATCCTACAATTTTCGGAATATTTTCCTGAACGCTCATCCGGATTACCCTCAGTTCCACATTGTTGGGATTATTTTTGATCACCGCTTCCAGACTGGTGGCTCCGGACTTTACCAGAGCTTTCCGGTTCGATTTGGCAATTTTGGCTTCCATAATTTTAGCTGCAGCTTTGTAACCCTGGATCACAGCATCCGAGCCCGAAGTTTTCTCTGCCATCGTGATGAAGGCTTCGGTGCCTGCATTGGAAGAATTGGCTTTTGCGTAACTTTCTCTCAGCGATTCAATGCCTGACTGGAAGAAAAGGGTAAAAGCCGTTATGAAGGTGAAAATGAATTTCATGAGGTCAATTTTTGGTAGTTAACTGACATCTTTAATGCAATAGTCTCGCCAAAAAAGGTGGTATTTTTTACCTTCACCTGGTCGTCGGTTTGGGTAATATCCAGCTGCAGCTTTAAGTCCGGCGTTTCAAACGGGTTGATAATGGCCATGAATTTTATATTGGAAGCCGTCTTTAGAAACAAAGGCCAACCGGTAAACTCTTCGGAAAGTTCTTTTACGATCTGCATCATGCATACGCCGGGTGTTACCGGATTTCCCGGAAAATGCCCTTTAAATATCTCGTGGTCTTTATTGAGAGTAATATAGGCCGTGTAGCTTCCGTTTTCTGCCTGTTCGTAAGATTGTAGTGTATAAAAATCGTTAAGGATGGTCTGCATAGAATTATTTTTTCATATTAAAGGTATAATACACGCCGGCCTGGAAAGTAATGTTCGAGTGGTCGTTGTAAAAGGAATATACCGGGACAAATCCTTTCTTTACCCGGGCTTCAACTCCAAAGTTCTCCGTGATATCGAATCCAGCCCCGGCGGTGATCCCAAGGTCCACTTCATTGGCAGCATCGAAATTTTTCTGTTCTACCAGGAATTCCAATGTCGGCCCGAAATGGATGTTGAATTTATTGAAATAGAATTTGTTAACCAGCTGAAGGCTTACATACGAAGCCGTAAGTATCTGCCCGTTCCAGTTGTTGATGTTGGTCTCTAATTTTGCGCCTTGCCTGGAGTAATTAATTTCCGGTTGCAAAGCATAGAATTTCGCGAACCGGATATTGCCGAAAAGCCCCAGATAGAAATCGGTTTTCGTCTTGAATTCCATATTGGGATCGGCATTGCCATAATAATCCAGATCCATGTAAGAATACCACTGCGCTTTATTGGTAAAATGCGAAAAATTGGCACCCGCCCGGATTCCCGGATTAAAAATCACCTGTGAGAAAGCAATCGTTGAAATGAGTAAGGCAAGTAAAGAAATAATTTTTTTCATGTGAAGTTATTCGTTTTCGGTTATCTGAAACAGTTTGATGTTGATTTTAAAATCTTTATGCTGAAGGTTTAAACTGTCTGCGAAGATATGTTTTTTTGCCTCAAAAGTAAAATCGATTTTTTCCTTATTGTTTTTCGTGTAAACGATTTGCTGCAGCAGTTTATTCTCTTTATTAAAGAATAAGTAATAGCTCTTTTGATCGATTTCCGAAAGGTAAATTTTTGAATTTCCGTTTTCGAAAGTTTCTTTGACAGGGTATTGCTGTCTCAAAAGTTCGCGGAAATCGTTTTTCAGGAAATTGATGACGATCTTCTTATCCATATCCGGAAGTACATAATTCAGCTTAAAATCGGTCTCCGAAATTTCAAAATCGATTAATTTGTTTCCGAAGTCTGAAGTCAGAACTACGCGGTGGGTCGTTTGATTAATTTTCTTTAAGATCAGGATGCCGCTGACGTGGTTTTTATAAATGTCCATCTGGCATTTATACACGTAGTCTTCCTTTGAGGAGAAATAAAGATTTTCCACCGTTTTTTCCGTATTCAGGACAGGTTTCGCATCTGTAATCTTATAGGTTTTACAGGATGCGAATAAAATGAAAATCAGGCTATAAGCTAAATTCCGAAGCAGCAACCGGCGCATTGATCTTGGTATTTTTGAAAACGATATTGGTGGTGTCTCCCGAGGCTTCCGTCATATTCACCTGCGAAACCGTCGATTGGTTCTTAGGGAAATACAATTCGATCTGTTTGATGTATTTCAGCAGCTGTGCAGATTTGGGTGTAAATTTTGCAATATTGAAACTTGCGTTTTTCAGGTAGGTCACGGAAAATTCCGGATCGTTGAACATCTGTCCGTTGGAGCTTCCGACAATTAATTTATTGATCTTCTCAAAGGTTTTGCTTTTGGCATCGACCGCCGACTTTTTCCCCTGATCGTTGATGAAGATTTTGTTGTCCTTAAAAACAATGCTGTACTGATAGGGTTTGGTGTACTTCCAGCTCAGCATATTCGGGGTCTTTAAAGACATTTTACCGTAAGTGACGATGTTCTTGTCCAGGAAATCCATCTTTTTGGTCTGGGTAAAATCACTCTGCAGGGTTTTCATGGCTTTGGTTTCGGAAGATACTTTAGCGACAAATGCTTTGGCTTCCGTGCCCGACATCGCCGTGTTCTGGGCAAAAAAGAAACCTGAAACGGAGAGTCCTATAATGATGAAAATATTTTTAATCATTGTTTTTATTTTTCAAGTGAACAAATTCTGTCTAACCTTAAAAAGTCAAAGTTTTGAATCATTTAATTAAAAATCTTTGATTCTTTAGCTTATGTACTCTTATTAAAGTTGATCTATCATAAACTTTTATGAGCAGGACAAATCTTTTGTGGTTCAAAACAATTTCTGCTTTAAATTATTCGAGGGTAAATGTCGAATATTTTTCACGCTCCAAAAATACTAATAAATTTACCAAAACATGATACGTTTTTTCCGAAGTGTCATGAAGAAGAATAATGCTTCCCGGCTTCAGCCTTTTGGTGATCTTCCTGTAAATCCTGTTTTCATCTTCAATAATGGTATCCAGTGAACGGACGTTCCAGCCGATGCTTTTCTTTCCGGTTTGCTTAACCGCTTTGGCGATATTCGGATTGGTAACCCCGAAAGGCGGACGGTAAAGTTCAGTTCTTAAATTCCCCCCTTTCAACATCACTTCATCACACTTTCTAATTTCCTCCGTCATTTTTGAGGTGGATAAAAACCCGGTCTGGTTGGAATGGGAGTAGGTGTGGTTGCCGATCGTATGGCCTTCCGCAATAATCCTTTGAAAGGTTTCCGGATATTTTTCAATCTGTTTCCCGATGCAGAAAAAGGTTGCCTTTACCTCATTTTCTTTTAAAAGATCCAAAAACTTCGGGGTAAACTCCGTCGGTCCGTCATCGAACGTTAAGGCTACTTCTTTTATTTTGGTCCTTTTGTGCGTCATACTCTTCACAAAATAACCAAGCCCGATATCGAAGGATCCCCAGATCACGACGGCCGAAAACATCATAAAACAGAACAGATATACCCAAAACGTCCCGTGAAACGCATAAATAAACACGTTGCAGAAGAGGTAGAACAGGATAAATAAATAATGTTTCATCTTCATTCTTTAAATATGATTTTAAAAGATAACAACAAATTATATCTGTAATTGGCTTTGCTGAGTGAAACGCCTTTGTGAACGGAAAATGTTTTCAAACTTTAAAATGAAAGATTTGTGTTCTTTGCGTTGAAAATAATTCGACGGTTAGACTCTTTCCAGCAAAACCAGGCTATGATCGTTTCCGCCAAGATGATTGTAAAGTAAGATATTCTTTACTTCCTCTTTTTTTACCTCATTAATTCTCATCACTTCCGGGATTTCCTGTTTTTTCAGGATCTGGCAGGCCATAAACGTCGAAAAGCCGCTGGCGGTATTGAACTCTCCGCTTAAATGTTTGTAATACAGCAAAGCGGAGTCCGTAAACAATTCCATGGCTTTTGTGTAATATATATCAGACTTTGCATCACCGCTGAAACCTAGAATTACGGCATCGATTTCATTATTCTTCAGGTTATTTTCAGCTAAAAAATCTTGAATAAACGGTTGCGTTTCTTCCAAATCCAGCCGGTTGGTGATCCGGATGTCTTCCAGTTGGGCATAAGAACTGTCTTTTTTTTCTTTGCTCAGCACAAAAAAGCTGGCCCCTTCTCCCCAAACAACGCCGTTTGTGGTGGAGTGCAGGTAATCCACAGGAAGATCTTCCTGCTTTTTAATGGTTTTGTTTAATTCATACAATCCCATGGTTCTCTCGGTCTGTTCATCGGTGGAGCCCACCAGAACCTGTCCGGCTTCACCGTCGGTGATCTGAAGCTTGGCATCCAGCATCGAAAATTCCAGTGAGGAAGAGGAATTGACGTAAGTGAAATTATAAGCGTGGCATTGTAGCCCCAGTGCGATCTGTCCCGCAACAGTATTATGGGTCGACTGGATAAAATAAGTCGGCGTAAGAAACTCTTCGTTATTGTCCAGGACATTTTTCAGAAATTTTTCAGAGTCCTGCGAGCAGCCCATTCCGGTTCCTACGATAATGGCATCCGGGTTTTCGATTCCGGCTTCTTTCAAAGCATATTGGGAAGCTACGGAACTCATTTTTACCGTCTTCGACATTCTCCGGATCATGGACGGAGGAATGAATTCTTTATAAACCGGTTCAATGGCTTTCAATACCGGTCCTGCGTTGGCTGGCTGAAGATGCTGAAAGAAGTTCTCATTTAAAGTGTCCTGCACGGAAATACAGGCCGCACTGTTGATGTAAACGGCACTCATGATTTCGAGAAAATTAAGGTTGAACAATTTCCTCCGAAACCGAAAGAATTGGAAAGAACGTGGCGGATGCTTTTTTCTTTAAGCTCTGTCACCGGCGTCAGATCAAACTCAGCCATTTTGGTTTTGAAATTAAGATTCGGAAAAATAATATTGTTTTGAAGGGCGAGTAATGAGTACACCGCTTCAATGCCTGCCGCTGCAGCTAGGGTATGGCCGGTAAAGGCTTTGGTAGAACTGAATTCAGGGACCTTTCCTTCTCCGAAAATCCGGATCATCGCAATACCTTCGGATAAATCGTTATTCGGGGTTGCGGTGCCGTGGACGTTTATGTAATCGATCTCTTCTTTTGCGAGGCCGGAAACTTTCAATGCTTTTTCCATAGCCAGGTAAGCACCCTGCCCGTTTTCCGAAGAAGCCGTCTGATGATGCGCATCGTTGGCATTTCCATAGCCTGAAAGATAGCCGATTACTTTTTTGTTTTCTTTTCGTACGACCTCATCGGATTCCAGTACGATGAAGGCAGCGGCTTCTCCAAGATTCAGTCCCTTACGGTCGTTGTCAAAAGGGGTATTGTAAGAATCCGTAAGGATCATCAGGGTGTTGAATCCGTTCAGGGTAAATTTAGAAAGCGCATCGGTTCCGCCAACGATCACCCGGTCTAGCACTCCGTTTTTAATGAGCTTCGCACCCATCATAATGGCATTGGCTGCCGAGGAACAGGCCGTGCTGATCGTGGAAACCATACCTTTTAATCCTAAATAATCGGCAATCAGCAGGGAAGAGTTGCCTGCATCATGGGAATCGATGTATTTTTGCTTATCAGGAAATTCTTCATAGGTATAGAAGTAATTTTCGGTAACATCCATTCCGCCTACACTGGTTGAGGAAATCAGCCCTGTTCTGTATTCATTGATATCTGAAATTCCGGCGCTTTCAATGGCTTCCTTTGCGGCAATCATCCCCAGTAAAGCGGTTCGGGTCGCATTTTTTGCATCTTTCAGCTGCAGTTTCTCAATAAGCGATTCATTAGACAGTTTGATTTCGCCGGTCTTGATATGTCCTGCGTGGCGGGTTTCAAACAATTGGATGTCTGAAATCCCGTGTTTTCCGGATTGTAACGAATTCAGGTTTTCCTCCACGTTATTTCCGATGGAAGAGATAATGCCCATTCCCGTGATGGCAATTTTTTGACCCATTTTATAAAATGTAGCAATGTATCAATGTATCAATGGAACAGTTTACCAATAATTACTAGACTGTTAAATTGATACATTGTTAGATTGAATTATTTTGTTCTGTTTTCTTCGATGAATTTCGCCATGGTTTCGATGGAAGAGAAAATTTCTTTTCCTTTTTTAGGATCGGATAATTTGATTCCGTATTCTTTGTCCATAAGAACGATCAGTTCAAGAGCGTCGATCGAATCCAATCCGAGACCTCCGCCGAATAACGGATCCGTATCTTTGATTTCTTCTACTGCAACGTCTTCCAGATTAAGGACTTCAATGATTTTGTGTTTTAATTCTTCTCTTAAGTTTTCCATATTTTTTAAAATTTACCAATGTATCAATCTACCAGTTTACCAATAGGATAGTACCGAATATGATTGTTGCATTGTTATACTGTTATATTGTTACATTACGCAGTCAGCAAATATACAAAAGCTTTATAACTTTCCTGATATAGTTCTGTCCAGCCGCATAATACTTTATCGGCCTTTCCGGACTGTATGAGCTGTTGTGCATAATCATTTAAGAATTGTTCATCAAATTCATCCAGTACAAAAAAAGCATTTTCGGTCTGCATCTTATGCCGGATGCTGATTTCGCCTACGCAGATATTAGGCAAAGTATATACAAAAACCGCAGGGCTCGGAAAGTAATTTTCCCGTGAATTGATGCTTTCCTGGTATTTAAAATCGGTATCCAGACTCGATGACCGGTTAGAGAATACCAGAGCGGTTCGGCGGTGATCTTCGTTTCTCAGGATCATTTCAGAAGCCAGGAAAGCCAGTTTGCTCAGATTATCCATTTTATGAAATTTAGGATAGCCCAACTCCATGTTTTTATAGGCTTCTTTGGCAAAATCTGAAAAATTTACGGCAGGGGATTCAAAAACGGTTTCGCCGTTCAGTATAATTTTTGAATTTTCGATGAGGCAGGTTTCTGTTTTCTTCATGAATACGTTTAAAAAAGGATTAGGGCTTCCGCTCCGGGTTTTGATGGGCATTAAAAACAGACAGAATAATTACTCTGTCATCCACCATATCGAAAATGATAATGTAGGGAAATTTACGGAGGTAGGCTTCTCTGTATTTACTTCCTTTGATCTGAAAATGTTTGGGGTTATTTTGAATCTGAAGAAAATATTTTTCAACCTGCATGAGGAATTTTTCCCCGAGGCCTGTTTGCATACTCTCATAATAAATGTAGGTCTCCAGAATTTCAAGACCCGCCTCTTCCTGTACGATCAGTTTATACATCATTTTAAAGAAGCTTTTGCCTTTGCTTTTACTTCCTCCCAGGTAAATGATTTTGATTCTCCACTGATGTACTTTTCTTTTCTCTTATCAAGCTCTTCATAAAACCATTCAGGAACAGACGGCTGATCCTCTTCCTGCTCTTCAGCATCAATAATCCCGTTGAAGATCCGCAGGATCCTGTCGTCCGCCGTATCAATGAATTCGTGAATTCTTTTTCTGATTTCTAAAGTAGATTCCATTTTTTAAACTTAATCTATCAAAAATACGAAATTATTATTTACATTTTTTCCAAAACAAGGTGCGCCGGATATCCTTGCCGGAAAGTTTTTATACAAATATCGTATCAACATCTGCCCGCAGTTCAGGAAAAAGAGAGGAAGTTAAAATCTGGCCTTCGGATATGGGTTTCAGTCCGATATATTCACCATCTTTCAAAACGAAAATGTTGATAGATCTTTCTTCCGGATAAACCAGCCAGTATTCCTGTACGCCAGCTTCCTGATAAAGATCAAATTTATAATCCATTTCCTTTTTTGAATTCCCGGGTGATAAAATTTCAATGACCAGATCCGGAGCACCGATACATTTTTTTCCGTCTGCAATTTTTTCAGGATCGCAAATAACACAAAGATCCGGCTGTACGACAGTGAAAATTTCATTTTCTTCCGAAGATCTTTTCTTATCGGGAAGCAAAACGTCTAATGGAGCGTAAAAGACTTTGCAGGACTTGCCGAAAAAATAATGATCCAGAATCCTATTGATATTCCTGGAGATTTCCTGATGATTGATACTCGGGGCGGGGCTCATTCTGAAAATCTTTCCTTTAATCAGCTCCACTCTTTCCTTAAATTTCCACAAAAGATAATCCCTGTAAGTATAGGTTTTTGTAAAATCTAAGTCATTGATATCCGTGACAAAATGTTCCATAAGAATGATTTATAACAAATTTAATGATATTTTATCAATCTTAATTCAATGCTTTTTCCAAAACAACTGCCGCATTACATCCGCCGAATCCGGAAGCGGTTTTCAGAATATGCCTGATATCTGCAGTCTGATTTTCTTTAATGATATGCAAAGGTTGGGAAATACCCTGTTCCTCATAGTTTTTGGATGGGATCAATATACCTTTCAGGGCACTTTCCATGGAAATGATGCTTTCCAGTAAACCTGCTGCGCCCAGGCTGTGGCCGTAATACGATTTGAGGCTGTTCAGGGGAATATCCTGCAATTCCATCCGGTTGAAAGCAATGGCTTCCATTTCGTCATTGTAAAGGGTCGCGGTTCCATGGGCAGAAATAAAGTCGATGTCTTCTGAAGAAACCTGAGCTTCGTTCATCGCATTTCGGATGCTGGCGAATAAACCGTCGCCCGTCCTGGATGGTCCGGAAATATGGTTGGCGTCATTAATGGCTGAGTCTCCGGTTATTTTAAAACTAAATTTTTCGTTCTTCTCCGGTTCTGAAGTGATGAAAACAGCAGCTGCTGCTTCACCCAGGTTAATGCCATCCCTGCTTTTGTCATAAGGTCTGCAGATTTCGGTTCCGATAGCCTGAAATGAATTGAATCCCGAAATCACAAACTCTGAAATTTCATCTCCGGCTACTACAAAGGCATCTTTGTATTTTCCTGTCCGGATCATATTTTTCGCCACGGCCATCGCCATCACTCCGGAAACGCAGGCGTTGGAAACCACAACAGGATTGGCTTTAAACCCGAAAAAACCGGCAATTTTCTGAGCGAGGTTTGAAAGGTAAGCTCCCTCCGGTAAAATTTTTTGATCCCTTAATAAACCGATGTTTCCTTTTGTTGTTGATAGGATGAAAGCTGTTTCCTCTGAAACCGGATGTTTTTCGACTAAAGGTTTGAGGCTCAGTAGAAACATTTTTTCAAGCCTGGTGAAATCCTGCCTTTCTTTCTGATCCTTGCTGAAATTTTTGTTGAACTCTTCATTCAGCTTTTCTGTATCGATCATCGAAGCATAAAAAGCAGGCTGATTTTCAATAATCTGGTGTAAACGTACGCCGGATTTTCCTTCGAGAAGGGCATTCCAGTTGGAGGAAACATCAAAGCCCAGAGGGGTAATGCAATTATAGTCGGTGATGTAAACTGCTTTCATGATAATCCCATTTTATCTTTCCACTCCTGAAAAAATTCGGGGTTATACAGGCATAAATTATTATCAGCATCTAAGAATACCTGAATGGTTTCGCCGGAACAAACCAATTGGTCTTTCTCGTTAAAAAGTTCGTACCGGTAAATTAGTTTGGCCGAAACCGAATTCACGAAAGTCGTAACGATCCTAAAGGTTTCACCGTATTTTAAAGGGAGAAAATGCTCACAGGTACTTTTTACAATGGGCGTAACAAATCCTGCCTGCTGAATGTCCAGATAGGTAAGGCCATGCTGTCTTCCGAAAGCTTCCCTTCCGTCTTCAAAATAAACAATATAATGGCCGTGCCATACGATTCCCAGCGGATCAGTTTCGTTGAACCGTACCCGTACTTCTTCGGTACACGTTAATGAATGTTCTTTAGACTGCATTTTGTTTTCTTTCATAAAATAATGAGATTCCTACCATGGCTACATAGAATAAAAATAAGAAAATGATTTCTTTGGCAATACCTGCGATCCCGCTGTTTCTCAGAATAATGTCGTAATAGGCATTCAGTCCCCAGTTCATCGGGGAAAATCTGGCAACGGTCTGCATAAAATCCGGCATCAGGAATACGGGAACCCAGATTCCTCCGATGGCCGCCAGAACTACGACGGAAGTGGCTCCGAACGGGGCCGACTGTTCCTGGGTATCGGCAACGGTTCCCAGTAAAACGCCGAATCCGATGGCGGCCAGGCCTGCAAAAATAGTCACGACAATCATCTGGAACATTTTTCCGGTAACATCAAACTGCGGTAGATCCATATACGGGAAAAGATAAATCCCGACGGCTACCATCAATAAAAACTGGATGACGCAGATGATGAGGTAAGTAAATGTTTTTCCTAAAATATGAATAAAATAAGGGGTCGGACTGATCCTGGCCCTCACACTCGTACCCTGGCTTTTTTCCTTAACTAAATTAATCGATAATGGGACAACAATAAAGAATATTGCAAATAAAGCCCACGCCGGAACATTATGCTGAACGGAATTCGGCAAAACATCCGTTTTCCCTTTTTTAGGCGTAATTTCTTTAAACCCGATGAGGCTCTTATTTTTGGAAAGGTCTTCCGTTGTGCCCAGCTGTTCCTGAAAGGCTTTGTAGATTTTTTTATTTTCAATTTCAAAAACCATCTTGTTGATGGAATTCATTACATTATTCTTAAATCCGATATTGGTCGCCGGATCAAAATACAGATGAATTTCCTTCGATTCCGGGATTTTTTTCTTTACTTTGGCAGAATCCGTTTCTAGACCAAATGAGCTGACGATCGCCTGTACCTTGGAATCGATATTGGAATTGATGTCTGTCGTTAAATTTTTGGGAATCACGATGGCCATCTGGTAATCTCCTGAAAAAACCGCTTTCTGAGCCGCATTTTCATTAAAATTGGTCAGCAGCTCAAAGCTTTTGCTGCGCTCAAGTTCCTGTTTGATGCTTTTTGAAACCTCAGACTGGTCGTTGTCTACGAAAACAATAGGAATTTTAGAGCCTTCCAGGTTTTTAAATGTAGAATCCTGGATCAGGGTAATCGTTATGATCAGCAGCAAAGGCATCACAAAAATAATGACTATTCCTCCGATGTCTCTTTTCAGCAGAAGAATTTCTTTAATGAAGCTTCGCCACAATTTATACAACAACATCTCTTAATTCTTTTCCGGTTAATGAAATAAAAACATCCTCTAAATTTTCCGCATGTCCAATTTTGCTAATCAGTTCCTCAGGGGTTCCTGATGCGTGAATCTTCCCGTGATCGATGATGGCGATCCGGGTACAGAATTCCTCTGCTTCGGAAAGGTGATGGGAAGTATAAATGATGCAGGTGCCTTTTTGATTTAAGTCCAGAAGATAATCGATAATCGCTTTTTTAGACTGGACATCAACGCCGACAGTGGGCTCATCCAGAAACAGGACCTTCGGATTATGCAGGGTTCCGGCAATCAGGTTGCATCTCCGCTTCATTCCTCCTGAAAACTGTTCCACCTTTTTATCTGCGAATTTCGACAGCCCCATGATTTCCAGGGACTCTTCAATGGACGTTTTTAATCTTTTATGGCTCAAACCGTACAGGCTCCCGAAGAACATCAGGTTTTCCCTGGCCGTTAAAGTAGGGTACAGCGCATATTCCTGCGGAACGATTCCCATAATTTGCCTGAGCTTGAAGCCATTCTTCTGATGAGACAGCCCGTCTATGGTAAACTGTCCAGAAGTTGGTTTTATCAATCCCGAAAGCATGGAAATCAGTGTGGTTTTCCCGGCGCCGTTAGGTCCCAGAATTCCGTAGATTTCATTTTTATCGATGGTTAAAGAAATGTCGTTAACGGAAAAATCTTCCGCATTTTTGTATTTTTTATACAGATTCTTTATTTCTATAAAATGCTCCACGTCAGATTGCTTTTTTCAGTTTTTTGTAAAAAGCTTCCTCCAGGTCGGCAATATGAAGCATGTTTTTGGAAAGCTGGTTGTAGATGTCGCTTTTGGAGTTCCGGTTTTTATACACGCGGGCGATATCTACAGCAAAATCCCTCCAAAGATCACCGATCATGGTAATTTCCCTGGACAGTTCATTCAGCTTATCGTTTTTGAGAATAACAGCTGCTTCCTGCAGGAATGCCCCGTAAATGAATCTGAACCCACCGCCGCCGGTGCCGATTTCTTCCTGCATCCGGATCAGCTGTCCCAAATAATGATTGGTGGTCTTCGTCCCTTTTTTTGCCGCCCACTTCGGGATGCTTTTTGCCACCCATCTCATGGCTTTTACCCCAATGATCGGCACGGGAGCCAACATATTTTTACAGGTGTCTTTAATTCCTTTTTTTATGGCTTCTTCCAGGTTGACATGTTCCGGGATATAGGTAGGGTAATACATATGGCCTTTCGGAGGAAGGGCACCTTTGGCATATCTTACCTTTTCCAGTTCCGCTTCAGTAAGGGTAGTGGTGTAATCCATCACCGGATCGCTGATCAGGAACTTCCCGTCTTCTTTGCCGTATACCACCAGGTTGTGGGCATTGAAATGGAATTTATATTCTTCAGGAAAATACGTCAGGTTGAAGACCCCTACCTGCAATCCTGTCGGGATATTATTTTCCAGGTTTCTTTCAAGTGCTTTTTGGGCTTCGTCCGGATTGGAAAACTTCAGCCTTTTAATTTTAATTCCCAGCCTTTTGGCGGCTTTGCTGAAAATAGCGCCGGGCATCGGCCGGTAGCTGAATCCGGGTGCGAAATTTACTTTTAAAAAGGGGAGATACACAAAGAACAATCCGGAACCGATTCCGAAGATCATGGGTTCGCTGAGCTTCAACCCTTTGTTTAATAATAAATTGGAGGCAACACCATTTTCGCAATGCGCAGTCTGGTGATGTTCGAAATTAAGTTTCATTCTTAGCTTGGTTTTACGGAACCCGGAAAGTTCCTTTTTATTTTCCGTTGAAATCTTTCAGTTCATCCACTGAAATCCCGAAAGCATCGGCATATTTTTTCAGTACGGAGTCGCTTAGTGTTTTAAATATTCTGGGTTTGGCATGTCTTTTTACGCGCCACTGCCACATGCCTACGTAGGCGGCCAGCACCTGAAGATCCATTTTATTCAGTTCCATAAAATAGACAATCGGGCTTGCAGTATTGTTGGCTACATTTTGCCGGGCTTCTTCAATCCTTTCGTTAATTAAAGCTAAAGATTCGTCCAGCGCAGCTTTTTTGGCTTCCCAGCCAATACTGTTGGCTGTCGTGTAATTGTTATTTTCATCCGTTACATACAGGACCTCGGTCATGTTCGCGGATTTTAAATTGCTTTCATCCTGTGGAAGATCTTGCTTTTTCACTCAAAAATTGCGTTAGATTGTGGTTTAAATGAATTCGCTAAGATAATAAAAATGCAGAACATAGTACCATCCCGATTTCAGGATTGCAGGAATTGAATGCATAAAAAAGTGAGACTTTAGGGTCTCACTTGTGAGTTATCGTTTTACCGGGTGAACAGGCCTGCCGGCGCAGGCGCAGTAAGCAGAATACATAACGACTGCAAAAAACGGTGCCGTTGCGACAAATCCGATCCCGCAGAGGATGATCCCGATCCAGGAAAGGAGCATGCCTGTAAATCCCGTGGCCAGTAAGGTCCCGTAATTTTCTTTTCCCAGGTGTACCGATCTTTTCAGTGCTTCCATAGCCGATGCGTTTTCAAAAATAAGGACAGGATAGCCCAGCATCAGGAAAGGATAGACAAAGAAGAACGGAATGACGCAGAAAAACAGAGCCAGCCCGGAAATGATTCCGGAGATAAGGGTGAAAATAACAATGTTGATAAAATTCTGCCGGTATCCGATAAAGAGATCGGAAAACTGAACCGGTTCCCTTCTCCTGTACTTATCGACAATATAAAGCAGCCCTGCGTATAACGGTGACGCCAGCAGCCCGAAAAGTCCTGATAAAGACAGGTACATTGAAAATCCGGGAATGGCGAAATAATTGAAACTGTAATAGTCTGTACCGTTATTCTTCATTTCATCCACCATTTCTACAGAATCGAAACCGATCAGTCTCTGGATGAGGTAAGATCCGGCTATATAAATAAGCATGGCAATAATACCATATAAAGCCACGCCTTTATACAAGGCAAGCGAATGGTTGATAATAGAAGAGGTTTTCTTTTCGGGGACAAAATCAGGTTTGTCAAAATCGGTGATCTGAGCCATATAGATTATTTTTTGGTTGTGTTTCCTGGGTACATCAAATAAAGTGCTGTCCTTCCCTCATGTGGTATCGGTGAGGTAACCAAAGTCCATAAAAAAACCGCTTTATAAAAAGCGGCTATAGATATCTTAATTTTTTAGGATGTTACTTCCTGGATAAAAAGGTTAATTTCCGAGCGGATCAGCAGTTCATCTTCCAGAAAGGTTTCACAATAAATCTGGCAGATGTTTTCAAACTGTGAAATCAGCGAGGCTTTGGAAATAATGGTATTTCCCGCTTTCGGCAGGGAGAAGATTTCTATTTTTTTGATGTTGGTGATAAAACCGATGACTTTGGTATCGGTCTCAGGATTTTCAAAGAAACTCTGTCCTAAAATCGAAGAACAGGTCTGCGCCGAATTTTCAATCAGTCCGGCTTCCACCAATACACCTTGATTCACAAAAATATTGTCTTCTTTTATTTCAAAGGAAGTAATTACCTTTTCTTTGGTAAGTTCCAGGATATAATCCGTCATCAGCATCGGCTCGCGGTGCGGTAGAAAATTGTGGATGTTGATGATATTTTCTTCCTTTGTTTCCATAGTCTTACATAATAACAGTTTTCATTTGAGATCTGGCGATCACCTCATTGTTAAGCATGGTCACCACATCTACCAGGGTTACACCCATCATTTCATTAATAATGGATACTTCGGATTTCAGCCGGTCGCCGGTTTTCGGCAATGCCATGGCTTCAAACGTTTTAATGGCTCCGATGTACCCTGTGGGAGCTTCCTTGCCAAGCAGGTAAAATTTATAGCCGGTATGCAGGGCAACACTTTGTGCCTGATGCTCTACCAGGCCTGAAGCCTGAAAAATTCCGTCCACAATAAAAAGGTTTTCTTCCCGGATTTCAAAACCTGAAACCAGATGGGATTCGGAATATTCGGCAATGCTGCTTACCATAACAAAAGGAAAGCGCTGCGGGATTAAGCTTTCAACGAATTGCGGATCGGAGGCGGGCAGTCTGTTTTCCATCAGCAAACCGTTAACAGCGCACAGGAATAAGAGAATCTTCCGCTTTCAGGGACACAAAGCAATACTTTTTCCCCTTTTTTCAATCTTCCGGAGTTCATCAGCTGTTCCAGGGCGATAAAAATAGATCCTGCCCCGATATTACCGACTTCGGAAAGGTTATAGAACCATTTTTCCCAAGGGAAATCCAGGCCGACATTAGCAAATTCCTCTTTCAAACCTTCTTTGAAATACCCTGAAGAGATATGGGCCAACACATGATCTACCGTATCCGGATCCAGGTTGTGCTTGTCGAAAGAGGCTCTCAGGCTTTCCGCTCCTTTTACGAGAATGTATTTATCTAAAATTTTAGTATCCTGCTTCAAAGCGAAGATCGATTGCTTCAGCCATTCGTCGGAAGGGTAATCGGCCCAGGATTTCAGGCTTCCGTCTTCCTGCTTTTCAGTTCCGGCATACATGCAGGCTTCAATTTCGTGGGCATAAGAATAGAAATCAATAAATTCTACTTTTAAAGATACCTCATCTTCCCTAGGCTGTCCTTCCAGCAGGAAAGCACCGGCGCCGTCGGAAAGCATCCATCTTAAGAATTCCCTTTTGAAGGCAATAATCGGTCTTTCTTCCAGTAAAGCTAAATTTTCCGCTTCATGGTTGAATTTATCTGCCGTCATCCATGCCGACATTCTTTCAGAACCTACACAAACCGCGTTTTTGTGAACGCCTGCCTTTACGGAAAGAAAACCGTAGTTCAGGGCATTCATCCCGGAGTTGCAGAGGCCGGATGCCGTATTGACAGCTATCGATTTATTAACGTCCAGTTCTCCATGGATCATCGAAGCGTGGGAAGGCTGGATCTGATCCGGGGAAGAAGTCCCTACCGAAAGCAGCTCCATATCCTCTTTTCTGAATTTATCATCAAAAAGGCCCTTTACCGCATTCGCTGCAATCTGGGCATTGGTATGGGTGGGATTTCCTTCTTTGTCCAAAGCATAATATCTGGTCGTGATTTTATTATTTCTCAGGATAATTGCTTTAGCTTTGGAAGGAGCGCCGTTTATATAACCAAGATACGTTTCCATTTCATCATTAGAAACCGGTTCATTGGGTAGATAGGTAAATGCTTTTGTTATAAATACGTCGTTCATTCTATTTTAAATTAATTCCTTGTAAATATTCTCTTTGTTTTTTTCTTTTAAACCAAAAAATAGGGGTCGTTAGCAAGTGTAAAACCAGTACAACAGGAGAGATAATCCATATTGCGGCCATCAAATATACCTTAAAGAATTTAATGAGCAATGGGCGTTTCTCCTTTTTCCTGATGATGAGGTTGGACCATACTGTGAAAATTTTGTTTCCCACTTTTTCCACCCGTACCAGGAATGCGCGGATTTCCACGGCTCCGTTTTTCACCAGATCGGGCTGCAGGGTTTCCAGGGTGTTTTCCGAAAAATGCTTTTCGATGATGTGTCCATATTTTCCGGCGCCTGCAATTTCCTGATCCGAAACACCGGCTGCCGGAAGCATCCCCGATTTTTCTTTTTTCCCGGTCGTCATCCACCGGAGAATCGTAAGGACACTTGTGTAATTGTCGTGGCGGTCTACCAGGGCAATATTTCCTACCAGATCGGCGTTCAGGTTCTTTAAATAAACTTTCAGCTTTTCCTGGGAAAGCATCCACATATTTCTCGTTCCTGAAATCGTTACTACCGGAGTATTCTTTAAGATGCCCTCTGCATAGCCGCTTTTGAGGAATGAAATCACCGGGATGGATGGCGTTAGATACCACACCTGATACCCGAAAAGAATAAGATCGAATTTTTTATTCAGCACTTCTTCCGGCGGGGGAAGGATCTCGCTGGGGGTCTGAAGGTAAGATTCCGGAAACGTATTGAAGAATACCTCACTGCTCCATGGGAAAGGGAAGTCCTTTTTCAGTTGTATATTGTAATACGTTACTTCATATTCTTCACTTTTATCTTCAAACGGGCGGCCGATATTCTTTACGATATCTTCCAGCTGTCCCGACTGAGTATAATAGATGACGAGTATATTTTTTTTCATGCTTCTTTTATCAGGTTACAAAAATATGGTTTTCAGATGTATTATTCGGAACTAAATACTTTTAATGTCTCAGAACCGAACTTTAGGCTGTAATCCTTAAGATTATCTTTATTTTTAACATTTAAAAAAATGATGGTTCCGGGAAGCTCAGGTAATGCTTCGATATCAAAGCTTTCATTGGAAACCAGAAGAACATCGATCTTTTTGTTGATTTCTTCTATGTTACTTACATAATGGATTTTTCTCCTTTTTACCAGATAGGTCTGTTCGGCAATTTTTCTTTTCTCTTCATTTCTGATAAAGCTGAAAATTCTTCTGCCCGCCTGTTGCAGGGACAGCAGTACATCTTTTTGTCCGAAATCATCTGCCAGGTGTAAAATATTGGCCTCTTTCGGGATATGATTATTCAACTCGAAGTAAACGGATCTGTTCCGGTTAAAATCTTCTTTAACAGCTTGTACAACTTCATTGTCTTTGTATAAATAGGCTAAAAATAATTTTTTCTTAAAATAGTTTTCATCTTCCAGCTCATTCCTTAATGCGGCAAACTGTTCCCGGAAAAAAGCATTGATTTTCTTCGTTCTTTCGGAATAGGTTGTTCCGAAGCTCATGTCTTCTTTACGGATTCTGTCGCCGACTTTTACGGTAATGGCTCCGTCGTAGATAATGAAGTCCCCTTTCGGCTGAACTTCGGAATTCCCGTGGATATACACCGGAACGATATCCAGCCCGAATTCTTCGGCAATGTAGAAAGCGCCTTTATGGAATCTCTTAATATCATTGGTGTAGGAGCGTTCCGCTTCAGGAAATACGACCAGCGAATAACCCTGGTCAACTTTTTCCTTCAGCTGCTGCATTCCGTTTTCAATGCCCTGGGAAACCGGATAAAAGCCTAATGCGCGCACGATTTTTCCGAAAACAGGAGAGTTGTACACCCAGTCGTTTACCAGGAATATGATTTTATGGGTGGTCATCGCCATCGTAAGGGTATCCAGGAATGACGTATGATTGGCGATCAGTACCGCGGGTTTGCTGAAATCCTCATTCGGGTTTTTAATGAACTTCTTCTTTACAAATGGATTCGTATAAAGGACAGAAGTTAAAAAGCGGGCGATGATTAATTTAATAAAGTTTAACGTGCGGCCTTTGGATCTCTTCACGAAAATGCTCCCGATCAGCGAAAAAAACATTCCGCCCAATCCGTAATAAATGAATGACAGCACCGAATTCAGGAACAGCCTGAAGGTAATCGGAGAGAGTCCTTTCTTTGCCCGGTTGGTAATGAGCAGCCGGAACCAGAAAGGGTATAGCGTCGAGGTGATGATAATCACGGAAAACATTCCGATCAACGCAACCAGTGCCAGCGAATGAAGCGCCGGGTGCCTGGCGAAGATCAGGGAACCGATGGAAAGGATGGTAGTAAAGACCGCCAGGATAATGGAAGTTCGGTAAGTCGGAAGCTCATTTTTTCCGGTTGTATGTTCCTTCTGCATGGCCTGGGTAAGAAAAATACTGAAATCATCTCCAACCCCGAAGACAAGGGTACAGACCACAGTGCTGAAAATATTTAATTCCAATCCCAGAAAATAGAGGATTCCGGCTGTTACGACTCCCGTTAAAACAATTGGAAACATAGTGAGAACCGTCAGTTCAAAATTTCTGAAAAAGACAATGATCGTCAGGATAATGGCTAAAAGGGAATAGTTGATCAGGGTATTAAAGTCTCTTTTCAACAGTCCCAGAAAGTTTTCATTCATCTGCTGCCGGTCGATGGCCAGCGTTTCATGTTTCTTTTCAACATCTTTAATGAAAGCGTCTCTCTTATTTTCGTCTACCTTTACTACGTTGGAAACCGTATAGAATCCATTTTCCTCGCTCAGGAATTCCGGGATCTGCAATGCTTTTACTTTTTCGTACTCTTTCAGGTCCAGCGTTGTATAGCTTTTGTTCAAATTTTCATTAAACTGATCGAATGCCGAACTGTTGAAGCCGAATTGGTTACCGTTTTTCACCAGCTCCGAAACTGTCCGGTTTTTTTTATCCGGGCTCCAGAATTTTTGCCATGCATCAATTTTCTTCTGCTGGTCTTTTTCGGAGAGTACTACATTGCCTATAGAGTTGTAGCTTAAGATCTTCCCTTCTTTTTTCTCTTTTTCCAGAAACCGGCTCAGATCGGAGTTTCTGGTCAGGGCTTCATTCTCAGAATCTCCGTAAGAAATCGTGTAAATGGATTTGGAAGTGATGTCCGACAGCTTCTGAAGCTTTGCCTCGCTGATCTTCAGTTCTTTCGGAATGTAATTAAGGTCGCCGATGTCTTCATTGAAACCTACTTTCCTGAAGCCGAAGAGGCAGGCAATGATAATCACGGAACAGATGATAATTAAAGGTTTGTTTTTCTCATACGGATAAGAACCTATTTTGTCGATAAAGTTGGTGTTGAGGTGCTCTCCTTTTTCTTTGGGATTATAAAGCTGGGGAACAATAATCAGGGCGGTAACCGACGATAAGATAACAGTAATGGCTGCAAACAGACCGAGGTCTTTCAGGGCTTCCGAACGTACAAAAATGAGACAGAGAAAAGAAACGGCTGTGGTAGCACTGCTTAAAACAATCGGCTGTGTGATTTCTTTGTAGAGTTCCTCAATATTGTTGTTGTGCTTATAGTGGGTGAGAATATGCAGGGCATAATCGATGGTAATGCCAATCAGAATTGCCCCTACGCTTAACGAAATGGCCGAAATTTTATCTTTGATAAAGTACAGGATCAGCAAAGCGAGAAGTACTGAAAAAACAGTCGGCAGAAATACGATAATGGGCGTGAAGAAATTCCTGAAGTAATAGATGAGAATAACCAGAAGAAGGGTCATGGAAATCATTACGGTGTTCCGGATGTCTTTTTTGATCTGCTGGGCATTGGCCACGGCAATTACCGGCGAGCCGAAATAGCTGATTTCCGTTTTTCCTTTAAACTGCGTATTGAGTTTATCTTTTATCCCGTTGAGCTGACTGATAAAAGTTTCATTATTTTTGGTATCGTTGCTTTTATTTTTAGGATCGATAAACAGCAGCAGGTTTTTTCCGTCTTTGGTAACGATATAATTGTCTTCCAGTTTGAAATCTTTGCTGATGTTCAAAGCATTGAGCTTTTTAATTCCTAAAAAAGTAATGCCGAGCGGGTCTTTTTTGATGAATTCTTTCGTGACAAGGCTGATAGGGGATACCAACGAAACATAATTGCTTTCTACCTGCCTGGCGATGCTGTCTTTCTGGATCTTCCTTTCGATCTCGCGGTAATCGCTTTCATCTAAAAACAGAGGAAGGTTCTGGTTTACAAAATCAAAAGTTTCTGAAATTTCGCTGTCATTTACTTTTCCCTGGACGGAACCGATGTATTTTTGCAAAGGTTCGGTGTTTTTCAGGAAAGAGTCTGCCGTTTCGGAAAGCTGGAAGTTTTCTTCCCCGGATTTGTTTTCGATGATGACGATGATCTTGTCTGAAAAGTTGAGCTGTTTCAGGACTTTTGCCGTAAGGTCCGACTTTTCACTTTTGGGAATAATCTGGTTGATGTCTTCTTCAAAATTAATTTTCGAAGCAAAAAATCCGCATAAAACAGCGATTCCGATGGCGAAAAGCACGGATAAAAGCCTGTTTCTGGAGATCAGATAATATAAAAAGATAAAAAACCGGTGCATGGCATTATAAAAATCAAGTTTGCAAATTTAAATTTTTCATATGTAGTTTAAAATGTTTTAACAATAAGTTTTGCTTGAAAATCAATAAAATATTTAGTCGAAATGAAAAAAAAATCTACTTTTGCAAAAGTTCCCGACTGATGAAATACATTTTAAGACAAAATAGCTAAGTAATAAGCTTAGATTTGATATGTTTAAAATATTTGATGAAAAAATAAACGGTTTTTTATTTACCATCGTTTTTCCTTTCCTGCTGTTCTTCATATCCTATTACGGATTTGAGACTTCTTATGTGGTGGGCGTCAAATCCTGGGAAAAAGTACCTGACTTCATGTTTTCATCGGTGTATGCCTACCGCGTTATTCCGAACTACCTGAGTGTACATGTAACGGAAGCTTTAGCCTCTGTCGTAAATAATGATCTTTCTTCGGCCAAAGCCTTTATTCTTAAACAGGGATCCTTTTTTTATCACAGCACTTTTCTTATCAATGTTTGCTTTTTCCTGCTTACCTCTTTGGTACTGCACAAGATTTTACGGATGCAGCCTGCCGGACTTCTTTTAAATGACAAAATAAAGCAGATGGTACATCTGATCGCCGTATTTTTTATTGTGATCATGCAGTATGTACCGACCAACTGCGATTGTATTGCGCTGTTTTTTTATGTCCTGGGAGTGTTTTTTACCCTGAGGTATCTGGAAAAAAGAAAGTCTGCGGATCTTATTGTATTAGGAATCATTATTTTGATTTCCACGTTTGTCCGGGAAACCGCCTGTCTGAACATTGCCTTTTTTGCAGCTGTTTTTATCGAACCCGGCGAATTGAAGAAAGGAAACTTTGCTTTCGTTAAAGAATGCCTGTTTCTGGTGGCTGCTTTTGTACTTCCTTATGCAGGGCTCCGGATGATGATCCGGCAGCATGCCTCATTTGTGGAAGGCGTATATTGGGTTAAAAATTTTACCAGTCCTTACAATCTGTCGGGACTGCTGTTCGGAATATTAAGTATCCGGTTTGCCTACGGGTTTTGCGATGAAGCCGGAAAAACGGTTATCAGAAAATATCTGCTTTATTCGTCGCCTTATCTCATAATGATTACTTTAGTGGGGCTTTTCTGGGAAACCAGGTTGTTTATGCCGCTGATCATCACAGGGTTTGTCGCGGCGTCTTATCAGTTTAAAAAACATTATATCTAGGAATGCATTTATTACATCCATATTACATTATCGCCCTTATCATCATGCTGTTTTTCAGCTATCAGGAAGTTTTCCACCGTAAGGTCGATAAAAGAGCGCTTTGGTTTCTTGGAGCATACCTGATTGTTATTGCCGGGCTCCGGGACAGTGTAGGGCCGGATTATGGAAGCTACCGCGGGATTTATATTTACTCGGATACCAAAGATTACATCACTTTTGTTTTTACGGCGCTTCACCTGGAACCTCCGCAGCCGATGGAGGTTGAGTGGCTGTTTGTGCTCATCAATAAAATCCTGCTGAATATCTTCGATGCCCCGTTTTATATGCTGACGCTCGTTGTTGCTGCCATTGCAATTTTCTTTAAGGTCAGGTATATCGACGATAATTCCTTTTATCCTTTTACGGTAATGGCCATGCTCTTCATTCCGGGGTTCTTTATCGGGGAAAGCGGACAGATCAGGCAGAATTTGGGATCTTTTATCGTTTATTTTGCGATACGGTATATCAAAGAAAGGAAGTTGTGGGCCTACCTGCTGTGCATTTACCTGGCAGGGGGAATTCACACGGTATGTTACCTGTTTTTACCGATGTACTGGCTGGTACGTTTCCCGATGAACAAAACGCTGATGCTGATCCTGATTATTACTTCCATATTTTTATCGCCATTCGAGGTCTACCGGGCATTCGGAGGCTTTTTAAGTAATATTTCGGCGGATAATGCAATATCCGTAGGTTTCAACGGGTATGTGGATGAAAATGTAGAAAGACTCAACGGGGGATTCGGTATTCCCGAAGCATTGATGGCGATTCTCACCTTTTTCCTGTTTGCCTTCGATACCAAGATGGTTGAAAAATATCCCTATTACGAGTATCACAGGATATACGCCGTTATCGGAATATGCTTCTTCTTTATTTTCAGAAATAACCCGATTTTCGCGTCGAGGCTTGCGGGAACGTTTGTAGGTTTCGGGTATATTATTATTCCGAATACCATGTATGTGGTTTCCAGCAATACCAAAAGGCTGATTTATCTATTTATCTTCTCTTTCGTCATATTCAATTTCATCGTCTTTTCGAGTTTCAAGAATATTACCTCCGGAAGATTTACGGCTGAACAGTATAAGAACCATTTGCTGCCTTAAAATCCGAATCTATGAGCGCGCCTAAGAAAGAAAGAATTCTGGTACTTGACGGTCTGAGGGGGCTGGCCATTCTGCTGGTGCTGCTTTTCCACGGCTACTATATCTGGTTCGATTATTATCCCTATAAAAAGCTTTATGCGGAAAATATCCTGTTTAAATACGGCAGTCTCGGCGTCCAGCTGTTCTTTCTGATCTCAGGTTTTGTGATTTTAATGTCGGTGGAACGCACAGACCGTTTCTGGAAATTCCTGAAGAACCGTTGGATCCGCCTTTTCCCAAGCATGCTTATTTGCAGCCTGATAGTATATTCTACGGCGCATTTTTTCCATGAGAGGCCGTTTGGAATCCCTCCGCTGAAATCTATACTGCCGGGCATTACCTTTATCAACAACAGTATTCTGGAAAAAGTTTTTAGTACCGATTTGCCGGTGCTGGAACTGTCTTTCTGGTCTTTGTTTGTTGAGGTGAAATTCTATATTATCTTCGGGGCGCTTTACTTTTGGTTCAGCCGAAACGTTGCATTGGGAGGGATCTTTCTCATTTATCTTTCGGCACTTGCTCTCCAGCTGCTGTGTCTGGGAAATATTCTTCATGAAACTTCATGGATGAAAATTTACATCGGCTCATTTATCCATTTCGGCTGGTTTGCAGCCGGTGCGCTGACCTACATCTATTTTTACAACAGGGAAAAGAAATACTTATGGATGCTTATTTTTACTACAGTCTGTTCTCTGCTGTATGTCATTAAATTCCAGGATCCGGTGATGCTGGTCTATCTCGTCGTGCTTTCCCTTATTTTTTACTGTGCCCTTTTCTATAAAAGCTTTGGGCGCATCTTTTCAACCCGTTTTTTTAAATTTATCGGTTTTATCAGCTATCCGCTCTATTTGCTGCATGAAAATATGTTGGTTGCATTAATTATCAAGCTTCATCATTACTTTGATGGCATCCCTTATTTCCTGCTGCCTTTAATTTCCTGTATTTTTATCGGAGGACTGGCCAGTCTGGTGGCCTATTTTATAGAGCCGGCTTTTCAGAAATTGTTAAAAAGAATAATTTAAACCTCGCATTCCATTTTTTTCATGTTGAAATATTTATAATTTCATCATTTTTATTACCAAGATTGTTTGATAGACAGACCGGAACTTTTCAACAACTTTAGGCTTTATTCAAAATAAAGTGATATTTGTTATGCCGGATGGTTAAATTTTTTCTGCCTTTATGTATTCCATCTATTAAATTTCCACTATTAATTATTGGTAAAATATTCTCAATACTTTATCAAGGTATCGAAAAATAGTGTATTTTCGTAATACTCGAGTTGAAAAAGTAATTTCTTCACTAATAATTGAATACTTTTAATGCACCTAATGTTCTAATTGCTTTATGTATTAATTATTTATAAAATAAATTGATTTTTTTTAACAAGGGTTTAAATGTTGTATTAACAGATACATACACACAAAGTTTAAAGAAATGGAAAAGTCAATTAAAAATGCGGCCGCAATTTTATGCTGCCTGGTAACCCATGGCGTCTATGCCAAAGAAAATGTAAGGGAAAAAAAATCCGATTATTTTGAAATGTCACGGAGAACATATTTCAAAACATCAGATTCATTACTTAAACCTTTAATTACAGATAAAAAACATAGCAGTGTTGAAAAAAATTCTACTATTTACAACGGAAACATTACCAACCCAACCGGAAAAGCTGCTGTAGACTGGACCAAAGCACCCAACAGCTATATTTTTGATCCTACCCAGAACGCAGACGGACTTTATATTCCCGTACGGAAAGCATATGCTATGTGGGAACAGGACAAGATGCTGGGCGGCTCTGCCATTCCAAGCGGAAAGCTTACGGCTGATGTTTTATGGGAAGATGTTCACGGGCTGGTAAAATCCGGGGTAAGCTATGCCCTGGAAGTGGTGGATTCCGGCCAGAATGCGAAAATTAAAATCCCGATCAATAAAGCTAAAAAAGGAAATGCTGTTGTCGCTTTCCGGGTAAACGGGCAGATTTTTTGGTCGTGGCATATCTGGGTGACCGATGATCCTACTAACGGCTCTACCTATAAAAGTTATCCTAACGTTAAAAGACAAAGGGCCGACGGGACCGTTGAAACCATTCCGGATTCCGACTGGGGATGGATGGACCGTAACCTTGGGGCTGTAAGTGCTTCTATTACTGCTAACGACTGGAACAGAAACGGAGGACTCCTGTACCAATGGGGAAGAAAAGATCCTATTCCGCCATTGGTTTACCGGGGAAATGATTTTTATGAAGTTTCAGGGTCCATTGGGCGGGTAAGGCACCGCGGGGCCAAAAATTTTACGGGAGCTGCCAATTTTGATAATCTTCGGAAATTCGTTTTGCTTTCCAATGCTACCATTGCCAATAACCTTCAGCTTGCCGTAAAGAATCCTTTAAGTTTAATCTACGTCAATAAAGATGACAATTCAGGGCCTGCTTATTACAACAACAACGCAAACCTGATGGTAAACTGGTTCGGAAGAATGCCGGGCCTGAACGATAGCAAATTGCCGGAGCTTAATCTGTGGTCTGACAATTCCCAGGGGATGGTAAGTACGAATTACAATACCGATGCCGCCGCTGCACCGTACAGAAACAAATCTTCTTATGATCCGTGCCCGAACGGATGGAGAATCCCTTCGGTTCTGGTTGCCAATCTGGCTTCCGGAAGTTATGTGGACGATATCCGGGTAGATTATTCGCCATTCGGGGTACGGACGAACACGCCCAAAAATGTTTTTGAATCAAATACCTATCATATCATAAAACCTACCGATTCCGGGGTACCGGGTTTTATGACAAATTTTAAACTGTATCCTAATTTCGGCTTCGATCTCTCCAACGCAGGAGGATTTAATATGGGAATGTTCCCGGGGACAGGAGGAATCTCTATTCTGGCGCATCAGGGCCAGTATACCGATCAACACCAGGTGGCGCTGTGGACGGCTACTATGCCGAAATTCTTTGATACCACTCCTGCGGTAAGCGCAAGATCCCTTTTCATGATTCCGGACAGGCAGCAGGCAGATGTGCCTGATCAGAACCAACCGAATGTAAAAGGAAGATACTGGTATTTCCCGCTGGCTTCTGCCAATACTTCAGATGCCAATGCGTGCCGGTGTATCAAAGATCCGTTGTATGTGGTGAACGACTACGATTTCCCAACCGAATATATGGTTTCGGAAGCAAGCTATACGGAAGGGCTGAATAACCCGAATACCTATCAGGTGATAAAGAATACCGTCGCATTTACCGTAGAAATCCCGGTAAGCAAAGCATTTTCGGTACAAAGTCAGCTATTGAACAATAAAGATATTCTGAATGCCGCCAATTTTAACAGTCTTAAGGCCAATGTCCTCTGGACAACGAATACGGGTCTGATTAATAATGTAACGGTTGTTAATCCTACTCCGGGTTCACTCAGTGCTCTTGCATCATCAAAGATTGCAGTAACGGTAAATCCTAACCAGAGCGGGAATGCCGTGGTAACCCTGCATAACGGAAGCATTTCAAATCCGGTGTACTGGTCATGGCACATCTGGGTAACGGATACGGCTGTCGGCTCTTATAACTATACGACAGAACTGCCGGTATCTTCCGTAACAAACTATGTAAACTATATTCCGAAAGGGGATAATATTTTTGAAACGGAATTTATGGACCGTAATCTGGGAGCTACGGATGCATTTCCCATAACAGCCAATCCCTTTGCACCTACTGCAGCGGAACTGGCGAAAATAAAAGCTTCTACGGGACTGCATTACCAATGGGGCAGAAAAGATCCGCTGCCTGTTTTCCAATATGCGGATGACCGTACTTCTTACTCCGTATTTTTAGGTACGGCTACTTCTACCGGAACATTAAATTATACCACGCTCAGCAATGCAGCATACAACGATCTTTCCGGAAGTTATATCGTACCTTATAATACGTACACCAATTCTGCAAATGCGAATGTTTCTTCAACGGATAAAATTTCGGATAAAGTAGCAAAAGTATTGTCGTATTCCGTAAGAAATCCTCTGGTCTATATGATTCCAAGTACTTTTGCGGCCTATAACAGCACAACTCCTGTTTATACAAACGGAACCGACTGGCTGGCCAATGAACCCAACCTGGCGCCCGACCGTTGGGGTAGAGGCGGTAAAAAATCACCTTTCGATCCGTGTCCGGCAGGCTGGAGGATTCCTGACCTTACAGGGGTAGCGCCGGGTGGACAGGATTTCGGATTTACGCCATGGTACAAAAAGGATAAGGTAGTAACTACTGCATACAGCGTCGCCACCGATTATCTGGGAGTGAGGGTACGAAGAAGCTCTTCTGCAAGTTACACGATCGGGTATACCTTCAATGATCCGTCTTACAGGATTGGGAATTATCCGAATTCAGGATCCCGTGGCTCCAGAAGTGTAACCACCAACCAATCTGCATCGGGAACTTATAACTTCATCAATTATCAGTACCCGGGAATATGGACGGCCGCTCTTAATTCAAATTATATCGGAAGACCGATTAATGTATTGTTCGATGCTGCCGCTTCGGCCAACCGCATGATCGCATTCCATGATAACAACGACCCGTATTTCGGAATGAACTGCCGATGCGTTAAGATTAAATACGATGCCAACGGAAATGAAGAAGGGGTGATCCCAAGACTTCAGATTACGGCTTTACCGGCTACGGTACCGGCTGCCCGCTTAGACTCGAATGATATAAAAGCTATTAAAAAAGATAATATTGCCTTCTTCCCGAATCCGGTGAAAAATGAGTTGTATATAAAAACAACTGATCATACGGAAGGGTATTATTACCAGGTTTACAATATGTCCGGGCAGCTTGTAAAATCAGGAAAGTTTGAAAACAAAAAGACTGATCTTTCAGCCCTGACTGCAGGTGCCTATCTTTTAAGAATTAACGATTCAAAAGAAATTGTAAAAATTATCAAAGAGTAATAAGAATCAATACATCTCCGAAGAGAAATAAAACGGCAATTAAGTTAAATTCATTATTTTTGAACCTTAAAATGATGAAAACAACAGACAGCTGTTTTGTTTCTCTTTTTTTGTTCCAATTTTCAAAACACATTATGAGACTAACTAATGTCCTGCAATATTTTAATATTAAAATTTTTATTTATGTTTTAATTGCAGTAACGGCTGTTTACACACTGGCTTTTACCTATTATTATAACTTTAAGGATGACGGATATATCCTGGCCGACTGGCTGATCAATTACCAGGACGGCGGGTTCAAACGGCGGGGCCTGTCCGGAAGCTTCTTTTTTCTAATGCAGGATCTTACAGGATTAAGGTTGAATTATCTCGTATATTTTGCGCAGTTTCTTATCATTTCCGGTTTCTTTTGGCTTTATGCGAAACTGATCCGTTACAAAATAACCGATCTTCTTTACCTGTCGCTTCTGTTATCGTCAATCGGTTTTATAGGACTTTTAAATACCGTTACCTACGTCGGTAAAAAAGAATTCATTGTATTCCTTCTTTTTACATGGTTCATTTATCTCCTCGACCGGGATAAGCTCTCTAAAAACAAAGAATATGTATTTTGTCTTGGCCTTTTTATCACGGCTTTCCTCCATGAAGTTGTTTTGTTTTACATTCCGTATTTTGCGATTGCCTTATACCTGAAAACCGGAAAACTTGAGTATAAGAGATATATTAAATATTTTATGGCTGTCGGTATTCCTACCGCTTTAATCCTGCTGTTCGGAAAAAACGTCAATGAAGGAATGTCTTTGCCGATTCTGGCTGCAAGGGGTGTGCATCCTACCTACGGAATTTTTTACTGGAATATTAATGAAAGGGATTATATCAGACAACATAGCCAAGAATATATTTTATACCTGGTAAGCCTTACTATTAGTATTCTGCATATTGCTTATTATTTAAAATTTCTAAATGACCGAAAGGTTTTGTCTATATTGTTAATTGCTGCTTTTTTATTTTCCCTTCCGTTATTTTATCTGGCGATCGACTGGGGAAGGTGGATGTACATCCATATGATGCTGATGATTGTACTTTTTGCCTTGCTGCTGCGGAGTGGGCACTCGGTTTTTGCATTTGAGAAAATTAGAGTAAACAGCAAATTCTATATTACTTCATTCATCATTATTTTCTCTTTACTGTACAGGGTGGAGATGTCCGGAAAAGGCTTTACCTTCGAGGGAATTCTCTACAGGATCTTTATTGCACCGGTAGAATTGCTAAATAAAATGTGATTCGAAAAAGCTATCTGATAAAAAAACTTTACTTTTGCAAAAATTTTAGAATGTCGAAAAATTTAGTAATCGTTGAGTCACCGGCAAAAGCAAAGACTATTCAGAAGTATTTAGGGAAGGATTTTGAAGTAAAATCCAGTTTCGGTCATATCCGGGATCTTCCTAAAAAAGGAATGGGAATTGATCTGTCGACTTTTAGTCCGGATTACGAAGTTTCTGCCGACAAAAAGAAATTGGTAACGGAACTGAA
The DNA here is from genome assembly GCA_913777465.1 of uncultured Chryseobacterium sp. Classification (GTDB taxonomy): domain Bacteria; phylum Bacteroidota; class Bacteroidia; order Flavobacteriales; family Weeksellaceae; genus Chryseobacterium. The sequence continues at coordinate 170,923 of CAJYRQ010000053.1, forward strand.
ATCTGCAGTGAAAAAGGCCGATATGGTATGGCTGGCTTCCGATGAAGACCGCGAGGGAGAAGCCATTGCCTGGCATCTGGCGGAAGAACTGAAGCTGAAGCCTGAAAACAGGAAAAGAATTGTTTTCCACGAGATTACCAAAAATGCCATTCTAAAATCAATAGAAAACCCCAGGGATATTGATCAGAACTTAGTCAACGCCCAGCAGGCCCGGAGGGTACTGGACCGGATCGTAGGTTTTGAAATGTCTCCGGTGCTCTGGAAAAAAGTAAAGCCGGGATTATCCGCAGGCCGGGTACAGTCGGTAGCTGTACGGTTAATTGTCGAAAGAGAAAAAGAAATCCGGGAGTTTGTGCCCAAAGCCAGCTTTAAACTGGATGGTGTTTTCTTAAACAAAGCCGGGCAGGAAATTTCTGCAAAGCTCAAGAAAGATTTCAACCGGGAAGAAGAGGCTGAAAAATTCCTGGAACAGTCCAGAACAGCCGAATTTAAAGTATTGAATGTTGAGACCAGACCGGGAACCCGTTCGGCATCTGCTCCTTTCACCACTTCCACTTTACAGCAGGAAGCTTCTTCCAGATTGGGGTATAATGTAACCAATACGATGCGTCTGGCCCAAAGGCTATATGAAGAAGGATATATTACCTACATGAGAACCGACTCGGTAAACCTTTCCCAGGAAGCTATTGAAGGAGCCAAAAAACAAATCGTTTCAGAATACGGCGCAGAATATTCCGCACCGAGAAATTATACAACGAAGTCTGCTTCTGCACAGGAAGCCCACGAAGCCATCCGTCCTACGGATTTTGCCGTAAAAAGCATCGGCGATGCTCAGCTGAACAGGCTCTATCAGTTAATTTACAGAAGAACCCTGGCTTCACAGATGGCCAATGCCAAAATTGAGAAAACCGTTATTGAAATCGGAAATGTAAAGCTGCCCCAGCATTTTGAAGCACAGGGTGAAGTGATTATTTTTGACGGTTTCCTAAAAGCATACGGAATCTTAAAAGCCGAAGACGATGATGAGGAAAACAACGAAAAACTGCTTCCGAAAGTAAACGTAGGAGAAGTTTTAGATTATAAAAAAATCACGGCAACCGAAAAATTTACAAGACCAGGTGCCCGGTATACGGAAGCAGGACTGGTAAAGAAGCTGGAAGAGCTGGGAATCGGGCGTCCGTCTACTTATGCTCCGACCATCCAGACCATCCAGAACCGTGAATATGTTGACAAAAGGGAAATCGAACCACAGATAAGAGAAGTGGTAAAAATCTCTCTGACGAAAGATGCTATCAAAAAAGAAATCCTTGAGGAAAAATTCGGAGGGGATAAAAATAAATTCGTCCCAACGGACACCGGGGAAGTCGTAAGTGATTTCCTGACTGATAACTTTAAGGAAATCCTGGATTACGGCTTTACGGCAAGAGTAGAGGAGAGTTTCGACGAAATTGCCAACGGCGACCAGAAGTGGAAGCAGATGATGACGGATTTCTACTCCAAATTCCATCCGAGAATTGAAGATGTGGAGGAAAATGCAGACCGTGCTACCGGAGACCGTTTATTAGGGGTAGATCCGAAAACCGGGAAGAACGTCCACGCCAGAATCGGAAGATTCGGGGCAATGATCCAGATCGGGGAAACCGACGATGAAGAAAAGCCGATTTTTGCTTCTCTGATGTCAGGACAAAACATTGCCACGATTACTTTTGAAGAAGCCCTGGAACTGTTCAGGCTTCCTTTTGATCTGAATGAGGTGGATGGGCAACCTGTTTCCGTAGGGGTAGGAAGGTTCGGTCCTTATGTAAAATGGGGCGAAACGTTCATCAGCATCCCGAAAGGGGAAGATCCGCTTTCAGTAGACCAGAAGCGTGCGGAAGAGATTATCAATGAAAAGAAAATCGCCGATGCACCGATTGCCACTTACAAAGGGGAGCCTGTAACCAAAGGATCCGGAAGATTCGGACCGTTCATCAAATACAAAGATATTTTCGTAAATGTTCCGAAGCGGTACGATTTCGAGAACCTTTCCCAAAGCGATATCAATGAACTGATTGATGCCAAGCTGGAAAAAGAAGCCAACCGCTACATCCGGCAGTGGGAAAAAGAAAAAATTTCCATCGAAAACGGAAGATGGGGCCCGTTCGTAAAATTCGGAAAAGCCATGTTTAAAATTCCGAAAAAGGCAGATGAAACCAAATATGAAGCCGACGAGCTGAAAGAGGTTTCCCTGGATGAGGTGAAAAAATGGATTACCGATCAGGATCCGAAAGCATTTGCCGAAAAGAAAAAACCGGCAGCCAAGAAAACAGCTGCTGCAAAAAAGACTACTGCAGCTAAAAAACCGGCAACAACCAAAAAGTCTGTTGCCACAAAGAAAAAATAATTTTGATGCGATAAATACAGAAAGCACAGGCCTGGCGTCTGTGCTTTTGCTTTTTCTGTGGATCAGGATGCTCGGTAATTTTGCCAAAGTTTCAAACTTTGTATTAAGCCACTAAGTTTTTGTATGTTTGCGGAAATAACGCAAAGCATTTATGAATTTCGAAGATTTTATCATATCCCCAAGGAATTTCAGGACGGAGAGCTGGCAGATCGGTGCCGGAATCACCAAGGAAATAAGGGAAGACAGCGTAGTCCTCCTTTTTGTTTCGGATTATAGAGGGGCAAACGGTGATGCGGAAGTCCAGGACTTTACGGGTATCAGGAATGAGTTCTATAAATTGTCGCAGCTGGATTTTGAGATTCCTATTGTCGATCTGGGAGATCTGGTTTCCGGAAAATCGGTACAGGATTCCCACTACATTCTGCAGGAAGTTTTATCCGCCTGTCATCACAAAAGGGCCATTCCTGTGATTGTAGGTGGGTCCAATGATTTTTCATTCTCGCTTTTTTCAGCACTGAATCTATTTACGAAAAGCATTAATTATACCCAGATCAGCAATATCATTTCATTAAAGCAGGGTGAAACCATTAATGAACATACTTTTTTAAGCAAAATTTTCGGAGCGAAAGATTTTTCCATTAAAAATTACCACCACTTGGGATATCAGAAGCATCTGAATGAAACGGATTCCGTAAGGCTGATCAAAGAAGTGGAGTTTGATATCATCCGCCTGGCGGAAATGATGAATTCTACGGAGAAAACGGAACCTTTTTTCCGGAAAGCTGATCTGGTAACGGTAAACTGCGATGCTGTTGAAAGCTTCGGAGAGCCGTTTTCCATAAATGCGCAGGTAAACGGCCTGAACAGAAGGGAAATCTGTGCCTATATGAAGGAAATCGGATTAAGTGAAAACTTAAAATCCGTAGGTATCTTCAATTATAATATTTATTCTGAAAATCAGCTGAACCAGCAGCTTCTTGCGCAGATGCTCTGGTACCTTATCGAGGGAATCAATATTCAGCAGTCCCATCCCAAAGAACGTCATTACGAACTATTTTACGTGCTGGTGGATGACCGGCAATATGCTTTTAAACGTGATACCTTCAGTAACCTTTGGTATTTCGGGGATGATGACAATATAGAAAACTGCATTCCGTGCTCGAAAAAGGATTTTGAAGAAGCTAAAAAAGGCTGGCTGAATGCACGTCTGACGAAAATATAAGATATGGCAGGCCATCCTTTAAAAATTTCCGTTGTTGTCCCGGTGTACAATGTCGAAAAATATCTTGCCAAATGTCTTGATTCTCTAATCAATCAAACCTATCAGGCTCTTGAGATCCTGGTTGTGAATGACGGGAGTACGGATGATTCCGAAAAAGTTATTCAGGAATACGCCCAAAAATATCCGGAAAAAATAAAACCCTTTACCAAAGAAAACGGTGGATTAAGCGATGCCCGTAATTTCGGTATCGACAGGGCTGCGGGAGATTATATCGGGTTTGTAGACAGTGATGATTATGTGAATCCTTCCATGTTTGAAGAAATGGCAGTGCTTGCAGAAAAACATCAGGCCGAAATGGTGATCTGTAATATCCGGAAAGTGGATCAGCACGGAAAAATCACCCAAAAGCTGACCCAGATTCCGAATATGCCGGAAAAGATTGATCTTGAGAAAAACTTCTCCATATTTGCGGATTTAAGCTATTTTGCGTGCAATAAATTGTTTAAGAAGGAGCTTTTTCAGGAAAAGCGCTTCAAGAGATCTGCACATTTTGAAGACATTCAGCTGATTCCCCAGCTTTTACTGGAGTGCAAAACCATTGCCCAGACCCAGAATTTTCACTACCAATACCTGGAACGTACCGATTCTATTACCAAAACCCATACGGAAAGAGGTCTGGATATTCTAAAAGCCGTGGAAGACGTAGAAGCATTTTTTAAAACATCCAGATATGCAGACCGGTTGGAAGCACTGAAAAATTTTCAGATTTTCGAAGGGGTATATTCTTATCTTGCATACCTGGCTTTTGTGAAAAATGAAGAAACCTTTATGGCCATGTCCCGGCAGCTGGAAGATTTCATGAAAGAGCGGAAAATAAAATTAAAAGATATATTAAGCTATAGTCGTTTTGATAAGAATTATCTGTTATCTTTGCCCCTGAAAAAAAAGATATTTTATCTGTTGTTTTTTGCAGGTCAGAAAAAACTGATAAGGAAATTAATTTAACACAAATGTAAGTGCTGGAGTTTCGGTAAAAAATCTGGTGAACAGTTTTTTAACGTCGACGAAACTTTTCTTTTGTTAAAAAAGATAGAAAGTACTTGATCAGAAAAAAAATGGAGAATTTTGAATTGTTCTTAGCTCAGTCCGGTGTTCCTATTTTCTATATAAAAATAGGGCTGGGTTTTTTGTTCTCGTTTCTTATTACGTATTATTCCGTTCCTACCATCATCAAAATTTCAAGGAGAAAAAACCTGATGGATGAGCCCGGGGTAAGGAGTTCGCATTTAAGGAAAATTCCCAATCTGGGAGGTATTGCCATTTTCTATTCTATAGGAATCTGTACATCGATCTTTGCCTATGAGCTTTTCGATCTGTATAAATTTCTTTTTGCATCGCTTATTATCCTTTTATATATCGGGGTCATGGACGATATTGTGGTAATGCGGGCCTATAAAAAATTGGTTGCCCAAATCGTTGTATCGTCACTGATCGTCATAGGATCGGATATCCGGATCAGAAGCCTTTTCGGGATCTTTGGAATTTATGAGATGGATTATTTTATAAGTGTCTTTTTCAGTATTATTACTTTTATCGTTCTCATTAACGCTTTTAATCTTATCGATGGAATCGACGGTCTTGCCGGAGGATATTCGGTGATCTGCAGTGCCCTTTTCGGGATCAGCTATTACCGGTTAGGAGCATACAATTATCCGCTGGTTGTTTTGTCGGTAATTATAATCGGAGCAGTTCTGGCATTTTTGTATTACAATTTATCCAATTACAGAACCAATAAGATTTTTATGGGGGATACCGGCTCGATGCTGCTGGGTTTCCTTCTTGCCTTTACCTCAATTTGTTTTATTGATATTTTTATCGATAGGGAAATTCCGGGGATTCCAAAGTATCATCTCCAGTCTGCTCCCGTAGTAGCCGTGGCAATCCTTATTCTCCCAATTATTGATACGCTGAATGTGATTATTATCAGGCTTATCAATAAGAAGTCTCCTTTTGATGCCGATAAGAACCATATCCACCATAAATTATTAAAGCTGAATCTTACCCACAGAAGATCCAGTTTTTATATTATCGTCTATTATCTTTTTATCGTCGCAACAGCGTATTATTTCAGACATATCAATGTTAATCTCTTATTGTTGATTGTTGTTTTACTTGGCTTTCTAGGAGCTTACTTACCGGATTTTATTTATCTTTTAAAGAATAATAAGAAGACTATCAATTAAATCTTTACTTTTGCAAACAATTGAAAAATATGATGAAGAACTGTAAATATATTTTATTTTTAACACTGCCTCTCTTAATGTTGACATCTTGCATAACCACAAAAGATGTAAAGTACATGCAGCCCAGCGAAAGTCTTGTCATCAACGAAGAAGGCCTGGTTCCCTACAATATTCCGGTATACAGGATTACGAAAAATGATATTTTAACATTGAATATTGTTACGACTCCGAAGGGAGATGCTGCACAATTTTATTCATCATTAAATACTTCCAGCGGATCTGGTGGAGTTGGCGGCGGCGCGATGTCAAACATGGGAATCGGCGCGATAGGGTCAGGAGCTTCAGGAGGAGGAAATGCCAATTTCTACTTTAACGGATTAAAGGTAGATGCCAATGGTGACATCAATGTTTTCGGTATCGGATTTATAAAAGTTGAAGGACGTACCATTGAAGAAGTAAGCAAGGAGATTCAGGATAAAGTAAATGAAAATTTCCAGGAAGGTAAATCTGAAGTACGTCTAAATACCAACGGGATTACATTCTATGTATTGGGCGATATAGAAACAACAGGCGTTACCGGTGAAAAGGTAGTGCATAAAAATACGTTGACGATTACCGAAGCTATTGCCATGAGCGGTGGTTTGAACAGAACAATTGACCGAAAAAATATCATGATCCACAGAAAACTTCCTGAAGGAATTAAAACTGCCAGAATCGATCTTACCCGGGAAGATGTCATGAATTCTCCTTATTATTATGTGCAGAACGGTGACGAAATCTATCTGAATACAAGAGCAAAAAGCTTGAACGGACTCGGAAAAGATCCGATTCAGACTTTAACTACAGGGGTATCGGTAATTACAACGGCATTATCCATTTATCTACTTCTAAAAAACCTTTAATATCATGATTCCAGGAAAAGACGCTACGGTAGAGAAGGTGGATTCTCAGAAGGAAAAATACGGTTCCTTTGCATTGTTCGATATCGAACATTTTTTAAGAAGAGTACTGAAAAACTGGTATTGGTTCGTTGTAATGCTGTTTATCGGATATGGTATCTCGTGGGTATACAGCAAATATTATGCACAGAATATTTACGCTTCCAATTTATCCCTAAGTGTTTCAAATAATACATCCAGTTATTTTACCCCGAATCAGTCCATCAATTTTATCTGGGGACAGGGCGGAAATCAGGATGGGATCTACCTGAAGAAAATGCTTTTATCCAGAACCCACAATGAGTTCCTGGTAAAGGAGTTGGATCTTTTTGTAAACTATTCTACAAAAGGGCTTATAAAATCAACCTATCTGGATAAAGACGATTCTCCGGTAGTTTTTCAAGTGGATAAAAAGCATCTTCAGCAGATGAGCTATCCGGTTACTTTGGTACCGAAGGGAGGCAATTCTTATGAGGTGGTTCTTCCTGAAGAAGGGCAGTCAACGAATCTTTATAGCTATGAGTCTGAAGGCTTTTCGACGATTAACGCTTTTGAAAGGCCTGCCAATAAAATTATAAGAATAGGGGAATGGTACACCGCTCCGAATTTAAGATTCAGGTTGATCCATAATCCTACTGTTCCTAAAATAAAGCTGGATAATATTATTGTCAGCTTAAGTACGGTTAATCAGTCTGTTAATGATATTGTTTCTACTATTGGTATTGAATTCGATAAAGAAATCAACAGTATTATGATTATTACCAAAAAAGGTTTTAACCTTAACAATACCGTTAATTTCCTCAACATGTCAGTAAGCCAGCTGCAAAAAAAGAGGCTTGCTGATAAGCTGACGGTAGATAAAAATACCGATATTTATTTAAAGGAAAACCTTACTAATATCAGGAAGAAGCTGGACTCAAGTGCCAATATCCTGAATTACATGAAGACCACCGAAAAGCTTTATGATATTAAAGACCGGGATGAAAAATCATTGAGTGAAATTAAGGATCTTGAAGCCAAAAAAGCAGATATCGACAGCAAAATTGCTTCCCTGAATGAAATCAGGAGGAGCCTGGAAGCTCAGAATTTCGAAAAAATGATCAGCACAACGGCGGCAGGCTTTCAGGACGGATTTTTCAGTGCTTCGGTTGCCGAACTTAAAGCGCTTTATTTGAAGAGGCGGGAACTGGCGCAGATCTACAAGCCGAATTCGGAGCCCATGAAAGAAATCAACAGGCTTATTGATGATGCCAAAATGGCATCTAATGCATCTCTAAGGAATTATTATTCCGGCTATTATAACGAAATCAATAAAATTAATCAGAAAGTTGCCCAGGCAAATTCAGATTTAGCCACTTATCCTGAAAAGCAGAGAAGATATCTTGATGCAGAACGAGGATACAATATGATTGAAGCTACTTACAACAGCTTACTCGGAAGACAGAATGAAACTCAGATTCGGATGGTTGCCAATCAGTCTGACATTACGGTAATCGACCCTGCTAAAAATGTAGGACAGCCACCGATCGGTCCTAATATAAAAGCTGCAAAGGCCGGTATCATAGGTGGTTTCCTTGTATTGCCGCTTTTATTTATTCTTATCGGGGAATTGCTGGATAGTAAAATCAGAAACATCAGGGAACTGCTCAGCGCAACCAAAATCCCTTTACTGGGCGTAATCGGCAACAACAGCAACGAAAACATGCTTACCGTTATGGATCAGCCGAAATCTTCCGTTTCAGAAGCGTTCCGGGGAATCAGGGCGAATGTAAGATTTCTTTCCGGTGAAAATGACGGAAGCAAAGTTATCCTGATTACCTCTTCCATTGGGGGTGAAGGAAAGACTTACATCTCAATCAACCTGGCATCGGTTCTTGGGTTAAGTGATAAAAAAACCATCCTTTTGGGAATGGATTTAAGGAAGCCGAAGATTTTCGGAGACTTCCAGATTGATAATAAATTTGGGATCTCTAATTACCTGACCGGTGAAGTAGGAATGGAGCAGATTATCAACAGAACAAGAATTCCTAACCTGGATGTTGCAACCTCGGGGCCTATTCCGCCGAATCCCTCAGAGCTTCTGATGAGCGAGAAAAATATTCAGTTTATTGAAGATCTCAAGAAAATATATGACTTCATTATCATTGATTCCCCGCCGGTAGGCCTGGTAGCAGATTCCTATGAACTGATGAAACATTCTGATGCCAATATCTATGTGGTACGTCATGAGTATACTGAAAAATATATGCTGAAAATGATCACGGAAAGATATCATAACGGAGAAATCGATCATCTGGGTCTTGTCTATAATGATTACAATACCAAACAAGGTTACGGCTATGGATATGGTTACGGTTATGGCTATGGATACGGTTATGGTTACTTTGATGAGGATAAAAACTACAAAGAACCTATACTGATAAGAATTAGGAATAAAGTACAGTCGATATTCAATAAAAAATAATACATTTAAACCCTCATTTAATGGGGGTTTACTGTATCCTGGGTATTTTGATTCTATTAAAAAAAGAATAATTTAGCGGGTTTGTCGTTTACTTTATAACAAATTATGTTTTTTTCTTTATTTTTAACTAAACATTAAGATTATCATTAATATAAAAATGTTTTATATTTGCAAAAATTAAATTTTAAAATAACCATAAATCCATATTCTTTTATGAATAGAAAATTATTGTTTAGCTTCCTTGCCGCTCTAGGAACAGTGGTAAGTGTTAAAGCACAAAGAAACGAACTTGGAGTTCGTCTAGGTATGAGTAACCTAGTTGGGGATATAGGGAGATCGAATTATCTTTTACAAAAGCCATTGGATTTAAGCAGAACATCGGATTGGGGAGTTCCGTTTTATGGTGGGATTTTATACAGATTTAATTTTAATCCTCATCAGACCGTACGATTGGATCTTGGGTATAACCAGGTTCAGTTTAATGACAAGGTAGCAAAGGAGGATTACAGAAGAAATAGAAATTCATTCGGTAAAAATAATGTATATGAAGCGAGTTTGGTTTTCGAATACAACTTTTTCCCGGTGAACAACGAGCAGAAAGGGATGGTGAGTCCATATATCTTCGGTGGGGTCGGCGCTTTATTATTTGATGCTCCGAAGGCTACCATCGTGAATGACTTCAGGAGAGATGCCGACGGTGTGGCACAGGCTCCGATCAATGAGCTTGATTTTACCACTACCGCAACGTACTCTACCGGTAAAAAAACTACAGCGCACCTTCCTTTTGGAGTGGGTTTAAAATATAAATTTAATTATAACTGGGCTATTTTTGCAGAAGCCACTTTCAGGTATACACTTACGGATCAGTTGGATTACAACAAAGTCCTTACCAAAGATGTGGTGGCTACGTATAACGGAGATATCCTGAGCCCTGTTACCGGTGGTTCCCTTCTTCAGACCGATGCTTATTATGTAGTATCCAAAGAAAGAGAAGCTGCCCTTATTGGACAAAGAAATATCGGAGATACCCGATCCAAAGATTGGATGAATACCGTAAGCTTAGGGCTTACTTATTCTTTCGGGAGACCTCCGTGTTATTGTGATTAATATGTCGTTGATAAAAGATAAAATAGATCCTGAAAATTTGCCGCAACATGTGGCGATCATCATGGATGGTAATGGAAGGTGGGCAAAAACCCGTGGCGAAGAAAGAACCTTCGGCCACAGAAATGCCATTGATGCAGTAAGGAATGCCATTAATGCATGTAATGAAATACATATTCCGTATTTAACACTTTATACCTTTTCTTCGGAAAACTGGAACCGGCCTGCGGAAGAAGTAAATACTTTAATGAATTTACTGGTGGAAACCCTGCTGCTGGAAGCCGAAGAAATTTTCAGCAAAGGGCTGAAAATGCATGTGATCGGGAATCTTGAAAAACTTCCTCCGCTTGTAAAAGACCAGCTTTTGCGCGTGGTGGAACTTACAAAAGAAAACACAAAAGGCAATCTGGTGCTGGCGATCAGCTATGGATCACAGCATGAAATACTGAATGCCGTAAAAAGCATCAGCGAAGATGTGAAAGAAGGGAAAATCGGTGCCGAAAATATCGATGAGAAGCTTTTCGAAAGCTACCTCTATACAAAAGATCTTCCGCCGGTGGATCTCCTGATCCGGACAAGCGGCGAAATCAGAATCAGCAATTTCCTCCTTTGGCAGATCGCTTATGCAGAGCTGCAGTTTTTAGATGTTCTCTGGCCGGACTTTACAAAAGACATTTTCTTTCAGTGTATTGTAAATTATCAAAACAAGGAAAGAAGATTCGGGATGACCGGCGAGCAGATAAAAATTCAGTAAAAATTAAGAAAAGAAAGACTACGATAAAATGAAGTTTAGACTATTACCCATCATTATGTTTGTTGCTTCTGCACATTTCTATGGACAGGTAACTCCACAAGACAGTACCAGCGTAAACAATGCGGTGCATGCAGAAAACCAGGCAGGAACATACACATTGAAAGACATTGTTGTAGATGGGGTTAAAAAATATACGCCGGCTCAGATCCTGAGATTTACAGGTTTATCCAAAGGGGAAACCGTAGACATTCCGGGGCAGAAAATAAGCAACGCCGTAAAAAAGCTTTGGGATACCCAGTCTTTTTCCGAGGTTGAAGTATATGTTCAGAGCATTGAAGGCGAAACCATTATTTTAAGATTTTACCTTCAGGACCTTAAAGACCTCGGGGAAGTAAAATTCACCGGAAAAGGGATCGGAAAATCTAAAAATGAAAAAATGGCTAAAGACAACAATCTGAAGCCGGGAACTAAAATTACACAGAACCTGATCTCCAGCCTTAAAACGAATGTCCCGAAAGACTTCGTGAAAAAAGGATATGCAGATGCCAAAATCACCATTCAGGAAAAAGTAAATGCCGGAGATCCTAATCTGGTAGACTGGACCATTGAGGTAGACAAAGGCAAAAGGGTAAAGATCGATCATATCGAATTTGAAGGAAATAAAATGGTGACCGACAGAAAGCTAAGAAAAAAAGCATTCAAGGAAACCAAGCAGAAAAGATTCGGGATCGGCGGTATTTTGAAATCTTCCAAATTTATTGAAGACAAATACCAGGAAGATAAACAAAATCTGATCAATTACTATAACTCTTTGGGTTACAGGGATGCAACTATTGTTTCAGATTCCGTTTGGAGAAACAAAAGAAATAATTACGAAATCAATGTAAAACTGAACGAAGGAAAGCAGTACTACATCGGTGATGTCACCTTCACCGGGAATACCGTATATTCTACCGATTACTTACAAAGACTTCTGGGGTATAAAAAAGGAGACATTTACGATGCGGTAGGTTTCAACAAAAAAGTTGGGGAAGATGGCGGTAAGGAAGATGATTCCGATATCAAGTCCATCTACATGAACAACGGTTATCTTTTCTCCAACGTAACACCTGTTGAAAAATCGGTAGACGGCGATAGGGTAAACCTTGAAATCAGGATCAATGAAGGGGAAAAAGCAACCTGGAATAAAGTAACCTGGCAGGGGAATACCACAACACACGACCACGTTATTTTAAGAGCATTAAGAACGAAGCCGGGTAACCTTTTCGCGAAAAGCGACATCAAGAGAACCTATTTCGATCTGGCTGGGATGCAGTTCTTCGATCCGCAACAGGTGGGTCAGGACATTCAGCCGAATCAGCAGGATAACACGGTAGACATCAACTGGAAACTGGTGGAAAAAGGGTCTTCACAGGTTCAGCTGCAGGCAGGTTACGGAGGTAACAGCTTCATCGGGACCCTGGGACTTACTTTCAACAACTTCTCGTTGAGAAACTTCCTGAAGTTCAAAGACTTTAAGCCGGTTCCTCAGGGAGACGGGCAAACCTTATCGCTTCAGGCACAGGCCGGACAATATTTCCAGAACTACGGCGTTTCATTTACGGAGCCGTGGCTATTCGGAACAAGAGCGACTGCGCTTTCTGTAAGTTTGAACAATTCAAGAGTAAAATATTCCGATATTTCCGGGAATTCCCAGAAATTGAATATCTTCTCCGCTTCTGTGGGATTGAACAGGCTTTTGAGATGGCCGGATGATTATTTCTCGTTGTATACAGGTCTTCAGTATCAGAAATACGACTTCCAGAATTATCCGTTCCAGTTCGGTAATACCACCGAATATTATGGTTCCGCGAATAACTTAAGCATCAACTTAGGATTAAGCAGAAACTCGGCGGGGATCGACCCGATTTTCCCGACGTCAGGATCTAACTTAGACCTTTCGGTGAAGTTTACGCTGCCTTACTCTGCATTCAACAACAAGGATTATTCCACGTTGAATCCTACGGAGAAATACAAGTGGATGGAATTCTACAAGGTGAAGTTCAAAGCTGATGTTTACAATGAGATCATTGGTAAATTGGTATTGAGATCTTCTGCCGAAATGGGCTTTATGGATGGCTATAACTCCAAATTGGGAGCTCCGCCGTTTGAAAGATTCTATGTAGGAGGTACCGGTTTATTCGGTGGTCGATACGATGGTAGAGAATTAATTCCGTTGAGAGGTTACGAAAATGCTTCTACTTACGGAGGAACTTCTGAAGATATTACACCTGCAGGGGGAGGTACTATTTATAACAGATTTACGTTAGAATTAAGATACCCGATTTCATTGAACCAGACGGCAAAGATTTATGCTTTAACGTTTGCTGAAGGAGGGAATGTCTGGAATTCATGGGGGAATTACAATCCGTTCCAGTTAAAAAGATCAGTTGGTGTTGGTGTAAGGGTATATATGGGGGCGTTTGGTCTCATTGGATTTGATTTCGCTTATGGATTCGATAAAACAATTACAGGAACTGAACCTTCCGGATGGAAGACGCACTTCTTGATGAACCAGTCATTATAATCCAGAACATGAAAAATTTTAAAATTGTTTTTTCATTCGTATTATTCCTGCTTTTCGGGTTAAGCAATGCACAGAAAGTGGGCGTCGTGGATACCGAATACATATTGGGCAAGATGCCTCAATACAAAGAAGCGGAAGCGAGATTGAATGCGCAGATCGATACCTGGCAGACGGAACTTCAGAATCTGCAGATGGAGTACGAGCGTAAAAGATCTGCTTTTGAAAGTGAAAAAGTACTTTTAATAGGCGATCAGTTGAAACTCCGGGAAAAAGAAGTGATGGATTTGGATAAAAACATCAAAACCACCACAAGCTTACGTTTCGGAGCTACCGGAGAAATCAAAAAGCTGAGAGCCAACCTTGTACAGCCGTTCCAGGATCAGATCTGGGAAGCGATCAAAACTATGTCTGAAAAGAATGGCCTGGCGATCGTGCTGGACAAAACAAGCAACAACGTTATTTTTCTTCAGAAAAGATCCGATTATTCCGATAAAGTACTGGCCATCCTGCTAAAAGACAGCGAGCCGAAAGAAAAAACAAAAACAAGAAAATAAAAGTTTAACTTTTATTAAATTTACAGATCTAAAAAACAAATTAAATTATTTATTTACCCATTATGAAAAAATTAAGTGTATTATTTGCAGCGGTAATGATGGTTGTATCGGTAGGTATGGCAAAAGCTCAAAAAATTGCTACTTTAGATGTTATAGGTGTTCTTAACGCAATGCCTGAAAAGAAAAAGGCTGATACTGATCTTAAAGCTTTCTTAGATACCAAACAAGCCGAAATCAAGAAAAAAGCAGACGCAGGACAGGCTAAAGTAAAACAGTATACTGAAGAAGCACCTAAGAAAACGGCTGACGAAAACAAAGCAAGAGAAGCGGAATTGGCAAAAATGCAGGAGGAAATCCAGCAGATGAACGATAAAGCACAGAAAGATTTCGTGGCTAAGCAGGATGCAGCTTATGAGCCGATTGAAAAGAAACTTAACGATGCAGTTTCTAAAGTGGCTAAAGCAAACGGATATGACTACATCATGGATGCAAACTCCGCAGCATTCGTTTTCAAAGGAGGACCTGATGCTACTGCAGCTGTAAAAAAAGAACTGGGTGTTCAGTAATTTTTAGAAATTAACAAACATTTATAAAATAACCATCTCTCATCGGGGTGGTTTTTTTATTTTTGCAGAATGGAAAAAGAAGTATCAACCAGGGTAAAAGTCAGATTCAGCGACTGTGATCCGATCGGTCATTTAAATAACGTGAAATATCTGGACTATATGTTCAATGCCAGAGAAGATCATGTGGAAACATTTTACGGTTTTACCTATGAAGAATACACCAAACTTACCGGCTGTACGTGGATTGCCATCCAGAATGAAATCGCTTACCTGAAAGAAGTAAGATACAATACTTCGGTAGTCATCAGCAGCAAGACCATCGAGGTAGGGGAGCGTACGGCAAAAGTAGAGATCCTGATGAAGAGCCTGGATGAAAAAACGGTTCATGCCGTATTATGGGTAACGGTGATCTACTTTAATATAAAAACCAGAAAGTCGGAAGTGCATCCTGAAGATATCAAAGAGACCTTCCATAAGTTTTATGTAGATTTGGAACAGAAGGACTTCCAGTCGAGAGTTAAATTTTTAAGATCACAAAACGCAAAAAATTCATAATGAAGAAAATATTAGTCATCGGAGGAAACGGACAGCTGGGAAACTGCATCAGGAAAATCGCTCCTGAATTTGAGCTGGATTACGAATTCACCTTTACCGATTCCCAGACGCTGGACATTACCAATGAAGATCAGATAAACGCATTTTTTGCAGAATACAGGCCGGATTACTGCATCAATGCCTCTGCATATACGGCCGTAGATCTTGCTGAAGCCGAAAAGGAAAAAGCATTTGCGGTAAATGCGGATGGAGTAGGGTCCCTGGCACAGGCCTGTAAGGATAACAACGCTATATTCATTCATGTGTCTACCGATTATGTTTTCGATGGGGAGACCAATTTAGACTATTCCGAAGATGATTTTACGAATCCGGTTGGCGTTTATGGCGAATCCAAGTTAAAAGGCGAAGAGCTGGCACTGGAAATCAATCCGGAAACAATCATCCTGAGAACATCCTGGCTGTACTCGGAATTCAACAAGAATTTTGTAAGGACCATGCTGAATCTCTTTAGTCAGAAAGACGAATTGGGAATTGTAGGAGACCAGTTTGGCCAGCCGACCAATGCGAATGATCTCGCCGAAGCCATCATGACAATCATTGAAACCCATGAAAAGAAATACGGGGTTTTCCATTTTTCCAATTATCCTGAAACCACCTGGTTTGAATTTGCAGAAAAAATAGCGGAATTCTCAGGATCGGAAATAAAATTAAATCAGCTGACGACCGAGCAGTATCCGACACCGGCAAAAAGACCGAAAAGAAGCACCATGTGTCTCGATAAAATAGAACAGGTTTATAAAATAGAACCTAAGCACTGGGAAAACAGCCTCGAAGAATGTGTGGATATTCTTCAATCTAACAAATAAATAATGAAAAAAATACTCATTGCCGCTCTCATTTTTTTGATACAGCTTTTTAGTGCCCAGAAGGTATACCTTACGAAAGTTGAAAAGACACATGACAATACAGATAAATTCCTGTACAGAATACATGACGTAAAAGATGCTGAATATCTGGGGGAATTAGAAGTTCAGGGTTTTTCTAAATATGATGATGAAGTTTTTGCACTGATTTATAAAAAAGCAAAAGAAATAGGGGCCAATACCTATACCTTGAAACCTTTTGAAACAATCGACGGAATGAAACAGGATTTCAACCCTTCAAATTACAGGCTGAGTCTTTATTACTTACCGAAAGCCAAATCGGCAGAACAGACAGGGTATATGTATATTTTTGCGTCTTCGGACAAAGATCAGAAAATTGCAGTCAATGGCAAAGACTACATTATTTCACCCAGATCGTATATTGTATTGAAAACGATACCAGAAGAAGTTTATACGGTTTCTACTAAAAAACTTTTAGGTTCTACCATTAAAATACAACCCAAAGACAACAGTTCCAACCAGTATTTCCAGATTTCTGCAGCGAAAATCAGATCCGACAATACGGGAACGGGAGGCTTAAACTTAAAAAGCGGCGATATCATCGGTCTCGAATCTTCTTATGGCGACTTTCTGAGCACCATTTATCATCAACAACAAGCAGAGTGAAAACTCTGCTTTTTTATTTACACTCTTTCAATCTGCCAGCCGGCAATATTAAAGGCATTTCATAATA
Source organism: uncultured Chryseobacterium sp. (assembly GCA_913777465.1). Taxonomy (GTDB): domain Bacteria; phylum Bacteroidota; class Bacteroidia; order Flavobacteriales; family Weeksellaceae; genus Chryseobacterium. The sequence continues at coordinate 187,889 of CAJYRQ010000053.1, forward strand.
TCTTCTAATTGTCGCCAATTAAATTCAACCTTCCAGCCCTAAAACTCTCCAGCTTTCCACACTCTTTTTCTTCAGGAGCTTAATCCGGCTCTCTGCTCATACTCCTCGCGCCTGGCTTCTCCATCTGCTGCCTTAACCAAACCCATCTCTTTCCAATACTCTCCAACCGCAGCTGTGGGGTAACCGCGGCGATCCGGGCTAGGGCGGTGTTCCTTCTAAAGAACCTTCACCACAATTTACCCTTAATCCGTGCTTTATTCTTTGCTTAATTCTACCTTGATTATTAATCTCCGCC
>CAJYRQ010000054.1 GCA_913777465.1 uncultured Chryseobacterium sp.
CCGAACAAAAGAATTGGGATAATTAGCGGCCATCATTTTTAAGGTCTCAAGTTCAGCTTTACAAAGATTTATAAATTTCATCTTCTAAATTTATAAAAAATGATGAATAATTAATGTGGAGTACTTATTAAGTTTTAATGAAATATTAAGTTTTAAAATATAAGCCGGATTATAAGGCTGGAAGTTTATCTTGTCGACATTACTTTCAAAGGTATTACAATCAAATGACCGGAATAAATCAAATATGGTCAGACTAAAGTTAATTTTAACCCAGGGATAAATAAACCTTTAAAGATGAGGGATAAAGGTCATAAAAAAGGGTTCCAATGAGGTCCGCCTCTATCATATTTACCATCAGTCTGATGATACGTATTTAAATTTCAACCATTTGATAAAAAACTAAACTGAATGTATCAAAAACAGAATTCCTGTTAACAATAAAAAAACTTCTGTCATCCGGCTTCCCTCTCCCAGCCTATCGAGTTCAGGTTCTGATATGAGTTGATGTTATTTAGTCCCTTCTTCTTTTTTAATAGTTTTTCTTTTGAAATTAAAATAGGTCATTACCACACTCACCGACATTAAGATAAATGCCAGGAAAAAAGGGGCTCCCGGGAATTTCAGTGAGGAATCTTCTTTACTGAACTGGTAATACAGGCTGGCCATCAGTGGCGGGCCAATGGTTGAAGTTATGCTCATCAGGCTGGTTAAAGCACCCTGAAGTTCGCCCTGCTCATTAGGGGCTACATTCTTTGTAATCACCGACTGCAGGGAAGGTCCGCAGATCCCGCCCAGGCAGTAAGGAATCAGGATGGCAAACATCATCCAGCCTTCTGTCGCAAAAGCAAAAAGCAGCATTCCGACAGCATACATGCCCAGCCCGATGTAGATGCTTTTGTATTCACCCAGTTTCGGGGTCGTCCACCTGATCAGGACACCCTGCACAAAGGCAACCAATAATCCGACTACCCCTAAAGAGACGCCTACCGTAAACTCACTCCAATTGAACTGCCCCATGGTAAAATAACTCCAGTTGCTCTGTACGGCATGTCCGGCAACATACACCAGAAACAGGGTGATTACCAATCCGGAAAGTTCGGAATGTTTAAACAAAAATTTAAGGGAACCGATCGGATTGGCCCGCTTCCAGTCGAACTCCCTCCTTTTGTCCTTATCCAGACTTTCGGGAAGAATGAAATACCCGTACAGGAAATTCAGCAGGCACAATACCGCCGCGGCATAAAAAGGCATTCTGGCTCCGAAGTGGCCCAAAGCTCCGCCAATCAGCGGACCGATAATGAACCCCAGCCCGAAGGCCGCCCCGATCAGTCCGAAATTCTTAGCCCGGTCTTCATCGGTAGAAATATCCGCAATGTAAGCACTGGCTGTGGTAAAGCTGGCACCGGTGATCCCGGCAATTACCCGCCCTACAAACAAAAGCCAGATCGTAGGCGCCAATGCGAGAAAAATATAATCAATGGTAAACCCGAAAAGTGAAATGAGGATAATTGGCCTTCTCCCGTATTTATCGCTTAAGTTTCCCACCACCGGAGAGAAAACGAATTGGGTAAAGGCATATGCAAAGCTCAGCCAGCCGCCGTATTTGGCCGCTTCCCGTACACTCCCGTGAATGAGCTCTTCAATCAGTTTTGGGATAACCGGGATAATAATTCCCAGACCGATCACATCAATCAACAGGGTAATAAATATAAAGCCAATGGCTGCCTTTTTTTTCGAATGATCCATCATTCTGCAAAAATAGTGAAATCGCGGATACGGTGAATTGTCTATTGGTAATTTTCCTGCGCAAGTGAATTGAATGTGAATGGTGAACTGTCAATAGTCAATTTGCTTTGCCAGTGTTTTTACGATCATTAAGTAATTCGTCATTAACCGGATGTAAATGGTAAATAGTGAATTTCGCGGTACAAGTGAATTTTAAGAACTGATTAAGAAATTCACCATCACCATTCACACCAATCCAGGACTCCGTTACTGCTGAAGACAAACTGCTGCAATCCGGACTCACCTCCAATCCTCAACCTTACGAACTAAAAAAAGCCTTTCATTGCTGAAAGGCTTTTTCTTATTTAGTGTAGTATACTTTATTTTGAAGCAAGTAATTCTTTGTCGGAAGTTGTTTTACCGTGCACTTCATCTTCTTTTCCTGTTTTCAGGAAGTCGTAGGCAATCGCCGATGCTATGAAGATGGATGAGTATGTACCGAATCCGATACCGATTAACATCGCAAACATAAATCCTCTCAGGTTGTCTCCACCAAAGATGAAGATGGCAAGGATTACCAGAATTGTTGTAAATGAGGTGTTGAAGGTTCTACCCAATGTGCTGGAAATAGAGTCATCGAACAATCCTGCCAACGTTAAGGATTTCTTCTCTCTTAAATATTCCCGGATTCTATCGAAGATAATTACCGTATCGTTGATGGAGTATCCCAATACCGTAAGGATCGCCGCCACAAAATCCTGGTTGATTTCCATGTTGAATGGCATATATTTATGAAGCAATGAATAGGCTCCGAGAATAATCACCGCATCGTGGAATAACGCTGCAACCGCACCAAGAGAGAACTGCCATTTTCTGAATCGTACCAAAATGTAGATAAAGATCATCGCCAATGCAGCGACTACGGCATAAATTCCGTGGATTTGGATATCATCCGCAACAGAAGGTCCTACTTTTTCAGAGGAAACAATTCCGGCGTGATCCTTATCCGCAGATTTGAAATCTTTCAGCGTGGTTCCGGCAGGCAGGTTTGATTTTAAACCTTCATATAATTTCTGCTCGATAATCTGGTCAGCTTTCAAAGATTCGTCTTCTATAAGGTAATCCGTAGAGATTTTCAGTTGCTTTTCGTTTCCGAAAGTTTTAGCCTCAACCGAAGAATTTTTTCCATCTTCCGTTTTGAAGAGGGCTACTAATTTTTCTTCAATATCCTCTGCTTTTACATTTTTATCGAATCGAACCACATAGTTTCTACCTCCGGTAAAATCGATACCGTATTTAAAGCCGTGCGTAGCGATGGAAATGATACAAACTACCGTTAAAATTGCTGAGAAGATATAAGCGTATTTTCTTTTTCCGATAAAATCGATCCAGGTATTTCTGAATAGGTTCTTCGTTGCCGGAGTCCATACGGAAAGTCCTTTCCCTTTATTTAATCTGGAGAAGATCATGGCTCTTGAAAGAAGTACGGATGTGAATAACGTCATCGCAATACCGATCATCAACGTTAGTGCAAAACCTTTGATAGGCCCCGTACCGAAGAAGAACAATACCACCGCCGTTAGGAACGTAGTCGTGTGACCGTCGATAATCGCATTCAAGGCATGTTTGAAACCGTCTTTATAAGCTTCCAGAATACTTTTTCCTGCAAATAATTCTTCTTTTGTTCTTTCATAGATAATCACATTCGTGTCGACCGCAACCGCCATTGTCAGAACGATACCTGCTATACCAGGAAGAGTAAGCGTAAAGTCACCCGAATCCATAATCCCGAAGATATAGAATAAGTTGATAATCATCGCAATTACCGCATATACACCGGCTCCACCGTAGTAGAAGATGATGTATACGATAATGATAGCAAATGCAATAATGAATGACATTAAACCGGAATCAATAGCTTCCTGTCCCAAAGACGGACCTACTACCGTGGCCTGAACCACTTTTGCACCGGCAGGTAATTTTCCTGCTCCCAGAACGTCTACCAGTTCCTTCGCTTCTTCCTGAGAGAAGTTTCCGGAGATCTGTGTTCTACCGTTAGGAATGGCGTTTACTACGTTAGGTGCTGTGTATACCCTGTTATCAAGGGTAACCGCTACCGGCTTCCCGACGTTTTTCTCGGTAAGGGTTTTCCATTCTTTAGCACCTTTGGAATCCATCTGCATATCTACTACAACTCTGCTGAGTTCATCGTAGCCGATATTTGCACTTTCCACTGCACCGTCTACCGGAGCTTTCTGGTTGATGTTTCCTCTGATGGCATATAATACAAGGCTTTCAGCATCGGTAGCTTCAGGCTTGTATCCCCACATGAATTGGGTATATTTGATGTTGGCAGGACGTAAAGACTGAGCCACTTTGCTGTTTAATATTTTATTTACAGCGGCAGTATCAGACAATTTTACGTTGGCTACCCCATTGGTTCTTAATTTGTCAAGGTGCAGAAGATTCATAAAGTTGGTGTTTTTGGCCACTCCCATAGAATCTCCCTTTGCAGCGATCGCAGAAGTTAACGCCTGGAAATAAGGGGCAACTTCAGGAACCTGCTGTACTTCCCAGAACTGCAGTTTTGCAGAAGTCTGAAGCATCTTTTTCACTTTATCGATATCCTTCATCCCCGGCATTTCTACGGAAATTCTCGCTGTTCCCGGAACCCTCTGAACGTTTGGCTGGATGGCTCCAAGCTTATCGATTCTGGTTCTGATTACTTCGAAAGCCGTTCCTACTGAAGCGTCGATCTTTCTTTTCACGATGTTTTTTACCTGCTCATCAGGCGTATTATACTTTACTTCCGTCAACGTAGTATTTCCGAAAAGCTCCGGATCCGCCAACTTCAGGTTTGTACCTTTAGCCCTGTTGATTGCATCGAACTGCTCAAAGAAATTGTCGATGTAAGATTTTGTGGAATTCTTCTGAACTTCATCCGTTTTGTTTAAAGCTTCAATAAGGATCGGGTTAGTGGAATAATTGGTTAAATCATTCACAAGATCCCTCTGGTTGATCTCCAAAAGAACGTTGATCCCGCCTTTAAGGTCAAGACCAAGCTTCATTTCCTTGTCCTTGGCTTTAGTGTAATAAAGTTTAGTGAATCCCAGATTCAGCGTATCCTTAGAAAGTTTTGCAATCTCTTTCTGATACTTTTCCGGATTGTCTCCTGCAATAGCAGTCGCCTGCTTTTCAATTTTGCCGGCGTACCATGTTGGTAATAGCTCATTTAAGCAAATTAACCCTAGTACAATAGCAACAATTGTAATAAGTCCTTTTCCTTGCATTTTGTTATAACTACGTTAAATTAAGTCGGCAAATATAATCATTTTCTTGAATTTTATGAATTTAAAGTACAGAAATCGTTTATATTCAGACATATCGGCAGTCTTATTTTTATTTAAGATTCAATAATGTTTTTGTGGTATTTTAATGAAGTTTTCAATGTATCATTGGTACGGAATTTTCATTCAGGTTAATGCACTAAATATCAAATTATTATGAAAAAACTACTTTTTTGCGCAGGCGTTTTTTCTTCCTGTATGTTTAATGCCCAGAGCATTACGCTGGAAGAATTTGCCACCGGGCTCACCGCACCCGTAGAAATCACCCATGCTAACGACAGCAGGATGTTTGTCGTTCAGCAAAACGGAATCATTAAAATTTTACAGGCCAATGGAACAGCAAACTCTACTAATTTTTTAAACATCAGCTCAAAAATCACTTACGGAGGAGAAAGAGGCCTTCTGGGATTAGCTTTTCACCCGCAATACCCGACGAACGGGTATTTTTTTGTTTATTATAACGACACCAACGGGAATATTACGGTAGCACGGTACACCAGAAGTGCCACCAATCCGGATGTGGCCGATCCTTCAACGGAAAAAATCATCCTGAATGTTCCGAAACCTTTCGACAACCACAACGGCGGAAGCATCCACTTTGCGCCCGACGGCTATCTGTGGGTGGTTACCGGTGACGGCGGAAGCGGCGGGGATCCGAACAACAATGCCCAGAACAAAAATTCCCTGTTGGGAAAACTGCTGAGACTGGACATCAATTCTACCGGGGCATACAATATTCCGCCGGGAAATCCTTTTGTAGGAGTTGACGGAGCCGATGAAGTATGGGCTTACGGACTGAGGAATGCCTGGAAGTTCAATTTCGATACCGCATCGGGCAATGTAATGATTGCAGACGTCGGACAGGGACAGATTGAAGAGATTAACCGAATGCCTATAACACAGGCGGGAGTCAATTATGGGTGGCGATGTTATGAAGGGAACAATAGCTACAATACAACCGGATGTGCAGCGCAGTCGACCATGACCTTCCCGGTAGCGGCCTACGACCATTCTGGAGGGAAATGCTCTATAACCGGAGGGTACGTTTACCGCGGTACACAGTATCCGGCTTTACAGGGAAGATACTTTTTCGCCGATTACTGCTCGACACAGATCGGAAGCCTGAATGCGGATGATTCCATCACCTGGACGGCACCTTTTTCCGGAAATAATTTTTCCACTTTCGGGGTAAATAACCAGAATGAACTTTTTGCAGCCTCCCTGAACGGAAAAATTTTTAGGCTGACGACTTCTGCCGTGCTGGGCACCCAGGAAAGCGATCTTTCAACGTCAATAAAAGTCTACCCGAACCCGGCTTCGAAAACCGTTTTTGTGGAAGGGATAAAGGATAAGAATGCAACCATTGAAATCATCAACTTCGAAGGAAGGAAAGTATTGGAGCAGGGAAAAATTGAAAAAGACAACAGCATCAATATTTCAGGCATTCCCGCCGGCGCTTATTTTATCAACATCAATTCAGGAAATCATAAATCTTACAGCAAAAAATTAATTATTAAATAATTTTTTTTCCGCAGATAGTTTTCAGGGCCTTATTCAGATTTATACTGATTGGGGCCTTTTTAATAAATAGAGCATTAAGAACAAGGGCATGACAAGTATCAGCTTAGCAGGCAATGAAAACCTTTCGGTTTCCCTATCAAACAAGACATTGGGAACGAAGCTCACCAAAAGGAAAGAAATAATAAAAAAGATGGTTTCCGCAGCTGAATGTTTTTCTGGTTCCGCTTTATTAAATTTAAATTTCAAACTCAAAACCACGAAACACAAAAACAGGATCATAAAAGGGAAAGCCCAGATCCGGTACGTATCATAGGCAATGGAATGCAGAAGCAAAGGGCTGGATGAGACCACTGCCAGCAAAATGAGAATGCCAATATTTTTTTTTAACCTAAACTCTTTAAAAACCATCCACAATAAAAAAAGCATTGGAATTCCGTAAAATATCGTGGCTTTTGAAATAAATACCCTTTGGATAAAATGCTCTCTCTGTTCCTGAAAAGACAGGCTGAAGCTTTGCGTATATCCGCCCGTCACGGATCCGGCTACTTTCTCGGGAATAAATGGAATGCTTTTCAGATAATTAAAGACCGTAGATGCATAATTTTTTCCGTCGTGTTCATGAAAGAGTGATATAAAAGCAATGGCTGAAATCGGTAATGCCAAGAACAGAACCATTTTCTTCATTATTTCAACCGAAAAAATATTCTTAAACGAAAAGGGCTGAGTCTGACTTTCAAAAACCAATAGCGCAAATATACTCACAGGCAGCATCAGAAAAAATGTGATTTCATGGATGAAAGTGCTGAATACGGCAATCAGTGAAGCTAAAAATAACTTTTTTCTTCTGATGAAATCAATAACCGGAAGGGTCAGCAGAAACACAATATGATCCAGATAGCCGATCAGGTGAGCGGAAAATATGATATACTGTGACAGCAAGAATATGATGAAAAACAATACCGTATAAATGCTTTTATCTCTTTTTATGGTTTCTCTCACGGCAATCCCGATGATAAAGGCATACAGCAGAATCAGAATTACGGCAGAGAGTATAAAAATGGAAGATTCATCCTTCCGGAAAAACCATCCGAAAATTTCACCACCCAGCCCGCGTTTGATAAACCCGAACCTGTAATCCATCATCCAGTGCGATTCCGACCATTTGTTGGGAAATCTTGCCGTTTTGGCAACACTGAAAACCAAAGCGTACAGGTAAGTGAAAACCAGAAGAAACTTTTTGCTCATGTACTAGATCGTCATCGAGAAAATTCTGGTCTCCGGCTTGTTTCTCATCATCCTGAGATCAAAAACCATGGCAACATTTCTTGTAAAAGCCCTTCCCTTCTCGGTAATCTGGATATGATGACCGTTGATTTCCACCAGTTCGTCCTTCTCCATCTCTTCAAGCATCTCAAAGGCGTTCTGCAGTTCAGGGAAAGAATTGTGGACATCAAATGTGGTTTCCAGCTGGCACATCAGGTTCAGGATATGCCTTCTTACGGTAAGATCTTCATCACTCAGAATATGGCCTTTCACTACCGGAATCTCTCCTTCTTCCACCATTTTCTGGTACTCTTCAACGGTTTTTACATTCTGTGCAAAAGCATACCAGGAATCTGAAATGGCAGACATTCCCAGGCCGACCATCAATTGGGTTTTGCTTGAAGTATAGCCCATGAAATTACGGTGGAGCTTTTTGTGGATGAGCGACTGGTACAGGTCATCGTGTTCCAGAGAGAAATGGTCCATCCCGACTTCGATATAGCCCAGCTCTTCCAACAGCTTTTTGCCATCTTCATATAATCGCCGCTTTTCTTCACCGCTTGGCAGGTCATTTTCATCGAATCCTCTTTGTCCAACCCCTTTTACCCACGGAACGTGTGCATAGGAATAGAAAGCCAGACGGTCCGGTTTTAATTCCATCGTTTTGCGGATGGTATTCTCCATCGCTTCCCAGGTCTGGTGCGGCAATCCGAATACCAGGTCATGGCTGATGCCGCGGTACCCGATTTCTTTGGCCCATTCCGTTACTTCCTTCACTTTTTCAAAAGTCTGGATCCGGTTAATGGCTTTCTGCACTTTCGGATCATAATCCTGAACCCCGAAGCTTACTCTTCTGAATCCTAAGTTGTATAAAATTTCAAGATGTTCGCGGGTGGTATTGTTCGGGTGCCCTTCAAAAGAAAACTCCTGGTCTTCCGCAATATCCACGGTTTCAAAAATTCCTTCCAGGAGGGCTTTCAGATTCTGTGGGGAAAAGAATGTCGGTGTACCGCCGCCAAGGTGCAGTTCCTTCAGTTTCGGTTTTTCGCCGAACATCTGGAGATACAGCTGCCACTCTTTCAGTACGCTTTCCAGGTACGGAATTTCCACGCTGTGCTGCTTGGTGATCCGCTTATGGCAAGCACAGAAGGTACACAAAGCCTCACAGAAAGGCAGGTGAATATAAATAGAGATCCCTTCGTCTGCATTCGACTCCTTAAAAGTCCTGATCACACTCTGTTTCCAAAGTTCCGGGGAAAAAGAATTTTCATCCCAATAAGGAACGGTAGGATAAGATGTGTAACGCGGGCCGGGAATATTATATTTATCGATTAAAGAATTCATTTCTTGTTTTAAAATGTTAGCGACAACTTTATTAAAGCTGACAATGCAAAATTAAATATATCTTATGGATTTTGAATCATGAAATATATTAGGGTATTTTTCCGGAATTTATAGTGAGTCTAAATACGTTCCGGTCTCAAAAATCCCGTATGCAAAGATAAAGTGAAAATACCAATTTGGGCAACGATATCTTCTATAGGGTTTATTTAAAAATTTAATCTTGCATCTATTTAATTTTCATCTTCTTAGAAACCGTTTAAAACTTTAATTGAAAAGTCCGATCAGGAAAGCCGCTGCTAAAGTAGTCCAGTTCGTTCTCTGGATCAGATCAGCCTGCTGATTATTTTTTGTTTTCTGTTACATTGTCTCATAAGCCGCTGGCTTTGCGTTTAAAAAATAAGAAAGTTAAGGGGGCTGGCTCAAACTTTTATGATTTAAAGGAAGAATTCAGGCAGGTTTTCTTTATTTTGCAAAAACATTAAAAATCATGATCAACTTCAGTCTCAGAAAATTTGTAGACGAAAACATCAGCCGGTTTGATCCCGGAAATTCCCAGGATCTGATCCGGGCCGAAAAGCTGCTGAAAGCCGAAAGCAAAATAAACCAGACTTTCAGCATCAATGAGATCGAAGAGTTTTTAGATCACCTGAAAAATCAGAAATACGAATTCGAACATGTTCTGAGTCTTCCCGTCATCAAAAGCATCTACCATGACATATATCCTGAAAACCTGAACAAAAAGCCCGACCTAAGCGGCATACCGGAAACTGAAATTGAAGAATTCAGAGAGGTTTTCTCGCCTTATCTTGAGGAATTTATTTCGGTAAGCATTCGGAACAACCAATGGCAGAACCTGATCTCGTTTCACCACTTTTATTTTCAATTCTTCAGTCCGGAAAGCCTGGATTATTACAAAGAGCTGCTTCATGACAAGAACGCTCTCATCATCAACGGCATTACGGAAAACGCCGACATGGTTCTTTTCAGGAAAAACTACCCTTTTTCCGTGGATAAGAAATTTTACTACCTGCAGTCGGTGATTGATAATTTTGAGTTTGACCATGATATCCTGACCATCAACAATGTCATTGCCGAGAACCAGAAAACCTCGATTGACAACAAAGCGGTACTTGGAGAAATCCTCACGGCACTGCTCCATTTTACGGCATCCAGCAAGGTAACCAGAAATATCATCCGGCAAAACCAGTCGGTGGCACAGGACTGGAAGAACCAGAAAAGCGGTTTTTTCAATAATCTGACCAACGGAATTGCGAATTTTTTCGCAAAGAGCCCAAATTCGGGTTTTGTCCTGTTCCTTTCGACGGTGATTTTAGGGCTGTACCTGCTAAGTTACTTTTTTGTGTTTACATTGGGCGGCCGTGCCATCCTGTTTTATGGTATTGCCAATGCCATTATTCTGTATCTGGCCTACCGGAATTTTAAATATTACTTTAATTTTTTCAAACCCCAAGACCTGGCGGAAACCCTGGCCAAGTTAGCCGGGACTTTGCTGATTACACTTACCACCGGTTTTCCTTTGCTGCTGATGATAGGGTTTGGGATTATGTATGCCGTTATCTCGGTATCAGGTGCAAAATTTCCTGCAGGGGCGCTGTTGCCGCTTATTTTTTTAGGAATTAAACTCTTTGTAAATAAAGACAAATGATTTACCTGAAATTACTGAATATCGTAAAAGAAGTTCTGCCGGATTTTAACGGAGGAAGTTCTTCGGATCTCATCAAAGCCGAAAAAATCTTAAAAACCCATCAAAAAATTCATTCAGAATTTTCCTTGAACGATATTGAAAACTTTCTTTCCTTTTACAAAGAAAACGGCAATACCTACACGCTGCTGTTTCAGGATGAAAATCTTTCAAAGATATTGAACCGCGAATATTTTAAGATTGATCCGAACCACAACAGGATATTTCCACACATCATGGACATCACGCCTGTCTTCAGAACATTTTCCGAAGAGCCGGTAAAACATTTTATTCAGATAAACATCAGGCATCACGACTGGGAAAACCTGAGAATTTTTTATAAAAACTACTTTCCGGTCATCAGTCTTGCAGCGAAAGATTTCCTGATAGATCAGCTGACACAGAAAAATAATCTGATAAGATCCGTTATTCCGCAGCGCGATTGCTATTATTACCTGACGGATCAGTACCGGCACGGCATCAATCCTTACTTCTACGCTTTACAGTCGGACATCGATGCGGCTTATTTCAACGAAGAAATCATGGGCATCAACAATACAATTTCCGATCATCAGAACACGGAGGTCTACTTAAAAGTATTTTTGGGAAGGGTTTTGATGGCACTCGGGCACTTTGATGCTTATACAGAGGAACTGAGAGGTTTGCTGAAAAACAATTCGAAAATCGGTGCCGAATGGGCCGGTAAAGAAATGGTTTTCCACCCGGAACTTACGGAGGAAAGCTTCAGGCAAAGGCGACAGGAAATGCAGCATACCGGGAATTACAACCGGCCTCATATGAACAGGAAGCCCAGAAGCATAGTATCTGAATGGATCATAGTGGCAATATATTACCTCATTATCCTGGGCATTTTTGCTTCATTGTACCATATCAGCGAAAAATTGTTTGCAGGTGTTCTCGCCTCTGAACTCATCATTTTCCTGTTTGCCAATAAACGCATGAATAAAAAATACGGAAAAAGACCCGAAGCAAAAGACCATTCCTGGTTAGGGAAAAACAAGAAATCAGGCTACAAGCTGATGCAGCTTCAGCTCTACACCATCACCATTGGGGGCTTTATCATGATATTTGCCGGCTATCTTTGTTCGTGGTATGAGTATCCTCTTTTTGGCGTCGTATTTACAATCATTGGCCCTTATTTTATTATGAGGGAAATGGATAAAATAAAGAAAAAACGCTCAAAACAATAACATCGGACTGAAACCCGACGTCAACGATAACCAGTTTTTTATTTGAATATCAACAAATTAAAACTGTCTATTCCGTTACTTACTTCAGTCCCAGATTTCCATCCTCATCATCAAACAGACTCCTGGGTTTTACTTTTAACAAGTCATAAAGGCCGGACACCACAAACTTCACTTCTTTGTAATTGCTGTTTTCTACCGCTTTATCTCCGGTTTCAATAAGCTTCTGAAGTTTTTTAGGATCACTGTACTCATCCGCGTCGCGGAATTTATAGTGATAATACAGATTCACATACGATTCGTCGCGTTTATAATAAATTTCGGTATACAGCCTTTGCAGTTCCCGTGATTTTCTCCGGATGATGGCTTTCTCATTGGATTCCAGAAAGATTTTTTCGTCTTTTATAATTTTGTGGAACTGGTCTTTCTGCCTTTGGCTACCTTCTTCAACGACCTCTTCAAGGTTTTTCTTATTTTCTTTGTACTCATCCGCTTCGTAAATGACATCCCGGAAGCGGACCAGCCTGTCGTATTCCTGAAGCGTTCTTCTTTTTCTTTCATCGAGCTGGAAAATCCTTTCGGTGGATTCGTCTTCTTCAACTTCAATAAGATCAAACTTGATCCTGAACAGTTCGTCTTTAATGGTTTTGAACTTTACCAGGACTCCAAAGTCTTCCTCGTCGGCATCGTCGATATGTTCTACAAAGCCCAGCTCCGTTTCAATTTCGTCGATTACCTTATCGATATCTTCCCGGAATTTTTCTTTGTTGATGTGCTTCGTATGAGGATTAAATACTTCTTTCTTTTCATAATCGATCGAGCTGATGTATACCGAAACCGACAGATCCCGGGATTCGCTCATGTTGAATTTCAGTTCGATATCCATTCCTTTCAGCAGGTTAACCGGCATATCCCTGCTGCTGATCCCGATATATCCGATATTCATATTGCTTGCCGGCAGCGTCCCGGCTTTTCCTTCCAGGATATTAATGATCAGTTTATCATCCGCTTCCCGGTTGAAGTTTTTGGAAGTCGTCTTATAGATGGTTTTGCTTAAGGGCAGAATATCATTTTTCTTAAAAATCTTTTCCAGGAAAGTTCCGCCAAAGGCATCATCCACTTCCAGGCAGATGTCATTCGGCAGCGGCTGTCCCGAAATATTGTAAATCCCGTGATTGATGGAAATATTGCGCTTTTCAAAAACCGGCTTTTGCTGATGGTCGAAAACCGTCAGGGTAAAGGTATTGGCCTGCTTGGGCAGAACTTTGATAAACTCTGAAAATTTATTCCTGAACGCCATCAGTCCGGTATCGAAACCGCCGTCTTTGCGGGTAATCCTGAAATAACCTTCAAAATCTTCCACCATCCCTACCAAGAACTCTTCTTCATCCTGGGTATTGACTTCATAGATGAGCTTTACGTCAGCCTGATCAAGGTTCTGCTGCGGATCTGTTTCCTGTTGGCCCTCCCTTTTGTCAACCGTTTCTTCTTTGGTTCCGGCAAAATAAGCAGCTCCTGACATCACTGCAGTGGTAGGATCAATGGAATGATCTACCGGAATCCCGAAAGTTTCCCTTAAGTATTCCCTGATATAAGGAATGTAAGTGGTTCCGCCAACCAGGATGATCCGTTCGATATCTGCTGCCAGCTTCTGATTTTCTTCCAGCAGTTTTTTGATCAGCGTTCCGGTTTCTTCCACTTTTTCAGCAATGGCTTCATTAAATGCATTCCTGGAAACCTCAAATTCGATATAATAATCGCCGTCATTCAGTTCCAGCTCAGAAATCACCGTTTCTTTTACGGAAAGTTCTTTCTTGATCTCCTCCGCCTTATACAAAAGTTCGTAATACAGTTTTGCATAAGCAGGGTCCTGCTTAGACATCAGCTTTTTAAAGAGGGAGTCTTCATTCAGTGCTTCTTCAATTTTAGGAACGAACAATTTTTCGATAATTAAATGGTCCAGATCTACCCCGCCCAAGAAGTTATTGCCTTCGTGATCAATGATCTTCAGTTCCCTTTCATTGATTTTCACCAGTGCCACATCGAAAGTTCCGCCTCCGAAATCATATACCAGCCAGTTTTTTTCTTCCGTATGTTCAATCTTTATAAAGTTGGCATAAGCGAGGCAGGCAGCAATAGGCTCCTGAAGCAGGACCACCTGCTCGAATCCGGCAGCAAGGCCGGCCTTCTTGGTAGCGTTCGACTGTACCGTATCGAAAGATGCAGGAATGGTAATGACCACCGACTGCGGTTTTTCGTCGGGGATAAAGCTTAAAAGCTCTTTCAAAATCATAGAGGAAAATTCGACCGGCGTTTTCTCTTCGTTGGTTTCTGCCACCTGGTAGCGGTGTTCCGTTCCCATTTTCCGCTTAAAGGAAGCGAAGACATCGGGATTTCCGGATTTCAGCAGTTCCCTGGCTTTTTCTCCGATGAAGATCCTGCCTTTCCGGTAAGCCACCATGGAAGGCAGCGTATCGCTGAATCCTACGGGATTTTTATAAACGGTCACCCTGCCGTCGGTAAATTTACAGATCCCGGAATTGGTCGTCCCGAGATCGATTCCAAAATTTATATTTTTCATGGTTTATTCTGCGATTACAATTCCTTTCTGTAGCAGGACCAGCTCATTTCCGTCCTTCTGGAAGATCGCCGGCTTCAGTACTTTGGTAATAAAAAGTCTGGAAGAATTTCCTACGATATTCGCTTCCAGCGAAGTATCCCTGGAGTCGTACGGCTTTCCGATCGGGTTGCTGATAACGTAGCCCATTTCTTCCAGTTCGTGGCGGATCCTTTCAAAATTCCTCTCAAAAAGGGAAAGGTTCTGATCCGTCGATTTTTTCTCTATTTCAAAAATTTGATTGATGATGTTCAGCATAATCTTTTTTACAGATGATCTGTTTATAATGGTTATTTAATTCTCATTTTTACAATGCGGTCTTTGCCGGCCAAAACAACGGTATGCTGATCGATCCATTCGCAGACATACAGGTTCTTTTCATCGGAAATTTTTGTCCAGGTTTTCCCGAAATCCGAAGAATAGCTAATGTGCTTGTCGCCAACAGCAATGATTTCTTTTCCTTTGGAGCCCGGTTTTATCTTTACGCAGGTCGTATAGCCCGCATTTTTTCCTGAAGCCTGAACCTGCCAGGTTTTTCCGCCGTCATTCGTGATGGCGATGTTATTGATATTGGCTTCCGGTTTGGTGTAATCTCCGCCAACAGCAATGCCGAATTTATCGTTTAAGAAATCGATGGAGTAAATCCCCTGGGAAGATTCCCCTTGTATAACCGGCGTGTTGAAAATTTCAAAGGTACTGGCCTTCAGGTTTAGTTTTAAAATTCTGGAAGCTTTGCCTCCGGTTGCGATCCAGACGGTATTGGCGGTGGATGCAATATTGGTGTTACTGGCCGCAAAAGCAGCTTCGCCTTCCTGGAGGGTAATTTTATTTGCTGCTTTTGCCCAACTCCCGTTTCTGAATGCCTTTAATTTCAGCAGATGATTCTGATCCGGATCACTGAAGGTGTAAGCCAGCCTGTCACTTACAAAATGAAGGGCATCATAAAAAGCGGTTTTGGCCGTATCCCGGAATACAACTTCGTACTTCAGGCTTTTCTTATCAATCTTAAAAAATTCGGCCGGGCTTTCAATATTGATGGCATAAAATGAATTTTTATCCTGTCCCAAAGTCCGGAACTGCAATTTCTTTTCAGACAAAATGATCTGCTTCTGGTTCTCAGGCTTTTCTACATCCACAAAACCGAATTTTGAATCCGTCCCGCTGTACCACACTTTCTGATCATGCAGTTCGATGGCCCGGATGCTGATTTTATCGTTCAATAAAGTTTCCAGGCTTTGGACCTGCTGGGCAGATGTTGCCATTCCAAAAAAGGCCAGCATCAGGGGAAGGATTTTTTTCATATCCACAAAAATAAAAAATCCACAGAATTCTGTGGATTTTATTTACGGTAATTTATTTTTTAATCTAAATCATGTTTTTCCAGAGGCTCCTGCTCCGCTTTAAAGGTTTCGCCGTAGCCAACCTTATGAAGCTTACTGTTTCTGAGACTGTAGGTGAAGTAAATCACCACCCCTAAAACCAGCCAGCCCATAGAAAGGTATTTTGCTTCGTGGCTCAGGTTCCAGATCAGATATAAGTTGATGCAGATTCCCAATGTTGCGATTACCGGTAAAGCAGGAACTTTAAAGGTTCTGATCATATCCGGCTCCTTTTTTCTTAGGATCCAGACTGCTACACACACCATGGTGAACGCGAACAGGGTACCGAAGCTCGTCATATCCGCCAGTTTGCTGATCGGTGTGAAAGCCGCTACTGTTGCAATAACGATTCCAAGAAGCATTAAGCTTTTTGCCGGTGTCTTTCTTACAGGATGCACGTCGCTGAACATTTTAGGAATCAATCCGTCTTTGGACATTCCCAGGAAAATCCTGGACTGCCCCATGATCATGACCATCAGTACGGATACCAGACCTACCGTTGCAGCAATCGTGATAATATATCCTGCCCAACCCTGTCCTGCAATTTCAAAAGCATACGCTACAGGTGCTTTGATCGCATCCGGATATTTCCCCTGAGGATCAAAATCCGAATAATGCATCATCCCCGTTAGTACAAGGGAAACCAGGATATATAGACCGGTACATACCAGAAGTGAAACAATAATGGCAAACGGAACGTCTTTTTTCGGATTGATGGCCTCACCCGCCTGGGTAGAAACGGCATCAAAACCTACGTATGCGAAGAAAATAGCCGCTGCTCCGGAGATAATCCCCTGAACACCATACGCTTCCTTCATACTCTCTCCTTCCTGAACCATCTTAGCAGCAGGAATAAAAGGATTCCAGTTATCTGTATTGATGAAGAATACCCCTGCAATAATCACGAAAAGAACGGCTGAAACCTTCATGATTACGATCAGGTTGTTTGCTTTTGCCGCTTCTTTGGTTCCTTTAATAAGAATAGAAATCACAAAAAGGACGATCAGGAAAGCCGGTAAGTTCATGGAAAATCCTTCTCCGGTATAACTTGCCGGGTCCGAGGTAAGGTATTCGGGAAGATGAAGCCCGAACATTTTCAGTAATTTATTAAAATACCCGGACCAGGAAACGGCTACCGTCATAGAACCCATTGCGTACTCCAGGATAAGCCCCCAGCCGATGATCCAGGCGAAGATTTCCCCTACCGTTCCGTAGGCATAGGCATACGCCGAACCTTCTACCGGAAGGATGGATGCAAATTCCGAGTAACATAATGCGGCAAATACACAGGCAATTCCTGCAATAACGAAAGAAAGGGCCAGCGCAGGTCCTGCATGGTAATACGCTCCGGTACCTGTAAGCACGAAAATTCCCCCTCCGATAATAGCCCCGATTCCGATAGCTGTAAGACTCCATTTACCGAGTACTCTCTTGAGCTGACTGCTTTTCATATCATTCTCGAAAGCACTCATCGGTTTCTTGGTCCAAATTTTAGACATATTTTATTATTTATTAAAGATTTACGAAAATATAAAAAATTTATAAACATTAACGTTTATTAATAAACTTTCGACGTTAATTTTAAATATTTATAATTTAAATTTCTGATTTTCATCCTGTTTGAAGCATTTCCGATTATCCGATAATTTGCCTATTTTTGAATGCATGAATTTATACGATCTCTTCGTAAAACCTTACGAAACCTACAGTGCCGCACAGATTGCCTTGGAATCTTCCGCCACCGTTTTCGGTATTCTGAGTGTCTACTTTTCCATTAAAAAAAACATCTGGGTGTATCCCACCGGAATCGTTTCTACTTTAATCTACGTCTATATTCTTTTCAATTTCGGATTGCTGGGCGACTGCCTGATCAATGTTTACTATACGGTGATGAGCATTTACGGCTGGATCCTTTGGGGAAAGAGTTCTGAAGACAGCGTTCATGTTGAAGTTGGCTGGGCTTCAAAAAAAGAATGGCTTTACGGGATTTTACTTTTTGCCTTAAGTTTAATCTTAGTAACAGGAGTGTATTATTACAAACCTTATATCGACAACCGGTTTTCAATGAAAGGTACCAGCCTGGGACTTTATCATCTCGATTGGGGCAACTGGCTGGATGTTTTCACCACTTCCCTGTTTCTGGTCGGGATGTGGTTTATGGCAAAACGGCGCATCGAAAACTGGGTTTTCTGGATCGTCGGAGATCTGATCTGTATCCCGATGATGATTTATAAGGAGCTAGGAATCACTTCGGTTCAATATTTGGTATTTACCATAATGGCGGTCCAGGGATACGCCGTTTGGAAAAAAAGTTATAAGAAAAAAAGTTTTTAAAAGTCATGAAAAATTTATTAAAAATAGCATTTAGTGTCATCACACTTTCAAGTTTAGCATCGTGCTCCATCTATTCGGATCCTTACACTAGCGCGTACGGAGATCCTTATTATGATAACGGGGCTTATTACGCACCACAGGGATATTATGGAAACGGAGGATATTGGGGCGATGACGGTTATTATTACCGTAACAACTACAATTATTATTATGATAACGGCATGCCTTATTATTACCAGAATTACAACAATTCGAGAAGAAAGGTATATGTTGAAAGAAGATCGGGATCGAACGGGGCTACTTCTGCCAGACCGAATAACGGTTTCCGGGGTAGCGTAAATGACGGAAGCAACAATGGAAGCTTCCGGCAGAATAATGCTCAGAGACAATATAACCAGAGACAGAGCAATGGTTTCAGAAACCAGCAGACCCAGCAGAACAATACCCCGAGACCGCAAAGCAACAACGGAGGGTTCAGGAACAATTCAAATAACAACTCGAACAGCGGAGGCTTCAGAAACAGTTCGCCTCAGCAAACACAACCTGCTTCCCCGCAGCCGCAAAGAAACAGCAATAGCGGCGGATTCAGATAAAAACAGCTATTAAAAGAGAAACGGACAGTTAACCCTGTTCGTTTTTCCTTTTATTATAGTAATTTTGCCTGGTTAATTTTTAAACTGCAGAAAAGAGCAAAATCATCGGGAGTTGACGGATTTTACGACCGGTAGCTGATGTTGATCTTCGAATATAAACCTCAAATACAATATTACGCTAAATAAATTATGGAATTTTATAAATATCAGGGTACGGGAAATGACTTTGTGATGATCGACAACCGTTCCGGGGAATGGGACGGTCTTTCTATTGAACATATCCAGCAGCTCTGCAACCGCCGCTTCGGGATCGGTGCCGACGGCCTTATTAAGATCAATACCGCCGAAGGTTATGATTTTGAAGTGGATTATTACAACTCCGACGGATCGAAAAGCTTCTGTGGAAACGGTGCCCGATGCTCGGTCGCCTTTGCTTTTTTCCTTGATATTTTCGAAGGCAAGTGCCGTTTTACAGCGATAGACGGTGAACATGAGGCCGAAATCCATAACGGAATCGTCAAACTGAAAATGGGAAATGTAGAAACTATCTTCAGCGACGGAGACGATAAGGTAGCCGATACCGGTTCCCCCCATTATGTAAAATACGTGCACAATCTTGACAATTATAATGTTTTTGCGGATGGCAACAGCATCCGGAATTCTGAGAAGTATAAAGAAAAAGGCATCAACGTCAATTTCGTGGAAAAAATGACGGATGATGAGATTTTTGTAAGGACTTATGAGCGTGGCGTTGAGGACGAAACCTACAGCTGTGGTACCGGTGTTACGGCTTCGGCTTTAACTTTTCTTCAGAAGAACGATCTAATATCCGTAAAAGTTAAGACTTTGGGCGGAAATCTGAAGGTGTATGCTGAAAAAAAAGGCAGCGCTTTTGAGAACATCTGGCTCGAAGGCCCTGCCAAGCAGGTATTTAAAGGAAAAATCGACCTTATTTAAACTAAAACTTTTATTAATCAACAATACATGAAAAAAGCTATTCTCATTATCATCCTGCTTGTTTTGGCGGCAGGCGGATTTTTTGGATTTAGATTTTATAAAAAATATTACGGCAACAACATTGAAAAGGATGGCTATGTTCTGATCCCGCACAATGCCAGCTTTAAGCAGATCCTGGATTCAGCGTCGAAGTACATCGGGAATAAAGAATCTTTTGAAGCCGTGGCAAACGAGAAAGGATTGGCGCAGAACTTCAAAGCCGGACGCTATCATTTTCAGAAAGGATTGGGAAATACCCGATTGGTTAATATGATTAAGGCCGGGAACCAGAGTGAAAACAGTTTCAGGATCGGCGATTTTGGGGATGTTTACCAGATGATCGGGCGGGTGACCAGAAAGACGGAGCAGGATTCCCTTCAGTTTGTGAATGATTTCAACAAGATTGCGGAAGAAAAAGGCTATAACAATGCAGAAGACCTGAAGAAATATTTTTTTATTGATACCTATAATTTTTTCTGGACGGTAACGCCTCAGGAGTTCTTTAAAAAATTCGACAACCAGTACCAGGAGTTTTGGAACAGTGATCGGAAAGCAGCGGAAAAACAGTCCGGACTGACGAGAGACCAGATTTATGCGCTGGCATCCATCGTTTATAAAGAATCCGGCGGGAAAAAAGACGAAATGCGGACCATTGCCGGGCTCTACCTCAACCGGTACCGGAAAGGAATGAAGCTGCAGTCTGACCCGACCGTTATTTATGCAATTAATAAGCAGACGAATTTTAAAGAGCAAATCAAAAGGGTTTTCTATAAACATCTATCTACTCCCTCACCCTACAACACGTATGCGAATAAAGGAATTCCACCGGGACCGATCTGCGTGGTGGACAAAAATTCGGTGGATGCGGTGCTGAATGCGGAGAAGAATAATTATATTTTTATGTGTGCGGACCCGGCAAGATTCGGCTACCATAAATTCACCGCAAGTGCCGAACAGCACGCCATTAATGCAAAGGCTTACCAGGACTGGCTGAATTCAAAAAACATAAAATAAAACCATATTAACTTTTTTTTAACAATTCGATAATTAACAATTCATTGTCTTCTGCGACATATACATTATAAATAATAAATTATACTTGATATTGTGAAATTGGCAGTATTGATAAATTTTTCAATAGAAAGGGAAATCTTTCAGGATTTTACACAAAAAATACCCTTATGAATCAGACGGAAATCATTAACATTTTTACAAAGAAAACCTTAGGGCTTACTTTTGTACTTTCGGCAGCAGCATTCGCTTTTGCACAGGAGAAGGTCGGTATTTCAGGATCGGTGGTGAGCAAGAGCAACCAGCCGGTTCCTTACGCTTCGGTTACATTCAGTAACAAAGCCAACAAGTTACTCAGTGATGCAACACTTACCGACGAAAAAGGACAATATAAGCTTGATCTCGCTCCAGGAAATTATGACATTACCATTGAGGCGATCGATTATCAGAAGAATGTCCTGAACAAACAGATTACGGCCGCCGGAAATATCGGAGCCTTCTCAATAGATCCTGAAAAAAGTGCAACCAACCTGAAAACAGCAGACATTCAGGGTGTGGTGATTACAGCTCCTTCTACCAAGCCTTACAAAGTAGAACTTGATAAAAGAACCTATGATCCTTCCCAGGATATCGTGAGTAAGGGAGGAAATCTTCAGGATGTGCTTTCCAATGTGCCTTCTGTTTCCGTAGAAACGGACGGAACGGTTTCCATGAGAGGGAGTTCCAATGTAAGATTCCTGATCAACGGAAAACCTTCTGCCCTTTTGGGAATCGATGACGGAGCCAATGCTCTGCAGAGTATTCCGGCAGACCAGATCGAAAGAATCGAGGTAATTACCAACCCTTCTTCCAAGTTTGAAGCAAGCGGTACAGCCGGTATTTTAAATATCATTTTAAAGAAAAGCAAAAAAACAGGTTTTAACGGAAGTGTTACCGGAACATTGGGCTATCTCCCGCAAACCAATCTTAATACAAACCTAAGCTGGAGAAAAGGTAATCTGACCTGGTTCCTGAACGGCGGCGGCGGATACAGGGAATCGAAAAATACCAACAGGAATAATGCAACTTACTTTATCCCGAGAGCTGATAACCGAACAAACGCAGACCAGGAATCTATAACGAAAAACAAGAATGACAATTACAATGCTTCCACTGGTTTGGTATACGACATTTCCGAAAAAACATCTGTGAATGCTTCGGGAACCGTAAGAACTTTCGACAGTGACAATATCGGGAATGTATGGTACGGATACCGATATACAGACGGAAGCCTGTCTTCAGCGAGAAGGGATAATAATGGTTCAAACAACAACCTGGCATTACAGGGAGATTTCGGATTGGACCACAAATTCAATGATAAAGGACACAATTTATCACTTTCCTTAAGCTTACAGCGAAACAGATCGTATAATGATACGGATGTTATGCAAACGGAAAATGATGCATTTACATTGCAAAACCAGATCAACCAGACCACACTGAACAAAACGTTGATCGGTAAAGCGGATTACGAACTTCCGATCGGTGAAAATTCAAAACTGGAAGCCGGATACAGATTGGATATTAACAAGAATACTTATGATAATGATGTATCTCAACGGTATTCTTTATTTTCAGATTATTTCTTCCTTCCTACTTTTACGTACAATGCTTTTTATAAAGAGGTATTTAACGCCGGATATGTTCAGTTTAAAAGCAAGGTAGGCAAGCTGGGCTATCAACTTGGGTTAAGAAATGAATACTCACAGGTAGACATCAAATATCAGAACCTCAATCCAAACGATGAACTGATCGATAAAAAGAAAAATTATAACAATCTGTTCCCGAGTGTTTTCTTAAGCTATGAAATTGCAAAAGACAACCAGTTCCTACTGAATTATTCCCGAAGAATCGACCGGCCGCGGTCTTTCTTCCTGATCCCTAATCCAAGCTATACGGACAACCAGAACATTTTTGACGGAAATATAGATCTGAATCCTTCTTACGTTGATTCTTATGAATTCGGATACAGCATTTCTAAAAATAAATTTACCGTAAACCCTACTTTATATTTCAGACACACAACGGATGATGTAAAGATGCTGGTGTACAGTGATGACATCGGAGCCTTTCATACCAAGCCTATTAACTTAGGAAACGACAGCCGTTACGGAATGGATCTCAATTTTAACTGGGATGCTACAAAATGGCTGAAATTATTAGGAAACGTGAATCTGTTCGGATATAAAACCACCGGAACATATACCGGTCCCGAAGTGCCAAAGCCAATGTCTTTTGAAGGTTCAGGATTTTCTTCGATAGCAAGGCTGACGACTACTTTCAAAGTAGATAAGACGTTTAGCTTCCAG
>CAJYRQ010000055.1 GCA_913777465.1 uncultured Chryseobacterium sp.
ATCTAAGCGATATTATTGATGAAGCTTATGCAGGTTTTGTGGTGGAAAAGCAAATTTCCGAAAAATCCTACATTCAATCAAACTTATTAATTTCTTTTACTGATCGGGTTACATTTTTAGAACTTCCTATTTACTATAAATACAATTTTTACAAAAGATTTTCACTAGTAATAGGTTCAAAACTAAATTGTATTCCTGACAGTGAAGAAAGCCAGCCCTATTATTTCCGAAGAAGATTCGGTGTCAGCGGAGACATAGGATTGAACTACAAATATCCGAACATTTTACTTTGGAAGGAAGTTTTTCAAAAGATTTTACTAAGGAGTATGATGACTTAATTTTAACCTATTATCAGGCAAGAAGGGATGTTTACAGAATAAGCATTATCTATTTTTTTGATATAAAATGTGAACCCGGCCTAAATCAGGCCGGGTTTTATATTGAATTGTTATGTGAAATCTCTTTGTTATAAAAAACTGTTTCTCCAGCTCTCCGTCAGTTCTTTGAAATGGGTATTGCCGAAGGTTTTATTCCTGATCTTGCCTACGGAGAAGATTCCTTTCTCATCGGAAATCAGCAGGATCTCTTCAGCTTTTTGGGATTCAAAAGCAATGATCTCGTGCTCCTGGATATCGGCCAGATTGTTCTTGTGCAGAAAGGTTACAAAGTTTTCCATTAAGGGCGAAATGTAAGCACCCTCCGTCTGTTTCGGGACTTTGATGACGTCTCCTTCCAGAAACAGGAGATTCCCGGTGGTTGTGCGGGCAATCCGTTTATTCGGGTTGAGAAGAATGACATCATCCAGGTCATTTTCCTGGGCATAAATCGATCCGTAAATATTCTCCGGGCTGTGCACGCGGATATTGCTTAAAAGGTTATTATTTACGTTAATTTCTTTAATCAGGTCCAGTTCCAGTGCTCTTTCATGAACAGCAAGCACATCTTCTTTCTCAGTGATGTCGTAAAGGTAGGAAACCGAAGACTTTGAAAGGGTAATGCCATCCGAATTACGGAATACCTGAAAATTGATGATTCCGTTTCCGATGCCTTTTCCATCGATTACCTCTTTCCTGAAAAGCGACTGGAAAAATTCCAGGGTATAGCTTAGAGGAATATTCAGCCTCATTTTCCGCATGGAAGCCATCAGGAAGAAATAGCATTCTTCATCCATAATCAGATTACCATTCCTGATAAAAAAAGAAACCTTCACCGTATCTCCGGAAAGGAAAGCCCTGTTTCCTAGTGCTATTTCGTCTGATGTAAAATATTGATTTTCCACTTGTCTCTGATTTGTTTATAAAAAAATAATGAACGATAAATCGTTCATCAGTTTTATCATGCAGTACGGCCTACGTTTAGGCAGCACCTAATTTAATTCTAAGGTTTTCAATAAGATTATCCCAATACAAGGCGTTTTCATTTTCGTCACCTTCTTCGCAGAAATCGGTAATATTCAGGGAAAGGTCTTCGGTGATATCATCAATGGTGATCGTCATTTCAAAGAAATTTTTCGTTCCTTCATCTTCTTCCCACCGGAAACGCACAAACCCTTCAGGCTTATATCTGATCAAAGTTGCCTTCTCAGCAGGACCTCCGCCCCAGCTGAAAAAAAAGTCGTCCCCTTTCTCTGTTACCTCATCCGCAAACCATTCAGACAACCCTTCTGCCGTAGCCAGATATTCGTACAGAATCTCTGATAAACAGTGCATTGGATATTCGTAATGGACTTTATGTTTCGCCATATATCTTTGTTTTAATCGTCCCGCAATATATAAATTAATTTTTTTATTACACAAAAATGTATTTATTTTTTTAAACAATCTTCATGATATTTGTCAGCGATTTTTAAATAAGTGTTTAATACCGGATTGCCGCAAATTCCCTGAATGCTTTACATGAAAAACGCTTCTGTCCGAAGCGTTTTTATTTAATTTTCATTCAGTACTTCAAGAATGATCTTACAGCCTTCCTCAATCTCTTCTCTGGAAATCGTCAGCGGCGGGGAGATCCGCAGATACTCATTCCGGTACAGTTGCCAGAAAACAATCAGTCCTTTATCCATACATTTTTTGGCAACATCCAGGGTAAATTCCGGGGATCCGAGATTGACGGCAAGCATCAGGCCTTTCCCATTGATGTTTTTAATTTTGGGATGAACCAGCAGCTTTCTGTACAATTCTTCCTTTTCATCCACTTCATCCATTAATCCGCTTTCCAGTACTTCCTTTAAAGTGGCGTGGCTGGACGCAGCGATCAACGGATTCCCTCCGAATGTGGTGATGTGCCCCAGCTTCGGAGAGTGGGATAAGGTTTCCATGATTTTCCTTGAGCTCATAAAGGCACCCACCGGCACGCCGCCGCCCATTCCTTTCCCCATAACCAGAATATCCGGAACGATACCGAAATGCTCAAAGGAAAACAGCTTTCCCGTTCTTCCGAATCCCGGCTGTATTTCATCGAGGATCAGCAAAGCTCCTACTTCCTCACATCTCTTTTTCAATCTGATTAAATAGTCCTTATCAGGAACCAGGAAACCCGCCGCTCCCTGAATCGTTTCCATCAGTACACAGGCTGTTTTTTCCGTGATCTTATCAAAATCTTCTTCGTTATTAAACTCAATAAAGGAAACCATCGGCAGCAAAGGACGAAATTCCCTTTTGTGAAATTCATTTCCCGAAACACTCAGGGCACCATGCGTATTCCCGTGGTAGGAATTTTTGAAGGAGACGATCTCTTCTCTTCCGGTGTATCTTTTGGCGAGCTTTAAGCTCCCGTCGATGGCTTCTGCCCCGCTGTTTACCAGATAAGTAATTTCCAGCGGATCCGGAGTCGCTTCCGCAAGCAGCCTGCACAAGGCTACCGGTTTTTCCTGCGCATATTCACCATATACCATAACGTGAAGGTATTTTTCCGCCTGTTCTTTAATAGCCTCAACAACTTTAGGATGCGAATGCCCCAACGTATTTGCCGAAACGCCGGCGACGAAATCCAGGTATCTTCTTCCATCTTTGCCGTAAATATAGCTTCCTTCCGCCCGCTCTACTTCAAAACCCGCAGCAAATTGTGTCGTCTGTGCCTGATAAGTAAAAAAATCTTTTTGCATTTCTATTTCCTGAAAATTTCAGCAAAGCTAAAAAACATTCGGCAGATGCAGAAATAATCCCGATAGAATAAAAAAATCGCTTACAGTAAACCTGTAAGCGATACACCAAATCACAAAATATTAATATAGATTTATATATTTCTATGATAAATATATAGAAAATTCCGAATAAAAATACACATCCGGTAAAAAATATTTCTATTTACTACCGATACCTCACCCAATTCAAAATACCATGAGAATTAAACAATCTTAAGAGCCTCATGCAGTGCGGTTTTCCCATTCACCGGTTTTTGAATAAATGGATCAATATTTTTTGATTTAAACTTAAAAATATGTCCTGAATAAGTGTTCTCAAAGGAATTCAATAAAAATAACTCACCATTTTCATGAATAAAATGGTGAGCTGATGTATTTTTTTTATGACTGATTTCTAAAAAAACGGATTATCTCCTGGTACGTTTCGGCTTTTTGGCTTCTTCCTTGGCCTTCTCTTTTTCTACCGCCTCCTGCGCTTTATTATATAACGTATTGTCGGATTCGTATTTTATTTCTTCATAATTTGGGGTATCGACAAGAATATCCTGCCATTTGAGAATGCGGTCTCTGGTATTCCAGTTGAAATCCGGGAATTTCCTTTTTTCCGGCTCGATCATGCTCATCGGATAGGTATCTGAGGTAGCACCGATATTACATTCCACAACGTAAAGCAGTTTTTCCTCGAAGATGGCATCGATAATTCCGCATGAGGTAAGGGAAATCCCTATCCTTTCCTTTTCTCCCGTCTGCTTGTTTTCATCATCCGAATAAGATATGGCCTGTGCATTTCCTATTACTTTAGCCTCTTTAATGTTATTGCCTTCACCATAATACACCGTCATGAGTTTTCCTTTCACCTGGTTGAACTCATCTTTCATGTTCAGGGAATCCACTTTGCTGATGGCAAAAGCATTTCCGATTACTTTCAGTGAATCGATGTTTTCATTCTGGGTATTGAAATAAGCTTCTACTTTGTATCCCGTCACCTGCTTTCCGTTGCTCCACAAAATAGGCTTGGTATACATATGAAGAACACCATCGGTTTCATTAAAGGCAATAGAATCGGCCCTTCCCTGTGCATTCGATTTATAGAACCTTCCTTTCCGGAATGCCCTCAAAAAACTTTTCTTCACCTTGATATCTGCCGAATCCGGACGCTGGAAAGAGATGATCTTTTCTGCAGCAAAGTACATGGAATCTTTTTCCAGAGCTTTTACAGCATAGGGGTTCTTAGTCATCATGGCAGAATCTTTCTTCTCGAAGATTTCCCCATAACCGCCTTTGATCCATCTTCTTTCGTTAGGGTCATCCAGGGTTACATTTCCAGTCGCCTTTCCGAAGCCGGTCAGCTGGTTGTAGTACATTTCATCACCGGTAAGGATTTTATCGTTATAATATACCCTGGAGTTCTTATAGAGAAAAGCTTCCTTGGTATTCGTGTTATAGTTTCCTTTGTCGGTAACGATCCGGTTCTTAGGGTTCTTTTTGTTGACAATCGTTGTAGGACCGTTGATGTTGACGATATTGGTATTCTGATTCTGCACCACATTATCACCTTCCAGAACATACTGGTTGTCTTCAATCTTTACCCTTCCGGTAAGATCGATTGTCCTGGTGGCCAGGTAATAAGTTCCGGATTTTGAATAGGTGGTACTTTTGCCGTCATTAATGGTTCCTCCGGTATTGTAATAGGCCTGGTTGGAAACCCGGTCGTAATACATGGTTTCGGTTTTGATCACCGTTCCTTTCGGATCGGTAAGCACGACGTTCTTCCGGGCAATTCCTTTCTGCGTATTTCCATCGTATTCCATTTCATCCGCAGTAATCACGGAGCCGTCTGCATTCTGGAGTTTTACATTCCCAATGGCTTTAATGAAATTCTGCTCTTCATAAACGATCACGAGATCGGCATTCAGCAAAGAGCCCTGATGGGAAAACTGCACATTCCCGACAAAATAGTTATTGCCCTCATATTTCTCATCCTTCCGCAATTCATCGGAGTGAATATGCTTCACCTTTTCTGCAGGAGGAGCGTTTTTCTGAGGCGTTTTAGGCGTAAAATAAGGATCTTTCTGAAACGGCTTCTGCTGTTCCTGTGAAAAGACAAACGTTGAAACAAAGGCCAATATAAGAAATATCAGCTTTACCGGCAGAGACGGATTAGTCATTCTTCGTGCCATAAAAATACAGCGAATGAGAATCAATTTTTACACCGAAAGCTTCTTCAATGGCTTCTTTAATCCCCTGGATCCTCGGGTCGCAGAATTCAATAATTTCTTCGATTTCCTTATCGGAATCTTTTTTATAAATCACCAGGTGGTCATGCTGCTTATCGAAATACGATTTCTCGTAAGATGAAGAAGTCAGTGTTTTTTCACCGAACTGATGCTTACGGATCAGTCCTGCATCCAGGAAAATTTCAATGGTATTGTAAATGGTAGCCTTTGAAACATGGTATTTTTTCTGCAGCATCAACAGGTACAGATCATCCACATTGAAGTGATGATCCATACTGTAAATTTCCTCTAATATAGTATATCTTTCAGGTGTATTCCGGAAACCCTTTTCCAACAGGTAGTTTCTGAGAACATCCTTTATAAGCGCAATATTTTTTTCTTTCTGTATCGTATCCATCAAAAAATTTATGTACAAATTTATTGATTTTTATTTAAATACTTACGGTCCGCCAGTGTTAAAGAATTTAACTGTTGTGACGGATAAAATCGCACTGCTGGATTTTTGATTTTCCAACACAGTCTTCCGTCATAGGCGCAGATTCCACCACCACATTGTGTGAAGTTACCCCCCAGGCCTTGAAATCGTCGCTGCCGATGTATTTAACAAAATTATAGATATTTAAGATAATCTTCTCTTTTACGGTAAGAAGGATATCGTTGATATAGGTGTTATCTATAATCACATATTTAAGATCCGGCGGAATATTATGCGCTCTTAAGGATGGGTGGCTGCTTCGGGAAGGAATCGTTCCGTCTGCCATGAGATCCCTCAGAACCATGTCGAAATAATCGTTGATCCTACGGTCGATCTTAAATCCGAGCATGAAATTAATTTTATAGATCGTTCCCGGTAATACCTCATCCACTACATATTTGAAAGTGTACGGATCTTCCTGGTTGACAATATTCAGGATAAAATAATGATCCGCTCGCTTCGGCTGCTTTTTGATGATGGAATAAATAATCTTGGATTCGATTTCATCATTCCTTTTTGCACGGCTCAGGTACGCTAAATTGGTGGCATATTTCGGAATGGTTTCATCCAGCTTCATGTCTTTAATAATCGGGATGTATTTATCAAGCTTGATGAATTTGATGAACTTGGTTTTAATCAGCCTTCCGTTATACCATGCGTACATACAGATCCCGATAGAACCTGCCAGCACGACGGTGATCCAGCCGCCTTCCATGAATTTAATAACGTTTGCACTAAAGAAGCCCAGCTCGATGGCCATATAGACCAATCCGAACACCAGAATAAAGAATTTGCTTACTCTTCGTTTCAACAACCAATACACCAAAAGCACAGTCGTCATCAGCATCGTTACGGTGATGGATAATCCGTAAGCGGCCTCCATTTTCCCGGATTCCCTGAAATGCAGCACGACAACAATGCAGAACAGCAGCAAGCCCCAGTTGATCCTTGGAATATACATCTGCCCTTTTACCCCGGAAGGATAATCTATTTTCTGGTTCGGCCACATATTCAGAGACATGGCTTCGGAGAAAATGGTGAAAGACCCCGTAATCAAGGCCTGGCTTGCGATAATTGCAGCTGCCGTGGCAAGGATTACTCCCGGAACCACCATCCACTCTTCCATAATACCGAAGAAAGGATTTACCACGGAAAATCCCGGTTTATTATAATTGGTTAAAAGCCATGCGCCCTGTCCCAGATAGTTCAGGATCAGCATGATTTTCACAAATGCCCAGCTTACTCTGATGTTTTTTGCCCCGCAGTGCCCAAGATCGGAGTATAAAGCTTCCGCTCCGGTGGTACAAAGAAAAACTGCTCCCAGGATAACAATAGCACTCGGTGAGTTGACAATCAGTTTATAGGCGTAATAGGGGTTGAATGATCTTAAAATTTCGATGTTTTCGCTCAGGTGCGATAATCCCAGGCCTCCCAATACCAGAAACCAGATCACCATGACCGGTCCGAAAAACTTACCGATGAAGCTGGTCCCGAATTGCTGCACCACGAAGATGACGATAAGAATCCCGATGGTAATCGGAACTACCGGCGTATGGGGATTGTATATTTCAAGACCTTCGATGGCAGACATTACCGTCAGGGAGGGTGTTATGACCCCGTCTGCAATCAGGGCTGCCGCTCCTACAATAGCAATCAGGTAAAGCCAGCCTTTTTTCAGGTTTTTTACTAAAGAAAATAAAGCCAGGATTCCCCCTTCTCCTTTGTTATCCGCCCTTAGTGCGATGATCACATATTTGATGGTAGTCTGAAGCGTCAGGGTCCAGATGATACAGGAAAGCGCCCCTTCGATATACTCGTTGAAAGGCATCGTACTCCCGCTTTCTCTGGCGTTTACAATGGCTTTCATTACGTAAAGCGGTGAGGTACCGATATCTCCGAAAACGATTCCGAGAGAAACTAAGATTCCGATGAAAGAAAGCTTCTTAATGTCAAAATGATGACCGCTTTCTGCAACTTCTGCCATACAGCTAATTTAATTTTTAAACGCGCAAATTTAAGTGAAAATTATAACCCCATGAACTTTTCTTCATGAATATAATAAATGAAAAAACTTCCTTTCGGAAGTTTTCTTCTATAATTGTTTCGTTACTTAACGTACATTGCTTTTTTAATCTCCTCTTTTACTTTTTCAAGTTTCGGGAACCAATCTGCAAATAAAGCAGCCGAGTAAGGAGCCGGAGCATCAGGCGTTGTAATTCTCTTGATCGGAGCATCCAGGTAATCGAATGCTTTCTGCTGTACCATATACGTGATCTCAGAAGCTACGGAACCGAACGGCCATGCTTCTTCAAGGATTACCAGTCTGTTGGTCTTTTTAACGGATGCTAAAACCGTATCGTAGTCCAGCGGACGAACCGTTCTAAGATCGATTACTTCTACAGAAATCCCTTCTTTCTCCATATCTTCAGCCGCCTGGATCGCCAGCTTCATGATTTTCCCGAAAGAAACCAAAGTTACATCGGTACCTTCTTTTTTGATATCCGCTTTTCCGATCGGCAGGTAATATTCTTCTTCAGGAATTTCCATTTTGTCTCCGTACATCTGCTCGGACTCCATGAAAATTACCGGATCGTTATCCTGAATGGCTGTCTTTAATAATCCTTTCGCATCATAAGGGTTGGAAGGAACCACCACTTTAAGCCCCGGAACGTTGGCAAACCAGTTTTCAAAAGCCTGGGAGTGGGTAGCCCCCAGCTGTCCTGCAGAAGCGGTAGGCCCACGGAAAACGATCGGGCAGTTCCATTGTCCGCCACTCATCTGCCGGATCTTCGCTGCATTGTTGATAATCTGGTCGATACCCACCAAAGAGAAATTGAAGGTCATATATTCTACAATCGGTCTGTTGCCGTTCATTGCAGCACCTACCGCAATCCCTGTAAAACCAAGCTCGGCAATCGGAGTATCGATTACTCTTTCAGGACCAAATTCATCAAGCATTCCTTTTGAAGCCTTGTATGCACCATTGTATTCTGCAACTTCCTCCCCCATTAAAAAGATGGATTCGTCTTTACGCATTTCCTCGCTCATTGCCTGTGCAATTACCTCACGAAAAGTATATTCTGCCATATTTATTTGAAAAATTTAGAGTACAAAAGTAATGTTTTTTTATTATTTACATAACAAAAACGACATTTCATTTGATGAAATGCCGTGTATTAACTGTAATTAATCCTGATCAGGTTTAATTCACTTTCTGCCAGGTCTGTGTTCTTCCAATCAGGGAGAAACCAAGATACCCTCTTACGTTCAGCTTATCGCCTTCCCTTTTGATGGTGCATTTGTAGGTTTTACCGGTTTTGGGATCCGTAATGGTACCGTCCGTGAATTCATTGCCGTCTTTTTTCAGACCTCTGATGATCTCCATCCCTACGATCGGCTTGTTTTTCCGGTCGTCCTTACATTCCGTACAGTTCGGGTTGGCGGGCTTGATGAGCAACTGGGATATTTTTCCGTAATACTGGTCTCCTCTTTTATAGATCTCAACGATGGATTTCGCCTGTTTTGTTTCGTCATCTATGGTTTTCCATTTTCCCTCGATCTGTGCAAAGGTCATGACACCGAACAATGACAGGGCGAAGGTTAACAATAATTTTTTCATATTCTAATCTTTTAATTTTAGTACGTTATTTTCAATTCTATCTATTGCTAAAAATATAAATTAATTTTAAAACTGCAAAAAATTTTATTATACAGAGCATATATTACAAAGGATATTCCAAAGAAACAGGAATATCGCCGTTATTTTATCTAATGCAGCTTCCGGTTGATCACCCGGTCCATATAATCCTGATACCAGGCTTTTGCTGTTTTTTCACCTCTGGCAGCCTCGGGGTTTCCTTTCAGCTGTGACATGAGGTTTTTCTCAAGTCCAAGGTCGTTTTTCCCGAAAATACCGACGATTTCCTTCCCGTCAAACCGGTAGATGTAATTTCCGATGATGAACTGCTCCACGGTTCCGTCCGAGTTGGCAATAACCGGCTGGTACTGTTTTTCACTGAGCAGGCTCCTTCCCCAGCTCCTGATTTTTTTGTTATAGCCGATTAGGTCTGCCAGTGTGGGATAAATATCGATCTGCTGGGCCAGTTCCTGATCAACCCCTTTTAAATGATATTCAGGATTCGGAGAATAAAAGATCAGCGGAACGGCAAACCGGTTCATGGCTTTTTCATATTCCGGATAATACATTTCGTTGGTATGGTCGCCGGTAAACACAAAAATCGTATTGTTGTACCAAGGCTGTTTCTTTGCCGTTTCAAAATACTTCCTGATCGCATAATCCGTATACTGGATCGGCTCGTGCATCACGATTTTCCCTTTTTTGAATTTTCCCTTGTATTTTTCAGGAATCTTAAACGGATGGTGTGAAGAAGCGGTGAATACCGTTGACATGAAAGGCTGCTTTTTACCTGTATTTTTAGCAAAGTACTGTAAAAACGGTTCGTCCCAGATGGCCCAGATCCCGTCGAAATCCTGGTCGTTGTTGTATTCCGTCTTGCCGAAATAATGTTTAAACCCTAAAATATTCCCGAAGCCCAGGAAGCCCATGGAACCGTTAGGAGCGCCATGATAGAAAGACGTATCATAGCCCATATCGTTGCATACCGAAACGATCGACTGGATTTTCTGGTTGGAATACGGGGAGCTGGTAAAAGCATCCGTCAGGCTGGGAATTCCTGCCAGCACCGAGCTCATCCCGTGAATCGACTGCCGTCCGTTGGCAAAGGTATTCGGAAATATCAGGCTTTCATTGGCCAGGCTGTCCATAAAAGGTGTGTAGGAAACGTAATCTTTAATGTTTTTATCTTTATTAAAAGCGCCCGAATATTCCCTCCCGAAAGATTCTACGATAAAGATGACGATATTGGGTTTATCCGCCACATTGCGCTCGTATAATTTATACGGATGTATATTTTCATCGATAAATTTCTGATCGACAAAATGAACTTCCTTGAAATTGTTGGTATTTAAAGTTCTTAAGAAGGAAAAGGTACTGTTCAGAACGACATTTCCCTGGGCAGGCAGCTTCACAAAACGGTTGGCATCAACAAGGTTAATCGGCCGCGTGCTGTGCTTGAAATCCCCGCGGATCCCCCCGACGGCCAGAACCGCCGTGAAACAAAGCACGAGAACGGACCAGATGAAGTAAGGAACCAGTTTTACAGGCTTTTTCTCATCTATTTTTATCTTTTTATAAAGGAAAACCCATAATGCCATCACCACCACGAACCAAAGCAGGATAAAAGGATTCTGAATAATGGAAGCCGCAAACACCTGGAACATATTGTCTTCGTGCCTGGCTACCTGTATTGCGGCAGAGGTGAGCCGCATCTGTGAGAACTTAAAATAGACAAAATCCCCGAAATTCATCGCGTAGGCAATCCCATTGGTGATAAAATACAGCCAGAACAGGAATTTCTGATAACCTTTTTTGGTATTCACGACAATCGGAACAAGGCTTAACAGGATAAACAGCGCATTGACATACAAAATGGCCGTCGTATCGAAGGCAATCCCGTGATAGGCCAGGCTGAAATATTCCGGAACGGAATCTATCTTAATCAGTCCCCTGTTGAAAAACCAGAACAGGAATCTGGCGATCTGGTAGAAAAAATAGGCCAGGAAGATCCGGTACAAAAGCACGAGAACCTCCTGTTTTCTAAATTCTTTAAACAATTTCATGGCACAAATTTACATCAAATAATGAAACAATGTAATAATGAAACAATGGAGCAATAGAATAGTGTAGCGGTAAAAACAATGAAACAGTATACCAACGAAACAATGGATCCATACGATAGTCTATCAATACAAAATACAGCCATGTAATACAACAGCCGTACAGCAATGCAATCTGTATTTTTTTTCAATTAAATATGCTAAAAGTATATCACAGCAAATTAATGGATGAAATTCCCGGCTTGAAGTTATAATATAGGGCAAACGCATGAAAAATAAATAAGATCTTTGTATGTATGAGCATACAAGAATATTTTGGTAATATTGAAGACTTCCGTATAGAGAATAAGTGCAGTCATAGGTTGTCAGATATACTTTTGAT
>CAJYRQ010000056.1 GCA_913777465.1 uncultured Chryseobacterium sp.
GCCGAATCCTTCAATGCCAAAATCAAAAACTTCAGGATGCAGCTCCGGGGAGTAAAAGACAAAACCTTCTTCCTATTCAGATTGACCAAACTTTTTGCCTAGTCCCCAACTTTTGTGCTTGATCCAAGGGAACCTGCATGATCGGGATTTTGCTGAGTTGTTAAAAGAGAAAAAGACTATAAAAACAAAAAAAGCTTCTTAAAAAAGAAGCTTTTCTGTGACCCCGGAGGGATTCGAACCCCCAACCGTTGGAGCCGAAATCCAATATTCTATCCAGTTGAACTACGGAGCCATTTTATAAATGATAATTGATGAATTGTAAACGATGTAATCACTCATCAATCATCATCTATCAATTATATTTAGAACGTAATCTTCACACCTCCCAAAACCTGTGCACCGAGAACCTTGTATCCTTTGTACGTCTGGTATTTGGAGCTCAGAAGATTATTTCCGAGTGCAAAAATACTAAAATTTTTGTGAACTTTATACTCTGCAGACAAATTTATATCGGCATACCCTCCAACTTTGTCGTTGGTATCCTCGGTAGACCGGTACATCATCGGACTGCCAACTCCCTCAATCATAAAGGAATTCGTCGTCCGGTCGCTGGCAAAAAGCCCCTTGAAACCGAGCAATAATTTTTTATCGAGCATGGTATATTTTGCCCCGATTGTAGCCGTCAGCAACGGAATATTGTAGATATTCTCGTAGTTTTTCAGGTCGAACTTTGTAAATTTCACCTCTCCGTCCAGGATTAAGTTCGCCAATGGGAAATACTGAAGGCTTCCTTTGATATCGCTTACATTCCCGTCATCATACACGGCGGAAAAAGTATTCGCATAATCATACGCCGAACGGTTAAGCGTATAATTGTTGTCGAAAATACTGTTGCCTCTGAAGAACATGATGTCTCTCATTTTTCCGTAGCCCGCCGCAACATCATATTTAAAAGTGTCATCAATATCCCCTCTTAACCCTACATAAAAGTGGTATTTGGTTTCCGTCGGTCTCAGGTACTGGTCAGACAGCAGAAACGGGTTTTGCAGCAGTAAATCGGCGTAGGTATTGATCTTCAGGCCTCCGTCTACCCCACCGTAAAACTTGAATTCTTCAGCCGCTGCAAACTGGAACTCCGCTTCCGGGAACCAGTAGGCTTTGTTGTTCTTCATCTGCTCCGCCATCAGATCGTTGTTGTTCTTGCTGTTCAGGAACGAAAACTGGGAACCTAAACGTAAATAGGAATCCCCTTTACGGAAAGTGACTTTCGGATTTAAATTGGTATTGAAAAAATTCGAGTTGTTTTTATCACGGATCGCAAACTCGCTTTTTACCGTTTCCAAGCCTACGCCCAGGTCAGCATTCAGGTCGATTCCCGATTTGCCGATTTCTACGCCGTGCTTCGAGAAATTAGCCAAGATGGATGCCTGGTTTTCCTGAGCATCAAAATGGTCTTTTAAGAAGGAAGATTTTACGCGGACATCATTTAAAATTTCATTGGAGTAGAAATCGTAATATCCGTTTACTTTGAACTGATTTACCCTTTGATCCAGATCCACATCGCCCGGATTTAAAGCATAAATTCCATAGTAGTTGTAGCTGTTCAGACCGTATTCTGCATTCAGGTTGAATTTGCCTTTATCCCCGTATGAATTCAGGTAAGCGCCCAAAGTCGTTGAGCTCTGTTTGGAATCCCAGTCGTATTCTTTTTTCAGACCCTGGGTCGAAAGGAAATGCGCATCAACGCCGACTTCAATTTTGTTCTCCAGTGTTTTCGAGATGTTCGCATCCCCCAGGATTTTCCCGTAGTTCCCCATTCCGAACTGGAGATAGTTGTTCTGTGCCGAACCATCAAATTTCGGTGTTACATCCTGCCCCTGGATGGCAGACGTTTTAAAATCCGAAACGGCCGGCACATCGGTAATATTGTACTGCACGGGGTTCTGGGATTTTTCTTCCGGCGGATAGTTCTTGATGGTTTCCACCGAGGTTTTCTTTTTTTCGATCTTTCTTACTTCCGGCTCCCTTTTTTTATTGAGAATCAGCTTTTCTTCTTTGATCTGGGAAAACGCCACCGACGAAATTCCTAAAAATAACAGGGATAATATTTGAATTCTTTTGTTCATTTTTTTATAGGTATTAATGTATAATGTCGGATGTATCATGTATTGCTACATTTTACTTTTTACATTCTACGCTGTACATTGTATACTTTTATTTTTTAATCTGCTTTTTAACCTCCTTCGCTTCCGCTACGATCTCAGGGAAGTCCTTATAATTCTCAATGATCTGGTCGCAGGTGTAGCTTGCCTGATAGTTATCTTTCAGGCCGATGTAATTTTTCGCCATCAGCACCAGAGCTTTTGCACCCCAGTATTCTTCGGAAGCGTAATTGTTGGCCAGCTTGAAGATGGTTTCATTAGAGGATTTATACGCTTTGCCTTTATTCTGGTAATACGCTTTTGCATAAAGCGATTCCGCCGCTACCGAAGTATTCGAGGACTTCTCAAGTGCCGCATAGGCCAACTGTGCGTCTTTATCCTTCCCTGAATTCATCAGGCTGCGGGCTTTGATCACTTTAGCCGTCTCAACCACCGCCGATGAGTTTTTGCTGTTGGCAATTACCGCATCCGCCAGTTTTTCCGCCTGGGTAAAATTCTTTTCATCCGCATAGATCTTCATCAGTTCTACATTGGCGTAGTTTTTAATATTCACATCCGATGAACTGGTCAGGTTTTCAAGATACTTTTTAGCTTCCTGCATATCATCCTGAGCGATGTAGATCTGAGCCAGACGGGTCTGCGCATCATCCTGGTAATCGTTCGGAACATTGGCTATTTCCTGAAGGACAAGAAGGGCTTTCGTCGTATTTTTTGTCTGGTAGTAGCTTTCCCCCAGTTCGTATTTTGCCTGGTAAAGGCCTTCTCCGGTAGGATTCTGGGTCAGATATTTCTCATAGTAAGAAATGGCGTTTTTGTAATCTTTCTTCGTGAAATACTGTTTCGCTGTGGAAAGGTTGATTTCGTCGATTTCCGAAGCATCAATATTCACCCCGGCATTCCGTGCAAAAGTTTCATAGCCTGACACATCACCGTTTTTCGTAAAGATCGGTTTGGCCGCCTGAACTATCTTTTCAGCATATGCCGTATTCTTATACTGTTCGGCAAGCGATCTTAATTCAGACAGTGCTTTATCGCTCTGGTTCTGGTCGATATAATTCTGT
The DNA here is from genome assembly GCA_913777465.1 of uncultured Chryseobacterium sp. Lineage (GTDB taxonomy): Bacteria > Bacteroidota > Bacteroidia > Flavobacteriales > Weeksellaceae > Chryseobacterium. The sequence continues at coordinate 3,224 of CAJYRQ010000056.1, forward strand.
GCCCTGTAAATGGAAGCATTTGCTACAAGATCTCTGTCAGAAGAGGTTTTAATAACTTTATTAAAATAATCGTTGGAATTGCCGAAATCGTCCTGTGCTGCATAAGCTGTTCCGATTTCGTACTGGGCATCGTCGTAATAATCCGAATCCGGATATTTGGACAGCAGGTTTTTAAGGTTGGTAATTTTTGCCTGGGTATCGCCTTTGAATCCTAAAGCCATGGCTTTCTGGTATAAGGTATAATCCGTAGCATCTTCGTTTTTATCGTAAATCGCGATGGCTTCGTTCAGGTTATTGTTGGCATAGTTGATATCGGCCAGACGGAGTTCCGCATCATTCCTGAATTCAGGTTTCGGGTTGGCCAGATACTGCTTGAAATATTTTTCGGCTTCATCGAATTTTTTAGATTTAAAATAAGCATATCCCAGATCATAAGGCAGCTGCTGCTTCTCAGGGAAATTTTCGTTGAGCAGCTTCTCATAACGGACAATAGCCGACGGGTAATTTCCTTTCTGGTAATATACCTGCCCCAGCCAGTATAGAGCCCGGTTGCTGAATTCTTTATTAAGGTTAAATCCTAAACTTCTTAACAAATACTGCTCCGCCTGATCGTAATTTCCTTTATTGAATTCTTCCGTTCCCAAAAGATAAGAAACTTCCTGGTCTATTTTATCGATTTCCGGCGTGGAATTCTGCAGCCTGTCGATGGCATTCAGCGTTTCCTTGTAATTCCCGGAATACAGATAGGATTTTACAAGAAGCGACCTCATTTCGGCACCATTCGCATCGTTTGGGTTTTCATTGATGTAATTCTGGATAACGGTAGAAGCGCTTTCAAACGGGTTTCCGATGTCGTAGCTTAATTTGGCATACTGCTCGTGCGCCAGCTTCTTCACCTTCTTATCATAATTCATCTGATAGGCCGAACGGAACGCCGATAACGCTTCCTGTTTCTTGCCTACTGCCAGATACGCATTTCCCAGCTGATAATAAGCATTCTGCGCCAGTGCCGAATTGCTGTTCAGCAGCTGGTTGTAATAAGAAACCGCTTCATCATACTTTTTAAGCTGTGCTGCAACAAACCCCATTTCATAAAGGTCGTTTTCCGACGGGTTCTGCTGAACGCTCAGGTAGTCTTTCAGGTGCGGATAAGCCGAAGTGTAATCATTTTTCATGAAATAGCTCTCTCCGATGATCTTGTGGACTTCCGCTTTATAGGATTCCGAAATATCTTCATTCAGAAGCGCCGTTCCTTCGGTAATGGCTTTGTCGTAATCCTTATCGTTGTAGTACATCTGCACATAATACGGACGTACCAGCTTGGAATATTTTGCTTCATCCTTGATGGAATCGAAATACTGGAAAGCTTTGTCATTCTGACGGCCGGAGTAATACAAATGACCCAGCATATAGGCAATATCGCCTCTCTGCGACTGGTCTGCCGTCTTATAGGCTTCTTCCAGAGCATCGGTTGCTCCTTTGGAATCGCCCGTCATAAATTTGGCATACCCCAACTTCAGGATGTACTGGGTATTTTCTTCTTTGGAAAGCTGGTACTGGTTTACTTTCTTCAGGGTTTCCAATGCTTTTTCGAAATCCTTTTTAGCCAGATAATAATCCGCCAGCGGCAAGCTTGCCTGGGCAAAATAGGCGGAATTCGGATATTCTTTCATAAAAGCCGCCAGCCCTTCTTCCGCATGGTTTTTCTGAAGGATCACACCGATCACGTTATCAAAAAACTGCGCCGCCTCCTTTCTCGAACGCGACAGGTGTTCGTTGTAGAAATACTGTCGGGCATATTCGTATTGGGAAGCGTTGTATATTTTGGTCTGGTAAAGGTTTTCAGCTAGATTGAACCGGTAGTTTTCTTTTTGGGTAAAGTACTGAGACTGTTGCGCATCGGAGATCCCGAAATACATTACAGCAGCCGCTAAAAGTATTTTTTTAGATTTCATTAATTTTAAATTTTAACATGGAAAAGCCTGAAATTCAGGTTCAAATATTTAAAATTACGGGAATTTTATCCACAATTTATCAACGAAAATATTGAAAAGAAATTGTATAAACAAGCCTTTTAACACATTGTTAATAACTGAATATTTTTTTAAGACTTCTTAACTTTTCAGGGAAAGAAACCTTAAGAAAATAAAAATTATTTCCGAGAAATAATTACATTTGCTTTTCTTGAATCAAATATAGAATTGAATGAATCAACTTTTTAGAAGGAAAAACTATTCAGAAACAGATACATCCACTCATTTACTGAGGGTGTTGGGTGTCTGGGACATCGTATTTTTTGGTATTGCGGCAATTATAGGAGCAGGAAGTTTCAGCAGTTTGGGAGAAGCCGTTTTCAGAGGAGGTCCCGGCGTGATCTTACTATATTTGATCTGCGGATTTGCCTGTGGGTTTACGGCCCTTTGCTACGCGGAATTTGCCAGTAGGATCCCGACAGCCGGTTCGGCCTACACTTACGCTTATGCCAGCTTTGGGGAACTGATTGCCTGGATCATCGGCTGGGCCCTGATCATGGAATATTCTTTCGGAAACATTTACGTAGCCTTCTCGTGGTCGGATTATTTTACCAGCTTCCTTCACCGCCTGGGCATGCACATCCCGGATTACCTTACCTGCAGCTATACGGAAGCGAAAAAAGCCTTTATGAACGGCTCTGAAAATAAAGAACTGATCAATGCCTGGACCAACGCACCATTGATCGGAAGCCTGAAATTTATTGTGGATATTCCCGCTTTGGTCATTAACGGACTGATTACCTGGCTGTGTTACGTCGGCGTAAAGGAAAGCAAGAATTTCAATAATGCTTTGGTGATTCTTAAGCTGGCCGTGATCATTCTCGTAATTTTGGTAGGTTTTGCTTACATCAATACCGATAACTGGACCCCGGTAAATCCCGAAACCCAGGTTTCATCTTTCATGCCGAACGGTTTTGCCGGTGTCATGAGTGCCGTTTCAGGCGTTTTCTTTGCCTACATCGGTTTTGATGCCTTAAGTGTATTATCCGAAGAAACAAAAGATCCCCAGAAAACACTGCCGAAAGGGATGATTATTTCCCTGGTACTGTGTACTTTTATTTATATTGCCTTAACCCTGGTTTTAACCGGAATGGTGGATTACAGGAAATTCGACGGTGTCGGAGATCCGCTTTCTTTCATTTTTGAAAAGTCGAATGCCAATGTAGCATGGATGGAGCTGGTGGTTTCTTTCGTGGCTATTGTAGCCATTACTACCGTTCTGTTGGTTTTCCAGATGGGGCAGCCGAGAATCTGGTACGCCATGAGCCGCGACGGGCTGATGCCGCAGAAATTCCAGGACGTACATCCGAAGTATAAAACACCGGCTTTTGCTACGATAGTTACGGGAATTGTAGTCGGTATTCCGATCCTGTTTACCGACAAAAGCTTCATCCTGGATTTTACGAGTATCGGGACGATTTTCGCTTTCGTGCTGGTATGTGCAGGGGTTCTGATGCTGCCGGCCAAGGAAAAGATCAAAGGCAGGTTCCACCTTCCTTATATTAACGGTAAATTTATTTTCCCCATTATTTTCATCGGAGGAATTGTTTTCTTCTACTTCTGGCAGCCGGATTTCTTCCGTACGCTGATGGACTGGAAAGACCCGAAAGAAGGTGAATTCAGGGCTTCCATATTCTTTTTTATCCTGATCAATATCGTCTTGTGTGCTTTGGCATTTATTAAAAACCTGTCGCTGATCCCTCTGATCGGGCTGAGCTCTTGTCTTTATCTTTTAACGGGAATGAGCCATGACAACTGGTTCTGGTTTGGACTGTGGTTTGCTGTAGGTTTAGTAATCTATTTCTGCTACGGATACCGGAACAGCAAGCTTAGAAAAGCTTAATCTTGCATGAAATACCTCTGGCTTTGCCTGCTGCTGTTTTTAATCAGCTATAAGAAAACGGATGAACTTATTTCCGAAAGCAACCCCTACAGGAAAAAGATTGGAGTATAAGGAATTTTTAGAAACCATTGGTAAGAAGGATAGAAGCCAAAAGAGCACCTATCTTTTCAGATTTATCAATAATGATGTTCCGCAATACTGGCAAGGCACAACCTGGTCATTTGCAGGAACATCACGGGAACCCCGGAAAGGAAGCATAGCCTGCGGCTATTTTGTAACCAATACGCTGTCCGATTACGGTTTTGGCCTCAACCGGACATTTCTTGCCCAGCAAGCATCTTCGGTGATGATTAAGAAGCTGTGCACGGACATCCGGTATTTTACCAAAAGGCAGGATCTGGAAAAATATATTTTAGGAAAAAAGAAAAACCAGGTGTATATTGTCGGGCTGGATTTCCATACCGGATATATTACCCGCGAAAATAAGGACACTTATTTTATTCATTCCAATTACATCCGCAATGAAGGGGTAATTAAGGAACCGACTAAAAATTCAAAGGCATTGAATGCTTCTAAGACGTTTATGATTGGAACTTTAAATTACAGATAATCATGGCTGAAAGAATAAAAACATTTAAGGAATTTTATCAGTTTTATTTAACTGAGCATAGTAAAACAGGAACCCGGGTGCTGCATTTTACCGGGACGCTGCTGGTCTTTTTCGTGATCGGATATGTGATTGCTTCGGGAAAAGAGCGGTTCCTCTGGTATGTGCCGATTTTCGGCTATGGATTTGCCTGGTTCAGCCATGCGGTTGTTGAAAAGAACAAACCCGCCACTTTTAAATACCCTTTATGGTCGCTGATCTCGGATTTCCGCCTGTTTTTTGAACTGCTGATTGGGAAACAGAAGTTTAAAGGAATTTCGGCACCGAAAGCTTCTGAGTAAGTTAATGGCTGGAAGAGGGGTGCTGGAAGATGGAAGTTTCCTTTTGTTAAAATGATTACCAGATGTCTATTGATTCATCGTTAAATAGTATTGAATTTTAAATTAACCAATAAAAAGCTTCGGCTGGTTTGCAAGCAAACCAGCCGAAGCTTTTATTAACATCAATCATCATTTGCCAATCCTCATTGATATTAAAATATTTCCTCTTCTTCTCATAAGCTAAATTTTGGACTCTCCTATCATCCAGCTTCCCGCTTCCATCATCTAGCCCATATATTATTTAAACTTCTTTTTAAAACTGTATTTCAGCATATTCATGAATCCGGGTTCGATAATATCGATGCCCAGTCCGAAATTGCTGTCGGCAATCGTATGGTGATCCGCTCTGAACTTTTCAAAAGCTTCCTTCGGGATTTCCAGATTAACCAGCGGCTTGAATTCAATATTTGCCGTCGCGCCGTTTTTAGTCACTTTCTTACGGCTTGAAAAATCGAAGTACGGATTATGAATCGTGCTTTCCTGGGTGGTGTATTTCTCTTCGGTATCGATTTTCTGGTCCGTATACAGATTGATCTCATACTTTTCACTGTCGAAATTATGCCAGAACGGAAGGTCTTTATGGGTAAAATCCCGTGCACTGGCTTTTATCACGTTGCGATCGAAATACATCAGGAAACGGTCTCCCGTAGGATCAGTGTAATACGGATTGTTCACGGAAGCGGTATACTTTATTTTGAATTCATTCAGCTTGCGGTCGTCACTGACCATATCGATGGCTGCGTCCGTAAAGACATTCCGGACATCGGTTCCGTTGCGGTCACCGGAGTAATTCAGGCTGTAGAACAGAAAATTGTTCCAGCTGTCGATCACTTCCCGCTTGTTGGTATTTTTGAAATACCGTCTCATGGCGTTGGCCCGGTTGCCTTTGTACGTGGATGTAAGAACCAGCTTTCCGGTTTTGTCCTGCACATTGAAGTCCACCTTTTCATCGACGCAGAAATACGGGTATCTGTACGGCTTTCTCTGCTTCAGTTCCTGGTCTGTTTTCACTTCGAGGTAATGCATAAAGTAGATAAACCCGCGGTTTTCCAAAAGCCCGAATTCATCACGTACCGTCGCATCGATGAAATACTCTTCTCCTTTATGATTGATCTTCACAATCGCATGATTGAAGGTCAGCAGTGACGGCAGATAATATTTAATATAAAAATCCGTATGAAAGTTGACCAGCACAATAGAAGCATCCACGCCGATATAATCCAGGATCACTTTCAGTAAAACGGATTTTGCCTTACAGTCGCCCTGCTTGTTTTCATAGGTAACGGCAGGTTCCTGCGGTTTATGGCCGTTCATTTCGTCGGCATTGAAGATGTAGTAGATGTTGTTCTGCACATACTCAACGGCAAACTGAATCTTTTCATCCTGGTCTGCAATGGCATCCAGCTTTTCCACAAGGTTAGGAGCAAAATCCTGTAGCGATGCCTGACTGAATATTTCGCCATAGATCGGTGCAATATAGTTGGATAATTCTTTCCAGCTGCTTTCCGTTGCAAAATCGATATACGGAAAAATCTCGCGGCTTGCATCTACCGGATTGATATAGTTCTCCAGTCTGAAAACAAACTCTTCCCCTTTATTCAGGTAATGGATTTCCGGATCCAGAACGGTTCCGGCTTCATCACGGAAGAATGTTTTTTTGCATGCTACTTTCTGTTCGCGGTCGTTGATAAAAGTAAAAGTATAGCTTCCGTAGGCCCAGTAATTATCCGGGCTTACCCAGACATACTTTGCAAATTCCTTTCTCAGAAAATCCCGTTCTTTAAATACATTCACCCGGGAATCTTCCATGATCAGGATATCGTTGAGCCTGAGATCCTTTATGGTAATATTGATTTTCTTATTGCTGCTCAGGATCCCGCCGCTGCTCTGGTTTTCACTGTCGAGCACCTTTATTTTGGTGTCGGGAATTTTATCGATCAGAACCCCGTCCCGCACTACGCTGATGCGGTGGATGTGGTAGACTTCATTTTCTTCCACGACAATATCGGAAACGGATGCTCTTTCAAGATTAGCCGGCTCGTTCAGCGTGTAGGCCATGCAGATGTATTCACTGTTTTCGGTATTGCCGGTGCAGTACTTTCTATCTAAAAAGTAGCAGAAATCCTTTCCCTGATCAATCTGATGTTTGGCAAATTCAGATTCTCTGATCCGTTCCAGAAGTTCATGATCTTCGATATTTCCTGCCCATGCTTCCGACTTTCCGATCCTGTAATTTTCAATTTCAAGCTGATTATCCATATTCTTATTGCTGATTGTACAATTTGGTATTTTTAAAAGAAAGATCAAATTAGGGATTTAATGGCAAAAAAACAAGAGTAAAAAACTGAAGATATTTCTTTAACAAGATTGAAGGTTTGGAAGCCAGATGCCGGATGCGGGAAGTTTTTCTTTGTCAATCCAACAGCCGGCATGAAATTAATCGTCAGATCGGATGGTTTGTTATTCCGTTATGACAAAACCTGTTTAAATTCCGATCCGCTGCTTGTCTTTTGTCTCCTGTTTAATTCAACTCATTAAAACAAATTAATTAAACCATATTCACATTGTTTAATACCTGATCATCTTTCTACAAAAAATCCTTTCCGGCATGTCGGAAAGGATCAATTCATTATTAAAATACAACAATTTATTTATTGTTTTATCAGTATATTAATCGGTTTTATTATTATTAATCAGTTGATTTTCAGTATTTTATACAATCATAACGATTTAAAAATCTTTCTTCTTTGGAGGATCGGTTACCGGAACGTATTCGTCCATTTTCTGGGTCGCCGCCATGGAAACCACCAGGTCATTCAGCATGGTACTGGCCGCGGTAGGCGAATTGGGAAGCAGCACCAGATTGCTCCGGTTATTGGCCCCGATGGAACTCAGGGTATCGTAATGCTGGGTCACCACAATCAGTGCCGAAGCTTCCTGGGCGTTGATGTTGGCCGCATTCAGCATTTTTACCGATTCTTCCAGACCTTTGGCAATTTCCCTTCTCTGGTCCGCAATCCCCTGCCCCTGCAGCTTTTTGGATTCCGCTTCAGCTTTGGCCACGGCAACGATCCGTATTCTCTGGGCTTCCGATTCGTACTCGGCGGCGGTTTTTTCCCTTTCGGCGGCATTGATTCTATTCATTGCATGCTTCACCTGCTCATCGGGATCGATATCGGTCACCAAGGCTTTGATGATATCGTATCCGTAGCTCTGCATGGCCTCCTGCAGCTCACTTTTTACGGCAATAGCAATGTCGTCTTTTCTTACGAATACATCATCCAGCTTTGTTTTCGGTACCTCGGCACGCACCACATCAAACACATAAGAGGTGATCTGGTTTTCCGGATTTTCCAAACGGTAATAAGCATCCTTTACATTTTCCCTGATTACCTGGTACTGTACGGAAACTTTCATTTTAATAAATACATTGTCCAGGGTTTTGGTATCGATGATCACGTCCAGCTGCTGGATCCTGAGGTTCAGCCTTTTGGCAATCTGATCCAGAAAAGGAATTTTCAGATGCAGCCCTGCATGGCTCACTTTTAAAAATTTCCCCAACCGCTCGACGATTGCAGCAGATTCCTGTTTAACGGTAAAAAATGAAGCAAATAAAGTAACAAGACCGATAAAGGCCAGTATTCCTGCGTATGCCATAATGTTTTCTTTTATTGGTTTGCTGTAAGATAGGAATTTTCACCTGAAAAATCAAATGGAAGTCCGGTTTTTGGAGTAAATGATGAATTGTCAATTCGCTTTGCTTGTCAGTTTTTGTTTGATTAACGCAGTGACCGCAAGGATTTTTGGATGGCATTGAGAATATTTTCCGGGCGCTAGGGCACTTCGTCCAGCAAATGACAGCTCTGGATGTATCGGCTGATTTTTAATTGTTTTATTTTAAAATTAGCAGTGTTTAATATCATCAAAGATAAAATCCCTGTGCCCTGTTACTACGCAAAGCATTTAAAAAACTTTCGCGTTTTTGCGCATTCCAATACACAATAAAGATTGACCGTTCACTTGCGGAGCTAAATTCACCATTCACCATTCACGCTTAAAAAACCACCCCGTCAAAAATTCTTTCGGAATTTTTGCCACCCCTCCAAGGGAGTGGAATTGCGGTTAAGGGTTTTGCCAGAAGTGCTTTTGATTAAACTTTAGCCTTAAAATTCACCATTCACTTGCGAAGCAAAATTCACCTTTAGCAGGGCCACCCCGGCAAAAAATTCTGAAAGAATTTTTGACACACCTCCGGCTCGGAGGGAAATTGCGGTGAAGGTAGTTATTTCAGACTTTTGATCGGGTTGGAATGCGCAAAGGCGCAAGGCAATTTGATAATACTA
>CAJYRQ010000057.1 GCA_913777465.1 uncultured Chryseobacterium sp.
GTGCAAAGCATTATCTCTCTTTCGAAACTCTTGAAAAAGCATTAGAAGATATATTTGCAGACTTTGGAAATTTATACTCCATAGGGTTTAATTAAAATGTGATCATTAATTATAGTTGGAAACTTATAAATAATTAAAATAAAATCCGCTCAGAAATTTTTCCGGGCGGATTTTTTGTTTGTAAAAAGTAATGGATTTTTGGTAAGTGAGGCTGTGAGATCCGGATTGATACCTTGAAAATATTTTAAAATACCTAAAAAGGAAATCAAAGATTTTTATTGTCTGAAATGAAAAGCAGTACTGTTATATGAAGTTTAAGTCGTCCAGATAATAAACAGCATCTAAAATAAAGACTTAAAAATTACACGAAGTTATCACCTTTCCTCTTCCAGCCTGTTAATTAAAACCGGAAACTTTATTCAGCAGCTCGGCATCTTCGTGATCCAGATGAAGTTCCGGGGCGGCAAATAAAGTTTCCAGCTGAGATTCGCTGGTAGCGCTTACGATCGGTGCCGTAATCAGCGGATTGGCCAATAACCAGGCCAGTGCAACTGTCGCAGGTTTTGCATTGTGCCTGCCACTGATTTGATCCAGTGCCTTTAAAACTTCCAGTCCTTTCGGGTTCAGGTATTTCTTTACTCCTTCTCCCCGCTGGCTTTTGGAAAGATCGGATTTATCGCGGTATTTACCGGTAAGGAATCCGGCTGCCAAAGACCAGTACGGAAACACGCTGAGTCCGTATTCTTCAGCTAAAGGCGCATAATTCGTTTCGAAGCCTTCCCTTTCCATTAAATTATAATGCGGCTGCAGAGCAACGTATTTCGGCAGGTTATGTTCCTCAGCTGCTTTAAAAGATTCTTTAAGTCTTTCCGGTGAAACATTGGAAGCCGCGATATAGCGAACTTTTCCGGCTTTGATCACTTCATCGTAAGCCGACAGCGTTTCTTCAACCGGTGTTTCCTTGTCATCGAAATGGGTATAATACAGGTCGATATGATCGGTCTGCAGTCTCAGAAGCGATTCGTCCACAGATTTCAGAATATGTTTCCGGCTGATGTCGTAGCCGTGTTCTTCAGTTTCAGAGCCTACTTTGGTAGCAATTACCAGATCATTCCGGTTGCCCCGGCTCTTCATCCATTTTCCGATGATTTCCTCAGACTGTCCGCCTTTGCCATTCACCCACCAGGAATAAGTATCGGCCGTATCGATAAAGTTAAAACCCTTATCGAAGAATTTGTCGAGGATTGCAAAAGATTGTTGCTCATCCAGTGTCCATCCGAAAACGTTTCCGCCGAAATTAATCGGAGCGACCTCCAGATCGGTATTTTTAACGGTTCTTTTTTCCATAAATTTATTTTGTGATTAATAATTAAAAGCAACCTAAATATACTGAATTTATTTTTGAATGTTGGCTGAGTTTCCAAACACAGATTGTTCACTGGATTTTTTTATTGGATATACACAAGGCTTGGTGAAACTGATGGCGCCAGCATCGAGAGAAATCTTTATGTATTTGGTGTTTAAAGTATAAAGTATTTCAGGTTATTTTTTACCATTCTCAAATGAGTGGTTATTCAATTTGATCAGAAATAAAATCCCCTGCGACTTTTCTACGCACCATATTTAAAAAACTTTTTCGTGCCCTTGCACACTTCAGCATTATTTAAATATTTAACAGAAGAAGTAATCTTCAAAAGAAAATGCCGAATATTGTATTTAATTCTTAAATTTGGCTCATGCGAAAGAATTTATATCTTATCATTTTATCATGCGCTTTGGTAAGCTGCTATACCTATCAGGTTAAAAAACCGGCAGACCCGGCAGCTGAGGATCAGAATGGCTCCCAGAGAAATACGGGATCTGCTGCAGCCATGCAGATGAAAAGTACAGGAACACAACCTCAGAATATGAACGTACAACCGCCAGTTCCGGTAAATGTTCAGCAGAAACTTGCGCCCAATAAAAATGTGAAGATAGATGTGGATGGAAAAAGCTACAAAGTCATCATAGACCGCTGGGAAAGCGACAGCCTGGTTGCTCATCCGGTACATAATCCCAAAAGAGTGCTTAAATTCCATAAGAATCAGATCAATGCGGATAAAATCGCTGAAAAACGCTTTTCACAGCCGATTGCTGATATTATCACGGTCGCTGCTTATACCGGGATCGGAGTTGCCATTTATTATCTGCTGCAATAGGCTTTCGTTTAAAGTTCCAGTTTCAATGTTGACATTACGAAATAAAGTGTGAGGATGATAATAAGGCTACGGGCCTTACAGCATTCGGATTAAATAGCTTCAGACTTAATAGTATCAGGCAATACTGGCCGTAAATTCAATAAAAAAAAGATCAGTTGTGAGACTGATCTTTTCTATTTATGCAATTTTAAATTATTAAATTTCTCCCATTACATACATGTTTTCCATAGTCGGAACCGGGCTTCCTCCCTGTTTTTCCAGAGTAATGGCAAATGCCTGTGCTTTCGGAATATTGGCCAAGGCAATCTTGCTGTCTTTTTCTTCGGTATACATTCCGGCATCTACCGGTTTCCCATCGGCAATTGCCCAAAGCTGGTACTGCATTCCTTTCGGAGCTTTCGGCAGCTTTTCAGCATCCAGGTACACTTCCTTGGTCTTGGTATCCCAGAATACCATGGCTTTGGAGTCAGCATGTTTTTCCACCCCTTTCAGCATAACCATCTTCATATCGGGGTTGGTTACCATTTCCATTTTCCGGTTCATTTTCTGCATGGCGAAATCCTGCGATTTCTTTTCTTCCTGCATTCCGGCGATCTCTTTTTTCGTACGGGACTGCTCATTCATCCAGAAAAGATTTCCGGCAATACTGATCAGGAACAGAACCGATGCAGCGATGGCAAAGGTCTTCCAGTTGCTGTTTCCCTGAATTTTAATTTCCTCCTGTGGCCTTGCAGCGCGGATATCCATTGCAAACACAGTTTGTTTCTCTTCAGCAGGCTGCTCCTGCTGTATTTTGTTCCAGATTTTTGATTTTAAATCCGTTGGAGGCGTCACAGCCTGTACTGTGGCCAGATCTTCCAAAGTTTTTTGTGCTTCTTCGAAAGCGGCCTTTACCTCTGCATTGTTCTTCATCACACACTCCAAAATCCCTGCTTCGTCAGGCGAAGCAAGACCTAGAATATAGGATTCTAAAATTCCGGATGATATGTACTCTTTCGTATTCAATTTATTGATAATCTTTTAGCAAATCTTTTAATTTCATCAGCGCGTTCCGCATCTTGGTTTTTACCGTTCCCAGGGGTATCTTCAGTTTTTCGGAAATCTCATGCTGAGTATATCCCTGATAATAGGCGAGATTGATAAGTTCCTGCTTGTCAGTTTCCAGATTTTCCAGGACTTTGTTGAATCCGATAAAATCGGAAGAATTATTGGTCGTTGAAAGCTCTGCAGAATCATATACGAAATCGGGAAGCGATTGGTTTTTAAGTTCGTTCTGAAAACTTTTGGATTTTAGGTAATCGATCGCTGTATTCCTTGCAATATTGATCATCCAGGTATAGAACCGGCCTTTAGAAGCATCATATTGGCTGATGGAATTCCAGATTTTCACGAAAACATCCTGAATAATTTCTTCAGTATATTCTCTTGACTGAACGATTCGGAGAATAACTCCATACAACGCACCGGAATAGTTGTCATACAAATGATGAAAACCGGTTTCGCTTTTATCTTTTAATAAAACGATAAGCTGCTCTTCCGAATAGTTTGTTTTAATAGTGGATATTTTTGTTTTCAAATGTAGTAAAATAAAGTAAATAACAAACAATTTTAAAGCCATATTGTTCAATATTCTGAAAAATTCTTAAATCGTTAAAAAAAAATCACCCATACTGCCCGATCCGTTGGAAAATATTAATGGAAAATAACTTTTTTAAATAAATATTAAAAAAAATAATAGACTGTATATCAGATGTTTAAAATTTATTTATGATTTTTTTTGAATTTTTTAAATCTGAAATAAAACCGCTGTCGTAAATGAAGTCAGAACACATTCAAATACAACATTGAACTTAAAAATCAGAAAAATGAACACAAGATTAAAAATCACTGCCTTCGGAATAGCTATTCTTTCTTTCGCTTTCAGCGGAACGGCAGCAGCTCAGCAAATGAAAGAAAAAACGGTAATGGTGGGCGGCGCTCCTATGTACCCTTCTAAAAATATTATCGAAAATGCCGTAAACTCCAAAGACCACAAAACACTGGTAGCAGCAGTAAAAGCAGCAGGATTGGTAGAAACATTACAGGGTGCAGGTCCTTTTACGGTATTCGCTCCTACAGATGCAGCTTTCGCTAAGCTTCCCAAAGGAACTGTAGACAACCTTGTAAAGCCTGAAAACAAGGCGATGCTTACCAAAATCCTGACCTACCATGTTCTTCCGGGAAGATACAGCGCCAAGCAGATCTGGGCAGAAGTAAAAGCCGGAAACGGTAAAGCCATGATGAAAACCGTAGAAGGTGAAGATCTGACTTTCTGGGCAAAAGGAAAGAATCTTTATATAAGAGATTCAAAAGGAAATGATGCAAAAGTAACGATTGCTGATGTAAATCAGTCAAATGGTGTTATTCATGTAATAGACACGGTGTTGATGCCGTAATGGTTTCTTAGTTTTAAACAGCATAATTCTTTTATGCTGTTTTTCTTTCTTCTTAAATTATATAAACGCTTAAATAAAATAATATTATGAAAAAAACTATCCACGTGTCTAACCAGGGAGCAACCCTGGATACAGGCAGAAGAAATTTTTTGAAACTGAGCGGTGTAGGTCTTGCAATGGCCGGCCTTACCCTTATCGGTTGTGAAGATAAGGAATTCGAATTCGTAGACGTAAATGTCTTCGATCTTGGTAAAGGGGATGTAGGGGTCCTGAACTATGCCTATGCATTGGAGCAGCTGGAAGCTGATTTCTATACCAAAGTGGTTAACAATTTCTATTCAGGAATTTCAAGTGCGGAAAAAGAGATCTTTACCGATCTTTACCATCATGAAGTAATCCACCGGGATTTCTTTAAGGCAGCCATCAGCGGAGCAACTTCCAATGTATTGCCAACGCTTGAATTTCAATACCCGAATGTGAATTTTAATGACAGAAATTCCGTACTGGCAACGGCAAAAGCCCTTGAAGATACAGGAGTTGCCGCTTATAACGGAGCTGGAAAGTACATCAGTAATCCTGATTATCTTGTAATTGCAGGAAAAATCGTTTCCGTAGAGGCAAGACACGCTTCTGCGATCAGAAACCTGATCAACCCTGGAACGGCAGCGTTCTCAGGTGATGATGTGATTGATTCGAACGGGCTGGATCTTGCGAAAGAGCCGAAAGACATCGTATCGGTTGCAGCAGGATTCATCAAAACCCCTTTCACTTGGAAAGAACAGGGAATCGGTTAATTATTCACTTCAAAAAATTACATTATGAACATTCTTAAATTACTAGATAAGCTTTCTGACGATAAATTTTTCACAACAGAAACCTCAAGATTAGAAACTTTAACCAATATTTCATCATTCGGTAAAAAGGCGGCGGTTGCTGCACTTCCGCTTGGACTTGGTGCTTTAATGAGTACGCCTGCCAAAGCAGAAACCGTAGACAGCCAGAAAAATGCAACTTTTTTCAAAAGTGCATTAACCGATGCCCTGCAGTTGGCTTTGGTACTGGAATATCTTGAAGATGAATATTACAGAATCGGTCTGAACACGACAGGTTTGATCCCAAGTTCAGACAGAACGGTATTCCAGCAGATTTCCAAACATGAAACTGCTCACGTGGCGTTCCTGAAAAGTACATTGACTTCCTTAGGAACAACTCCGGGAGCCAAGCCGACTTTTGATTTTACGGCAAAAGGAAATTTTACACCTTTTACCAGCTACAGCCAGTTCCTTATTCTTGCCCAGGCGTTTGAGGACACCGGTGTAAGAGCATATAAAGGACAGGCAGGAAATGTAATGTCCAACAAGACCGTATTGCAGGCTGCTTTACAGATCCACTCTGTTGAGGCTCGACACGCTTCACAGGTAAGAAGAATGAGAGCCAATAAAGGCTGGATCGAATTGGCAAACGGAGGCAGTATGCCTGCAGCAACCAATCCGGTATACGCTGGAGAAGATAACGTAAACCAGGCCGGTTTCAATACGAGTACTAAGTTTGGAGCAGCAGCAGGTTCTGCTGCTTACGACGAAGTTTTAAGTGGTAGTGACGCTCAGACAATTGCAGGATTGTTTATTGTCTGATCAGTCCTTAATTTTAGCTGTTTATCCCTTTCTGTTTCAGGAGGGGATTTTTATTGCATTATGAGTATTTATTCATAGAAGAACTGCAATCCGATCTGAAAATTCTGAAAATGAAAAAACCCTTACCATACGGAAAGGGTTTGACTACATTTAAAAATTTGAAATATGGTAATGTTATTATCTCAAAGATACAGCATGAGTCTTGTGTTTTTTATGACCGGGATCAGGTAGCGGATTATTACAAAAAAAACGGCTTTTATCTGTAGAGATTTTCGTTGTGAAAATGGGAATTATGGTTCAAAATTTGATATTAAAAATAATATGGAAACAAGAAAATTCTGGTCTGTATTTTTTAAAAACAGACGGTCGGAAAACAAAGCTTTCGCCAACATAAAAGAAGGAGCAAAAATCCTGGCTGTGGGTGTTTTCGCACTTTTGGCTTTAGGTTTTTTTACCACCTCCGAAAGACTGAATGCGGGACAGTAAAAATTCGTTATAAATTTTATCAATAAGTCCCGTAAGATGCATTGGATAATAATATTTTTATTATATTTGTATATCGAAATAATTTTTTTTCATCATTTGTGTTTTTTTAGGCTCCTATTCGTAGGGGCCTTTTTATTTTCATCTAAGTTACCCTCCTTTTATTGCTTGCCGGAACCCAGTTTTTTTTACCGCATTTCTTACAGGTTCCCGCTTTTCCCGGTTGCTTTTCTTCGGTATGGCCGCAAAAAGTACAGGAATAATGACCCTCTTCCGTAATGTCTTTCAAAGGGTGATCCAGGGAACCGGGCATCGTCGGAAGACCATATTTTACTTCTTCATCTTCATAAAAGAATACACTGATTTCCCCTGAGCTTTCTTCGATAGCTTTTTCAACCTGTCCAAGATGCGAAACCCCGTTTAGTCTCAGCTCGGCAAAGAATTCATCACTTCCCAGATTTTCTTTCCTGAAATTTTCAATGGAAAATTCGCCGTCGTCGATCAGGCAGATGCATTTACCTTCGATCAGTTGCTCGAACCTCTTGTTTTTTGCAATTAAATAAGTAATAAGCGTGTATAAAAAAATAATAACAACAAAAACGATGATTGAAGAAACAACTCCAACTTCTTTGTAAAACATCGGATCCCCTGCAGCAGATCCCAGGCCGATAATCACCACAAGCTCAAAGATGGAAAGCTGCTTTACTCCCCTTTTCCCGAGAATACGGAGCCCGATGACAATGGTAGCAAACATAATCACGGTACGGATAACAATTTCCAGAATAAAAGGCCATTCCTCCTGGCCCATCAGCAATTCTTCCCAATTTATTTCTAACAGCAATACAGATAACATAACGGTTGTTTAAGTTCCGAGCGTCAAAAAATACGCCAAGGCTTATGCTGTAAATTTCTGCCACACATCCTACCAATAATTGCAGGATAGTTATTTGATTACATTGCTGGCTGCCGGCTGGATTTCTCCCACGGATTGTACAGATTTTCCCGGATCATTGGCGAAGTTTATTTTCCTCAAATTTTTTAAAAAGGCTGGCGTTTGAATTTTGCTAAAATAACGTCGATTCACAGATTAAAATGTAAAATTTAAATATCTTATACATTTCTTTTAGACCGTAAGAACCGGTTTAATTTCCATTCAGAAAAACTTCCGGCATCCAGCTTTCCCTCATACTTCGGTCAGAACTTCCAGGATATTTTTATAAACCGTATCCAGTTCTTCCGGGGTGATGCAGTACGGTGGCACCAGGTATAAAACATTGCCCAAAGGCCGGATGATGATTCCCCTCTTTAAAAACTTACGGTACACGATTTTCCCGATCTCATTAAAATACGACGTATGGTTGTTGTTTTTTATTTCCCAGGCCAGAATAGTTCCCGTCTGTCTTACATTTTCAACCTTCGGATGCTGCATCAGCTGTTCAGAAAATGTCTGATGTTTTTTGCTGATGGTCTCAATAGCCTTCAGCGTTTCTTCTTTCAACAAAAGTTCCATACTGGCCAGGGCGGCGGTACAGGCCAGCGGATTTGCTGTGAAAGAATGCCCGTGAAACAGAGTTTTATAGTTATCTTCGGAAAGAAAAGCATCAAAAATATGTTTTGAAGCCGTCGTAATCCCCATCGGCATCGTACCGCCGGTCAGTCCTTTGGAAAAACACATGAGGTCCGGCTGTTCCTGAAGATAGTTGGCCGCAAAAAGTTTTCCTGTTCTGCCGAAACCGGTAAATACCTCATCCTCGATCATCAAAATACAATTTGCCCGGCAGAACTTCATCAGTTCCGATAAATCTTCCGGCGCATGCATCAGCATTCCCGCAGCGCCCTGTACCAAAGGTTCATAAATAAAACAGGCCCATTCGTCTGAATGTTTCCGGATCATCGATTTAGTTTCCTCCAGATTTTCCGGCGTCGGCGGATCAATAAAAACGACTTCAAAAAGCATTTCGCCAAAAGGTTGTGTCCAGGCACTTCTGCCGCTTACCGACATCGCCCCGAACGTATCGCCGTGATACGCATTTTTAAAAGCCAGGATTTTGGTCTTTTTCTTACCGGTATTACAGGCAAACTGGATGCACATTTTCAGCGCTACCTCCACCGCTGTAGATCCGTTGTCGGAATAAAAGACTTTTTCCTGATTTTCCGGCAGCAGCTTCAGAAGATTTTCCGAAAGCTGTATGGCCGGCTCATGGGTAAACCCTGCAAAAATCACCTGTTCCAGGGTATGCAGCTGTTCGGAAACCCGCCGGGCTATATACGGATGGGCATGGCCATGTAGTGTGACCCACCAGGAAGAAACCGCATCTATGTAAGACTTTCCGGCCTCATCAAAAAGATAAATCCCCTGCCCTTTTACAATAGGAATAACGGGATCTGCCGTTTTCATTTGGGTATACGGATGCCAGTTGACAGCACGGTCGCGTTCGGATAGATTCATACGTTTTTTTATTAGTGGATTTTTGGGTAATTTGAACATTAGCTAATGAATTTACGTGTGGTGAAAGATGATTGAATGGTGAATTGTTAATTTTTAGAAATGATTATGAAAATCTCTGTTTAAAAAATCTTTAAAATTGACCATTCACCACGGACAATACCTATTGCTGAAAAACAAACAAAGATTTTATAAAATGAAATGCAGAACACCTTCTAAACATGACAATCCGCTTTTTCTCTTTTCATCGGTTTCAGCCCTAAAGTCCGCAACAGCTCAAGATCTTCTGATACCCCGGGATTCGGCGTCACCAGGAGGGTTTCCCTTTCGCCGGTAAAGATCGAGTTTGCCCCGGCCATAAAACACCACCCCTGCTCGAATTCCGACATTTCGATTCTTCCGGCACTCAGGCGGACCATTGAGGACGGCATAATGATTCTCGCGGTGGCGATCATGCGTACCATTTCCCAGGTATTGGTTTTCTCATTGTCCTGAAGCGGTGTTCCGACGACTCTCGCCAATGCATTGATGGGAACGGACTCCGGGTGTTTGGGCATAGTAGCTAATTTGAGAAGCATGGAAATCCGGTCGTTGTGGGTTTCTCCCAAACCGATGATTCCTCCTGAACAGACCGTAATTCCGGCTTTCCGTACATTGTTGATCGTATTGATCCGGTTGTCGAAAGTACGGGTAGAAATAATTTCTTCGTAATATTGTTCCGAAGTGTCGAGATTATGGTTATAAGCGTATAAACCGGCTTCCTGCAGGCGGAAGGCCTGCTCTTCCGTCAGCATCCCCAGGGTACAGCAGACTTCCATGCCGAGATCGTTAACCCCTTTCACCATATCGATCACGCGGTCAAAATCACGGTTGTTCCTCACTTCCCGCCAGGCAGCAGCCATACAGAAACGGGAAGAACCTCCTTCTTTTGCTTTCTTCGCATGTTCAATAACCTGTTCGGTGGGGAGCAGGGCCTGTACTTTAATATTGGTGTGGTAACGGGCAGCCTGTCCGCAATACGAGCAGTCTTCCGGACAGCCTCCGGTCTTAATGGAAAGCAGCGTCGACATCTGAATTTCTTCAGGATTATGCCATTCACGGTGAATGGTAGCGGCTTTATAAATCAGTTCAAGAAGCGGAAGGTGGTAGATGTCTTCGATTTCTTTTTTGGTCCAGTCGTTTCTTAATGCAGTTTTATCGTTCATTATTTTTTAATTGTTTTATAATACGTTCTATGTTTTCCCGGGTCAGATTTTTTATCTCCGGAATTCTGATGATTTCGGTTCCGGGCTGAATATTTTTGCAGATGATGTGTTCCGTATCCGATGGAAAATTACCGTTGAGAATCAGGTATCGGAGTCCGATCTTTCTTTCTGCCAGAGCCATCATGGAAAGCAAGGTGTGATTAATACAGCCCAGGTAATTCCTGACGACCAGTGCGACCGGGATGTTCAGCTTTTCGATCAGGTCAATCATGTATTCATCATCATTCAGCGGAACCATTAGCCCTCCGGCACCTTCTATGATGAGATTATTTAGGGTTTCGGGAAGCCTGATTTCATTTAAATTAATTTTTATCCCTTCTTCTCTTGCCGATTGATGCGGTGAAGCGGCCAGTTTAAAACGATAGGCCTCCGGATGACAAATCACATCTTTACCCACCCAGCTTCTGATCTTCATCGAATCTGAAAAATCCAGGTCTCCCGATTGCACCGGTTTCCAGTAATCTGCATTGAAATATTTCGTCAGTATGGCAGAACACACCGTCTTTCCGATCTCCGTACCGATTCCGGTGACGAAGAGTACTGTTTGTTCCGGGTCTTTATCTTTTAAATTCATAATCTTTTATTCTAAATGATGTACGATTACAAAAACTCCTTAATCACTGCTGTCAAACGCAGGACATCATCATCCGCGTTGAAACTGTGCAGGCAGATCCGCAGTCTTTCCGTCCCTTCTTTTACGGT
Source organism: uncultured Chryseobacterium sp. (assembly GCA_913777465.1). GTDB lineage: Bacteria > Bacteroidota > Bacteroidia > Flavobacteriales > Weeksellaceae > Chryseobacterium. The sequence goes on from CAJYRQ010000057.1 coordinate 11,164, forward strand.
TGGGCTAAAAACGGCATAAGTCAGAAATCCGTTTTTAAATAAATAATCATTTAACGTTTTCAACCGATTGTTATCAGGAACCACAAGGACCCGGATCGGACTGTCATGAGATGAAAGGCCCGCCGGTAGCTGATCACGGAATATTTTGATTTTCTGCTGAAGGAGATCTGGCAGTTCCTTATGGTTTTTCAGGAAATGATAACCTTTCTTGATGCTCATCCATAAAAAATCGTGAGCAGCCGTGGTGTAAATAAAAGGGGAAGCAAAATTCACAAGATAGGATTTAATCAGTTTATTTGTCAGCACGGCAGCGCCGTGGGTTCCCATAGCTTTTCCATAAGTAATAACAGTTGCCAGCACCCGGTGCTGCAGTTGATACCGGTCGACCAATCCATATCCGAATACTCCGAAAGCGTGGGCTTCATCAACGATCAATCCGGCACTATACCTTTCGGCAATGGCCACAATTTCCTGCAATGGTGCAATATCTCCGTCCATTGAATACAGGCTTTCGACGGCCACGTAGCAGGTTCCGGTCTGTCTTTTTAAAATCCGTTCCAGATCATGGCAGTCATTATGCCTGAACTTCAGCCTTTTCACATTCGACAGTTTACAGGCATCGTGAACCGACCGGTGGATCTGCTCATCCACGACCACCGTATCATGACGTGTCGGCAGGGCTGAAAACAGAGCAAGATTGGCATTGTATCCGGATGGAAAAAGAAGGGCCGATCCGTACTGGTGCTCTTTGGCAATAAATGCCTCGGTTTCCTCAACAGCTGGACTGTTTCCGCTGATCAGCCGTGATCCCGTGCTTCCCTTTAACAGTTCAGGATTTTCCATTACCGCTTTCAGCAATTCATTTTGAAAATCTTTATCACCGGCCAGTCCAAGATAATCGTTGGAATAAAAATCAATGCCTTTTTGCCTGGATTTCAGACTTCTTAAGTTGCCGTTCTGCTGTCTTTTCTGTAAAGCCTCTTGGAGATGGTCTGTATTAAACATAATACTGCTGCATAATCTCTTCCGAAATAGCCATGATCCATTGGTGATGAAGTGCCCGCTCCATATCCAGAATCACCTCAGCGTGCATCTTCCAGTCTTCTGAAAATCCGTTCAGCTGATGGATCATCTCTTCCAGATGACCTTCTTCTTCCAGGATAATCGACTTCACCATAATTCTCGAAGCATGCTTTGTTAAAATTTCCTGATAAACCGGATACAATTCATCTGCCCGGACCTCAATGGCATAGGTTACAAAAAGGTAGGCGGCATATTTTAATTCCTCTTTCGACAACCTGAACTGCTGCTGCAGATAACGGCAGGCTTTGATATCCAGCGAATGGAGATACTGCCTGGTTGCCAAAGGCGCTAAAAGTTCGCTGCTCTGATAAGTCCTGCAGATTTCAGGACTGATTTTTAAAATCTGCTTTTTCAGGTAATAGGAATGCCGGTGTTCTTCTGCTGCGTGTTTTAGCTGTATCAGGCTGACTTCAGAAAGATGTTCGCAGGCAGAAATTTTCCGGGCTCCTGCATTTTCCATAAAAGACAGGGTGTTGAGCCATTTCGCATGGTTCAGATCATTTCTTACAATGCCGTCGAGAAGATTGTACAATTCCATTCTTTTTTGTTTTGGCTCAAAAGTAGTATATTGCCGGATGGTTGTACGGTGCCAGTTTTAAGATTATGGATAGTCCGGTTGAAATTCCTTACCAAAGTTTTATTAATATCGATAGAAATTCAGATGTTTCTATGTATTTGCAGATTTCAAATCAACTGATCAATGCGATCCAGCGCGGCTTCCTGCCCTTCGGAACCAAGCTACCCGGAACCCGCGCACTGAGCCGGATCCTACAGGTTCACCGCAATACCGCTGTTTCCGTTTATGATGAACTCTTTGCCCAGGGCTGGGTGGAAAGCCTCCCTAACAAAGGAACTTTTGTGATCGGGAAAAACCATGAACCGTCTTCCGCAGTAAAAACCTTTGAAAAAAAATACCTTGAAATTTATCCGAAACAAACCGGTTTCTCTTTTAAAACATCCAATATTCTGGATAATCCTTTCGAGCAGTCTCATTGTGAATATATTTTTAATGACGGCATTCCGGATATCCGCCTGACCCAGATCGACCAGCATTCCCGGATCTACAGTTCCATTCTTAAGCGGAAAGCGCATAAAATAGGACGGTACAATCAGGACGGGAGCGAATTCTTTAAGCAGCATCTTTCGATGTACCTGAATCTTTCAAGAGGGCTTCCAATCTCAAAAAATAACCTGCTGATCACCAGAAGTACCGAAATGAGCATTTATATCGTCTCTGAAATCCTGTTGTCGCAAGGCGATACGGTTGTGGTTGGCGAACTGAGCTATTTCTCGGTGAATATGATCTTCCAAAAAGCCGGTGTCAGCATACAATCCGTTCCGATCGACCATGAAGGCATCAACGTAGAAGAGGTACGCGCCATCTGCCGGAAGCAAAAAATCAGGATGCTGTATCTTACCCCGCACCATCACTATCCTACTACCGTTACGCTGAGTGCCCAGCGCCGGCTCGAGCTTTTGCAGCTGGCTGAAGAATTCGGGTTTATTATCCTGGAAGATGATTACGATTATGATTTTCATTATGATAAAAGCCCGATCCTGCCGCTTGCCAGTGCCGATACCAACGGGATGGTGGTCTATATCGGATCCTTTGGGAAATCTCTGGCGCCCGGCTTCCGGACCGGTTTTATTGTAGCCCCCGAAAACCTGATGGCGGAGATGCGGAAATACCTGGGGATTATCGACCGGCAGGGTGATATTCTGATGGAACATGTGCTGGGCGAAATGATTGCCGAAGGAGAAATCAGCCGCTACCTGAAAAAATCGGTTAAAGTATACCGGGAAAGAAGGGATTCCTTTGCTTCCCTGCTTAAAGAAAATCTGGGTGACCTTCTACAGTTTGAAAAACCTTCCGGCGGCCTTGCCCTCTGGCTGGAATGGCAGGTGCCGCTTAATCTGATGGAGCTGGCAAGGAACTGCGCAAAAAATAATCTCTTTATTCCAAAAACTCTCCTATACCAGAATAAAAATCTTACCGCCATGCGTTTGGGCTTTGGAAATCTCAATAAAGAAGAAATGGAAAAATCCGTTCAGATTTTTTCGGAATCGGCAAAAAAAATCTTGTAGAGACTTATTTTGGGGATTTAAGTTTAACATAAAAATCCTGTTTTTCTTCGATAACGGATCATCCTATATTAATTTTTTGGTAAAAATGAACATAAAGAAGTTCATTATTTTCTCAATATGGGACTGTTTCAAACAGCCGTGTAAATTGGATTAATCGTTTCTATTTCCTGTTAATTCTATATTAACGGGACCTCTGTTCACCGTGTTTGGATATACATGACAAATATCATTTTGAAAATTGATGTGGTATTCATTTATATTTGTGTCATTATTTTTAATTATTCTAAATAAATGAAAAAGCAGTGTGTACTTTCCATTTTTCTGGGAGCCGTTTTCTCGGCAAACAGTTCCGCACAGAAACTGGCCGACAGCATAAAAACCAAAGAGATTAATGAGGTGATCATGGTTTCTTCCCGGGCTCCGAAAGAAATTGCGGATATCCCAGGAACCGTATGGATCATCAGCGAAAAAGAACTTCAGGCACAGATCCGTGGCGGTGCCGGGCTGAAAGAAGTATTGGGAAATATGATTCCCGGGTTTGATTTCGGAAATCAGGGACGGACCAATTACGCACAAAATATGAGAGGCCGGAATGTCCTGGTCATGATTAATGGGATTTCCCTGAACAGCACGCGGGCAACCAGCCGGCAGTTTGATGCCATCGATCCTTTCAACATCGAAAAAATAGAAGTGCTTTCCGGGGCTTCCTCCATCTACGGTGGAGATTCTACCGGTGGGATCATCAACATCATTACCAAAAAACCGGTATCCGATAAACTGGGTTTTGAGACTTCGGTCGGCCTGAGAACAGGGTTTCATAAAGGCGACCTGGATAAAAGAGTTGCCCAGTCCGTGGAAGGAGGCAATGATAAGGTAAAGTTCAGGCTGGGGGCTGCTCTTACACACAATGACGGGGCGTTCGATGCCCGTGGCAACCAGGTGACCACCGATGTAAGACAAGCCGACTTCCAGTATAACCAGTCCATCGACCTGCTGGGCGGAATCAGTGCAAAGCTGGCTTCCAACCAGGACCTGAATGTTGACCTGCAATACTACAACTCGAAAGTAAGAAATAAAAAGTGGCTTTCTTTCGGTCAGAACTTTATCGGCTTCACCACAAAGAATCCGGATCTCATCAATGTTCTGGACGGAGCGGATTCCGATGTCGTTCCCAGAACGGAGCGTTTCATGGCAAACCTCCAGTATAACGCCAGAAATATATGGGGTGGGCAGAATCTTATCGTTCAGGCCTACGGAAGACGTGAAGAAGTGGATTTCGGAGCTGCTTTTGCGGAAGTACCGAAACCGCCGGCGGGGGTCGTGCTTCCGGTATTCCTTTCTTCCGCAAGGGGAAATACGGAAGCCTACGGGGCTAAAATTGTTCTGAATAAAAAATGGGACTCATTCAGTTTTACTTACGGGGCAGACGGGGACCTTGAAAGCTTTACAGGTGACCAGGCAATTTTCAATCCGCAGAAGAGTTCCGAATCCGGCGGTCTTGTCAACCGTACCGACGCTTTCGTAGGAAGATATCCCGATACGAAAACCTCTACCCTTTCCGGCTTTATACAGGCAGACTGGAACATAACGGATCGGCTAACGCTTTCCGGAGGCGTCCGTCAGCAGTTTATCCACGTCAAGCTGGATGATTTCACAGGGTTTAAGGAACAGGTATATATGCATTTCGGCTATGGAAATTCTGCGGATATCATAAAAGGAGGCCAAAATTATTATGATATCACTTTACTGAATGCGAGTCTGTTATACAAATTCGGCCCGGCATGGCAGTCATGGTTCAGCTTCTCACAGGGATTCGCTGTTCCGGATGCCGCCAAATCGTACGGTTTCGGAAAGTACCAGCTGGCAAACAACCGCTGGAACCTGCAGAACAGCATCAACATCGCCGACCAGCCTCTAAGCGGAATCAAAACTGACCAAATGGAGCTTGGCTTCAGGCACAACAGAACTTCGGAAGCAGGTCTTTCAGTACAGGGGTCATTCTTCTATGCACTGTCCGACAATACACTGAAAATCGATAATACTTCTTTTACCATTTATCTGCTCGATCAGAAATTAAGAAATTACGGTTTTGAAGGAGCGGTAAGTTACCGGTTCAATCAGGGTCTCGAATTGGGAGGGAACGTTTTGCTGATGAAATCCGAAACGGAAACCGTAGACAAAGGCTGGCAGAACCAGTCGGTTTACAATACCAATCCATCAAAATTCATGGCATACACAGGATGGAATGCCAAAAGGTTTTCATTAAGGCTGCAGATGCAGAACTCGATGGATTACACCGATCTGGCCGACATGAAAATTACGGGCTATACGCTATTTGACCTGATCGGAGACGTAAAGCTGAATAAAGGCATGATCAATTTCGGTGTGCAGAACCTTTTCAACAGACAATACACGACCATCTGGGGACAACGTTCTGCATTTTTCTACGGGGCGCCCCAGAAAGCTTTCGCGTATCAGGGAAGAGGAACCACATTCTCCGTAGGATACACCATCAATTATTAATATTTGAGGCTGAGTGATTTAATAGATTAATTTTTTTTTATCGGAAATCAAAGTCAGCCTCAATTTAAAAACCAATCCAGTATTTTATGAACAAACCTATTACCGGACATACGGTTTCGGAGCGGGAACATCTTTTCCCGGATCTGGAAAATTTATTCTGCGATCTCAACATCAGGGAATATCAGAATGCGATGCTGAAGGCACAGGAAGCGGTCGTTACATTTCTTGAGAACACCCATAGGCCTTTCAGCGGAGTTTCTCCGAAAGAACTTAGAACGCAGTTTGAAACCATCAACCTTAATGATCTTCCAAAAGATTATGAAGAGGTTTTCGACGAAGTGACCCGGTTGTACACCCGGCATGCCGTTGCCTTCCACCATCCGAAATATGTAGCCCACCTCAACTGCCCGGTGGTGATCCCGGCGGTGGCTGCAGAGGTGATGATCAGTTCCGTCAATTCATCCCTGGATACCTGGGATCAGAGTGCCGGCGGGACATTGATGGAGCAGAAACTGATTGAATGGACGTGCGGGGAAATCGGCTACGGGAAAAATTCGGACGGGATTTTCACCAGCGGCGGCTCCCAGAGCAACCTGATGGGCATGCTCCTGGCGAGAGATTATTACTCAATTAAATATTTTAACCACAACATCAAGAAAAACGGACTGCCGGAAAATGCACATCGCTTCAGGATCTTTGTTTCGGAAGCGGCCCATTTCAGCATTCAGAAAAGTGCTTCGATCCTCGGACTGGGAGAACAGGCGGTGGTAAAAGTGAAAACCGACCGTTTTTTCAGGATGAACAGCGTTCTGCTGGATGATGCCATCCGCAAAGAGGCGGAAAACGGGAATATACCGATTGCCGTGGTGGCGACCGCCGGAACTACGGATTTCGGGAATATCGATCCGCTGAACCAGATTTCTGCGATTGCCAAAAAATACAAAATGTGGTTTCATGTGGATGCGGCATACGGCTGTGCGCTGCTGTTAACCGACCGGTACCGGAATTTAATCAATGGAATCGAAAAAGCAGATTCGGTAACCGTCGATTACCACAAATCATTTTTCCAGCCGGTAAGCAGCAGCGGATTTCTGGTGAAAGATAAAAATTATTTTACCCTGATCACCCATTATGCCGATTACCTGAACCCGAAAGACCATGATGAAAACGAAATCCCGAACCAGGTTAACAAATCCATCCAGACCACCCGTAGGTTCGATGCTTTAAAACTTTGGTTTACCCTTAGGATCATAGGGAAAAAGGGTCTCGGAAGCTACATCAATAGAATGATCGGTACGGCACGGGAAGCGGCTTCCCTTCTTGAAAACGATCCTCATTTTGAGGTACTGAACCGTTCGGACATTTCGGCACTGGTCTTCAGGTATTCTGCAGACCCGTTCAGGACTTTCGACCTGAACCGGATCAACACCTACATCAAAGCACAGCTTTACAGAAACGGAAATGCCCTGGTTGCAGGGACAAAAGTCAACGGACAGTTTTATTTAAAATTTACCATCCTGAATCCGTTAACCACCATTGAAGATATCCAAACCATTTTAACCACTATAAAACAATACGGAAATGAATACATTGAAGTCAACTGATATCCGCGGATATGCAGAGCAAATAAACTATACGGCACTGATCAACTGCTATCTGAAGGAATTCAGCAATTGGAGCCGCTATCTGGGAATTCCGAAATACGATCCGGCAATCGCTGCCCATCTGAAACCTACGGACACCAACCTTCATATCCGGATCGACTTCACTGCGATCGACTGCGATGTATATATTCCTGTTACTTATTTTTCCGAGAGCGGCAGGCATCTTTTCGATTTTCCTGTTTTGCGTAGAATATTGGAAACGGACGAAGTTTCGGAAGTCGATATTTACGGGTTTATGGCCCTCACCGCCGAATATGCAAAAAGCAGATATGAAGGGATAGACGCATCAACCGTGATGCAGCGGTTAAACAACAGCATTGAAAATCTTTCTTTGTATTTAAATACAATGTCGGAAAACAAAAGGTCTGTCAATGATCCGGAAATGTCTTTCATCGAGGCAGAACAGTCTCTGATTTTAGGCCACATCCTGCATCCGGTTGCCAAATCGAAACAAGGATTCAATGAAAAAGATTTAATGATTTATTCCCCGGAAACCTGCGGCAAGTTCCAATTGTTTTATTTCCTGATTCACCCTGAAAACATCATTGAAAAAAATGCAGACGGAGAACCTGTTTCAAGAATATTGGGTGAACAGATCTATCCTTTTTTAGATCCTGAACACCGGAATATCTGCGACCGGTTTCCGGATTACCGGTTGGTTCCCATGCATCCCTGGGAAGCGGAATATCTTCTGAAACAGGAAGACATCCGCGATATGCAGGAGCAGGGAATTCTTATCGTTCTGGGCCAGTATGGAGACTTTTTTACGCCCACTTCTTCCGTACGCACGGTGTATAATGAGAACAGCGGCTGGATGTTCAAATTTTCCCTGCATGTAAAAATCACCAATTCCGAAAGGATCAATCTGTATCCGGAACTGCACCGCGGCCACGACATCAGCCGGCTTTTGAAAACCGATTGGGGTAAAAACCTGCAGCGGGATTATCCGGAAATCGATTTTATGGTAGATCCGGCATTTATGGCAGTACGGCATAACGGAAAAATCATCAACGGATTCAACATCAGCATCCGCAGAAACCCGTTTACCGGTGAAAACAAAAATAAAAACGTAACCTTGCTGGCAGCGCTTTGTCAGGACGGCATCTTGGGACAGCCTTCAAGGTTACGGAATATCATCACGGAAGCAGCTTCAACACTTGATCTTTCGGTTGAAGAAACGGCAATCGACTGGTTTAAGCAGTACCTGCATCTCTGCGTACGGCCGATCGTCGGCATTTTAAATACCTATGGCCTTGCCTGTGAGTTCCACCAGCAGAATGTAATGATCGAGCTTGATAAGAAAGGCTTTCCTGCAAAAATTTATTTCAGGGACAACCAGGGCTTCTTTTTCCGGGAAGGAAGAAAAGAACTCGTTTCCGAAGCACTTCCGGGAATTGCGGATGAAAGCCAGTCGATCATTGATGAAGAATCCCTGGCTCCGAAATATACCTATTACCTGGTCACCAACAACATCCTGGGCGTCATCAATGCGTTGGGATGCAATAAACTGGCTGATGAAAGGAAGCTGATCAACCTGGTATACAAAGCATTTAAGGCACTGGAACATGAAGATGAGACAGGACTGGTGCAGTACATAACCGGAAAAAGAAACTGGTATACCAAAGGGAATTTAATTACCAGCCTTCAGAACATTAATGAGGCGGATGAAAACCTGGAATATCCTGCCGTTTTTCTGGATACCCCCAATCCGCTGCATAAATACTTTTTTTCAGACAAGCTTATCAGGCCCGCCAACAGTGAATTTGTTTATTCAAGATCCTTTGAAGAGGAAAATATCACGATCAGCATCCGTCCTTTTGATATGGAAAAGGATTTTGAAATGGTTCACGAATGGTTCAACAGGGAGCACGCCAGGCCGTTCTGGAAAATGGACGGCCCTAAAAGGGAGCTTGAGCTGTGGTTCCGTACCATTCTTCCCGGTGACGAACAGCACAGCTTTATCGGTTACGTGAATGATGTTCCGCAGTTCAGCTTTGAGCCTTACTGGCCGATGCGCGATATAGTAGGCGCTTATTACAATGCTCTTCCCACAGATTACGGTACCCATTTCTTTGTTGCGGAAACGCAGAAAGACAAAAAGTTCTCATTTCAGTCGTTTCAGGCAGCCCTGGATTATATTTTCAGGCGTCCCGAAGTCGGGAAATGCATCGGTGAAGCATCGGTGGATGCGGTTCCTACGGACCGGCTGATCACCCGGCTGGGCTATACCCGTGAAGGAGTAATCGAAATGCCTCATAAAACCGCTTACCTTACCTTCTGTACCCGTGAGAGCTATTGGGAAAAATGCCCGGAAAGCAGACTGGACAAGAAAAGTATTTAAAACATCAACCCTGATCGGAGAACTCCGGCAGACAGAGGCCTGAGCTTCAAAACCTGCCGGAGGATTTTGATCCGAAATTAAAAATAAAACATTGGAAAACAATACAATATACGACATCATCGGGATCGGAATCGGTCCTTTTAACCTGGGACTGGCGGCGCTTTTACAGCCGGTAGATTCCATTACTTCCCTCTTTCTGGACCAGTCGGAAAATTTCGACTGGCATCCCGGCCTTATGCTGGATCATGCGACTTTACAGGTGCCTTTTATAGCAGACCTGGTAACGATGGCAGACCCGAAAAGTCCATTCAGCTTTCTTAATTTTTTGAAGGAAACCGACCGGCTGTACAAGTTCTACATCAGGGAAAACTTTTATATTTTAAGAAAAGAATACAATCTTTACTGCCAGTGGGTGGCAGACCGGCTGGAAAACTGCCTCTTCGGAAACAGAGTGGAAAATATCCGTTTTGATGAAAGAGAGAATATCTACACCGTTGAAGTCCTCGATCTCAAAAACAATGACGTTAAAAAATATCACGCCAAGAAGCTGGCGTTAGGCACCGGTACCCAGCCACGGCTTCCTGATTTTATGAAGGATAAAAGCCATCCGAACGTTATCCATACCTCACAGTACCTTCATAAAAAAGAGGAAATCCTGAATTCGGGATCCGTTTCGGTGATCGGTTCCGGGCAGAGTGCCGCAGAAATTTTCCAGGATCTCCTTCCTCTAATAAAGGAGGGACTGAAGCTAAGCTGGTTTACCAGACCCGACCGTTTTTTTCCGATGGAATATTCCAAACTGACGCTGGAACTTACTTCGCCGGAATATGTAGACCACTTTTATAAGATGCCGGCCGGCCAAAGAAAAAATATTCTGGCTCAACAGCCTCCGCTTTACAAGGGAATCAATTTCGATCTCATCAATGATATTTTCGATTCGCTATATGAAATGAGTGTCGGGAATACACCTCTGAACGTTGAGCTGAGGCCCAGCTGCCAGCTGGATGATATAGAGTATGAAGGGGGTTCGTACCGTCTGAATTTTACCCATGTTCAGGACAGGGTTGCTTTTACCCATCATTCGGATTATGTGATTCTGGCTACCGGATACAAATACAGGGAACCGAAATTTCTCCGTGGAATCGAACAGCAGATCCGGCGGACGGAAGAAGGATTGTTTGAGGTCAGCCGCCAATACACCATCGATGCCGGGAAAAGGCTTTTCGTTCAGAATGCGGAGCTTCACACCCACGGATTCGTTACGCCGGATCTGGGGATGGGTGCGTACCGGAATTCTATTATCATCAATGCCCTGGCCGGTAAAGAAATCTACAAAGCAGAAAAAAGGATCGCCTTTCAACAGTTCAACACCTCCGATGCATGGACCGCAAAAACTTCATCTTAAACGGTGATCTGAAAAAGGTCATGTGGGAAACCTCATGGCCTGCCGTTGCGGCTATTGTTTTATACGGGATCAACAACTTCCTGGATGCTGTTTTCGTAGGGTATTTAATCAATACCCAGGCGCTGGCTGCCGTCGGGATGGCCTATCCGTTGTCGCAGGTTGTTCTGGGCTTCGGAAGGCTCGCCGGCAGCGGAGCAGGAGCTGCCATCAGCATCTGGATCGGTGAGAACAGGAAAGACAAACTTTATCGCTTTTTCGGAAGCTTTAATTTCCTGTGCCTTTTCTTTTCACTTATCTGTACCGTTCCTGCTTATATTTTTGCTGATGAACTGATGGCGATGATGGGAGCGAAAGGCGAACTTCAGACCCTGGCGGTGGAATACTTCAGGGTAACTTTGATCGGAACCGTTTTCTGGATTTACGGGTTAGCTTTGAATATGCTGATCCGCGCAGAGGGAAAAATGAAAACCGCAGCGGGTATGATTGCGGTAGGACTGGTTGTGGACATCCTGTTGAAGCCGGTTTTTATTTCCACTTTCGGAATGGGTGTTTCAGGAGCGGCCTGGGCAACCAATGTCGGAATGATCATCTATTCCTTACTCGGGATCCTTTACTATGCGAAAGGGAAAAGTTCGTTCCGGACCAACTGGAAATCCATAGCCTTCCATCCGGAGATCGGGAAGAAAATCATGCAGCTGGGCCTTCCGGAAATGGTACTCTCGGTAATGGGCGTGATCCAGAGTATTATTATTTTTAATGCCATTGCCCGGTACGGGACCGAAAGCGATATTTCTTTCTTCACGGTTCTGAACCGTTTTTTCCTGTTTCTATTAACCCCTTTATTCGGGCTGATGCGCGGGCTGCAGCCGGTGGTCGGCATTAATTTCGGAGCCGGCAATTACAGCAGGACGGCCAAATTCCTGAAAGCCTATATCTGGGCCGGTGTAGCCATCCTGTCTCCGTTCTTTTTGATCGCTTTGTTTTTTCCCGAAGAGCTTATCAGGTTAATGCTTCCGGGATATGTGGTGAATCTTCGTCAGGTATCGGATTTCAGGCTGTTTTTTTCTGTACTGCCGTTGCTTCCGGTCACGGTATTGGCCCTTTCCTATTATCCGGCCGTCAACGACAGCAGAAAAGCGAGCTTCCTGGTTTTCCTCAGACAGCTGATTTTGTATATTCCGCTGATGCTTATTTTACCATATTATTTTGGGATCAACAGCATTTACTGGGGCAGTGCGCTGATTGAACTAACGGTAGGCATCGTGACCCTGTATCTATTAAACAACGGGAAATTGTCGCTGAAAAAAATATAAAATATAGGATTCTTTGCTTTCGGATTTTGATTGGTTGGATTTTTGAATACTAAAATCCAAATCACGCACACCATTGAAGCTTATCAAATTCACAAACAAAGGCATTTACTGTCCGCAGGGAAAATTTTATATTGATCCCTGGCGGCCGGTTGATCTGGCGGTTATTACCCACGGACATGCCGACCATGCACGCTGGGGAATGAAAAAATACCTCTGCCATCATTTTACCAAACCTATTTTATACAAAAGGATCAGCGAAGATATAGAATGCCAGAGCGTAGAGTACGGCGAGGTCATTAATATGAACGGCGTTAAGGTGTCCTTTCATCCTGCAGGGCATATCATCGGTTCGGCCCAGATCCGTCTGGAATACAAAGGCTATGTAAGCGTTGTTTCCGGCGATTATAAAGTTCAGGACGACGGTTTGAGCACGCCTTTCGAACTGGTACGGTGCAATGAATTTGTAACGGAGAGTACTTTCGGACTACCGATCTACAACTGGCTCGAGGTGGATGATCTCAATAAGAAACTGCAAAACTGGGTGCTGAGGAATAAGGAAAATCAGAAAACCTCCGTATTTATCGGTTATTCTCTGGGAAAGGCGCAACGGATTATGAAAGCGGTGGAAGGTATGGGAAAAATCCATGTCCACTACTCCATCGGCAAGCTGAACGAAGCTTTTGAAACGGTTGGCATTAAGCTTCCTGAATATGAAATTCCGGATTTCCGCGAAAGTGTAAAACACGTACAGGAGGATATCGTTATTGTTCCGCCTGCCCTGATGGATTCCAATGTCATAAAAAAAATTCCCGATGCGGCTCTTGCCATCTGCTCCGGCTGGATGCAGGTGCGGGGCGCGAGACGCTGGCGGAGTGCCGATGCGGGCTTTGCCATGAGCGACCATGCGGATTGGAAAGGCCTGCTTCAGGCCATCAAAGCTACGGAAGCAGAGATTGTACACGTTACCCATGGGCAGACCGATGTCTTCTCAAAATATTTAAATGAAATCGGGATTAAATCTGATGTGGTGGAAACTCTTTACGGTGATGATGATGAAGAGGAAGTTGAAAAAAAAGAAACCGTTAAAAATCCGGAGTCATGAAGAATTTTGCCCAACTGATCAATGCGCTGGAAAGCACCAACAAAACCAATGCGAAAATTGATGCGATCATCGATTATCTGGAACGCGCACCTGATGATGACAAAGTTTGGTTTATTGCCCTGTTTACCGGTAAAAGGCCGAAACGGAACGTTAACAGCAATTACATGAAAGAATGGGCACTGGACATAACCAAGCTGCCTTTCTGGCTGTTTCAGGAAAGCTATTCTTCCGTAGGTGATCTGGGTGAAACCATCTCGCTGATCCTTCCTCCCCCAACCGAAAAAATCGAGCGTTCGCTGTCCGAATGGATGGAGGACATTGTGGATCTGAAAAATAAAACCGATGCCGAAAAAAAAGAATTCATCCTCACTTCATGGAACGGGCTGGATTATACAGAGCGTCTGATTTTCAACAAGCTGCTCGGCGGAAGTTTCCGGATCGGAGTCTCAGATAAAACCCTTATTAATGCCCTGACAAAATTCTCTGAGCAGGAATCAAGTGCGTTGATGCACAGTCTGATGGGAAAATGGCTGCCGACTGAAGTTTCTTTTCAGGAGCTGATCGATGCAGAAAATGTAAATCCCGACAATTCAAAACCCTATCCCTTCTGTCTGGCCTATCCCCTGGAAAAGGATCTGCGGGAACTCGGAACACCGGACGAATGGCTGATTGAATACAAATGGGACGGCATCCGAGGACAGATCATTAAGAGAAACAACGAAGTTTTTATCTGGTCGAGAGGCGAAGAACTGGTAACCGAACAGTTCCCGGAAGTAAAGGAAGCGGTTGAAAAGATGAACGGGAATTTTGTGATCGACGGGGAAATTCTGGCTGTAAAAGACGACAGGGTTTTAAATTTTAACGAATTGCAGAAACGCCTGAACCGGAAAACATTAACCAAAAAGATGCTGTCCGAAATCCCGATACAGGTTTTCGCCTACGATCTGCTTGAGCTGGAAGGTAACGATTTAAGGGAAAAACCGATTTCCGGAAGACGTGCAATGCTGGAAGAATTGTTATTGAATGAAACTCCCGAAAACATTAAAATCTCTGAAGTCATTGAATTCAATGATTGGAATGAATTGGATAAGATCCGGGAAGCCTCAAGGGAAATCAATAGTGAAGGACTAATGCTGAAACAGAAAAATTCGCTCTACCATTCCGGCAGAAAAAAAGGGGACTGGTGGAAATGGAAAATCAATCCTCTGACGATCGATGCTGTTTTAATTTATGCCCAGAAAGGAAGCGGAAGACGGAGCGCTTATTACACCGACTATACCTTTGCCGTAAAAAATGAAGACAAGCTGGTAACCATTGCCAAAGCTTATTCAGGACTGACGGATAAGGAAATTATGGAGGTCAGCAAATTCGTTAATAAAAATGCCATCGAAAAATTCGGACCCGTACGAACCGTAAAGCCCGAGCTTGTTTTTGAAATTGCCTTTGAAGGCATCGGGTTCAGCAACCGGCACAAAAGCGGTGTGGCTTTGCGTTTTCCAAGGATCTTAAGATGGCGGAAAGATAAAACGGTCGAAGAAATTGATGAACTGGAAGAAGTGAAAAAATTGATACAATAGCTGCAGCCAGATATGAACCATTAAGATTTATGAAGAGGTTTAGAAAGATTAAGTTTAGATTTAAAGAGACCGCTAAATTAAATCTTTGATTTCATTAGTTAACCTTAAAACCTCGATAATCTTACTGGTTAAAAATGTTTTGGTTAATTAATTCCCAACTGGAATTTTGAAGCAATTACAGAATAAAATCTTTGCGTTTGTGGCACTAAAAAAATTAAACAGACTTACGATTTGACAGCATTTGAAAATACAGACGGTTACCAAATCATCCGGAACTGGATGGGCGAAAAAGGCAATGCTCCCTTTAAGTTCCAGACGGAAACCTGGTGGAAATTCGGGAATGGTTACAGCGGAATGGTGGTGGCACCTACCGGCTTTGGAAAAACCTATTCCGTTTTTCTGGCCTTGATTTCCGATTTTCTGAACCATCCCGATAAATATAAAAAAGGATTGAAAATGATCTGGATTACGCCGCTCCGGTCGCTGTCCAAAGACATTGCAAAAGCCATGCAGGAAGCCATCGACGAGATCGGCCTGGATTGGGCCGTAGGCGTACGGAATGGTGATACCGACCCGAAAGTCCGTCAGCAGCAGGTCAAAAATATGCCGGATATCCTGGTGGCAACGCCGGAAAGCCTACACCTGTTGCTCGGACAGAAAAACCACCAGCGGTTTTTTACCCATTTACAAACTATTGTTATCGACGAGTGGCACGAGTTGCTCGGCTCAAAACGCGGTGTGATGATCGAGTTGGGAATTTCAAGGTTGAGGACTTATGTTCCGAAAATGAAAATCTGGGGAATTACGGCCACCATCGGCAATCTCGAAGAAGCGATGGAAGTCCTGATTCCTTATGACATTAAAAAGACAAAGATTACAGCCAAAGAAAAAAAGAAAATCGATATTCTTTCCGTTTTTCCGGATGAAGTTGAAATCCTGCCCTGGGCGGGACATCTCGGGCATAAACTGGCTGATAAAGTCGTTCCGATTATCCTGAATTCCAATTCCACCATTGTTTTTACGAATACCCGGAGCCAGAGCGAAATGTGGTATCAGCTGCTGTTAAATTCCTATCCGGATTTTGCAGGGCAAATCGCCATTCACCACAGTTCGATCGACGCTCATCTGAGAATCTGGATTGAGGAAAACCTGAGCAATGGAAAATTAAAAGCCGTAGTTTCCACCTCATCGCTGGATCTGGGGATCGACTTCAAGCCCGTAGATACCGTTATCCAGATCGGATCTGCCAAAGGCGTAGCCCGGTTCCTGCAACGGGCGGGACGAAGCGGACACTCCCCTTTTGAAACCTCCAAGATTTATTGCGTACCTACCCATTCACTGGAGCTGATCGAGGTTTCGGCTTTAAAGGAAGCGGTAAAAAACAATGTCATTGAACCGCGTGATCCGCAGGTTTTATGTTTTGATGTCCTCGTGCAGTTTCTGATGACCCTGGCTGTTGGCGACGGGTTTCTTCCGGATGAGCTGTATCCTAAAATTAAGGAAACGTATGCATTCCGCGAAATGAACGAAGAAGAATGGAAAGGCATGCTGGATTTCCTGACCATCGGCGGGAAAGCCCTGAAAAGTTATGAGGAATTCCATAAGATCGTTATTGATGACAACGGTTTGTACAAAGTGACTTCACGGAGAATTGCGATGCTGCACCGGATGAATATGGGCGTTATCGTCAGTGATGCCATGCTGAAAGTTAAATTTATTTCAGGGGGTTACATCGGGATGGTTGAGGAATATTTTATTTCAAGATTAAAAAAAGAAGATAAATTTATCCTCGCCGGACGCGTACTGGAAGTAGCAATGATTAAGGACATGACGGTTTTTGTACGGGCGTCCAAAGGCAAAGCTTTTGCTCCGAGTTACTTGGGCGGAAGGCTCCCTTTAAGTACAAATCTCGGCCAGTTCCTCAGGGAAAAACTCTCCGGTGCACTGAATCCGAAAGCTTCTGAGAAGGAACTGAAATTCCTTCATCCGCTATTGGTTAACCAGCAGGAACGTTCCCACATCCCGGAGGAAGACGAATTCTTGGTGGAACTAATTAAAAACCGCGAAGGCTACCACCTGTTTATGTATCCTTTTGAGGGACGGCTGGTGCACGAGGTAATGGCTGCCCTAGTTGCCTACCGGATTTCCAAGCTGGCACCGATCTCCTTTTCCATGGCGATGAACGATTACGGCTTCGAACTGTTCAGCGATAAAGGAATTCCGCTGAACGAAGATAATCTTGACCGTATTCTGACAAGGGATAATCTGATGAACGATGTAATTTCCAGCATCAATGCGGCAGAAATGGCCCGGCGGAAGTTCAGGGATATTGCTGTGATTTCGGGAATGGTAGTCCAGAATTTTCCGGGGCAGCAGCGTTCCAACAAATCGCTTCAGAGTTCGGCCGGACTGATCTTTAAAGTACTGGAAGATTATGATCCCAATCATTTCCTGGTACGGCAGTCCTATACGGAGGTCTTTAATGCGCAGCTTCAGGAGCAGCGTCTTGTGGAAGCCTTCAAACGTATTGAGAAGTCAAAAATAATCCTGAAATTTGCAAATACCTTTACCCCGCTGAGTTTCCCGATAAAAGTCGACAGCTTGAGGCAGACTTTATCGAGCGAAGATCTGGATTCGAGGATCCAGAAACTGATCCGGCAGGCGAGAAAAGTGAAGTAATAAATCGTCAATTGTCAATGGTGAATTTCACTTTGCGAGTCAATTTTGCTTCGTAAGTGATTTTTTTTTCATTTTAAAAGTTGACAAGCAAAGCTGATTAATCATGCACAATTCACTTTGAAGGTTGACTATTGCTCTGCAGGTAAATACCAAGTGAAAAATTGACAAGCGTAGCGGATTGACTATTCACCATTGACCTAGACATTCGAATAATTTAAAAATGAAAATCGTAACAAAAAATATAACCTTACAAAACGAACAGTTTACTTTAACCAATCAGCGGGCTTTGTTCTGGAAAAAAGAAAAGGCACTGGTGCTCTCCGACCTGCACATCGGTAAAGCGGCGCACTTCCGGAAAAACGGGATTGCCCTGACCAGCCATCTGATGAAAAACGATCTGGAACGGCTTTCGATCCTGATTGAATATTTCCAGCCCGAAAAATTTATCGTAGTAGGCGATCTGCTCCATGCCGGAGACAATTCGGATGTGGATGAATTCTGCGGATGGAGAAGCCAGTATCCCGATCTGCAGTTTTACCTTGTTGAAGGCAATCACGACCGTCTTTCGAAAAAACTGGAAGCGAAACTATGCCTGAATTTTAAGTCAAAATCTTTTGAGAACGGAGAATTTCTTTTCATTCATGATTTTGAGAAAAAGCAGGAAAAATTCCAGGTAACGGGTCATATCCATCCGGGATTTGTCATTCATTCTTCCGTAAAAAAAATAAAGCTGCCGTGTTTTGTGGTTACCGACAACCAATTGCTGCTTCCGGCCTTTAGTGAATTTACCGGGCTGGATACAAAAAATCTCCCTAAAAAAGGAAGATTCTATGTTTTTACCGATGCTGAAATTTATGAAATTTAAAGTATAGATAGGATTAACGGACTGGAAGAAGGAGATTGGATGCTGGAAGTTTATGTTATCACGACTACTTTCCGAAAGGATTAGTTGTCAGTGAGATTATTTTTGATTATATGTGATATATAAGCAGGAAATCTGGCTGAAATTCTGATTCACCAGAATGAATTCAAATCCTTGTTTAAATAATCGATTGTACATAAATAAAACAGTGTCGAATTTACCTCAAATTTAGAAAGGAAACTTCCAGCATCCAGCTTCCTGCATCTACATTAATGTAAAATTTTCTTCATCATCAAATCGGTCTGTTCTTCATCTCCCAATCTGAAAACATGTTTGCCGAATTCCTCGAATCCGTTTTTCTTATAAAAGCCGACAGCCCGGTGGTTTTCTTCCCATACGCCCAGCCAGAGATATTGTTTCTTCAGTTCAACGGCGGTTTCAAGGGCCTGGTGGTAAAGAAGCTGGCCGACTTTCTTCCCATGATGCGAACTTTTAACATAAATCCTCTCGATTTCCAATGAAGTTTCATCCTGCAGTTCGGTCTGTGCTTTTCCGGAATTTACTTTTAAATAGCCTACCGGATTTTCTTCTTCCCATGCGATGAAAAACAGGGAATCCCGATGGTTCAATTCTTTGGCTAATTTATCTTCTGCAAAACTTTCCTCGAGATACTGCTGGATCTGTTCTTCGGAGTTGTGTGGTGCAAAGGTTTCGTAAAAGGTCTTTCTTCCCAGATCTTGTAAAATGGCAAGATCTTTCAGGGAAGCTTGGGTAATATTGATGGATGTCATTTTTTTTAAAATTATGAAAATAAAATGGTTTTAAAAGCTTCTGACGCCAGGTGTACCTGTACGGTCCAATCATCGGCCGCATCGCTGCCGGCATCGTCGGAAATGTATTTCAGGCAAAGAAACGGGATATCTTCTTTCATGGCAATAAGGGCAAGCGGATAAGCTTCCATATCCACGATGTTGTAAACCGTTTCGAAATGGTTCATTTCAAAGCTGTCGCCGCTTCCGCAGATGCCCTGAGGAAGACCGTTGTACTGCAGCCCGTACTCCAAAACCGGCGGTATTCCGGAAAGCGGGGTTTCGTACAGGCTGAAACCGAGTCCCCGTACATCCATGTCCCGCTGGATAAATTGGGTACAGCAAACGACATCGCCTTTATGGAAACCCTGGCTTCCTGCCGATCCGAGGTTAACAATCAGTTTTGGCCTTTTTCGGTAAATTTCTTTCGTCAGTTCCATGGCAGCGTTTACCTTACCAATGCCGGTTATCAGTTTGTTTTTATCATTGAACACTTTTCCTGCCTCCGAATCCAGGGCAAAGACGAAAAGCGTGTCTTCAATAGGAAATTCCAGTTCTTCGTTTATTCTGATCATTTTTATTATTTTTTTAATAACGGATTTTTATTGATGTTGGCTTGGCTTCGAAAGCCTCAGCCACTGATTGGTCGAAAATATAGAATATAAAAATTCTTTGATTTTTAATCTGATATGCTCTGAAAACAGGCAGGCTTCGACTGCATTCAGCCGCCAGAAAATTAAATCTTATGTGACTATGTTCTACAACTGTTTACCAATCTCACTTTATTGGTTATTAAATTTCACAACCGTCAGCATCACAGGAAGCTCCGTTGTCCGTCTGAATTTTTAGAGGCACAACCGTCTCATCGTAAGTCTGCTGAAGAGCATTTACAAAAAGTTCTGTAGGCTGCGCTCCTGATACTGCATATTTACCGTTCAGGATAAAGAAAGGAACACCGGAAACGCCATTGTCCCTTGCTTCTTGGATATCTTTGCCGATTGCGTCATCAAAGGTATCCGAATGCAATACCTGCCGCGCTTCTTCCTGATCGATTCCCAGAGAAATTGCCAATGCTATTAAAATCCCGTGATCCCCCACATTTTTTCCGTCGATGAAATGTGCAATGAAAAGGGCTTCTTCCATCTCATTGGATTTCTTGTATTTTTTAGCCAGATGCAGGATCTTATGGGCTGAAAACGTATTGGTGATCACTGCTTTTTCAAAATGAAAATCTATTCCGGCACCGGCGCCCATCTGTTTTACCTGGCTGAGCATCTGCTGTGCCTGCGCTTCGGGAAAACCTTTCTTTTCCCGTAAATAGTCGAAGGTATTTTGGGTTTCTTTCGGGTTTAAAGAAGGATCGAGCTGGAAACTTTTCCATTCGACTTCAACTTCATCCCTGAAAGGAAGCTTTGCCAGGGCTTCTTCAAAATTGTTTTTTCCGATATAGCAAAACGGACACATAATATCCGACCAGATTTCTATTTTCATTGGTATTTATTTTTTGATTGAATATATTTAAATCTCGCAGAGACAAGCATCACTTATTTAGTTGTACCCTTCTGCTGAAGACCAGATGTGCAGCCATTGCATATAAAGCCATTACGGCCCCTACCAGGCAGACCCCAGCCCATTCTGCGTAATGCCATGCAACGGACGCCGCCCATGTTCCAAAAGATCCGCCTATGAAGTAGGAGACCATGTATACGGTATTCAGACGGTTAACGGCGTTGGATTTAATCATGAAATAATTGGTCTGGTTCATGATATGGCTGGATTGTACGCCCAGGTCTATTAAAATAACGCCAACGATCAGTCCCCAGTAGGTTTCCCCGGCAAAATAGGAAAAAAGCCAGCTTCCCAGAACCACCAGCAGGGCATAGAAAATAATCCTGTTGAGATCGAAGTATTGCTGAAGCTTCCCCACTTTTGCAGCTGCCAGCGCACCGACCGCTCCTGCAAGACCGAAACTCCCGACCACCGACGAACCCGCGTTGAAGGGAGGATTTTCCATGTGAAAAACAAGCGTTGTAAACAATGCGCACATCGACCCGAAAGCCATTGCGCCGCGGAAAGAAGCCAGCCTTAGCACCGGCTGTGTTTTAGCCAGATGAAAAACAGATTTCATCAGTTCGCCATAGGTTCCTTTGAAATTCGGCTGTAATTCGGGGAGCATTCTGTATACGGCCAACCATACCGCCACCATTACTCCCGCGGCAATGCCGAACATGGACCTCCAGCCCCATAATTCGCCGACAATACCGCCAATAAATCTAGACAGAAGGATCCCCAGCAGCAATCCGGACATCACAGTTCCGATATTGGAAGATTTTTCCCGATCAGAAGAAAGTTCGGCCGCAATAGGAATAAACAGCTGCGGAATTACGGAGGTAACGCCGATCAGTAAGCTGGCCAGATAAAGCATCCACAAGTCAGTACCGAAAGCCATCAACAGCAGGGAACCGAAAACCAGCAACAGATCAGTGAGGATCAATTTTTTCCGAAACAGCTTATCACCCAAAGGAACAATCAGCAGTAAACCTGCGGCATACCCGAGCTGGGTAAGAACCGAAATCTTGCTTACTGCACTTTCGGGAACCTTCAGTTCTCCGGCAATAAGGCCCAGCAACGGCTGGTTGTAATAAATGTTTGCCACCACAAGCCCGGAAATAACGGCCATCAGCCAGATGACCGTACGCGAAATGCCACCGGTAGAATTCAACTGCATATATTTCATTTAATCAAGATTTCTTAAAAAAACCGTATTGCAAAAATACTTAATTCAGATCAAAATGACGCCTGATTCTATCGGTTTCAGCAATGATTGGCATTGACGGGAAAATTTTTACCATCGAGAAATAATAATGAACTTTGCCTTATGAAAATTATCCCATTAAAAGAAGGCAACTTTTCTACGAATAAAACAAAAGATTTTACGCTTCTGACTGAGGAAAACAAAGATGTCCTGAAAGGAATAAAAATGTCGGTTACGCCGTTCCTGATCATTACTGAAAAGGATATTATCCTCCTGGATGCCGGAATAGGCTGGAAAAATAAACAGGGAAAAACGATAATTTCTGAAATTCTGGAAAGAGAAAATATTCAGCGGGACCAGGTGACAAAAATGCTGCTTTCCCATTTGCACAAAGACCATATTGAAACAACGGTTACCCGTAATGAAAATGGTTTTGAAGCTACTTTCCCGAATGCACAGATCTATATCCAGAGAAGGGAGTTGGAATTTGCCATGGAAAACAGAGACAGCCATTCTTTTGATTTTGATACGCTGGAAAAACTGATACAGCTTGAAAACATTGTCTGGATGAGTGAAGACAAGGGCCAGATCACAGAAGAAATTTCATTTGAAGTGGCGGGCGGGCATACTCCCTTTATGCAGGTTTTTTGGATCAGTGATGGCCGGGAAATGATCTTCTATGGAGCGGATGATCTTCCTCAGGAATCATATCTGAAATACCATCTGGCTTACAAAAGCGACTTCGACGGAAGAAAGGCACTGGAACTGAGAAGAAGCTGGGCAAAAGCGGCGGCTGAGAACCGGTGGAAAGTGCTGCTGTACCATGACCTTAACAAAGCCGTTGTAGAATTTTAAATAAAAAAATGGTTTAAAGTTCATTAAACCATTTATAAATATCTAAATCTGAAGCAATGCTCAGCTTTTTCCGGAGTCTGTTTTTCCGGTTCTGAATCGCCTTAGGGGTTACAAACGTATAGGTTGCAATCTCCTTGGTCGTCAGATTAAGCTTCAGATAAATACAAAATATCAATTCAGAATTCTTCAGATTTGGCTGAATTGCTGATAATTTATTAAAAAAATCCGGATCTACCAGTCTGAATTTATTCAGCAGACGTGGTGAGTTCTCTTTTGCTAGTGTTAAAATTTCTTCCTGCACAAAAATCTTTTGGTTAATATCTTCTAAATTAAATTCAGTCTTTTCGTTTCTCATATTTTTCTCATCTCTACTATGGCTGTCACTTATGGATGATAAGTTCCAGTATTAATCGCTCTTCTCTCCACTCCGCCCGGATCTTTCCTTCCGGAGTATATCTTGGTTTAAGTATCTGTAATCTTAAAACATAAAGACAAGTTTCTTTTTTCTCAGTTTCAGTTTAAGATTAAAAATATTTTACAGAATCTGTAATTTATTTTTAGGCAAAGACAAAGAAATAAAAAATGATTAAAAATTTATATAATTAAAATACCACATAGGTACCACGATAATCTTTTTAATCCCTTGTATAGCTTCTGTATCTGGCCTTACTTATTTACAAAACTAGATGATTTTATGGTCTGATTTTTATGATTATAATCAATGACTTTCAAAAAAAATGAACATTTCGTAATATACTCCTCAAAATCACTAATCTATGAGAAAATTTTAGGGATTTCCATGGTATTCGAATGGTAGGATATTCTGTGATAAATCCCGTGAATACAGGGCTTGAAACAATGCTTGGATGTGAAAAAAAAATGATTAACTAAATTTTAACCGATTCGTCTGTCATTTTATTTTCCTGCTGATGGAGATGATGAAGGATTATATATTCAGCAGACGCTGGAATTCTTCAATATATTTTGCAAGATGAAGACCGTCCGCCAGCCCGTGATGCGCTTCTACAGAAACCGGTAAAAACTTTTTGCCATCCCGGATGCTGAATTTTCCAAAGGTAATTTTCGGGATGGATTCTTTCGGATCGAAATTGGTAGGATGCAGCAAAGCACTGAAAGAGTTCCACGGAATGGTCGTGTGCCGGATATGGTTTACCGGTAAAACTTCATTGCGGATGCCCAGGCCGGTAGAATGATGAACTTCCCTGATCTGATCCTGCAAGCCTTCATTAAAAATGTTAAAATCTTCCGAATAACGGAAAAACGAGAACCCGAAGGTGCCGTCCGGTCTTCCGATCGTGCTGCCTACATGCACTTTGTCGTACAAGACAACCTGATCCCCGACAATCCTCAGCTTAAGCTCATCGACGGTATTTACTGCCACCATGGATTTGTAGAGGTAGACAGCGAAAAAAGAACGGCCGTTTTCTTTGGCATCGTCATACGCTTTGGTACAGTCTACTTCCGTGGTAAACCCGAAATACGGGCTGGCCATTTTAGAGAAAAATTCAAAATGTTCTTTTCTGTTCCAGATTTCGATATCTATTACCTTCATTGTTTCCATCGGTGCAAATTTCGGTAAGTTTTACCGTTAAAAAAAATTACAAATGATAAATCTTGGTAATAAAGGATGATCCTGAAATAAATTGCCGGTATTTTTTAGTTCCTGAAGATAATTTGGTGGCTTTTTTGATGTGAAAAAGAGTGTTTTTATAAAGATAAAAAAGAAAAAATGCAGTTGTGAAAATTTAAACCAGCACCAATCGATATTATACCATTAAAAATTATAAAATATGCTATACAGAAAATTAGGAAACAGCGATCTTGAAGTTTCAGCCATTACGTTCGGAGCTTGGGCTGCAGGAGGATGGATGTGGGGAAGCACCGACAGAAATGAGGCTGTTGAAGCGATTAAGGCTTCTTATGATGCGGGCGTTACTTCCATAGATACCGCCCCCATCTACGGACAGGGAACCAGCGAAGAGATTGTCGGCGAAGCCATCAAAGGAATTTCACGTGATCAGGTTCAGATCCTCACCAAATTCGGAATGCGCTGGGATCTTGCCAAAGGCGATTTTGCCATGCACAGCAAAAACAATAGCGGAGAGGACATCGATGTCTATAAATATGCCGGCAGAGACAGCATCATCTATGAGTGTGAACAGAGTCTTAAAAGACTGGACACCGATTACATCGATCTGTACCAGATCCACTGGCCGGACTCTACTACCCCCATTGATGAAACTTTTGAAGCGGTATCCAGACTGATCGAACAGGGAAAAGTACTTTTTGCAGGGGTCTGCAATTACAACGCACAGCAGATGGCAGAAGCAGAAAAAACACTGGAGCTGGTTTCCAACCAGATTCCGTTCAGTATGGTTAACCGCGGGGTTGAAGAAGAAACGGTTCCCTACTGTATTGAAAATAGTAAATCCATTTTGGCTTACAGTCCGCTTGAAAGAGGCTTGCTGACGGGTAAAATTACACCGGGCTACCAATTTCAGCAAGGGGACCACCGCGCCAGCCACAAACATTTCCAGCCGGAATTTATTGAAAAAACCAATGCCCTGCTGGATAAAATAAAACCTATTGCCGATCAGCACAACGTAAGCCTGGGACAGCTTGTCCTTCGGTGGACCATTGAAAGGCCGGGAATCACGGTTGCCCTGGCGGGAGCGAGAAATGCAGAACAGGCCGTACAGAATGCCAGATCAGCCGGGATTAATCTGAGCAGAGAGGAAATCGACAGCATTAGTGAGCTTGTTGAAAGGTTTTAATGTATATAGTGAATGGTCAATGGTCAATCCGCTTTGCGGGTCAATTTTTTATGTTTGAAAATATTTTTTTGCCGTTTAAAATTAATTATTGACATTAGCTAAAGGTTGTTGGTTAATTTAAAATAAAATTCACCATTCACCATCGACCTTTCAAATTAATTTTAAAAATAAACAAATCTGAGAAAAAAATGAACGAAGAAAGATTGGGCTTTATCGGCCTTGGAAATATGGGGCATCCGATGGCCAAAAACCTTGAAAAGGCAGGATTCCAGCTATCGGTATACAACAGAACGGCTGAAAAAGCGGAAGACTTCAGGGAGAATTCCATTGTCTGCAATTCGGTAGCAGACCTGGTACAAAACAGTGATCTGGTATTTACGATGCTGACCAACGATGAAGCATTGAAGGAAGTTTTTGAAGAAATTTTAAGTCAGGACCTTTCGGGGAAACTGTTTGTGGATATGAGTACCGTTTCTCCGGAGGCCAGCAGCAAAATTGCGGCAGCCGTAATCGTGAAAGAAGCTTCTTTCATCGATGCACCCGTAGCAGGAAGTACGAAGCCGGCTGCCGAAGGAACCCTGATCATCATGGCCGGCGGTGAGCAGCAGGATATTAAAAGGGCTCTTCCCTATCTTGAAAAATTAGGAAAAGAAATCCGGCATCTGGGTGAAAACGGTAAGGGGATTGCTGCAAAGCTTTCGGTGAATTATTTTATTTCATGCCTGTACCAGGGGCTGGCGGAAACAATTTTGTTTTCGGATAAGCTGGGGATCGACCGCAGGGATATGCTGGACATCATCAACGAAAGTGCCAGTGGAAGCGGTGCCACTAAAGTAAAAACACCTCTCCTGATCGATGAAAATTACGATCCTGCTTTTGCCCTCGATCTGATGCTGAAAGATATACGGCTCGCCAAAGATGCCGGTGCGAATTTTCCTTTATCGGAGACATTGATCGACACCTATCAGGCAGCGCATGATGCCGGGTTTGGAAAGGATGATGTGATCGGGATTATTCAGTATTTGAAAGAAACAAAGTGAAATAGCCAAGTGAAAATGCAGTTTGAACTGTTAAGAGGGGATGAAGAATTTAAGTTTGATTAAGAAAAAAATCAAAGATTTTATTGAGCATTGCGCTTAGGGCAAAATTTAGATTATATTTTCTGAACATCTTAGTAAATCTTAATGGTTTAAATCAGAGAATTTTAATTAAAAACAATTGAGTATGAAAGATTTTAAAGCCGCTTTCTTTTTTCTGAGGCTGCCGATGGCAGTTTCTCTTTTGGGCCACGGATTGGTGCGGCTGCCGAAACTCCCGGCTTTCAGCGAATGGATGGTAAAAACAATGGAGAAATCAGTTATCCCTGAAATGTTGATCGTTCCTTTCAGTTATGTGCTGCCGGTCGTTGAGGCGGTTGTAGGGATTTTACTGCTTATCAATTTCAAAACAAAATATACCCTGTATTCTGCATTGGCCCTGATGAGCATCCTGATTGCCGGAAGCTGCTCGATTGAAAACTGGACGGCCATTGAAGCGCAGCTCCTCCACTGCGTTTATCTATTCGGGCTGTTCTGGTTTTATGAAAGGTTTTACGGTCATCCGAATGGTGAATAGTCAGTAGATGGCGCCTGTTAATTGTCTAAAATATCTGATTTAAAACTAATTCCGGTGAAGATAAATTTGAATGGATTCCATATTTCGGATTTATTTGTAAAGCACAATTTGCGGTTGGGTCTTTTATTTTTTCTTTTCAAACCGAATCTGCTGATTATGGTCGGATTTTTGAATGATAACTGTAATTAAATTCAGGTTTAATTAAAACCAATCACTTAAAATATATTTATTATGTCAACAGAAAATCTTACGAACACAGAAGCGATTAAAAAAATTAAAGAACTTTCGGAAAATGCAAAAATCTGTATGTTCTGTACGGAACTGGAAACCCTGCCGGTTAATTCCCGCCCGATGACTTTGCAGGAAACGGATGATGAAGGAAACTTATGGTTCATCAGCGGTGATACAAGCAATAAAAACTTTGAAATAAAAGACGACAAAAGGGTACAGTTATTTTTCATGAACAATGGCGATTACCAATACCTTTCCGTTTTCGGTGACGCCACCATTTATAAAGACAAATCCACTATTGAAGATAAATGGTCACCGATGGCCAAAGCATGGTTTGAGGACGGAAAAGACGACCCGAATGTATCGATCATCCGTGTGGAGCCTAAAGACTCTTACTATTGGGATACCAAAGCAGGAAAGCTGGTAAGCATCCTGAATTTTGTAGCCAATGCAGTTACCGGAAACACGACCGACAATTCTGACGGTGTGGAAGGAAACGCTAAGATCTAAATCACTTATCCAGCAAATACATCAACTATTAAATAATGTAGGGCCGCAATTTTTTTTGCGGTCTTATTTTTTTGTAATTAATTTAAAGTAGATGCAAGCTACAGACTGTACTTAAAAGGTTGGAAGAGGGGTGCTGGATGCCTGAAGCACTGTTGCTTAAGGATATTGCCCGTAATTTTGAATATCAACTAATTTTTTCACTATGCTAAAGTCTTTAAGATTTTTACTTTTATTTCAATTCCATTAAATCGCTTAAAGACAGATAATTACCGTCGAATTCATATTAATTTAACCTAATACATGAATATAATACTCAGAGCAAACTCACGTTAATTAGCATCAACATTTTTTCAGTAAGAAAATGCAGTTACAGACCTAATGGTTTTCAAAAACCTGTTAAGTATTATTCATCAATTCCGAATTTGAGATCTTACGGATTTTACGTTCGTTGGGATACTTCAAAAAGCTCAGTATACCTATTCACTCGATAAATAATAGGATGGCCTATATATCTTGATCTGAAATTTAAAAAACTGGCCCTGCTGCAAACAAAAAGAAACCATACAAACGTGTATGGTTTTTTCTTAGTGTTTTTAAAAAACGAGGGAACTAAGGTGTTTCAGTGTGCGGCATATCTACGGGCTTTGATTCCGGAGAACCTTTTTCACGCAGCCAAATCGACAGGATTACCAACGATGCGACGGCGAGAAATTCACTTTGCCAGTTCTGGAAGGATTCAAACCAGAATCTGGACTCCGTAATATATTCCGAAGCTGTTATCACCTGCTGCTTTTTAGAAATCTGCTCTTCGTTATAGTCCTTCAGGCTTCCGTAAAAATGCAGCGAAAAACTTAATGCAAACAAGATACCAAACGCCAACGAAAGTGAATGTTTATACAACTTTAGCCAGATTCCTCCCTTGCGTACCGGCCATGGGGCACCGGAGTGTGGTTCAGGTTCTTTATCCACCTTTTCTTTTTTATCAAGAGATTTGGATTCGCTGGAACCTTTCTGCCGTAAAGAAACCGTCAGCACAACATAGATCATCATCTGAAGAAACTCACTTTCCCAGTTTTCAAAGGTTGCCTGGATAAAATGTCCGCTATGGAGATATTGGTTTAAGCTGAGCATAGCACTTCCGTTTTCAGCCAGCTCCTTATTTTCGGTTTTCCATCCGGTAAAGAACTGACCTGCCAAAAAGATGACCGTGAAACTGATCAGGACAATACTAAGGCTGTTGCGGTATAAAAAACTTTGTTTTGGCATTTGTATTTGTTGTATTTTAGGATTCGGTATCCTCCGGATCTATTCTCTGCAGAGCGGTGACGCTGGGTCCGGTAAGGATCTTTCCGTTGATATTGAATCTCGATCCGTGACAAGGGCAGTCCCAGCTCAGCTCGGCACTGTTCCATCGCACTTCGCACCTGGCATGCGGGCAGGTACTTTTTACCAGATGAACTTTTCCGTTGGCTTCTTTATATAGGGCATATGAATCGCCTTCATATTTTACCACTTTGGCTTCTCCTCCGTTCACTTCATTCAGAGACGTGATTTTATCCCTGAAAAGTTTATCCTTGATGAAATCATAGGCTACAACTGCATTTTCTTCCACGAAACTTGTAAATCCGGCAATCGGCTTTATCCGGGAAGGATTGAATACGCTTTCGTATTTACTGCTGCCGTCAACAATTAAATCAAAAAGAATCTGTGATGAAATGGTTCCGAAGATCATTCCGTTTCCTCTGAACCCGGTTGCCGCATAGACCTTTCCTTTGCTGCCGGGGAGCTTTCCGATATACGGGAACCCGTCCGTTGGTTCATAATACTGGCTGGACCAACTGTAATAGGCCGTTTCCACATCGAAGTATTTGCGCACATAATTTTCCAGCCTTGAAAAACATTCGCCGGTATCTTCTTCATGACCGGTTTTGTGGTCTTCCCCACCGGCAATCAGCAGGGTTTCGCCGTTTATTTCCTGAACCCGGTAATAGTGATACGGATCAATGAGATCGTATCCCAGGTCCCTCGGATAATTTTCGTCTTTCAGGCTGAAGGCCATCGCATAGCTCCGGTACGGTGCATTGGTGGTATGCAGGATGCTCAGCCCCGGAGGAATGTGTGTTGCATAAACAACATGGGCCGCCTTAATTTCACCTTTTGAAGTTTTTAAAACAACGGTATCCTCCTGCTCATCATAATTTTCACAAAGGCAGTCCTCCAGGATAATTCCGCCTGCATTGATGAACGCTTCAGCTAAAGCCTTGATGTATTTAACAGGATGAAACTGCGCCTGATCCGGAATGGAAACCGCTTTTTTAAAAGGAATCGGGAAAGGAATTTCGTTAACGTATCTCATATCGTGTCCAACTTCCGAAGCACCGTCCACAATATCCTGCAACTGCTTTTCCTGTTTTTCGTCCAGGGCAAAAAGATAAGCGGTTTTTCTTTCGAAATCGCAATCAATATTATAATTCCTGATGTTCGTTTCTATAATTCCGATAGCTTCCTGTCCTACTTCGGCAAACAGTTTGGCGTTGTCTGTACCGAAATCATTGATGGCTTCCTTAAAAGTCGTATCAAAAAAATCATTTAAATGGGCCGTGGTTCCGCCGGTGGTTCCGAAACCGATGTTGGCAGCTTCCAGCAGGATACATTTCTTACCGGACTGCTGCAGTTTCAGCGCAGTGGAAATACCGGTAATTCCGCCTCCTACAATGGCAGCGTCAAACATCTGATCAGTGCCGGCTTCCGAAGCAAATCTTCTGATCTCTTCCTGCCATATGCTTTTTCTCGCTCCGTCTCTGTACATAGCGTTAATTTTTTGTGATTAGTGATAGGTTAAAATATTCAGGCTTATTAATTTAAAGATAGTGTATCATTTTCTGAATATGAGTGCCTGAGCTGTTGGGTCTCTTTAGTTTTATCTTTGTCCTCCTGCTCGTCTGATGGAAGGTCGCATCTGCATGATACGGCAGTCCATAAGGAAATTATCCCCAGGATCATGATGGCTTTGGTTTTCATAAATTTTCGTTTAATCAGGTATTAGGATTCTTTGACCATTCTTTCACAGGGCTATCCACTGATGATCAGGCCGCCGTTAGGATGCAGGACCTGCCCTGTAACTTGTACGGATTCCCTGCCTGCCAGAAATAAGAAGCTGTAAGCCACTTCCTCAGGAGATGCATTTCTCTCGAAAGGCGGCTTGCTCAGATCCTCTTTTTCTTCCCCGAAGGTTGCCTCGGTAAGCGGTGTGGCTACCGGTCCCGGCGCTACGGCATTTACACGGATGCCTTTCGGTTTTGCCTGCAATGCCAAGGATCGGGTAAAAGAGACAATGGCACCTTTTGTTGCCGAATAA
Source organism: uncultured Chryseobacterium sp. (assembly GCA_913777465.1). Classification (GTDB taxonomy): domain Bacteria; phylum Bacteroidota; class Bacteroidia; order Flavobacteriales; family Weeksellaceae; genus Chryseobacterium. The sequence goes on from CAJYRQ010000057.1 coordinate 42,725, forward strand.
TCCAGCAATTGGGGATGTCCCTGATAAGCAGCAGCAGAAGTGGTATTGATGATGGCGCTTCCCTCTTTCAAATGGGGGAAAACCGCTTTTGTAAGAAGGATCATCCCGATGATATTGGAATCAAATGTCTTCCTTATGTTTTTTTCCTCCAGATCTTCAATGGAATCGGCAGGAAACTGGACACCGGCATTATTAACCAAAATGTCTATTCCGCCGAATTCAGCAGCCGTTTTCTCAGCTGTTTCCCTGCAGAAGTCAGAATCGCTGACATCACCCTGTATAATAATGGATTTTCTTCCGAGTCCTTCGATTTCAGATTTTACTTTTTCTGCATCTTCTCTGTTGGAATGGTAGACGATTGCTACATCGGCGCCTTCTTCTGCAAAAAGCACGGCCACGGCCTTTCCTATTCCACTATCTGCTCCCGTAATGAGAACGGATTTATTTTCTAATTTTAAATTCCCCATTTAAATTTACTTTTCGTTTACCGGTTTCTGCATTTCCCCCATCCGGTGCGCCGCCATGCTGTCGGTCGCAATATTCGTCATCGCTACGGAAAGTTTGTTTTTTAATCCGGATATCACCTTATCCTCACCGTTCATCAGGGCTTTATAGCCGTCCATTGCCACTTCTTCAGGCGACATCAGATTGTCTTTGTCCTCAAGAATCTTACTCTCGTTCATATCGGCTTTGTTGAAGAAATCGGTATCGGTAGGTCCCGGCAAAAGTGCCGTAACCGTAATCCCCGAATCTTTCAGTTCTTCCCGGATAGCCTCGGACCATGAAAGGATGAAAGCCTTGGTTCCATGATACACCGAATGCCATGGGCCGGGCGCTTTGCTGGCAATGGATGCCAAATTGAGAATCCTTCCGGATCCTTTTGATAATCGGTCTTTTAGGAAAAGTTTGGTCAGAATAATAACAGAAACAATATTCAGGTTGATGATATCCACCTCACGATGGATATCGGTATCCTGAAATTTCCCGTATACGCCTTGTCCTGCATCATTTACCAGGATTTCCGGGCTGATCCCGTTTAATTTTAGCTCAGAATACAGAGAAAAAGCATCTTCCTGCGTAAAGAGGTTTTTCGCCATGGTAATGACATTAATCCCATAACTTTTAAATTCTTTTGCTTTGGCCTGAAGGTCGTCATGGTTTCTGGAAACCATCACAAGATCATAGCCGTCTCCGGCAAAAAGCTTTGCCAGTTCATAGCCGATCCCGCTGGTTGCTCCCGTAATTAAAGCATACTGGTTTTTCCGGTTCATTTCTTTTATTTTAAAATTAAAAGCTGATTGATCTCGCTCTTAAAGCAGCCTAAAATAAATTCGGTGTAATAGAGCTGAGCATTAAGTGCCTGCGTCTTTGGATGCAATTCCAGTTTTTTAGTCATTACAATTTCTCCTTTATAGGAAAAAGAGAAATAGGCAAAGATTTTATACGAGGAATTTCTGATCGGTGTACAGTAGCCTGTGGTAGCGATCGACCAGTCTGATTCGAAAAGCTTCGCGGCATTCAGAGCCATGGTCTCTGCAATATTTTCGGAAACGCAGTCGCATTCTTCGGCTTCGTCACGGTCGACATTCAGCAGCCTTACTTTTTCTGCCAGGGTGTATGTTGTCATTCCGCCTTTATAGAAAAGCGATGCGTTGGGCATCTGTGAAAAAGCTAACTGTAAACAGCCTGAGGTAACACTTTCTACAACTGAAATCGTTTCGTCTGAGGTCATCAGCGACTGGCTGATGTATTCCAGTAGGTTTTTTTGAAATTCCATAATTCTAATATTTTAAGTGGTTTTGTAATTCATTTCTATAAGACTGAAGCTTTCCAGGGATCAAGGACTACTTTTACACAGTTGTCTATCTTTTTATCGAAAATTTCATAGCCTTTGGAAACATCTTCCAATGAAAGACGATGGGTGATGATATCGTCTAAAGTTACCCGGCCGCTCTGTACATGATCCATCAATTCATCAATGATGGTATGGACATTGCATTGTCCGGCTTTTATGGTTATACCTTTATCAAAAATCTGTCCAAGTTTGAAATTATCGTAATTTACCGGGTAAACTCCTAAAATAGGAACAATTCCGCCCCTTGTTACGGCACTCATGCAGGCTTCCAGTACTTTTATCGAACCTTTTTCAAAATTCAGCACCGCTTTGGCACGGTCGATCAAATTGCGGTCGGGTTCGAAGCCTACTGCCTCAATGCAGACATCGGCTCCACGGCCGTCGGTCAGGTCGCGGATCTGTTCCACAACACTTTCCGCATCTTCCCACAAAATGGTTTCGCAGCCTGTCAGTCTTTTAATCTGGTCCAGACGGTATTGCCGGGTATCGACAACAATAACTTTTTTGGCATTTTTGAGGATGGCACTTTTGGCGGCCATCGATCCTACCGGCCCTGCTCCGAAGATGGCTACCGTTTCCCCGCCTTTTACTTCGCCCCACAGAACACCGGTATAGCCTGTCGGGAAGATATCGGTAAGAAACAGAACCTGCTCATCCGTGAGATGATCGGGAACTTTTCTCGGTCCCACGTGCGCATACGGAACCCTTACGTACTGGGCCTGCCCGCCATCATAGCCTCCGTAAAGGTCGCTGTATCCAAACAGGGCACCGCCTTTTTCAGTCAGAATTCCGCCCTCGGGACCATAATGCTTGGGATTGCTGCGCTCACAGGCCGTAGGAAGGTCGTGCTGGCAGAAAAAGCAGCTTCCGCAGGAAACCGGGAAGGGCACTACGACCCTGTCCCCGATTTTCAGATTGGTAATCCGCTGCCCTACTTCTTCCACAACACCCATAAACTCATGCCCAAGCACCATCGGCCTTGCCTGCGGGATTCCGCCTGAAAACAAATGAAGGTCGCTTCCGCAAATAGCTGTGGATGTTACTTTCAGAATAACGTCATGGGAATCTTTAATGATGGGATCATCTACGGTATCGCATGTAATGACTCCCGGTGAATGAATAACTGCAGCTTTCATACGTAATATTTTAAATGGATGTGAGGGGTGTGTTATTAATCCTGTGTGGTTCTTTCCAGCTCAAGATGCCAAACCCTGTGCTGTGCAATGGCATCAATGAATTTGTTCTCCGGCATTTCATCTTCCCAGGATACAATTGCCGGGTCGATATGCTTTTTTAGGCTTATATTGCTGTTCATATAAAACGGTTCGGTTCCTTCCCCGAAATAAATTGCTTTGCAATGTTTGTAGGCTTCATTGATGAAATTCAGTACATGCGGCTTGTTACCGGCAGTCAGGAGTTCTTTTACGGAATCTTCTCCCGCCGCGATATACAGGGCATCAAAAGCCACACTGGCAATACTGGTAATGGAATGCTTCGGCACCAGCATGGATCCGTCATTGGTGGTCACCGGGGCCATATTCGGGCCGATGATTTCCACAACGGCATCTTCTCCTTCCAGCTTGGTTTTCAGATCATGTACCTTCAGCGCATCCACGCCGTTAGCCATAATAAAGCCGATCTTTCTGCCTTTGATGGTATCTTTGATGGTGTTTTCCATACTCAGGGCCTGGGAAACCCTAGTATGAGCTTCTCTCTCCTCACTCTGAAGATCCTGATGGTTGCTGTCTGCAGGAAGGCTCTGGTTCGGAAATTCAAGTTCTTTTACCTGTACCCCTACCTCAGCGGCAACTTTTTCGGCCAATGCTTTATCGATAAAATTCAGCTGGCCCACCATTCTTTCCCTCACGGCCGGAATCGTCACTTTGGAAAGTTCGAAAATCAATGCGTTCTGAAGGTGCATTTTTTCGTAATCGGACTGGCTGTTGTAAAATAATTTAGCCTGGGAGTAATGGTCTACAAAACTTTCGCTCCGCTGTCTTACTTTGGGTCCGGAAACCCTTTCCTGCTGGGAAACATATCCCCCTTCGGACATCATCGACTGGAACGGGCAGCCGCCGCCAATGGAATTTGGCTCATAGCTCACTTTTCCTTTATCAATCTGCTGTCTCATGTATCCGTCGCGCTGGTTGTTGTGCACGGTTTTGACGGACCGGTTGATCGGAATTTCATGGAAATTCGGTCCTCCCAGTCTGATAAGCTGGGTATCGGTATAGGAGAATAATCTTCCCTGAAGCAGCGGATCGTTGCTGAAATCGATTCCCGGAACAATGTGTCCCGGATGGAAAGCGATCTGCTCGGTTTCCGCGAAGAAATTATCAGGGTTTCTGTTTAAGGTCAGGGTGCCTACCAGCTCTACCGGGACTTCTTCTTCAGGGACGATTTTGGTAGGATCCAGAAGATCAAAGTCAAATTTATCTTCATCTTCTTCAGGGATCAGCTGTACGCCGAAATCCCATTCCGGGAACATCCCGTTTTCAATGGATTCCCAAAGGTCCCTTTTGTGGAAATCCGGATCTACCCCGGAAATCCGCTGGGCTTCATCCCATGCGACGGAATGGACACCCAGTTTCGGCTTGAAATGGAATTTCACAAAATGCATTCTGCCTTCATCATTAATGAATTTAAAAGAATGGACCCCGAAGCCTTCCATCCGGCTGTAGCTTCTCGGGATGGAACGGTCGCTCATCAGCCACATGATCATGTGCATGCTTTCCGGCATCAGGGAAATGAAGTCCCAGAAGGTATCGTGTGCCGACTGGGCCTGCGGAATCTCATTGTGAGGCTCCGGCTTTACGGCATGCACCAGATCCGGGAACTTAATGGCATCCTGGATGAAGAAGACCGGGATATTATTAGCTACTAAATCGTAATTCCCTTCGTCGGTATAGAATTTTACGGCAAAGCCTCTTACATCCCTCGCCAAATCAGTACTTCCCCTGTTTCCGGCTACGGTAGAGAACCGTACAAAAACCGGGGTTTCTTTTCCCACTTCCGTAAGGAAACCGGCTTTGGTATATTTTTCAAGGCTTTTGGTAAGTTTAAAGACACCGTGGGCACCGGATCCGCGGGCATGTACTACCCTTTCCGGAATCCTTTCATGGTCGAAATGGGTCATTTTTTCCCTGAAGAAAAAGTCTTCCATCAGTGTAGGTCCCCGGTCTCCTGCTTTCAGGGAGTCCTGGTTGTTGTTGATCCTCAGTCCCTGATTGCTTGTGAGCCTTGCATTTTCGTTAGAAGTCTTATGCGATTCCAGCTGGTCGAGCTTTTTGTTGTGTGGCTTGTCATTCATAAATTCCTATATTTTGTGATTTGGTGTATTGTAGGTATGGTCTGTATCAATAGATAAAAAGTAACTGTCTATCCTATAATTTTAATGTTTAAGATTGTTGAGTAATAGTGCTAAGCTGATATTTAGAAAAAAGCCATATAGAAAGCTCTACATGGCTTTTGTAATTTTTAATCTTCCTGCTCCGCATCAAAATTGATGTACGTTTCGGCGATTTCGGTAAGGTTATAATCCGTATCTTCTTCTTCCTGCAAGGTTTTTTCCAGGAGGTCCGCTGCTTTGTCGTGTCCCATGGTAATTGCCAGCTGAGCCAGACCGCCGTAGGTGGCGATCTCATAATGCTCGACTTTCTGTGCGGCAATAATAAGCGCAGCATCACGCGTCATCGATCCCTCTTCGGTAGACTTGATGATTTCTTCTCCTTCTTCGATAATGCCTTTGATGGCCTTACATTCTTTTTGCTCAGGAGTTTCATCAATCAGCTTAAAAACTTTCTCAAGCCGGCTTACATGCTTTTTGGTTTGCAGCTGGTGATCTTCGAAAGCTTCTTTCAGCTCTTCGGTTGTGGCTGCTTCCTGCATTTTTTCCAGTGCATCGATAATTGCGTTTTCTGCGAAATAAATATCTTTGAGCGCGGATACGAAGAATTTGTGAAGCGGAGCGCTTTTCATTTCGTTTCCATCTACTTTTGCGTTATCTACGGCCGTTATATTTTTATTGACAGCTGACGTATCGTTGCCTGCTGTACTGCTTTTATTTTCTGATGTTTTGGTTGCCATAATAGTGACTGTGGTGTTTGGTTGTGAAAAAGATTACCCCTTTATCATCATTCGTAAAGAGGTAATCTTAAAAAGAATTATGAATTGTTACGTCTGCCTCCGAATCCGGATCTTCCCGAGCCCGATGATCTTCCGCCTCCGTGAGAAGCCTGGCCTCCCATACGTGCTATTCTTGTACGTTCTTCCTTGCTCATGGAAGCGAAACCTCTTCTTGAATTTCCTGAACCGTTACCGGAATTGGAGCCACGGCCTGAACCGCCGCCGTTGCCAGATCCTGAACCGGAATTTCCTCTTCCGCCGGATCTGCCTCCTGAATTTGAGCCTGAACCTGAAGAAGACCTTCTTCCGCCTCCGTGAGACGCTTCACCACCCATGCGGGCAATTCTCGTACGTTCCTCACGGCTCATAGATGCAAAGCCTCTCCCTGAATTTCCGTTTCCTGATGAAGAAGAACGGCCTCTTCCGCCGCCGGAACCGGAACCGGATCTGCCGGAGTTCGATCCTCTTCCAGATCCTCCGCGGGAACCGCCTCTTCCGCTACCGGAAGTAAATCTTCCCTGGTCGTCCCGCTGCTGGTTTCCGTTGTTTCCTCTACCCCTGCTACGGCCTCTGTTATCGTTATCATCGTCGTCATAATCCTCATCATCATAGTCTTCGTCGTCGTAGTCATCATCATCATAGTCGTCATAATCTTCGTCCTCAAAATAATCTTCATATTCCGAGAAGTCATCATCATAATCTTCATCATTCTGTGCGTCGCTATACCCGTGGTCATAGCCCAGCTGATAGATTTCCTCAAGATTTCCGGAAGAATTTGAATTTCCTCCTGACCTACGATTTCCTGAATTTCTGTTGTTCATAACTGTTTTTTTTATGTTAATATTAAGTGATAGGTATTGCCGGCCGTGACTAGTATTAGACAGCAATAATTTTGGTTTTTCGGTTAAAAGATCAAAATATAAGCACCTCAAAGTGAGGTCTTAGAGAAATATAAATGAATTATATACTCAAATTTACAATAGAATAATTCACTTTCTTATGACCGGAGTCATGTTTATCTGGAATTAATATAATATTTTGCGGTTTTCAATTCTGACGATTCCCTGTTCTTCCATTTTTTTCAGGGTCCTGATGACAGTTTCGACCCGCAGGCCGGTAAGATTGGCAATCTGCTGCCGGGTAAGTTCTACATGGAAGGAATGGTCACAGTTGTCGTCATGATAGCTCTTAAGATAATCCAGCAATCCTTTCAGCCTTAAAAGCGGATTGGGCGACGACATTGCCTGCAGCATGATCGCATTGAAATACAGCCTTTGTGAAAGGCACGCATTCATTTCCAGAGAGATCTTCGGGTTTTTCCTCAGCAGCTCAAGAAATTTTTTCCCGGAAAGCCGGATCAGATCAACATCCGTAAGGGAAACGGCATTCATCACATAGAATTTGTCAAGAAAAAGCATCGGATCACCGAAACTTTGCTCTCCTCCCAGGATATTCTGGATAAATTCCTTTCCTTCTTCATTATAATTGTTCTGCTTTATTTTTCCTTTAATGATCTGATAATAATAAAGTGCCTGATCGCCTTCTCTATAAATAAACTCTCCTTTCCTGTAATGCTTGTCTTCAGCACCGTAAGAATACAGGAGCTCAGGAGCGATGTTCATGCAGCTTATCGTTTTCATAAGGAAATTTTTCCAAATGGCGTGCAAAAAAAAGACCATGCCTCCCGGCAGCAAAATAAATTAATATAAAATTTTACGGTCCTTTATTTTCACAATCTTATCCCGCTCCATCGTTTTTATGGTCCTTATGGCGGTTTCTACACAAAGACCGGTAAGGCTGGCCATCTGCTGGCGCGTAAGCGGAATCATGAATGAGTAAGGAGCCTGTTCTTCCTGGGAACTTTTGAGATAATCCATCAGGACTTTCAGTTTTGCCGTCGGGCTCTGGCTGCCCAGGTTCTGCGCCATGATGATTTTAAAATAGAGCCTTTGCGAGAGTACCTTGTTCATTTCGAAGGAAATATCAGGATAAAGCTTTAAAAGTTCGAAAAAATTGTTTTTCGGCAATTTCAAAACTTTACAATTCGTAAGCGCAATGGCATTAACGGGATAAAGCTTGTCCATAAAAAGCAGGGATTCGCCAATGCTCTGCCCATCCTCCAGTAGGGTCTGTATGATTTCCTTTCCCTCATCGTTATAATTGTTAAGCTTTACCTCTCCGGTTATAATCTGATAATAATAGTTGGGCGGATCGCCCTCACTGAAAATAATTTCAGATGGTTTGTACTGTTTTATCGTTGCTCCTGCCGAATACAGAAGTTCTTCCTTGATGATCATATTTAGCTGTTTTAGTGTTTGCAGTAATTTCAAGCATCCTTAGTAAAAATAAAATTGGAAAGTAAGTAAATGAATGCAAATAGTAAACACTGCTATATACCGTCGGATAATGTAACTCAATAGCATCATCGAACATCTAGCATCTAATATTTAGCCTTTAAGATAAATTTACCAAAAAATTTTAGTCGTATTAATTTTGCAATTACTTCATGAAGGCATTATTTCCCATATGGAAACAAATGCATATCATGAATAATGACTCTGGTCTTGTAAAAGAGAGTCTTAAATTTTGGTTGTAAATTTATTGTGCTGTTCTGGCCGTATCGGATCCGGTGTTGCCCTGCCGGGATGTACTGTCTGCCTGAATGGTATCCGAGCTCATCGGTGCAGCTGAAGTATTATCCGTAACTTCCATAGGATCCTGTATGTCGGCAGGAGGAGATGTCTCTTTTTTTCCACAGCTCAGGAAAAGAAATCCGAAGACCGCGAATGATAATGCAAATTTCATAATATTTATATTTTTAAGTGGTGTGATTATCAAAGATAGAAAAATGTTCTGCTAACTTTATATGATTGTAATCAATAAAATCCTTAATTATAAAACTTTATGATTAAAAAATCGAAATTTTCTACAGCTATTTTTAATATAAACGTAAATGTGATCAATAGGCAGGGGATCTTGCTGTGCATGAAATAAACCACAGTAAAATAGAGATAATAGAGAACTAATAAATTATCGGAAGGTTAATTTTCTGTAAAATTAGAAGTTTCATTCCCGTCATTTGCTGTCGGGAACGAAATTTTTTCTTGCCAGTTCTTTCCGGACGCGGCTGAGGCTTTCAGGCGTGATTCCCAGATAAGAAGCGATCATCCATTGCGGTACCCTCAACAGGAGATCCGGGTACATTTTAATGAATTTCATGTATCGTTCTTCAGCGGTTTCGGCCAGTAAAGAATTGATCCGGTCCTGCAGGCTTTTAATATGTTTCTGTAAAAGGATATCACTTTGCTCAAGGCTGATCGGAAACCCCTCAGTTAATTTATTGATGAAATCCGGAGGCAGCATGAGAATTTCAGAATCTTCCACCGCTTCGATATAATAAACCGATTTTTCGTTAAAATAAAGGCTGCTGCGGTCGGAAATGAGCCAGCTTTCCGGAGCAAACTGGATAATGTGTTCCTTCCCGTTTTTATCGATGGAATACATTTTCAGCAGCCCTTTTTCCACAAAATAAATATACCGGCAGATTTCACCGTATTGTAGCAGGAACTGATTTTTCTGTATTTTCTTCGCTTCGTAGTGCAGGCTGCACATATTCACTCTTTCCAGAGGAACATTCAGGACCTTTGCTAAATAATTGTTGATATTCTTCATTATACAATCTGGTCTGCGGAAATACTCTGGTGGGACGCGTCGTTTACCGCTTTGCCGTTTTCAATGACGATCAGCTGCGGGCTCTGGTGGGTTACCCCGAGATCTTCCGCAATCTTATTGGAGAGCGGGCGGTGTGCCAGGAGGTCGAGATAATACAGTTCTGCTTTACCCTCCAGATTTTCTGCTTCCTTTTCGAAATTACGCAGCACCGTTTTACTGATGAAGCAGCTGGTGGAATGTTTGAAAATGGCTATTTTACGATTGAAGGAGCTTTCAATAGCTTTTTGCAGATCCTCTTCGGATTCTATCTTTTTCCAGAAAGACTTCTGCTCTGGAGCATCTTCCTTTCCGCCGAATATTTTATCAAAAAAACTCATACGTTAAACTGTTTTAAATGATGATCGAGATGTTTGTACTCCAAAAAGCCCCAGTCTCTTTCTTCCATCTTCCCGAAAAGCACGTGATGATCCGGCAGGCTGCCGTTTTTGAAATGAATGAGGTAATCATCCAGTGTTTTCAGAAGATTTTGTTGTTCTTCATCAAAATGACATTCAAAATTAATAATAAGTTTTTGAAAAGTCGGCATGTTTCGCGGAATTCCGTTGTTGAAAATCTGCATTTCTTTTTTAGTGGCTATTCCGATCAGGCAGAACAGTCTGTTTATTTCAGGCAGCCGAAGCTTTTTTTGGGGAACCTGAAGCACGCAGCTGCAGTGCCTCATCATCTGGCTTACGTCCATTCTCCCCCATCTCCTGCGTGAGTTTTCATTCAGGTGTCCAATCCTTTCTGTGATTTCCTTAAAGTCGGCAGGATGATGTAAACTTTTCTTTACCAACCTTTTTCTTTCTTTAGATTTTCGATATGGGCAAAGTGATGGTTACAGTGCCACGCGTATAAGGCTAGGTAACTTCTGAGGTTGTAATTCCTGTTGTGCTCCGGATGATGGAAGGTTCTTTCAAAATGCCTGTTGGTCATGCTTTTCAGCAAAGCCGTCCATCGCTGGTGGGTACCTTTCAGCATCCGCATGGCGGGTTTTACAGGCATGCTCAGGCTGTCCTGCAGTTCTGCCCATTTTGCCTCATCGTAAGGCTTTATTGTCGGATTTTCTTCCGTAAGAGCCAGCTTCAGACGCATAAAGCTGTTGATGTGGCTGTCGGCCAGATGATTCACCACCTGCCGTACCGTCCAGCCACCTTCCCGGTATTGGGTATCCAGCTGATCATCGGTAAAATGTTCGATCAGATTTTTCAGCTTTCCCGGAAAATCCCTGATGACTTTGATGTATTCGTCTAGTTTGATGTCGCAGATGTTTTCAGGCTCTTCAAATTGTCCGATCGGAAATTTCTTTTGCTCCAAATGGTTCATTTTTAATTTTATTATTTATTATTTTAATTAAAATCACAGCATTTTATAATGGCGCAGACTCTTTTTCGGGAATATTCCAAATCATGGCAGCACCATCTCAGATCCGGATCTTCGAACAGGATTAAAAACGCTGTTAAATTTAGTTGTACCGCCAGCAATTTCAATGCCTGAGATACTTAAAAGTCCGTTATTTTCCAACTTTCTTTCATAGTCATCTATCATATCACTGAAAAAACAATCCCTAAGGCATCAATAATCTACATACAGCCGATGCTTATCTTTGAGTTTTCTTCCGCAAAAAGCCTAAAACGGAATCTTAAGTTCTCTGCCGGAAATAACGCGGATAAAATCTGATATTCCCTTCCTATGGTAAAACGGTAGCCATCAATAAAAACGGTTCTCGTCGATATTCTTTTTACTGATAACGTTAAAGAGGTCATATTCAAGGTCTTTATTTTCGAATCTGATAAAATCATCATTGATTATCTAAGATCGTGTCCAGATGTCGAATAATCCGCGGACGATGGTAAATTCTTTCATAAAATCCAGTTGGCTGCTTTTTTAAAGAGGCAATACGTTATTAGCTCTGGATAAAAATACCGAAAAATTCAAAAATTCCGCCATTTACCAATATTCATTGAGACTTGATTTTCAAGATTATCGTCGTATATGCAAAAACATCCGGCTCCCAGCTTCCTTCTTCCAGCCTATAACGTAAGATTAAATCTTAATATCCGTGCAGATCCAGCCCTTCGGTTCGCTGTAAAGGTACTTTCTTCCCCATCTTTTTCTGGATCACACGGAAATGCTGCAGTTCATCATCCGTGAGAATGCTGATGGCGGTTCCCTTTTCATTAGCACGGCCTGTCCTTCCGATGCGGTGAATATAATCCAGCGGTGAGCGCGGCAGCTCGTAATTGATGACGCAAGGCAGGGATTCAATGTGGATCCCGCGGCCGATCAGATCGGTGGCTACAAGGATCTGGGCACCGTCTACCTTAAATTCTTCCAGGTTGTTCCGGCGGGCGCCCTGTGATTTCTGGCTGTGAATGGCCACCGCTTTGATTTTATTTTTCTTAAGCTTTTCTACCAGGTTATCGGCCGATCTGGTGGAAGAAACGAATACCAATGCTTTTTCTACTTTCTTTTCTTTAATTAAATACCGCAGAAAAGGGCCTTTTCTTTCCGGAGAAACATGGTAAGCCAGCTGCTCAATGTTGTCGATCTCGACTTCTTCTTTCTTGATCTCAATAATAACCGGATTGATGGTCAGGCGTTCTTTTATTTCGGCGACCTTATCGTTTAAAGTAGCCGAAAATAAAGTGGTCTGCTTCGCCACCGGCATCATGGCAAAAAGCTTGTCCAGTTCTTCCCCGAAGCCCAGCTGAAACATTTTATCGGCCTCATCAATGATCAGATGCCGGATCCCGGAGATGCTTACCGCATTGTGGTCTATAAGATCGAGTAAACGGCCGGGTGTGGCAATAAGCACTTCCACTCCAAACAATCCTTTCATCTGCGGATTGATGGACACCCCTCCGTAAACTGCCATGGTGCGGATCTCACGTTTCAGGTTATCTGTAAAAGCCCTGAATACCTCATCGATCTGAATAGCCAGTTCCCTTGTCGGCACCAATACCAAAACCTGGATATTACGGTCTTTTTTTACCTCCGCATTCTGCAGTTTTTCCAGAACGGGCATGACGAAACAGGCTGTCTTTCCGGAACCCGTCTGTGCAATCCCCATCAGGTCTTTGCCCTGTAAAATGACCGGTACGGCCTGCTCCTGGATCGGAAAAGGTTTCAGGTAGCCTAATTTTTTTACAGAGCGGATAATAGGGTGCGATAATCCCAGCGATTCAAATGACATAAAATACTTATTTTGGGCAAAGATAAGCTATTGGCATCTGATAAAGAAAGGTAAAACAATCCCGAATCGGTTTATAATGCCGATTTGTCCGATAATTGGTATTTGGACACTTTTTTGAAGAGTAGTTTTCGTAAATTTATCGAAAATTCAAGAATTTAAATATGAAAAAAGCGTTAATCGTCGTAGATGTGCAGAATGACTTTTGTGAGGGCGGAGCTCTGGCAGTTCCTGAAGCCAATGAGGTGATTCCTTACATCAATTCCCTGATGGAAGAAAACGACTACGACCAAATTGTACTGACTCAGGACTGGCATCCTGCAAATCATAAAAGCTTTGCCAGCAACAATGGCAGAAACGTGGGAGAAAGCATCATCCTGAACGGGGTTCCGCAATTTATGTGGCCGGACCACTGCATCCAGGGCACTTTCGGAGCCGAGTTCCATAAAGACCTGAACAGGGACAAGGTAACGCACATCGTGCAGAAAGGTAAGAATGTAGAAATCGACAGCTACAGCGGTTTTCAGGACAACAACCACTTCATGAAAACCGGACTGGACGATTTCCTGAAATTCCATGACATCCAGTTGGTGGAGATCGTAGGTCTTGCGATGGATTACTGCGTAAAATTCACCTGTATTGATGCCGTAAACAGCGGTTATGTCACCTGCCTCCATTTTAACGGAACGCGCGCCGTCAACGTAAAACCGGATAACGGCAGAGACGCGATCTACGATATGATCCAGAAAGGAGTTACGGTATTGGGATAATCTGATTTATCGCATTTGCAAGTCAGGAAAACAGATCAGAAATAAATTTTTATAAGGGGTATTGGATCTTTACACTGATCTGATACCTTTTATTTTTTAATAATATCAAATGAATTACAAAGTTTTGTTAAACTTAAAGGTTCCGTAAGCCAGCGATGCAAAATATATTTAAATTTGTCTGTTTGTAAAATATAAAAAACGATACCTTGAAAAAAGTCTTATTACCCGTTATTTGTTTTATTAATACCGTTTGTTTCAGTCAGAACACCCGTATTTCAGGAAAAAGTTTCAGGCCTTTTAAATATAAAATTGTTATCTCTAATGCATTTAATGACAAGTATTACAACGGAAACAGTATAACGGATTCAGCAGCCGTACAAAACGGGACATTCGACTTTACCGTTCCTTCCCAGACTGCTGATATTCCTTATGCATACAGGTTTAATGATAAGATCAGTGCCGGCTCATTTTTCCAGAGCGATGTATTTTTTATAGATTCAAAAACAAAATATATTACGGTAGGTAAAGAGGGTGATCCGCAAAATTTTGAAATAATTTCCAACAGTCAGTCTATAACCGGCGAAATGGCTAAAATGCAGGCTTATTTCTCGGAATTCAATAAAGAAAAACAAAGTTTTTACGATAAGTCACGGGCGGAATATGAAAAGTTTCCGGACAAACAAAAGATTCCCCAGAAATTCTGGGATTCTTATCAGGCGGAAGAAAAAAAGTTCAGCGTTAAAGAAGACTTGCTTTTATCAGGCTATGTAAAAGAGAACAGAAATTCATTTACCGGACTTTGGAAATTGATTGAAAAGTTTGAAAGAAATGGCTATGAACCGGCGTATGAAACAATCTTCAATGATTTTTCACCTGAAATAAAAAGAAAGAAGACAGCAGAAACCCTGCGCATGGCTATTAAAAATGCAGCTGATTTCAGAGTAGGCAACCGCTTTCCTGGTTCTAAAATAAAAGATATAAAAAATCCGGGTTCCGTATTCTCCATTCCTCCCGCTAAATATACGCTAGTAGATTTCTGGTTCAGCAGCTGTAAGCCTTGCCTTGAGCAAATGCCACTATATGCAGATCTTTATTCGCAGTATCATCCAAAAGGCTTTCAGATCATCGGTATTGCCACAGATCAGGATAAATACAAAAGCAACCTTTTGAAAACGATCGGGAAATTCAATATTCCATGGACCAACTATTGGGATACCAATGGCAGGCAGTCTTCCGAATGGACGATTACTTCCTTCCCTACCAATTATCTTCTGGATGAAAACGGTAAAATCGTTTTTAAAAATATTACGGAAAAAGAATTGTCGGAACTGCTGGAGAAAAAATTGAAATAATTTTGTTTAAACATAAAAACGGCACTGAAAAATTTCAATGCCGTTTTTTATTTTACTAAAAAATACTATTAATTAAAGCATTTTAAGATTGTTCACTTCCAGTTCCGTAAGGATTCTCCAGTGTCCCCTTTTGATATTTTTCTTTGTTAATCCTGCAAACATCACACGGTCCAAAGCTTCCACTTCATATCCTAACCTCTGGAAGATTCTTCTGATCACGCGGTTCCAGCCGATGTGGATCTCAATACCCACTTCATTCTTCGGCTTTCCTTCGATAAAGGAAATCTGATCAACTGCGGCTACGCCTTCATCCAGACGGATACCTTCGGCAATCAGCTTCATGTCTTCATGGGTTAATTTTTTATCCAGGGTAACATGGTAGATTTTCTTGGCATCGAAAGAAGGGTGCGTCAGCTTTTTCGTCATGTGCCCGTCATTGGTCAACAGGATTACCCCTGTTGTGGAACGGTCCAGCCGTCCAACCGGGAACAGACGGTATGGTGAAGCATTTGCTACCAGGTCCATTACGGTTTTTCTCGCTTTATCGTCTTTTGTCGTGGAAATATAACCTTTCGGTTTATTCAGAAGAACGTATACCGGCTTTTCAGGGGTGATGTTCTGCCCGTCGAAAACCACTTTATCGGTCTTTTCAACCTGATAGCCCATTTCGGTTACCACTTTACCGTTCACTTCCACCAGGCCTTGTGTAATCAGTTCATCAGCTTCCCTTCTGCTGCAGATGCCTGAGTTGGCGATGTATTTGTTCAGACGTACGGTATCCTTATGAACGTCTTTGTCGATCTTGGTCAGTCTTCTTTTCTGTACAAAAGATCGGGCTTTATCCTGTCGGTCGTCGCCTTCCGAAGATGGCCTTCTTCCGTATTTCAGGCTGCCTCTTTCGTACTTATCGCGGGTATCGAAATTTTTTCCGCCTCTTTTAGGAGCCGGTTTGCCGAACGTCTTTTTACCTTCCCCTTCGGTGGTGATATAAGGTTCTCTTTCGGTCTTGGAGTATTTCTTATCCATCCGGGCCTGGTAGCTGGTATCTTTCTTACTGCCGTCAAATCCTTCAGAACTTCTTTCAAAAGGTTTCTTTTCGAATCTTGTATTGGATCCTCTCTCGGAATTCCTTTCTCCTGCTTTGGGAAAAGATTTCTTAAAAGGTTTTGAACCGGAATTTCCGGATCTGGAAGCGCGAGAATCATCAGAATTATTTCTTGTTGAAGTTCTTGGTCTTTTGGGTTTTCCTGAATTATTGTCTCTGCTCATTCTAAAATATTTTTGCAAAGATAGTATATTTAGCAACGAGTTAAAAATTAAGAATCATAACTTTGTATATAGTTTCATATTAAACTCTACAGAAAATCCGAAAATGATAACATTATTAGACCCTACTTTTTCCCAACTGAACGAATTCCTTCATGAAAAATCTTTCAGCAAAATATTTATATTGGTTGATGAAAATACGCATGAATATTGTCTTCCGGTCCTTTTGGGGAATATGGAAACGGATCTCGGTTTTGAGATCCTGGAAATCGAAGCCGGCGAAGAAATGAAAAATATCCAGACGGCCAACCAGCTTTGGGAGATTTTAACGGAAATGCAGGCCGACCGGAAAGCCCTGGTGATCAACCTTGGCGGCGGCGTCATTACGGACATGGGCGGGTTTGTAGCTGCTACCTATAAAAGAGGAATACCGTTCATTAATATTCCCACCACTCTCCTCTCGATGTGCGATGCATCAATCGGCGGAAAAACAGGAATCGACCTGATGCATTACAAGAACATGGTGGGGACCTTCACATTTCCGGAACGTATCTTCGTCTACCCGAAATTCCTGGAAACACTCCCTTTCAAAGAACTGAGAAGCGGGTTTGCCGAAATGCTGAAACACGGGCTGATAGCCGATAAGATCCATTGGGAAAGCCTTACCCGCATCAATAAGCTGGATATTGAAGGGATTATTCCGCATATCGAAACATCAATTGGCATTAAGCAGGAAGTGGTGAATAAAGATTTTCAGGAGAAGAACATTCGCAAGACGCTGAATTTCGGCCATACCATCGGCCATGCCGTTGAAAGCCTCTGCCTGCATCAGGGGAATCCGGTGCTTCACGGTGAAGCCGTAGCCATGGGGATGATTGCCGAAACCCACCTGGCTTACCTGGAAGAACTCATTTCCGAAGAGGACAGCACGGTTATCATCGAATGCCTGCAGAAATATTATCCTTATCTGGATATCAGTGATTTTAAGGATGAAGCAATCCTGGATCTTTTATGGAATGATAAGAAAAATGCGGACCGCAAGATCAATTTTTCCCTGATATCAGGCATTGGAAGCTGTGTTTTTGATCATCAGTGCAGCGAAGAGAACATCAGTAAATCTCTGGATTTCTACCGGAAACTTATCAATGCATAGAAATTTCAAGAAGGATTTTTAGCAAAAAAAGCCTTTTGAACTAAAATTTTCAATTTTGATTATTTCTAAATAATTTCAGAAAACAAGCGTTTAAAATACTTGATATCAAAACTTTAAAAATAAAATACACCTACCTGTGTAAGTGGATTTCTTATGACTTTAATCATGGTTTTTCTTTTTGGCAAGCAATTTGAAAGATTCCTTCCGTCAATTCAAAAATAGGATTGGCAGTAGTAAAATTTAGAATTAGAAAAATAGTAAGAATTAAAAAAATTAAAGTTATGAAAAAGTTAATCTTAGGAATGGCACTTGCGGCAGGATCTATGGCATTTGCTCAGACTACAACAGGAATGTCTTCATCAGCCAGCCCGGTACAATTCGGTATCAAAGGTGGAATGAACGTATCGTCTTTATCAAAAGATGCATCACTGGAAGACCAAGGTTCTAAAATCGGTTTTAACGCGGGTGTATTTGCAACTATTCCAGTAGCTACATCTTTTAACATTCAACCTGAGGTATTATATACTCAATATGGTGATAAATATGATCAAGTGGTATTAGGAAACAGATATTCAAGATCAAGACATTTAGACTATATTGCTGTTCCGGTAATGTTCCAATACAATTTTGTACCTAACTTTTATGTAGAAGCAGGTCCTGAATTTGGTTTTTTAGTTAGTGCTAAAAACAAAGTTAAAAATGAAACAAACAATGATACATTAACTGAAACAGGTAATTATAAAGATGATTTAAACACCTTTAATTTTGGTCTAGGTTTAGGAGCTGGTTACTATTTCACAGATAATATTGGAATTACTGCAAGATATGTAGCTGGACTTAGCGATATTGCTAAGGACAGACCTAACGGTTCTGATGCTACCAGAAACAATGTATTCCAGGTTGGTTTAGCTTTCAAATTCTAAGAAGCGAAATTTAGAAAACAATTTTGATTTCAATAAAAGGTCAGCTTCGGACTACGGAGCTGACCTTTACTTTTATTCTTTATTTAAATCCCATGCTTAGCATATAGATAATTGCGGATTTATCTCATTATATTCCATAATATTTTCAAGGCTGTCTTTTATGGCAAGCATTTTGCAAAATAATTCAAGCTTGATTGAATTATCAGACGATCAACAACAGTAAAATTTAAATGTAAAATTATGAAGAAGTTATTCTTGGGAATGGCAGTAGCTGCTGCGTTCATGGCATTTGCACAGGAAGTAAAACCAGCACCGGCTCCCGTTCCTCCAATGAAGGTGAAAGAACCTGTAAGATTCGGTATCAAAGGTGCTGCTACAGCAGCACAGTTCAGTGAACAGCAGCTTACCGCTAAAAATCAGAAGATCGGTTTCAATGCCGGAGTTTTTGTAAATGTTCCTTTAACGGAGAAATTTGCTTTGCAGCCGGAGGTGTTGTACAACCAGATGGGAGCCAAAAGCGTAATATCCGATAATGAAGTAACCAGCGGAACAACAACCGTAAGAACCAGACAGGATTACAGCACAACATTGAATTATATTTCGGTTCCTGTGATGCTGCAGATGAAACCGACAGACAATTTTTATGTAGAGGCCGGTCCTGAGGTAAGCTATTTCGTAGACGGAAAAAATAAAGGAGAGCAGACCATTTCTACCACTACTTCCGGTACAACGACCACTCAAACCGTTTCAGCCTCAGAAAGTATTGATAAGGATAATATCAAAAAATTCAATTTAGGTTTCGGTGTGGGTCTTGGATATTATTTTACGCGTAATTTAGGAATCAACGCAAGATACGTAAACAGCTTAACGCATATCTATGACAATTCCAGTGCTGCTACCGATGCACAGAAAAACGTTAATACCAATCGGGTATTCCAGTTAGGTCTTAATTACAAATTCTAAACAAATTTTAATTTTCAATAGAAAGGCCAGGTTTCGCCATGAAGCCTGACCTTTTGTATAGAAGGTGTATCCTATTTTTCTTAAATTGCAGAACTTATATAAACTTTAAAATAATAACTATGAAAAAACTTTTTCTTGGGTTGGCCATGTCGGCAGGAACTTTATCTTTTGCTCAGGAACAGACCGCTTCTTCCACTTCACCGGTAAGATTCGGAATTAAAGCAGGACTTAATGGGATCAAGCACAAAAGTTGGGGACTAAGCAAAAATTTGCGTTAATCTAAAAAGAAAAAACGGATCAGTTACAAAAGTTGGGGACTAGGCAAAAAGTTTGGTCAATCTGAATAGGAAGAAGGTTTTGTCTTTTACTCCCCGGAGCTGCATCCTGAAGTTTTTGATTTTGGCATTGAAGGATTCGGC
>CAJYRQ010000058.1 GCA_913777465.1 uncultured Chryseobacterium sp.
TCAAGGAACAGCTTATCGTCGAACTTTACTCTAAATAATTTTTTAATCAAATTTTTGCTCAACCCAATAATATGGCAATTTTACAATTCATAAAACCCGATAAAGTAATTTTACTTAACTCTGATGATTTTAGAGGTCAGTTTGAATTCAGACCACTAGAACCAGGTTTCGGGCTTACAATCGGTAATGCTTTGAGAAGAGTGTTGCTTTCTTCTCTGGAAGGATACGCTATTTCATCTATCAAAATAGAAGGTGTAGAGCACGAATTTTCAACTATTCCGGGAGTAATCGAAGATGTTACCGAAATTATTCTTAACCTGAAGCAGGTAAGATTAAAAGCTACGGCAGAAAACCAGACGAACGAGCAGGTTGTTGCCAAAGTATCGGGTCAGACGATTATTACTGCCGGAGATTTAGGAAAATCGATCAACGGATTTGAGGTATTGAACCCGGATTTAGTGATTTGTAACCTAAACAATGATGTAACTTTCGAAATTACTTTCAATATAGAAAAAGGAAGAGGGTATGTACCTTCTGAACAAAATAAGTCAAACAATGCACCCGTAGGTACTATTGCCATCGACTCTATTTTCACGCCAATCAAGAAAGTACAGTATAGCATTGAAAATTATCGTGTAGAGCAAAAAACAGACTACGAAAAACTTATATTAGATATCGAAACTGACGGATCTATCAGTCCTCAGAACGCTTTAACGGAAGCTTCCAAGATATTAATTTATCATTTCATGCTGTTCTCCGATGAGAGAATCACCCTTGAAACGGAAGCTGTAAAAGCATCGATCCAATATGATGAAGAAACCCTTCACACAAGACAACTCCTTAAGTCTAAATTAGCAGACATGGATCTTTCCGTAAGAGCCCTGAACTGTCTGAAAGCGGCTGAAGTGGAAACTCTCGGAGAACTGGTTTCTTACAGTAAGTCTGATTTGATGAAATTCAGAAATTTTGGTAAAAAATCTTTGACAGAACTAGAAGAATTAGTGCATTCAAAAGGTCTTAACTTCGGTTTTGACGTTGCAAAATATAAATTAGACGCTGATAATTAATTAATAATGAGACACGGTAAAAAATTCAATCACTTAGGAAGAACGGCTTCTCACAGAAGTGCTTTACTTTCTAATATGGCTTGTTCTCTAATTGAGCATAAAAGAATCAACACTACTGTAGCTAAAGCTAAGGCTTTAAGAGTATACGTTGAGCCTCTATTAACAAAAGCAAAAGAAGATACTACACACAACAGAAGAATTGTTTTTTCATATCTTCAAAATAAAGAAGCCGTTGCTGAATTGTTCAGAACGGTAGCTCCGAAAATCGCTGAGAGAAACGGTGGTTATACAAGAATCATCAAAACAGGATTCAGACCAGGTGATGCTGCTGATACTGCTCTTATCGAACTGGTAGACTTCAATGAGCTTTACAACCCGAACGCGGAAGAGAAAAAGACGACAAGAAGAAGCAGAAGATCTGCAACAGCTAAGAAAGAAGCTGTAGTAGCTGATGCTCCTGTAGTAGAAGAAAAAGCTGCTGAGCCAACGGCTGAAGCTGCTGCTGATACCACAGAAGAAAAAACTGAAGAATAATATTCATCAGATATAAAAGAAAAACCGTTCAGATTCTGAACGGTTTTTTTATGCTTTAGATCTTTGTCTTTTTAAGTTCGATAATATTGTTGCCCTGGATCAGATGAATGCTGTCCTGCGTTACCTTAGCCGTCATATCATCTTTCGTATAGGTAGTTTCGTTTCCGCTGGTTCCCGTTTTCTTCAGAATAAACGTTTTATTGTTGTTTCTTATTGAGAGGGTGCTTTCTTTTGGTGTGGTTTCAAAGACTACTTTCACCAGGGTTCCGTCCGTTGCTTTATAGATGTTGCTGGTTTTTTCCGTCTTCTGTCCATTAACTTCCGTCATAGAAGATGATGTACTTACCGAATCTATTTTACCGTTATTATCTACCACTGAGGTTTCGGAACTTTCCGATTTGATGACTTCTTTATTGCCGCCTTCACTTTTCTTGCAGCCGACCAGAGAGAGAAAAGCCGCTGAAACTGCGGTTAAAATTACCTTTTTCATGACGTTAATTTTTTTAATATGCTGATTGTTAAATATCTTTTGGTATAAAAGAAATTTTCCTAAATTTAAGCAAAACAAAAACTAAACCAACCATTATGAATTCAAACCTTCTGAAATTACACAAACGGGTAATTGCCCCGATCCTTTAAGATTCTGAAATTTACCGTAATAAATCAGGGAAGCCGAAAACTATACAGAGTAGGCCAATTTAAAACTTATTACTATGTTCACAGAATCAGACATCAAAAATGTATCATTGGAAAAACAACCGGAGAGTGTAGATTTCTGCGCTTCCTGGACGGCAGCAAAGGCAGGACTCGAGCTTTTAAGGGAGATTATTAAAAATCCTGTTCTGAAAGGCCTGATTGGAACGGTCATCAGTCTGGGGGACGGGATTTGTCATTCTAAGTAATACATTGGAAAATCTTTTCAAAGCTTCAGGTAAAACCAGAATTCTGCAATCAATATTCCACCAAACCCTGCCCGGATGAAAATAACCATAGCCATCGTAGAGGACGAGAAAAACTACAACAACGCCTTAAAGAAAGTGATCGATTACCAGGATGACATGAAAGTAGTTGCCCAGTTTTTCGATGGACGCGAGGCTCTACAGCAACTCGCTGATCTTTTTCCGGATGTGGTGATGATGGATATTCAGCTTCAGGATATGCTGGGCATCGAAATCATCGAAAAACTGAAACAGCAGATGCCGTCCACTCAGTTTATCATGTGTACGAGTTTTGAAGATGACGACAAGATCTTCAATTCACTGAAAGCCGGAGCCATAGGATATCTGGTAAAGGGCGAAAGCATGGATAAGATTCTGGCCTCCATCCGAGATGCCTACAATGGCGGTGCCCCGATGAGTTTTTCCATCGCAAGGAAAGTCCTCAGCCATTTTGAACGTAAACTTCCCGAAATACAGGGGTTCAACGACCTCACGGACCGGGAAAAGGAAGTCCTGGAGCTACTCTCCCGGGGATTATTGTACAAAGAAATCGCCGACAGAAAATTCATCAGCATCGATACCGTGAAAAAACACGTCGGCAACATCTACCGGAAACTCCACGTCAACAACAAAGTGGAGGCTATTAATAAATTTAACCATTTTAAAAAATAAGAAATTATGGAACAAAACGAAGAATTAGAAGAAATATTAGGAAAGATCTATCAGTTTGTTGAGTATAAAAAGCTTAAAAATGACGACTTATTTAAAATAAAAGAATTTTGCGATAAAATGATAGAACGCTCGAGTTTTATTGATAAATCAGAAAAATTTGAATTCAAAGATTTTAAAATTCAAAGGCAAGAGGAAATAAGTGCTGATTATATCATTAAAGTTTTAAAAACTAAAGCATGTCCAGATAATAGTATGTCAGGAACAGGTGAAGTTCCGTCGGGAATTATTGCTAATTGGAGGGAAAGATATGATGAAATAGATGGTGTAAATGAGAAATATAATCGTTCAATTAAAATAACAAAAGAAGTTGCCCAAGATATTTTTAAAGATACTTCTTTATTAAAAATAAAAATTTATCTGGGAGAAGATGACAATGGATTAGTTTTTTTAACTAAAAATGAAAGTGAAAATAATTATTTTATCATAAGTAATACTTCTAAAAAATGGTCTTTAAAAAAACAAGAATTTGATGACCTAAGAACAGCATACGAATTAGGGCTTAAATCTTATCTGGATAAATATATCAGATCTGAAACAGGTAATCAGGTAGCAAATAATACCAGAAGATTTATTTTAGGAAGAAAAATATATGAGAAACTTATTGCAGTAAGTGAACAAACTTCAAATTCTGCAATTGTTTTTTATCCAGTAATTTATTTACTTGATGATTATGTTCAATACGAAAATGATGCAAATGAATGTGTAAAAGTTCAACATATTCATAGATTAACATTTTTGATGGTAACAGAATACTATACAGCACTTGGACGATATCCTTTTTTAACTGAAGGTGTTTATGACAGAAATGGACTTTGTCCTCCACCGGATGGTTCAAATTGTTAATATGAGTATTTTAGATATTATATATTATTGTATAATGTCATTTAATCTAATTGTTTCCATAGTCCTTAAAAGGCTATGGAAACAGTATTTTTGGTTGTACTTTGCAGTTACCATTTTTATTGAAGGTTTAGTTAGTTGTAAAATACCTTTTATAACAATGAGGGTATATAATTTTTTAGATATATTCTGTATTGTTTATTTTGGATGGTTATATGGAAGAGAATTAAGAGACTGGAAATTAATTAAAGTATTTGCTTTATTTTTTGTTTTGAGCGGAATAATATTTATATTTTTTTCAAATACAAATTATTCAACAGTGACAGGTTTTTTATATTCTATTTTCTTAATTTTTATCTCATTATTATGGTGTTATAGAAAAGTTTCTGAGAAGGAAAGCAAAGATAACATCATCAATTTGGCATTTTTTTGGATAAGCAGTGCATTACTTATTTGGGCTGTTTTCTATATTTTCAGAATGTTTCCAATGTATTTATTTGTTAAATCCGATTTAGTGTTTTCCTATTTTATTAAAACACTGTTTCAAATTATTACAATACTTTCTTACATACTTTTTCTTAAAGGATTACTATGCAAAAAATAAGCGAATTACCATTTGAAATAAAATTCATATATGTAACTGCAATAACATTGTTGATAATTCTTGCGGTTTTTATTGTTTTTGTTGTTTTAATGTATAATAGAAAACAAATTCTTTACTTACAGGAAAAGCAGTTGAATTCCGAGCACCAAAACCAGCTCCTCCAGAAAGAACTCGAAAAACAGAAGCTGATCGAAAAAGAGCGCGAGCGAATTTCCCATGATATGCACGATGATCTCGGCGCCGGCATCTCCGCCCTGAAACTTCAGGCGGAATTTTTAAAACAAAGAGCCGAGGACGAAGCCTTGAAAAGTGACATTGACGAACTCCTGAAAACTTCCGAAGATATGAACCTTTCCATGCGGGAAATGCTCTGGAGCCTGAATTCCGGGAACGACACCTTGGGAAGCTTTATCGACTATGCCCAATCCTACGCCCTGAACTTCCTCAAAAAAACAACCATTGTCCTTCATATCGAAGACGAAAATGTGATCGCAGAAACACCCATCACAACAGAACAGCGGCGCAACCTTTTCCTCTGCCTGAAAGAGGCTCTTAACAATGCCTATAAGCACAGCCGGTCCGACAAACTCATCCTTTCTTTTATCCAGCACGAAAAAGAATTCATGATGAAAATCTCGGATAACGGAATCGGAATTGATCCCCAGAAACCTGAAGGCAACGGCTTACGCAACATGAAACGCCGGATGCAGGAACAGAACGGGCATTGTGAAGTCACCACGGCAAACGGGACACACTTATTTTTCAAAATAAAACTATAGGAAATTTATAGATAATTAGAAACAGCATCATTTTTAAGGTGCTGTTTTTTTGTTATAAATCACCCGTTTGTGTAATTGACCGGGGTTGGTTTTTGTGGGAACTTTGAAACATAAACTTTAAATTTTATTAGTATGAAAAAAACAATTATTCATTATTCCCTAAGCTGGAATTTAGATAGCGATAAGGGTGAGATTATCTTACAATACAGAGATGGAAATGAAAATGTGGAAAAAAAGATTACGGAATTAGATGCTCTTGTATTTAATGCACTGGGTACGGTCCTGACCAATGGAAAGGCTTTGTTTGATACAGCAGATAATACAATTTTAAACATAGCATAGGCAAAATGAAACAGTTATTATACACATTAGGAATCATTACCGTATTTAATTCATGCGCGTCTCAACATAATATGACATTCAATGAACTGAAAAGTATGAATTCTAATTATCAAATATCGTATGATGCAATGAGGCGGGGGTCAATGATAAGCATTAATGAAAAAGGAAGAATCGATAAAGTATTATCTGAAGTTCAGCCTGATGCGGCAATTGCAACCACGAGAGAAGTAACGACCAAATTAATGGCTAAATTAAAGTCAGGGGATAGTGTATCCGGAGAGAATATCACAAAGATTACCGAGACGCTATCAAAGCTTGGTGAAAGGACAGCTCCGGTGAATATGCTCAGAGATGCACTGTATAGAATGGAAGAGCACTGTGTTAACTTTCCGGATCATTGTCATAAAGAATTATACTGGAAAAGTTTTGACAGTGTCGTGACTTCGGTGACCCGCCTGCAGCAACAGATCTCCGAAACAGCACGGAATGAAGCTGAAAAAGCAAAGCAGGAAAAGGCAACGATAGATAAACTTAGCGACCTTACTCAAAATGAAAAAAAAGATTTTAAGGAATTATTAAAACTTTTGGATAAAAAGTAAAACGAACAAATATGCAAGTATCTTACATTTTGTTAATAATGCTCTCAACGGGAATTTTAGGAGGCACTGTCAATTATTTTTCTGATTCCAATAAAGATGTAGAGAATCAGGCCAAAAAACTTCGTAACTGGTTGGTGTGCATTTTTCTTGGTATTGCGGCAACGATTATTGTGCCTTTGTTTTTAAAACTGGCAGATAGCCAACTGGTGGTAAATATTGAAAATGATATTTTTGCTCATGATGAAAACAATCCTAAAAAACAAACAGAAGGAACCGTCTATCAAACACCCGCAGCTAAAACCAGACCAAGCACCCAGACAGGTACAGGTTCTGATACATACGGAACTCCTGGCCAGGGTTTTCAGACGTCAGATGATAAATCTGTTGCATCGGATTATCTTTTATGGGCAGCCTATTGTTTATTAGCCGCGGCGGCTGGAATGAGATTTATCGATTTGCTGGTAAATAAACTGCTTACGCAAGCTCAGGTCATAGAACTTCAAAAGAATGTAGAAAAGAAAAAAGAGGAAAATAAAGAACTGGCAAAGGAAAAAGAGACACTGGCGGGAAAGGTAGAAAAAATTGCAAAGACTGAAGAAAAAAGGATAAAAAATTATGAACTTAGTGAACAGAATTTGATTAAACAGCTGAACAACAGTTCTTCAGAAATTGAGAAAGCTGATGTGCAGGCGGCCTTTAATGAAGAAAAATTACCGGATCTGCCGCCTGTTAAATTTACGGATGACCCGCAAAAAGGAAGATTTGGAGGGCAAAGCAGCTCCAATGGAAAAACGCTTAGTGTAAGTTATAAAAAATATATTCTACCGGGCTTTTTAAAACTTACGATTAGGATGAGTACAGATCATGAAAATAATCTTTTAAAGGGAAATGTATATCTTTTTTTACATGATTCATTTGCAGATTCTGTGGTTGTTTACGATGCTGAAGGAAAGAAAGAGGTTATACATGAAGTAATATCTTATGGAGCATTCACAATCGGAGCAGTTACCGATAAAGGAAAGACAATGCTGGAACTTGATATTGCCGAACAAAAAGATTTTCCTGAAGATTTTAGAAACAGATAAGATCTATAAATTAACGAACCGATTCTCCAATATTTCAAATATTTGGAGAATTTTTATTTTTTATGAAAATATATAATCTCAAAATTAACTAAAATTTAACTTTGAATAAACGCATAAATTTCCTCTCCTTTGTTCCCAGCCGTTAAAAATTGATTAAATTTGTCTGAACTATAAAAAAACGAACAATGAGTTACATTTCTTACATAGAAGCGAGACAAATTTTGGATTCAAGAGGGAATCCTACAGTAGAAGTAGATGTATTCACGGAAAGCGGGGCGATGGGTCGTGCTGCGGTACCTTCGGGAGCATCTACCGGGGAACATGAAGCGGTAGAGCTGCGCGACGGCGGTTCGGAATGGATGGGGAAAGGTGTTTCCAAAGCTGTAGAAAATGTAAGAGAAGTAATTGCCCCTGAATTGGTAGGCCTTCCGGTTTTCGATCAGAACCTGATCGACCAGATCATGATCGATCTTGACGGATCTAACAACAAAGGGAATCTTGGAGCCAACGCGATCCTTGGGGTTTCTTTGGCAGCCGCTAAAGCTGCAGCCGCTGATCTTAAAATGCCTTTGTACAAATATGTGGGTGGTGTAAACGCCAACACCCTTCCCGTTCCGATGATGAACGTGATCAACGGGGGATCCCACTCCGATGCGCCGATTGCTTTCCAGGAATTTATGGTCATGCCGGTAAAGGCGGATTCTTTCTCTCATGCTTTGAGAAAGGGAACGGAGATTTTCCACAACCTGAAAGCGATCCTTCACTCAAGAGGCTTATCAACCGCAGTAGGGGATGAAGGTGGTTTTGCACCGACTTTCACAGGAACGGAAGATGCTTTGGATACTTTGCTTCAGGCTATTGAAAAAGCAGGGTATAAGCCTGGTGACGATGTGATGATCGCATTGGACTGCGCCGCTTCGGAATTCTACAAAGACGGAGTTTACGATTACAGAAAATTCCAGACCCCGGACGCTGCTCAGTTTACCAGCAGCGAGCAGGTTTCGTATCTTGCTGAACTGGCCAATAAATATCCGATCATCTCTATCGAAGACGGGATGCAGGAAAATGACTGGGAAGGCTGGAAAATGCTTACCGACAAAATCGGCGACCGGGTGCAGTTGGTGGGTGACGACTTATTCGTAACCAATGTGGAAAGATTAGCAAGAGGAGTGAATGAAGGAATTGCAAACTCAATTTTGGTTAAAGTAAACCAGATCGGTTCCCTTTCCGAAACCATGGCTGCCGTACAGATGGCTCAGCACAATAAATTTACATCCGTTATGTCCCACAGATCCGGTGAAACGGAAGATTCTACCATCGCTGATTTAGCAGTAGCCATGAACTGCGGACAGATCAAAACGGGATCTGCTTCAAGATCAGACCGTATGGCAAAATACAACCAATTGCTGAGAATTGAGGAAGCACTTGGTGAAACAGCGGTTTTCCCTGGGCTGGATGCCTTTAAAATCAAAAGATAATCAATCGAATTTATAAATTACGGCAAGCGGATTTTTTAGTTTGCCGTATTTTGTAATAAGTAGTATATTTAGAAAAAAAATAAATAATGTCAGACAACAAAGTAATATTGAATTACGACGGTAATTCGTATGAATATCCAATTGTGGATAGTACTATCGGAGACAGAGGAATCGATATTTCAAAATTAAGAGACCAGACCGGTCTAATCACGCTTGATTTAGGGTATAAGAATACCGGGGCTACACTTAGTGACATCACTTACTTAGACGGAGATAAAGGAGAATTATTCTACAGAGGATATCCGATCGAGCAGATTGCAGACAAATCCAACTTCACGGAAGTAATGTATCTTTTATTACACGGTGACCTGCCTACTCAGGATCAGTACAATTCTTTCGAATCAAACATTAAAAAATATAACTTCGTAGCAGAGGAGATGAAAAAAATCATCGATGCTTTCCCTCGTTCTGCTCACCCTATGGGTGTTTTATCTTCTTTGACTTCCGCTTTAACGGCCTTTAATCCTAAAGCAGTTAACGTAAACTCCAAAGAGGAAATGGACCTTGCTGCCGAGCTGATGATTGCCAAGTTTTCTCACCTTTGCGCATGGACTTACAGAAAAACCCAGGGATTGCCGCTTAACCACGGTGATAACAGCCTGAATTATGTAGAGAACTTCTATAAAATGACTTTCAGAATGCCTAATCAGGAATTTGAAATCGATCCTGTGGTTGTTCAGGCATTGGATAAACTATTGATCCTTCACGCAGACCACGAGCAGAACTGTTCGACTTCTACCGTAAGAATGGTGGGATCTGCACATACCGGTCTTTTTGCTTCTGTTTCAGCAGGGGTTTCCGCTCTTTGGGGGCCGCTTCACGGTGGTGCTAACCAGGCGGTAATCGAAATGCTAGAGCTGATTGAAAAAGACGGAGGAGATGTAAACAAATGGGTAGCTAAGGCTAAAGATAAAAACGATAACTTCCGTCTGATGGGCTTCGGACACAGAGTATACAAAAACTTCGACCCGAGAGCTAAAATCATTAAAAAGGCAGCGGATGACATCTTAAACGCTTTAGGTATCCAAGACAAAGCTCTGGACATTGCAATGCAGTTGGAAAGAGTAGCTTTGGAAGACGAGTATTTCGTGGAAAGAAAACTGTATCCGAACGTAGACTTCTACTCGGGAATCATCTACCGTGCATTGGGAATTCCTACGGAAATGTTCACCGTAATGTTTGCGTTGGGAAGACTCCCGGGATGGATCTCCCAGTGGAAAGAAATGAGAATGAAAGGAGACCCGATCGGAAGACCGAGACAGGTATACCAGGGTGCTCAGAAAAGAGACTACATCGATATGGTCAACAGATAATCAATATCTCAGCGTATATAGAAATCCCGGAGTCAGGCTCCGGGATTTTTTTATGTTGCCGGATTTTCTTAATTTAAAGTATGGAAAACCTGCAGCCGTACTTACCGAAAAAAACGATCCGTATTCTTATTGTCCTGTATATTCTTTACGGGCTCATCTTTCTGGTCGAAACTTTTGATTTCCTTGAAATGCTTCATACCAAACCCAAAGATGAGCATCCGACCTATGATCTGGTGAATGTTATTTTTTATCAGATGGAAATGATCATCTGCTTTATCTGTGCATTCAGTTTTATCATTCTTATTTCTACAAAACAATCGGTTATCACATGGCTTTTTACAACCATCCTGCTGTTGCTTTTCAGATCAGCCACGGTGTATTACCTGTATTTTTATGAAACCGAAGAACGGTGGGTTCCGTTTATCTATAAAGAAGCCAATGATTTCAGCACGTTATTCCGGAGAACCTTTGTGCCTGCACAACTGATTCTGAATGGCATTGCAGTTATTACCCTTTCGAAAAAGTATTTCCAAATCCGGAAAACAGCAAAAAATAACCTGCCGTAAAGGGCAGGTTTAATCTGATTAAGGACATTGGCAGCGGTCGCAGGCCCATAAGGTACAAGCTCCTGTTTCAAAGTCCCATTCGCAACAGCGTCTTGCCGCCGAAGCTCCTCCGATAATTGCTTTTTGCTGGTCTCTTCCGAGTTTTTGTGCATTTTTAAGCACAGGATTCTTTGTTTTCATACTGAATGGTTTTAATGATTGATGTTTAGTGATTTAACCACATTTGGTATATCACTAAGGTATGAATTTTAATTTAATCGTAATCAAAAAGAAATAAAAAAAACGCATTTAAAAAATATCTGCTAAAACCTATTCATTCAGAGATAAAACATATAGAAATTTAATCTCGCATTAATAAAGAACTGGCATCATGGGTAATGGTAGAATTATCTGTCTGTATGCTTTTAAAAAAGGCCTGAAAGTTTCCCAGATTCAGCCCTTTACTTATATTTGTAACATTGCATAAATCTTTATGAAACTAAATATAAAAAACGAAACAGGCAGGCTGAAGTCAGTGGTTTTAGGGCAACCCAACTCAATGGGTCCGGTGCCTGCGCTGTTGGACAGCTATGACGCAAAATCGTATTACTCAATTGAAAATAATCTATATCCGAAAGAATCGGAAATCATCAGTGAAATGAACGCTTTCGAGGCGGTTTTGAAAAAGTATGAGGTTGAAGTATTAAGGCCGGACATCATCGAAGATTATAACCAGGTTTTCGCAAGGGATGTGGCTTTTGTGATCGATGATAAAATGATTATCTCCAATGTTATTGCAGACCGTGCGGATGAGCAGGAAGCCTACAAGACGGTTTTTGAAAAAGTAGCCTGGAGAAAAATTATCAACCTTCCGGAGACCGCTCATATTGAAGGAGGAGACGTGATTGTATGGGACAATTTCCTGTTTATCGGAACCTGTTTCAGCGAGGACTACCGGAACTACAAAACGGCCAGGACCAACGAATATGCGATTGAAATCCTGAAAGAATACTTTCCCAAGAAAAGAATCATCGACCTGGAACTGAAGAAAAATGATAAGATCCCGTATGAAGGCATACTGCATCTGGACTGCACTTTCAATCCGGTTGGAACAGACAAATGCATCATCTATAAGGACGGCTTTGTTGACGAAAGCGACTACCGCCTGATTATCGATATTTTCGGCGAAGAAAACTGCTTCCATGTAACGCCGGAGGAAATGTTTGAAATGAACCCGAATATTTTCTCGATCTCCCCGGAAATCGTGGTTTCAGACAAGACCTTCACCCGAATGAACGACCATCTGAGAAATGAATGGGGAATTACCGTAGAAGAAATCCCGTACCGCGAAATCTCAAAGATGGGAGGGTTGCTGAGGTGTTCTACCATGCCGCTGGTGAGGGAATAAGCAGGTTGGAGGGTTTGAGAGTGGGAGAGTTTGAGAGTTGGAGGGTTTGAGAGTGGGAGAGTTTGAGAGTGGGAGAGTTTGAGAGTTTGAGAGTTGGAGGGTTTCAGAGTGGGAAGATTTTAGAGTGAAAGGGTTTTAAAGTGGGAGTAAAAGTGTTTTGGGATTAGAGGATTAACTGAATGGGTTATGAATATTTTTTTCTATTTTAGTTAAAAATACAGAGATGTCAACAATTAAATTTCACCAGGATCTGAAGGTCTACCAGAAATCTTTTGAGGCTGCCATGGAAATCTACGCAATTTCAAAAACGTTCCCTAAAGAAGAAATCTATTCTCTGACGGACCAGATCAGAAGATCTTCACGTTCGGTTGCTGCAAATGTAAGTGAGGCTTGGGGAAAAAGGAAATATGAAAAATCTTTTATCTCCAAACTTACGGATTCTGAAGGCGAAGCGAGAGAAACCCAAACGTGGCTGCAGTTTGCATTAGCCTGTCAGTATATTAACGAAGAACAATTTAGAATATTAAACAATCATTACAATCAGATAATCGGAATGTTGGTCAATATGATGATTCAATCAAAGAATTGGTGCGCATTTCCTTCAACCAAGTCAAATAAAATTTAACAAAAATATAGGTTTTGGTGCGCAGTTTTGGAGCCAGAGCTTTGGAGATTGATAGCGCGAAAGTGTTTTTGTTCTGAAGCGTTAGCTGAATGATATTTTTCCTGTTTTAATTAAAATACAGAGATACTATCAATTAAAATCCATCAAAATTTCATCTTACACAATAAACCCATAAAAAATAAATTTGCACTAAAACACTAAAACACTAAAACACTAAAACACTATTACCCAAAACTATGCAGACAACAGATACCGTACTCATGATAGAACCAATTGCATTCGGCTTTAATGAAGAAACCGCAAAGAACAACTATTTCCAGACTGAGCAAAAAGGGTTCGACATCCAATTCAAAGCTTTGTCGGAATTTAAAATGTTCGTTGAAAAGCTGAGGAGCAAAGGCATCAACGTTATTACCATCAAAGATACCCTGGATCCGCATACGCCGGATTCTATTTTTCCGAACAACTGGGTAAGCTTCCACCGGGACGGAAAAGTCGTACTGTACCCGATGTTCGCCTCCAACCGGAGAGTTGAAAGGAGAGAAGACATTATTGAAACCATCAGAAAACAGGGATTTGAAGTCGCTGAGATCGACGACTGGTCTTTACCGGAAACCCAGGGGCATTTCCTTGAAGGAACCGGCAGCATGATTTTCGATCATGATAACAAAATTGCGTATGGCTCGGTTTCCCTAAGGCTGGATGAAAACCTCTTCAGGGAATTCTGTGAAAAGTATGGCTTTACCCCGGTGGTATTCCATTCTTTCCAGACCGTAGGTGAAGAAAGGCTGCCGATTTACCACACCAATGTGATGATGTGCGTAGCCGACAAATTTGTTGTGATTTGCCTCGATTGTATCGATCATGAACTGGAAAGAAGCAAAGTGATTGAAACCATCAAAAATTCCGGAAAAGAGATTATTGAAATTTCCGAAGACCAGATGCAGCAGTTTGCCGGAAACATGCTTCAGGTACAGAACAAAGACGGCGAAAAATTCCTGGTCATGAGCGAAACCGCATACCAATCCTTACATGAAGACCAGGTGGCGGCCATCGAAAAATACTGTGAAATCATCTACTCGGACCTAAGTACCATCGAAGTGAACGGCGGCGGCAGTGCCCGCTGTATGCTGGCTGAGGTTTTCCTGCCGAAAAAATAAAGACTAAGGTTGAATATTCAGATTTTTACCTGAACTGATGAAAATTCCGGAATCGTGTCAGAATATTGTCTGATTGGATTCCGGAATTTTTATTGCAATAATCTTATTGTTATGATGTTCTATTTTTATCTGAATCTTCCCTAAAAGAGGATGTATCAGGAACACTGCACGTGAGCATTACTTTTAGATTCAAATGATAAAGAAAAACGTATCGGTACAAATAGCTACTCAGGCTTTTTTGCATTGTTAAATAGTACAATATTCTTTGATAATACGGTTTTCTGTACCGTTTTCGCCTGATAAATCAGGGTGCCGTTCTCCGTATTTTTGGTAATGAAGCAACCGGCACCAATGGTATTGTGGTCTCCGATCCTGACGTTTTCCTTTGCCCCGGAATTAATCCCCATAAAGCAGTTGTCTCCTATGCTGACATTCCCGGCCAATGATACGCCGGATAGCAAAGAATGGCTCCCGACAGAGCAGTGATGTCCGATACGGGCTGCAATAAACATCGAATTGTCTCCGATGGTAACATAGGGGTGGAAGACACAGGCCTGATCAATAAATACATTCCGGCCGATGACAAGGTCGGGCCAGACATTGGCTTTTGAACAGATATAATTGGCAAATGAATAGCCGGCTTCGAGTACCTTTTCAAAGATAATCTGCCGCGCATTATTTCTTCCGACTGCCAGGTGCATCAAAAAGGAATCGGGAGGGAACTGTTCCAGAATGTCAGCAAATCCTAAAACCGGGCAGCCCAGAAAAGTTTTTTGTGAAGTTTCAAGGTAAGCATCGTCTACACAAAACGCAACCACTTCATAGTCGCTGTCGTTTTGAAAAGAATAGGAAATAAATTCAGCCATTTTGCCGATACCATATATCACAATTTGTTTCATAAATCAAACATCTATTTATACATTCATGATGATGGTGTCCACTCAATAATGTGACCTTCAGCTTTCATGAATTATTAGTTTTATTGAATCTGTTAAAATATAATTTGTTACCGATGTAAAAGTAAACAATAAATCAATATAAATAAATTGTTTGTAAAATTTATACATTATTTTTTTTATTTATAAATTGTATGTAGGTAATGTTATGTATATGAGTATTTTAAGCACTCTTTCTCAATATCAAAGAAAATCTTTAATTAGGCAATAAAAGATAGAGGACAATCTGTTAATTTTTAATTCAATTTAAATAGAAATTGAATCTTTTTTGTATAATTTTTTATGAAAAGTATTAATTTGTGATTACATTTCTGTGAAGCATTATATTTTTTTATAGCTTCTATTTGCTGGTATTTATTTTCGGAAAAATACTTTGTAAGTACTTTCAGAAGTAATAAATTTGAATTTATATAGGTAATATCTAGATATGATGCAGTAAGTCTTCAATTCTATATTTTTAGTATATTAAGAGATTGGTAACATATATAAAATCAATGATATGCTATTTTTTTATTTACATTGAAATTATTTATTATCTTTAATCCATAAAAATTAGCCATGATACATCCTTTCTTCTTCCTTACCGGACCTGGGTTTCCAATTTCCCATTATTTCATTAGACCGATTTCAACATTTTTTCTGAATAAGAAGATAGAATATTATTCAGGCTTCAAAAAAAATTAATAACACACTTAAATATAAAACATGAAAAAAGTTTTTGTCGGTGTACTTACTATGTACACGGTTTCCGGATTCTTTGCCCAGGATATTGTCTGGCAAAAAGAAATCTCATCCCCCACGCAGAATTTTCTTTCTCAGGTAATTACCACCATCGATAACCAGTATTTAATAACCGGAAGTTCAATCCGGCCGGTTGCAGATTCGCAGACAGGAGAAAACTATGGGTATGATTATCACTTGATAAAACTGAACCAAAACGGAGAGGAAATCTGGGAAAAGTTTTTTTCCGGCCGCGGCCACGATCATCTTTCTGCAACCGTAAACACACAGGAGGGCGGTTTTCTTCTGGCCGGCACTTCATGGAGTAATAAGGGTTTGGACAAAAAAGACGACTCAAAAGGCGGTTCGGAAATCTGGCTTATCAGGATCAACGAATTCGGCGATGAGCTCTGGCAGAAAACCATCGGCGGAGCTGGAGATGAAGAAGCGCGTGCAGTGGTGCAGACAATAGATTTTGGGTTCTTTGTAGCCGGTAATGTTGCTTCAGGTTCTGCTCTGGGAGCAGAAAAAAATTATGGTTCGAAAGATGTAATAATCGTAAGACTGGATAAAAATGGGAAGGAATTATCAAAGCTTATTCTCGGAGGTAAAGGTTTGGACGACGTGCAAAAAATGATTCCAACGTTAGACGGCGGGGTATTGCTAGGGATATATTCAAGAAGTAACGCCGGAGGATCAAAAAAGACTGAAAACTATGGTGATGGAGATTTTTGGGTGATAAAACTTTCTAGAGATAACAAGGTAGAATGGGAAAAGAATTTCGGCGGAAAGGGAGATGACCATTTAAGAACATTGGCCATGACTTCTACCGGTTACCTGATCGGCGGGGAATCCAGATCCGAAAAATCCGGAAATAAAACCGTAGGTATTGAAGAGGGTACCGATTTATGGCTCATCGCAACAAATCTTGACGGTGAAGAAGTCTGGCAGAAATCTTACAATTTCAAGAACAGAGATATGTTGATGGGAATGAGCGTTCTGCTAAATTCTGATGATAAATCAGCGAAAGGTTATTTACTGGGTGGTTATACGCAGGCGGAAGGAAGAATAGAAACCGACGACGAAACTTTCTGGATGCTTTACCTTGATCCGAATGGCAATGAGCAATGGCGCAAACACGTAAAAGGAGAATCACGGAAAAAAGAAGAGCGGCTTTCAGATATTAAACTTAGTCATGACGGCTCAATTTTATTAGCCGGAACCAGTGCCGAAGAATTTGGCAAGGAAAATTGGAAAATAGTCAAACTTGGCGATAAACAGATCGATCAATTGATAGAAAAGAGAGACATCAAGATTTATCCGAATCCTGTATCAGATTACGCTTACGTCGAAATCGGCTTCGATTTCAAAGAAGCTGATATTGTCATGTATGACATGGGCGGAAGACAGCTTCAAACCATTAAAACAAAAAATAAAATAACCAAAATTAACACGCAGCCGCTGGTTCAGGGGGCCTACTTAGTATCCGTAAAGGCGCATGCAGGGAAGACAGCGAGTACTAAATTAATTAAGAAATAACCATGAAAAAAAATTATCTGGCAAATTTATTTAAAGTTTTGCTTCTATTAATAAGTATTGTCACCAATGGACAAAGCTCTCAGAATTACCAACTTCCTCAAATTATTCCGGCATCACCTCAGGCGCAGAACTTTATGAGGTATGGAGAAATACCGGTAGACATCAGTACAGGAGTTCCTAAAATTGACATACCGATCTATACGATCGGGACTAAAAAAGTTAAGTTGCCTATTTCTATTTCTTATCATGCTTCAGGAATTAAAGTTTCAGATGTACCTTCTGAAGTGGGAATAGGATGGGTACTAAATGCTGGAGGTATTGTGAACCGGTCTATGCTTGATGTTTTAGATGAAGCAGGAAGCCCTGTTAAAACCTATGCTAGTGCGGAGCAATTTCTTGATGCTGTGCCCAATATTGTTATGAGCAATTATAATTGGGGTTGTCATTTAGCTGCAGGCTCTCATACTATGGAAATGATTTTAAATACAAAATTTAATAATGAAGATTTGATGAGTGACCGCTACTTTTATAAATTGTCTGATGGTACATCAGGAATTTTTAGATACAACTACCCTACGAGAGATACATTGATCACACTTCCTTATAGGCCTTATAAAATTGAAAGAACTATTGATGATCAATTTAAAATTACGGATGATCAGGGTATCTTATATACTTTTAAAAGATTTCAGGATTCAAGTTATGGATCTTCTGAGTGGTTTCTAATCGAAGTAAATTCTGCGGACGGTACTGAAAATATCAAATTAAATTATATCCCACAGCAAGGGGCGCTTAATAGTTCTTCCATTAATGTTCTTCAGACACCTCAGCAATATATTGCTGGTGATTATTGTTATCCTCAAGGTCATGATCCATTTCCGACTGATCATGCATCAGGTACAACAGGTGGAACTAGTACAGTAGCCTTATCTTCTATAGAAAATGATGATGAAATTATAACCTTTTCTTATGGTAATCGTGAAGACTTTCAAGGCTTAAAAAAATTAACCGAAATAAAAATAACATCTAAAAAACAACCTGATCTAATCAGAAAAAAGGTAACTTTTAATCAATCTTATTTTGGAACTAAAGGAATTGGTTGGGGAGCAGCTGAAGTGGATAAGAGGTTGAAGTTGAATTCCGTGAGCATATTTGGAGAAAATGGAACAGGTCCACAGACCCATACCTTCACTTATGATGAGAATGAGATGTTACCGCCTTATCTTTCCAGATCGTATGATTTTTGGGGTTACTATAACGGTAGCAATAACGGCACGGCAATTCCAGAAAATCTACTTCCTGTAAATTATCAGGGACATGGTTACGGTGGTAACCGAATGGCTGATAATGGTTATGCTGCTAAAGCATGTATGCTGAAAGAAATTAAATATCCTACTGGCGGAAAAACCAAATTTGAATTTGACAGAGCTTACGTAGATGGTCTTTATCCTGGTATTAGTTCCACCAATACGTCAGGGTTTATAGGAGGACTAAGAGTCTCTAAAATCACTAACTATTCAAAGGATAATGAAATCGCAGAAATCAAATCATATCAATATGATTCACCAAAGTATAATAAAATAGATCTTGAATTTTACAGTTATTATCAATGGTATATAGATAACAATGGTGATGTAGTAATGAGCGGAAATTGCCTTATCGGATGCTGGGAATATTATAGTCGCATTATAGTTAATTCCAGTCCTGTGGTTCCTCATGATTTGACACCAGGAATGCCTATTGCTTATGGTAAAGTTTATGAGTATAATGGTACGGTTAATAATAACACAGGCTACACAGAGTATTTCTATTCCAATCCGGATTTTTATGCTTATACGACTTTAATCAGAGAGCTTCATCCTTTTCAGTATGATGCAGGCAATTATGAACCTAAGCTAGAGTATAAGATAGTAAGAGACAATATAGGAAATAAAGTTAGTGAAGAATGGTACAATTACTCCGATCATTTTTCTAGAACTTTTAAAACAGGTATTAATGTTTCAAGAGCGCTTACTGATTTAGCCTGGTATAAAAATGTTGACCTAAGTAATTGGGGATGTCCGAACTGTATTGAGCATTACATTCAATCCATTAAGGCAAATAATACAATGGCTTATCAGAAAGCCCGTCTAATAGATTCTTCAACAAAAAGAACATACGATCATTTAAATCCCAATAAATTTGTGACAGATTCTACAGCCTACACGTACAATCAGCATAACCTTATGGTACAGCAAACAACCACGGTCAATAGCAAAGGAGAAAACATTCAGACACAATATAAGTATCCGTATGATTTTAACTCGGCACAGCCTTATCAGACTATGTTGAGTAAAAATATTCTGACGCCGGTGATAGAGCAGACCATAAGCAATACCACTTTGAACAAGCAGCTCCAAAAAACCCAGACTTCCTACAAAGATTGGGGAAACAACATCATCGAGCCGGAAATCGTGAAAGGACAGATGGATGCGGCAAGTCCGCTGGAAAACAGGATCCGCTATCTTTCTTATGACAGCAAAGCCAATCCTCTGACGGTAAAAAAAGAAGTCGGCAACCCGCTGACATATCTGTGGGGATACAACAAAACCTTACCGATTGCCACTGTGGAAAATGCAAAATATGTATCGGAAACGATTAACAATGATCTGAATGTGTCTTATTCCGGGCTGCAGATTCCTATGGGGAATACACCTTATGAACTAGGAACATTTACCATTACAGAGGAAAAGAATTATAAAGTTGACCGTACTTAAGAACGTTATCCTGAAAATTATTCGGTGATGTACCAAATTTCATTTGAGAATATGAGTAACAGCAGCGGTTCCGTATCTTTTACCGATACGACACCAGCTTCCGGAAACTTTTATACCTATACTTCACCTTCGGTACATCTAAAGCCGGGAAACTATAAAGTAAAGCTGACCAATATCGGATACAACGGATACCAGGGACAGATTGAAAACAATTTTAACTTCACGGTATACAATGCTGTTGAAGCTTCTGTTCCGTTCCATACAAGTTTTGAAGAAGAAAGTGTCGATATTAGTTCCGCTTATGCGATGACCGGGAAGGTTTCCCACACCGGAGCGTATATAGTTAATCTGCCTCCGGCTGCCCTCGGATATGATAAGGTGATTGTTTCCTATTGGGGCAAATCGAGTGCCTCTTCGCCTTGGCAGTATGTGGAAAATACCGTTACCCTGGGAAGCTCACAAAATTACAGCATCGGGTCAAATTATGCCTATATCGATGAGGTTCGGGTATACCCGGTTGATGCAAGGATGAAGACCTATACTTACGATCCTTTCTATAAAACGCAGACCAGCATCATGAATGAAAACGGCCAGGCCGAATACTACGATTATGATGCCTTCGGCAGGCTGAAAGAAGTATACATCATGGAAGGAAATGTAAAGAAAACGATTAAAACGACCAACTACCACTATAAACCATAAAACCGAATCCATGAAAAAAAGAATCATTCCTGTCTGGATGCTGTTTGCAGCATCGGGCTTCCTCTCTGCACAGGCCAATCCCAGCATCGGAGAAAACTATATCTATACCAAAACCAATTTATCGGACCCTTCACTTCCCGGGACGCCCAAAATTGCCGAAACGGTACAGTATTTCGATGGCTTGGGAAGGCCAAGCCAGGTGGTCAATGTGAAAGCATCCCCATCAGGCAAAGACCTGGTGATCCAAATTCCGTACGATCCGTTCGGCAGGCAGACCGAGAGCTGGCTTCCGGCACCGATGGCTACTTCAAACGGGGCCATCCAGTCCGGGGTGGGCAGTGCTGCACAAACCTATTACAATGATAATTTCCCATTTTCGCGCAATAATATGGAAGCTTCTCCCTTAAACAGGGTGCTTAGCCAGGTGCAGCCGGGATCAGACTGGCAACAGCATCCGGTAGGATTGGAATATGAGGTCAACGGAGGTGATGTAACTAAATATACGGCGACTTATAGTTATTCTACCTTACAATCCTCCATCAGTCTTTCCGGAACTTATGGCGAAAATCAGCTTTACAAAAATACGGCTACCGATGAAGATGGAAACATAAGCATTGAATTTAAAAATAAAGAGGGTCAAACCATCCTGATAAGAAAAATGTTGAGTGCCGCGGAAAAGGCCGACACTTATTATGTTTATAATGAATACAACCAGCTGGCTTATGTGATTCCTCCGTTAGCTTCCGTTTCCGGAGCGTTAAATCAAACCACTTTAGACCAGCTCTGCTACCAGTATAAATATGACGAACGGAACAGGCTGGTGGAAAAAAAGCTTCCGGGTAAAGGCTGGGAATACATGGTTTATGACCGCCAGGACCGGCTTGTGCTTTCGCAGGATGCCAATATGAGAAAAACGGATACTACCCTCAACAACTTTGGAAAAAAAGGCTGGATATTTACCAAATACGATCAGTTCGGAAGAATAATTTATACCGGATTTTTTGCAAATACTTCCACCAGAACCGCAATGCAGTCTGCCATCAACAGTATGAATGCCAATAAGGAGAATATCGAGTTCAGGACTTCTACCCCTTTTACCCTGAACGGAATGGATGTTTATTATGATAAAAAGGCATTTCCTACAGGAAGCATGACTATTCTGAGCGTCAATTACTATGATGCTTATCCTGCAGGAGCTCCCGCAGTACCTGCGCAGATTTTTTCCCAGGATGTCATACAAGAGATTACGGCTTCTGGCATCACTACCAAAAGCCTTCCATTAGCTTCTTATGTGAAGAATATTGAGAATGATAACTGGACAAAAAACTATATCTGGTATGATAAGAAGGGACGAATCATCGGGGGACATTCTATCAATCATTTGGGAGGATATACCAAAACCGAATCTCTTCTGGATTTTTCCGGTATGGCCCAGCAGACCATTACCCGTCATAAAAGACTTTCTTCCGATACGGAAAGGGTAATCACAGAGAATTTCCAATATGATGCCCAGAACAGATTGCTGGTGCATAAACATCAGGTGGATACGAACCCTGAAGAAATCCTGACACAGAATACCTACAATGATATCGCACAAATTACCAATAAGAAAGTAGGCGGGACATCTGCGTCAAATCCTTTGCAGAGTATAGATTATGCTTATAATATCCGGGGATGGATGACGAATATTAATGATCCTGAGAATCTCAATGGAAAACTGTTTGGTTATGAAATGAAATACCAAAACTGTATAGGCTGGAATCCAAAGTATAATGGAAATATTTCAGAAGTTAGCTGGAATACACAGAATGACGGAGTTTTGAGGAGATATGTGTACATGTATGATGCACTCAATCGTTTGACAGGAGGATATTATAAAGAGCCCAATACCACAATTCAGTGGGTGGGATATTATAACGAATACTATAAATATGATCTGAACGGAAATATCACTAAATTAACAAGAGCTACCAAATCTGGTGATTCTTCACCAACATCATTGATTATTGACGAACTTGCCTATAGTTATTCAGGAAATAAGCTGACTTCAATAAGTGACGGAACCCAAAACTCTTCAGGATATCCGTATTTCACTAACCCAAATACGATTCAGTATGATAATGATACGGGAGAGGGCAATGGTAATATGATAAAACATATGGACCAGAAAATCAGCCAGATCAAATATAACTTTCTGAACCTTCCCTCTTCTGTAATCAGGAATAATAT
Organism: uncultured Chryseobacterium sp.; assembly: GCA_913777465.1. GTDB lineage: Bacteria > Bacteroidota > Bacteroidia > Flavobacteriales > Weeksellaceae > Chryseobacterium. Next base: position 23,012 of record CAJYRQ010000058.1, read on the forward strand.
GCAGAGTCCTTTTGGAAACAGTACCTCTTATTTTTATGCGGCCAACGGAACCAAGCTGAAGAAAATATATTCTTATTATAAAATAGGACCTATGGGTGATATCAGCAATGAAATTCGTTCAACGGATTATCTCGACGGATTTCAATACAGTCTGGAAGGATCGATGCTAGGATGTATCGGCTGCCCAGATCCGCAGCCGGTATTGCAGTTTATTCCAACAGCAGAAGGCTATTATAATTTTGAAAATAATAAGTATATTTACAATTACACAGATCATCTGGGGAATGTAAGGCTTAGTTATTTTAGCAATGGTAATGGTTTAGAAGTGCTTGACGAAAATAATTATTATCCTTTTGGATTAAAGCATGAAGGATATAATGTTTTAGCTGGAAATTCTGCTTATCAATATAAATACAACGGAAAGGAATTGCAGGAGACCGGGATGTATGATTATGGAGCAAGATTTTATATGCCGGATATTGGACGATGGGGTGTGATTGATAATATGTCTGAAAAATACAGACGACACAGTCCATACAATTATGCAATCAATAACCCTATCAAATTTACTGACCCGGACGGCAATGATCCATTATATGGTGAAGAAGCACAAGCTTTCTTTAGGCAACTTCAAAACTCTATATCGTCAAAACCTACTGATGATATAACTGTGAATAAAAAAGGGATTATTTCAAATATTTCTAGAAATAATAAACCAAATAGATTTTTTGATGAAAGTGGAAAACAGTTATTTTTTAATGATTCCCAACAAGATGATAAATATATGTTAAGTCAATATTTTGAAGTTAATGATAGATTGTATTATCCCATTTCAGATTCAGACTTGAAAACTCAAGTAACAAATGTTCACCACAACAACCAATTAATTCTTATGAATGGTATGGACAATTGGGGGAGCAAATTCAATTCCTACATTGATTTATTTTTAAATTCTTATAATTTTGTTCCTGGGAAGGGTTCCGATTTTACATATAGTTTTTTAGTTCCATTTTTAAAAAATAAAAACGTTAATATAACGAATGAAAATTTACAAGACAAATTTATTCCAAATGCTTTCTTCAAATTTGATAATGTAAATATGATTTATAATACTCTTGATGCAGGCAATTTTATGTGGGGGGCATGGACTAAATATATAGGATTGTCTGCTGAAAAAGCGATGTGGGGAGCAAGAATAAACGAATTTGGAAGTGATAGTTCTAGAGATCAAAATGCTTTATGGAGAGGAAATAAATATTTCTATAAAGGAACTTATAAAAAATGATATGAGAAAAAAGAGCTTATTTTTATTAATAACTGTGCTGATTTGTTTAATAATAAAAAATAAATTATACAGCCGTTTATTGCCTAGTTTCATTTTTGAAGTAATAAATCCAAGACAATTACAAGGAATTTTGGTTTTGATTTTTTACCTGGGAATACTTTTTCAAATAATATTACTTATTTTAATGATAATTAAATATAAGAAAATGAAAACTTTAGATTACATCTTAGCATCTTCATCTTTGATATTCCTTATAGATTTTATTACATATTTAATTAACGGATAGGAAAATTTATACTATTCCATATATTTGGTTTTCTTACAGTTTATCAAAACCGGCATTTGGGAACATCGTTGATTTTTTAAACCATCAAAGTAATTAAAGATGACACGCCTTAACAAAAATTCACTGATAACTGTAATTATTATAACAGTAATTACCCTGTATAGATTTGTTTTTCCTTCAGAAAATGGAGATGATTATAAAGATAAGATCAGAGAAAAAGAAATAAAATCAATAGTTAGTAAAAAATATATTGATTGTGAAAATCACGGTATTCCATATATTGTATATGGAAGAAAAGATAGTATAATTATTTATAGAGATTGGGAAGATAAAATAGATGTCGGAGATTCAATAATAAAACCTAAAGGATCTTTAGAGCTTATCTTCAGAAATTTAAATAAATTAGAGCAATTTAGTTATGATAATCAGGATTTAAAACTTCCTTCACCATAATTCTTCCTAGAATGTAAGGCTCAGTTATTTTAACAGCGGCAGCAACCTGAAGTTGTTGAAGAAAGCAATTATTATCCGTTCGGGGTGAAGCATGAAGGTTATAATGCCTTGGCCGGAAAACCGGCTTACAAATACGGCTATAACGGAAAAGAACTGCAAACTGAATCCGGGATGTATGATTACGGTGCAAGATTTTATATGCCGGATATTGGACGATGAGGAGTGATGGATACTATGTCCGAGAAATATAGAAGACACAGTCCACATAATTATGCAATTAATAACCCTATAAAATTTACTGATCCTGACGATAATGATCCATTATATGGTGAAGAAGCACAAGCAGCTTTCTCACGAATAAAAGATTGGTATCAAAATAATAAGACAGGAAATATAGAATGGAAGGATACTGATAAACAAATTAAGGGTTATACAAGTTTAGGCAGGAGTAATACAATTGGAGCCTCTGCAGATGGCTATGATAGAATGTATCACTTACATGCCAATGGCTCTGCTACAGTAAAAACGGGAGATGATAAAACTGAACTTTTACATGCAGAAGGTGGTGAAACATTGAGTATGGTTTCAGGCGGAACAATTACTACATCTGCTACCAGTGTAAGTGGCTTGGCTGCTCAGATTTCTTATAACCGAAAAATTTTGGGATTGGTTGGAATAACAGGAAGTATTGGTTATGTTGCAGATTCATATGGAGGGGTTTGGGGAGGAAAGTTTTATTACTCTTATGGCTATTCTATATCAAATAGCTCTGGTTTCTCTGCTGATTTCATGACGATAAAAAATACAGACCCAGAAACATTGTTTAAAGTCAGTGACTTTAAAGGTTTTGGAAATAGTTTTACTGCGGGATTTGGAAGTGGTTTTTCATGGGGAGGATCTTCCCCAGTTCAAGCTCATGATGGCGTGAATCTGCTAAGTAAACAAGAATGGGGAAGATATCCAGGAGGGTATTCTACTTTTGGATTTTCGTATGGATTAACAAAAGAAAGACCGGCATTTGGCATTTCACTGTCAAGAACACAAACCAGATTTGTAAGCGATATACCTAAAGATTGGAGATAATGAACAGAAATAGAATTTTAATAGTTGTAATACTTATTATTGCAATGATGTTTTTGTACGATCGTATATTTTCATTAAAAGATGGAGGTGGCTTTTTAGATGAAATGAGAGAAAAGGAAATCAAATCATTAATTACTAGAAAATACATAAACCACGATAATCACAATATACCATTTTTGATCTACGGAAATAAGGATAGCATAATTATCTATAGAGACTGGTGGGATAAGATTTTTGTTGGAGATTCAATAATAAAACCGAAGGGTTCTTTAGAAGTTATTATAAAAAGTTCCGATAAAATTGAAAAATTTAACTATGAAGATAAATTTGGGTTAGAATAAAATGTAATGATTCCTTCAAACGATTATACTTATATCTTCAGAAAAAAATGAATATAACAACCATGGCCGCCAAAACTTTCATCAAAGAAAATTCATTGGTAAGCACAAAGATAGACGAAATAAATCTCTATAAAGATGAGTTAGGAGAGTTAAAAATAAGTCTTCTCATCAGCGGCTTTTCCAGGAAAAGCGACTATTCAAAAATAAACCTATTGTTTAGCGATATTATCGAATTCAAATTTTATCATACTCATAGTTATAATTTTTATACTATTGAAAATTTTAAATTGTTGCCTATTGATGATTGTATTTATTTAAGTTTCGACCCGGATAATTCTGACGACAAAAAGTCAGATAATGATTCTGATTTTATCTATGCTAAAAAGCTTGAATTATTTATTGTAAATGAGTGATGTATTGCTTTGCTTTCCTATAAGAAAAAGTGTTATTATGAAATATTTTGTTTATGCAATTGATCATACTTATACCGATGAGGTAAGCACCGATACTAAACTTTTAGGATTCTGTGACAGTATAGAGGGGGTTGAGAAAATAAAAAAAGAAGCGTTAAAATTATCAGGATTTAAAAACTATCCGGAAGATTTTGTTGTCGTTAAATATCAGATGGATAAACTACATTGGAAGCATGGCTTTACTTCTGTAATAGGGGAAATCGGAAGAGATTATCTTACGGAAGGCGATATGATAGATGAAACGTGTTTATCTGTAAAAGAATTAGGTCTAGAATCGGTTTTCAGCGTGAGTCACAGCTACACGATCCATAGATATCTGGATGATGAAAGAATGATCGGTGTTTTTTCTTCGAAAGAAATGGCTGAACAGGCAGTAGAGGAATTGAAAACACAAGAGGGGTTTATTCTGCACCCTGATGATTTCGATATCAGTGAGCTGGACATTAATCATCTTCTTTGGAAATCCGGCTTTTAATTTTGTATAAATATTTAAATTGTCTTGATAGTTAAAGTCCTGTTAAAGCAAATATTTTAATCTTCTTTGTAATCTAAGTCCCTCGCTACCTGCGAGGGATTTACGTTTAAAAACCATCCCCATGAAATTTTAAATTCTATTTCCTCCACAACTTATTAGAATCCTAACACCCATTAAAAAAACTTACCTATTTTTGTGAAATAAGAAACCATAGATTATGCAGAAGTACTTCCTGATGTTCATGATGCTGTTCGGCGTGTTGGGTCTGAAAGCCCAGCAGAAGACGTTTTGTAACCCGATCAATATCGATTACGGCTATACCCCGTTTGAAGTTTTTTCAAAGCAGGGAAAACACCGGGCAACGGCCGATCCGGTGATCGTTAATTTTAAGAACAAGCTCTTTCTTTTTTCGACGAATCAGGAAGGGTATTGGTACAGCGATGATATGCTCGACTGGAAATTCGTAAAAAGGAAATTCCTGAGAGACAACAAATACATTCATGACCTTAATGCTCCGGCGGTTTGGGCGATGAAAGATACGCTGTACGTTTTCGGTTCTACCTGGGAACAGGATTTTCCCATCTGGAAAAGTACGAATCCCACCAAAGACGACTGGAAAATTGCGGTCGATACGCTGAAAGTGGGAGCGTGGGATCCGGCTTTCCATTACGATGAAGATAAGAACAAACTGTACCTGTACTGGGGATCCAGCAATGAATGGCCTTTGCTGGGAACCGAAGTGAAAACAAAAACCCTGCAGTCAGAAGGATTTGTAAAACCTATTTTAAGATTAAAACCCGAAGACCACGGCTGGGAACGGTTCGGGGAATACAACGACAACGTTTTCCTGCAGCCTTTCGTGGAAGGGGCGTGGATGACTAAGCATAACGGGAAATATTACATGCAGTACGGCGCACCGGCCACCGAATTCAGCGGATATTCCGACGGCGTCTACGTGAGCAACAAGCCGCTGGAGGGTTTTGAATACCAGCAGCATAATCCGTTTTCCTATAAACCGGGAGGTTTTGCCAGGGGGGCGGGACATGGAGCAACTTTTGAGGACAACTACAAAAACTGGTGGCATATTTCCACGATTTTCATTTCCACGAAAAATAATTTCGAAAGAAGACTGGGCATCTGGCCGGCAGGATTCGATAAGGATGATGTAATGTACTGCAACACGGCCTACGGTGATTATCCGACGTATCTTCCGCAATATGCACAAGGAAAAGACTTTTCAAAAGGGCTGTTCGCCGGCTGGATGCTGCTGAATTACAATAAACCGGTCCAGGTGTCTTCGACGCTCGGCGGGTATCATTCGAATTATGCGGTGGATGAAGACATTAAAACCTACTGGAGTGCCAGAACAGGCGATAAAGGAGAATGGTTCCAGACCGATCTGGGCGAAGTTTCCACCATCAATGCCCTTCAGATCAATTACGCAGACCAGGATGCCGAATTCATGGGGAAAACCTTAGGTAAGATGCACCAGTATAAAATCTACGGCTCCAACGACGGTAAAAAGTGGAGTGTGATTGTGGATAAGTCCAAAAATACCAAAGATGTCCCTCACGACTACGTAGAACTGGAAAAACCTGCCCGGGCCAGATTCCTGAAAATGGAAAATCTGAAAATGCCGACGGGAAAATTTGCCTTAAGCGGTTTCAGGGTATTCGGAAAAGGAGCGGGAGCCGTTCCGGGGAAAGTTCAGAACTTTGTGCCGCTGAGAGCGGATCCTAAGAAGTACGGCGAAAGAAGGAGCATCTGGATGAAATGGCAGCAGAATTCCGACGCTGACGGATACGTCATCTATTGGGGAAAATCACCTGAGAAGTTATACGGAAGCATTATGGTGTATGGTAAAAACGAATATTTCTTCACCGGAGCCGACCGTACCGATTCCTATTATTTCCAGATTGAAGCCTTCAACGCCAACGGCGTTTCGGAAAAATCGGAAATTTTTAAATCAGAATAAAAAGAAGATATTCTCATTAATCAGAATCCGTGATGAAGACTCTGTGAGCTTTGTTAAGTTTACGCCTCTGTGAGACTTGAAAAACGAGTAGGCATTTAAAAGAAACTTTGTGCGCTCTGTGTTAAAAAAATAAAATTAAAACGCTTTGAAATTTTCAGAGCGTTTATTTTTTATCCACCGCTTTCAGAAAATTTTCAATCTTCCTCACTAAAAACAATGCATGAGGAGGCCGCTCCCATTCCACATGATTTCCGTTGAATTCATACGACTCATGATATATCTTGTTGCGTGCCAAAACCGAATCCAGGATCCTCTTTTGGGAAACCGGGACCACATGATCGGCGGTTCCGTAATAAGAAAGTGTGGGTGCTGAAGTTGGCCGAATCCAATGGACCGGGCTTCCGAAATCCATCAATGAAAGACCATCTTTAATAATTTTCGGATCGATGAGGTGGTTTTCAACAAAAGCATAATCGTCGTAATTTTTAAACCCCGGGTCGTTCAGGTCTGCAGGACCCACAATATTTACCACCGCCTTTACTTTGTTTTCCCGGTCATCGCGATAGGCATAGAACATCGAAAGGTGACCGCCGGCACTGTTGCCCAGAAGAATATATTCCGGTTTGGTATTTAATTTCTTTTCAACAAAATGCATGGCCGATTTTATATCATCGGTCTGGCCGGGAAGCGCGAAACGGGTCGTTGAAGCCAGCCGGTATTCCAGATTGACGAAAGCCATACCGGGAAATTTCTTCATCAGGTCGAAGGTAAAGCTGGTAAGCTGCGATTTTCTTCCGCCACGCCATCCTCCCCCGTGAATGATAATGAAAACATTCTTTATATCCTTGTTCTTTTCCGGAATGTAGAGATCCATTTTCTGCTCAGCATCCCTGCCGTAAGCAATATTCCGTTCCGCTCTGAACGAAATATTGTTGCCCAGATCAATGGTTTTCTGCCGGCAGCCTGAAAGCATAAGAACCATAACGCTTAAAAAAAACAACAGCCGCTTTTTCATCAGGTTTATTTTGAATTAATAATCTAAAAATAAAAAAACTCGCCGGGTTTCCGGCGAGTTACCACAAAAATAATATATAAATATGAAGAAATGACTGGCTTATCGGGTTCTGTTTTTAATAGCATCCGAAGCACTTTCAATCTCCCGTACTTTCTTTACCTTTTTATTTCCAAAATTGTAGGTAAGGCTTACCGTAATATTTCTCCTGTACATGTCGTTTTTAATGTAATTGTAGTTTCCGTTGCTCTGGTAATCCTCAATTTCAACCACATTGGTTCTCAGAACATCATTTACATTCACGGCAAAAGTCCAGTCGTTCCAGTTTTTCTTGATGCTCAGGTCCAGGCTCATTAAGTTCTTCAGAACACCCAGCTCGATCTGCTGCTTGTCTACGTAGAAGAAGTTGACACCCAAAAACCAGGTTTTATTTTTATCAAGACGCAGGGTATTGTTGCTGTTGATAACCAGGCTGGTGGATTTTCTGTTGTTGATATACGTATCGAAAACCTGTCCTGTCGTAGGATCCGTATTTAAAGTTCCGTTGTTGATATTATGCTGAACCCCTGCATTGAAATTCAGCGTCAGATATTGTTTGAAAAGCGATTTCTGAATCCCAAGCATCGCCGACATTTCCTGCTTATCCCCGAAATTAGTACGGATATAGGCCAGTCTGACTCTTTCCATGCCATTATTATCTACATACTTTTTTTGTAAAGGTACCTGGGTGATCTGGTCTTTTTCATACGTATGGTTCAGGATCAGGAAGTAAGAATTCTTGTACATATAGGTCAGCTCCTGGTTATAGTTTGAAGAGGCCTTTACAAACGGGTTGTTCTGCGTATAATTGTCTTCGGTGATGATATTCCTCACCGGATTCAGTTCCCAGAAGCTTGGTCTCCCCATCCTGCTGGAAAATGAATAGGAAATATTATTTTTATCGTTGATGGTATAGTTAAAGCTTACATAGGGCAGGAAATTGTTATAATTTCTTTCAATCCTTTGGTGTTGCTGTTCGGGGATCGTATTTGTCGGGCTGTCTGCTGTTCCGAGGCTATTGGTGATTTCATACCGTGCGCCTACCTTTCCGGAGAATTTATCAGAAAACTTCTTTTCAAAAGTCACATAAACTCCATAGATATTTTCATCGTAGATAAAATGGTTAAAATCCGGGTTGGTCGTAATACCTGTCAGATTACCGGTGGTAAGGTCGTAATCGTAAGCAGAATTATAGTTTTTGGTGTCATTATCCGTTTTGGTTTTATTAAAATTACCTCCGGCAGAAAAGGTAAAGTCATTTTTAAACTTTTGAATATAGTCTACCGTTCCTGAAAAATTGTTTACCACTTGCGGAATGTTCTGGATGATTTTTCTTCCTGTTCTTGAAAAGCCTGAGGTGCTGCCTTTCACATCAGAAATCATGGTGTTGTTGTCGGAATACTGAAATCTTTTGTAAATAAGATAAGCCGCATTGGCGTTGAATTTACTTCCCAGGGAATCAAGTTTTATTTCATAGTTCAAATTTACCGAATTGTTATAGTTTCTTGCATCCTCCTTATTTTTAGTTTTCGTATAACTTGTTTCGAGAATCCCTTTGTCATTCGGCATGGTTAAGGTGTTCAGTAAATCGATGGTGGAATTGTAACTTTTATTTGCCCAGGAATTCCAGGAAAGGGCAAGATTGCTTTTTTCATTCAGCTGGTAATCAATATTCAGGTAACCTCCGAGGTTTTTGTTAGGATCATCGATATTTCCCACCGATTCATTCCGTATTTGGCCGATACCATTTTTCAATACATACGACTGCGGATTGATATTTTCACCTCCGCTCAGATTCGCGGTAATTCCAAGTTTATCTTTCCGGTAATTTACGGAGAAGCTGGCGTTGCTGGCGTTATATTTATTTTGGGTATTAGACATTCTCATGTTTCCGCTGGTTCCGTTGCTCATTTTTTTCTTCAGTACGATGTTGATGATCCCGTCTGAAGATTCTACCTGATACTCGCTTCCCGGAACCGTAATCACTTCTATTTTCTGGATGTTCTCAGCCGGCGTATTTTTCAGGAACTGGGTAAGGGATTCCGCATCCATATTGCTTTTTCTGCCGTTGATGTAAATCAGCACATTGTTCTTTCCTACAATTTTAAAAGTCTTGTCATCAGTGGTCGACAGCAGGGGCGTCTGCTTAAGAAGATCGAAGGTCGTATTGCCTTTCGCTACGGGAGAAGATGCTACATCATAAACAAAACGGTCGCTCTGCTTTTTAAAAACCTGTTTTGTAAGCGTTACTGCTTCTATACTTTTTGTTTTTACGGTATCCTGCTTCTTTTCCTGGGCAAAAGTGAATCCACTGAAGAATATGGCGGCAATAAGAATTTGAGTTTTCATGATTTTTATCTTTAGAGATTTTAATAGCTTGTATTTATTATTATTTAACATTGCAAAGATATATAATAAATTTAGTATCATGCAATACAAAGTACTTAAAATGTTTTTAATTTAAATTTAATTAATTGATTTTAAGTGATTAAAATTTTTGGCTAAATTTTTACTTCATTAGCTTTATTACTGATTAAGACAATTATTAACATCATTCTGTTACATGACGGAATGAAATTTCAGAAATAAATAATGAGTTTTACAGATAATTTCAGGAGATCATAATAAGAAATTGATCTTACAAGAAGCAGGCTGTTGAATCTTTATGCGTCTGCATAAAAATTAATAAAAGCTTTTACCCCTGTAAATAAAACTAATTCACTTATTTTAAATCAGTTAATTTGATCATAAGAGGATTAATGGTTCGGGACGGAGAACAGACCTCCATTGGATATTTACATCATTAGCTGTAATATAACGTGAATTCGATAGTATTTATCTTATTTTCAATAATTTAAACCCGCGGAATAAATTACTCAGCCCTGAATGGGCGTAATCATTAAATAAATGGTGTCGTACAGATGAGCCTGCGGGATTTCATTATTCCCTCTTCATCTCAATAAATAGGTTTCGTCCCTTCAGGGCTCGTTGCTGTCGGGTGCTTTCTTAAACCCCGGGTTTCACCCGGGGCTATGATCATGATGCCCCTACGGGGCGGATTCAACTGCTGTTCTTTTTGTTATATTTCATGTGAAAGCTTTCAAAAATATTAATCTGAGCTCTTCTCCGAATTCACGTTAATTTAAGGCTTTTATTCAGGATTAGATAAGAACTTCCTCTTATATATTGACAAAATGTTTAGTTTGATTATCAAGACTTATGAACCTATTTTTGACAGGAGGGACATCCAGCATCCAGCTTCCCTCTTACAGCCCGTTAACTCCGGTTCTTCTTCGAGTTCACGTTAAACTATTAGCCTTAATGTTAAGAATTAAACTTCCTCATTCGGCTTCCAGCCTGTTAATTTTCAAATAATGTTGGAAAAAAGAAAGGACCATGATGGTCCTTTTAGATATTTTTATTCCCGATCGAAGCGGGCGAGTTTTTTATCGATCCAGATGGTTGCAAAAGGAAAGAAGGCTGCAATTAAAGCGAAAACACTGTCCTCATCGTCCCAGGCAAATATTTTTCTGATAGCCGGTAAAAATATAAGATAAAGCGTAAAAAACAGACCGTGGATGCTGCCAATTGTACTGATGTACACAATTGGGAAAATATCATTTGGATTGGTTCGGATCCAGATCATCGCCGTGAACAGGAAAAACCAGGAAACGGCTTCTGCCAGACAGATGTTTTTGAACCATCGGATCACTTTTTCCTGCGGGTATTTTGAGAATAATTTTTCTAAAAATTTCATAATTTTTCAATTGATGCTTCTACAGCTATTTTAATCTGATATTTAAAAACTTCCAGCTTCCATCATGCTTCTTCTTGCCTGAAACATTAACAAATTTATTTATAAAAACTGCTTCCGTCCAGATACTCGAAAACTTCCGGCGGGAGCATTGGCCTTACATTCTTTCCGGTCCGGATCATATTCCGGATTTCGGTGGCGGAAAGCTCGATTACCGGCGCTTTGATCAGGGAAATGTTTTCGTGCTGCAGCAAATCGGAATCTTTTTTATCGCCCTCGAAAATCCTTGGATATACAATGATGTGATGGTTTTTAATTAAAGCCTCCGCATTTTTCCATTTATGCAAACCCGCCAGATTATCCTCACCCATAATTAAACTGAAAGAATAATCGGGATATTTTTCGTGAAGGTAAGTAAGGGTATCGATGGTATAGCTTGGCTGTGGCAATGAAAATTCCACATTCGAGGCCCGCATTTTCGGGTAGTTTTTTACCGCAAGCTGCACCATATCCAGCCGGTTATGGTCTTTTAGTAAAGATTTTTTTTCCTTGAAAGGATTTTGCGGACTTACTACAAACCACAGCTCATCCATATCCGAATGTTCCAGGATATAATTTGCCAGGATGAGATGCCCGATATGAATAGGATTGAATGAACCGAAAAAAAGTCCGATCTTTTTCATTTTAATTGATACGTTGAGGAATTAAAAAATCAATCCCTGAATTTTACATCTTTGATATTCAGGTAATGGGTAACGTTGCCTTTCCAGTGGTTTTCTTCCAGCGTAAATGCCAGATCAAAATATTTATTCCTGAAATCATCGGCAAACTGCCCCAGCTTGAAGCCGACACATTCGATATTTCTTCCGGTAGACTCCTGCCGGATATAGAACTTCAGGTGGTTGTTGTCTTTCCCCATTGTTTTAATGTAGCCTGAAACTTTCTGGTTAGTCAGCGTAAGGATCGGTTTCATATTGTGCGGACCAAACGGGGCCAGTTTTCTGTGAAAATTAATAAATTCCCGGTTGATTTCATCGATCTGTATTTCAGAATCGATCGTGATGCACGGCTCCTTCTGATGTTCTTTAATCTTCTCGGAAACCACCCTTTCAAATTTTTCCTTGAAAGCATCAAACTTCGCTTTTTCCATCGAAAGCCCTGCCGCAGCATGATGCCCTCCGAATTTCAGAAAATACTCCGAACACATATCCAAAGCTTCATGAACGTCAAAGTCTGAAACGGATCGTGCAGAAGCCACCATTTCCCCGTTATTGCCGTCGGTAAATACCAGAGTCGGTTTGTAATATGTTTCAATAAGTCTCGAAGCGACGATTCCGATCACGCCTTTGTTCCATTCAGGATGATAAACGATGGTGGTGTATTTTGTTTCCTGCTGGGATTCAATAACCTGGTTCAGGGCAGAAAGGGTAGAATTCATATCCAGTTCCCGTCTTTCATCGTTAAGGTTCATGATGTCGCTCACAATCTGGTGCGCATGCTTCAGGTTATCGGAAACCATCAGTTCAACAGCTGCCTTTCCGTGGGAAATTCTTCCGGCAGCATTAATCTTCGGCGCAATTTCGAAAACGATATTTGAAATTTCAAAATGGGAAAGTTTGTCTTCTGGAATCAACAACCGTAAACCTAAATTTCTCGTTTTACGGAGTGTTTTAAGTCCCATTTTGGCCAAGACCCGATTTTCGCCGGTCATTGATACAATATCGGCAGCTATGGAAATGGCAAGAAGATCGGTAAGTTCAAACAATTCTGCTTCAGGAAGTTTATAAATGGTATTTAATCCCTGGCATAACTTAAAGCCGACCCCACATCCTGAAAGTTCCTTGAAGGGATAGCGGCAGTCGCTTCTCTTCGGATCCAGTACGGCAACTGCATTCGGGATTTCATCACCGGGCAAATGGTGATCGCAGATGATAAAATCAATACCCAGATTCTGGGCGTAATTGATCATATCAAGCGCTTTGATCCCGCAATCCAATGCGATAATCAGGGAGAAGCCGTTTTCTTTGGCAAAATCAATACCTTCGGTAGAAATTCCATAGCCTTCGGAATTCCGGTCAGGGATATAATAATCTAAATACTTTTTCTGGACAATTTTGCTGAGGTAAAGGTACATCAGCGCAACGGCTGTCGTGCCGTCCACATCATAATCCCCGTACACCAGTATTTTTTCACCGTTTTCGATGGCGGTAGCAATGCGTTCTACTGCTTTCTGCATATCTGCCATTAGAAACGGATTGTGGATATCGGTAAGGTTCGGTTTAAAAAATTCTCTGGCCTTTTGATAATTGTCAATTCCTCTCAAAACGAGGAGTTTAGATTCAAAAGTTCCAAAACCAAGTGACGAACTTAATCCATCCACAATTTCCTCATCGGGTTCGGGCTTGTAAATCCATTTTTGACTCATTTCACAAAAATAGGGAAAATTTTTTTAGAAACTGTGCAAAATTCCGGCGGCTTGGCAGGATAAAATTTATTGATTCTTTATGAAAACCCGGTAACTCCAGGCGCTGAGTTTCAGTGAAGTTTTGTCTTGTGAAATAACAAGAGGGCTTTCTGTAAACAGTTCCGTATAGTTACTTTTGATATATTTTGAATCCAGATTTACGTCCGCTTCCTGATCCGAAAAATTAATAACGGTGAGCACGGCATCCCCATTTTTCTCACGGTAAAAAGACAGGATCTTATTCATGTTGTCATTGGTTACCCGTTCCATTTCGCCGCCCCATTTTCCATTCCACAATGCCTGGTTGTTATGCTTGAGTGTAAACAGTTTTTCATACATGAGGGCAAACTTATGGTCTTTCCACACGATAGGGTCTTTTTCAAAGAAAGCAAGGCTCCTGTCCAGTCCTGCTTCCTGGCCGCTGTATACCAAAGGCATTCCATTGACGGTGCTGCACAATACCATAGCGGCTTCCAGACCGGACCCGAAATTGGAGAACTGGTTGCCTTCCCAGGAATTTTTATCATGGTTATCCGTAAAGGTCATCCGGTAAGAATTAAAAGGAAAACTGTTGACATCATGCGCCATGTATTCAAAAAGGGCAGGTGCTCCCTTATTTTCTATCGTGGCTTGTTTCAGTTTGTCCCAAAGCGTCCAGGAATACGTCATGTCAAAAGATTTTTTGTACAGATCCCGGGATTCCCATTCGGCGAGCATAAATACCGGCTTGATCTGATCCAGCTCCGCCCTTGCATTTTCCCAGAAATCCACCGGGATAAATCCGGCTACGTCACACCGGTAACCGTCGATACCGGTTTGGGATACCCAGTATTTGAGCGCACCGGTCATGTATTCCCTAAAGTCCGGATTATTATAATCAAAATCGATCACATCATCCCAGTCGTACCAGGGCGTCGGCTGGAATTTTCCTTCCCGGGTTTTGGTATACCATTCCGGATGCTGCTTTGAAAGAGGATTGTCCCATGCCGAGTGGTTTCCCACCCAATCAATAATCACATACATTCCCATGGTGTGGATCTTATTGACGAGACTCTTAAAATCGGCCATAGTACCGAAATCGGGATTGATCCCTTTAAAATCTTTCACCGAGTAATAACTTCCAAGACTGCCTTTCCGGTGAAGTTCCCCGATCGGATGGATGGGCATGAGCCAGATAATGTCCACACCCATTTTTTTAAGCCGGTGGAGATGTTTCTCAAAGGCTTTAAAAGTACCTTCGGGAGTATACTGCCTGATATTGACTTCATAAATCGTTGCGTTTTTCGTCCATTCCGGATGCTCGATTTCCACATAAGGCTTCGGCAGATAACGCGGATCCCGGTGCTGCCCGTAAGCCGTTAGGAAGAACATCAGCACAATCAGGTAAAAGATTCTTTTCATAATTCATTATTTACCCTAAGATATAAATAAAAAAGCGTTCCCGGTGGAAACGCTTTAAAATTCTATGTGAATGGATGTTATGAATACATCTTTTCCCTTAATTCTTTTACTTTTTTATCAGCAAGATATTCGTCGTAAGTCATTTCACGGTCGATGATTCCGTTTGGTGTCAGTTCGATGATCCTGTTACAGACTGTGGAAAGCATTTCGTGGTCATGAGAAGACAGCAAAATATTTCCTTTGAAGTTGGACAGGGAGTTGTTAAGTGTCGTAATACTTTCAAGGTCTAAGTGGTTGGTAGGTTCGTCAAGCAATAGGATATTGGCTTTCTGAAGCATCATTCTGCTGAACATACATCTCATTTTTTCACCTCCCGAAAGTACTTTACATGATTTCAAAGCTTCATCACCTGAGAAAAGCATTCTTCCCAAAAATCCTCTTACAAATTCTTCGTGACGCTCTTCATCATTTTTCGTAAACTGTCTCAACCAGTCTACTAGGCTCAAATCTTCCTGGAAAAAGTTGGTATTGTCCAAAGGCATGTGGGATTGAGTCGTGGTAACGCCCCAGGCAACCGTTCCTTTGTCTGCTTCCACGTTTCCGGCAAGAATTTCAAAAAATTCAGTGATGGCCAGTGAGTTTTTGGATAAAACGGCTACCTTATCTCCTTTTTTAAGATTCAGATCGATATTGGAGAACAGCAATTCTCCGTCTTTTGTTTTTTCAAGACCTTTCACATCAAGGATCTGATCTCCCGCTTCTCTTTCCATTTCGAAAATAATCGCAGGATATCTTCTGGAAGAAGGCTTAATATCGTCAATATTCAATTTGTCGATCATTTTCTTTCTTGCCGTAGCCTGTTTGGCTTTGGCAACGTTGGAACTGAACCGCGCAATGAAATCCTGAAGTTCCTTTTTCTTTTCTTCCGCTTTTTTGTTGGCTTGTGCTCTCTGTCTGGTCGCCAACTGGGAAGCCTGGTACCAGAAAGAGTAGTTACCGGTATACAGGTTCAGTTTCGCATAATCCAAATCTCCGATGTGGGTACAAACGGTATCCAGGAAGTGACGGTCGTGGGATACCACGATTACGGTATTTTCATAATCCGCAAGGAAATCTTCAAGCCAGGAAATTGTATCGATATCCAGGTCGTTGGTAGGCTCATCAAGAATCAGTACATCCGGATTTCCGAAAAGGGCCTGTGCCAAAAGAACTTTTACTTTGTCTTTGTTCTCAAGCTCGCTCATCATCTGCCAGTGCATATCATCTTTAATTCCGACGTTGGAAAGCATGGTCTGTGCATCGGATTCAGCAGTCCATCCTCCCATTTCATCATAGATTACGCCTAATTCCCCGGCCTTGATTCCGTCTTCATCAGAGAAGTCCTCTTTCGCATACAGCGCGTCCATCTCTTCTTTTATCTCAAATAATTTCTTGTTACCTCTCAAAACCGCTTCAAGCACCGTATACTGGTCGTAAGCAAAGTGATCCTGCTCCAGAACCGACATCCTTTTTCCAGGCTCAAGCGATACATGTCCTGTCGTTGGGTCCTGTTTTCCGGTCAATATTTTAAGGAAGGTAGACTTTCCTGCACCATTTGCTCCGATAATCCCGTAGCAGTTTCCTTTCGTAAACATAATGTTTACCTCGTCAAAAAGAACTCTTTTCCCGAATTGTAAAGATAAGTTAGATACTGTTAACATATAGTTTTGTAAATTTGGCGCAAAAATACGAAAAGAATTTGGGTATTTCGTAATAATGTAATTGTCAAGTTTTTAAATATTGGGATATTTTTATATATTCCGTCTTATAAATAACCTGACGGTGATAAGCCTCCGCGCAGATTGGCCGGAAAAATGCATTCTTTCTGCATTTATTCTAATACAACAACTTAAAATGAAGATTGAGAAAACAGTAAATATATTCAACAGACGGGCAAGATTTGAATACGAAATCCTTGAAGAATTTGAAGCGGGGATGGTTTTAACGGGCACGGAAATAAAATCCCTGCGCTCTTCAAAAGCCTCCATTGCAGAATCCTTCTGCCAGTTTATTGATGGGGAATTATACATTATCAACATGATGATTGATGAATATAAATTGGGGACTTTTTATAATCACAAAACAAAAAGGGAACGGAAATTGCTCTTGCACAAAAAAGAATTACAAAAACTTGAAAAAAAGTTAAAGGATGCAGGCAATACAATCATACCTTTAAAATTATACATCACCGATAGGGGTAAAGCAAAGGTCCTGATTGCGCTTGGTAGAGGGAAAAAACTCTTTGATAAAAGGGAAAGCATAAAAGATAGGGAAAATAAACGAAACCTCGACAGAATATTAAAGAAAAGTTAAAAATCAGCGCGAAAACTTTGTATATAAAGAAAAATTATATTTATTTTGCATTATCAATTATTTAATCATTTAATTCTATGAAAAATCTAAAATTAGGAATTTCAGCATTGGCACTTACTGTTGCTTCTACTGTGTTCGCTCAGACTACCAACAATCCGTGGTTGATCGGGGTTGGTGCTCACGCGGAAAATCACCTTGCACAGGGAAGTAATTTCAGCAATACGTTCTCTGCTAGAAACTTGACAAAAACAATGTTCAATGTGAACAATTTCTCTATTACTCCACCATTGTCAAAACTTACCGTAGCTAGGAACATCGGTAAAGGTTTGGTTATCGACTGGCAGACTACCGTTGGTAATGTGGAGAACAAGAGATTCAACATGGGGAAAGAATTCATGTTGATGACAGGTCTTGGTTTCCAGGCTAAAGCTGCAGGGCTTTTATGGAACGAAGAATCTTGGTTTGACCCATATTTAAGAGTTGGTGCTAACTATCTAAGACATGACTATACTTCTCTAACTTTCCCTAGAACGGATGCTAATGGTGTATTAGTAGGTAATGGAGAAAATGGTAATGAAAACGGTAAAGCTAACTTCTTTGCTCTTGCTACAGGTGCCGGTGCTAACTTCTGGTTAACGAAGAACTTTGGTTTAGGTGTTCAGGGTGATTATGTATCTACTCCTGGCGATAAATCAAGTGTTGCAAACTTCTGGCAGGCTTCTGCGTCTCTTAACTTCAGATTCGGAAACAGAGACAGAGATAAGGATGGTATCTTAGATAAAGATGATTTATGTCCTGATACACCAGGTTTACCGGAATTCCAGGGATGTCCTGATACAGATGGTGATGGTGTTCCAGATAAAGATGATCAATGTCCAGATGTAGCTGGTCCGGTTGAAAACAACGGATGCCCTTGGCCAGATACAGATGGTGACGGTGTAATCGATAAAGATGATGCTTGTCCTACAGTTGCAGGTCCTGCTGAAAACAACGGATGTCCTTGGCCAGATACAGATGGTGACGGTATCCTTGATAAAGATGATGCTTGTCCTACCGTACCAGGTCTTCCAGAATACAACGGATGTCCTAAGCCTAAAAAACAAACGGCTATTGAATTAGAGAAAAACTTCGGAAGTGTATTCTTTGATTTCAATAAAGCGACTATCAAAGCTGAATCTAAACCAGCTCTTGATGCTGCTGCTGATTTGATCAAGAAAGACGGAGGTAACTACTTATTAGAAGGTAGAACTGATGCTAAAGGATCTGAGGCTTATAACTTGAAATTATCTAGAGAAAGAGCTGCTGCGGTAGTTGCTGCTTTAGATGCAAGAGGAGTTGATGCTAACGCACTTAAATCTATTGGTGTTGGTAAAGCGAAAGCTACTATACCTGCTACAGCTACGGATGCTGAAAGACAGGTAGACAGAAAAGTAGTGGTAACTGCTATCGAAGATGCAGATCAGTGGAATGCTCTTAAAAAGAGAGACTACGAAGATCCGACTCCGGTAAAAGTTAAAAAAGCTCCGGCTAAGAAAAAAGCTGCTGCTAAAAGAAGAAAATAATTAATTTTTCTAAATATAAATACCTCCAGTGTTCTGGGGGTATTTTTTTTTCGTTGACTTTTAATTAATTTTGTTGAAAATTAAAAATTTAAAATGGGAAGAGCATTTGAATATAGAAAAGCTTCTAAAATGGCCAGATGGGATAAAATGGCTAAGACTTTCTCCAAAATAGGTAAGGATATCGCACTGGCAGTAAAAGCCGGCGGAGCAGATCCGGAATCTAACCCTGCATTAAGAAGATGCATTCAGAATGCAAAAGGAGCCAACATGCCGAAGGACAATGTGGAAAGAGCTATTAAGAAAGCAAGCGGTGCTGATGCCGAAAATTATGAAGAGATTACATACGAAGGTTATGGACAGGGCGGAGTTGCTTTTTTCGTAGAATGTACGACAAACAATACCACGAGAACGGTAGCCAATGTAAGAGCGATTTTTAATAAATTCGACGGTAACCTGGGAAAAAACGGAGAACTGGCTTTTATCTTCGACCGAAAAGGAATCTTTACTATTGACTTGGCGCAAATCAAAATGGACTGGGATGATTTCGAAATGGAAATGATTGACGGCGGTGCGGAAGATGTTGAAAAGGATGAAGAAGAAGTAATGATTACTACGGCTTTTGAAGATTTCGGTTCGTTATCCCACAAACTGGATGAATTGGGAATTGAAGCCAAAAGTGCGGAACTTCAGAGAATTCCTAACAATACCAAAGAAGTGAATGAAGAACAGTTCAAGGCAAATATGAAAATGCTGGAACGTTTTGAAGACGATGATGATGTACAGAATGTATATCACAATATGGAAATCACCGAAGAGCTGATGGAAACGTTATAAAAAATAATATAGCATTCATATACAATTAACTTTCAAGTAGTTTCTTTGCATAAAACTATGAAAAGAAACGTTGAATTGGTTGTAATATCGGATGTTCATTTGGGAACTTACGGATGTAAGGCTAAAGAATTACTGAGGTATCTTAATTCCATTCAGCCTAAAACTCTAGTGCTGAACGGTGATATTATCGATATCTGGCAATTCAAAAAGTCTTACTTCCCTAAACCCCATCTGAAAGTGATCAAGAAGATCCTTTCACTGGCTACAAAAAATACCGATGTGTTCTACATCACCGGAAATCATGACGAGATGTTCCGGAAGTTTACCGACTTCGAATTGGGTAAACTGAAAGTCTGCAACAAAATCTGCCTCAATATTAACAACAAAAAAACCTGGATCTTCCATGGGGATGTTTTTGACGCATCCGTACAGCATTCAAAATGGATCGCCAAGCTTGGAGGTAAGGGGTACGACTTGTTGATTGTCATCAACAATATGGTAAACTGGTTTCTGGAGAAAATGGGCAGGGAAAAATATTCCTTTTCAAAAAAAATCAAAAACAACGTGAAGAAGGCGGTAAAATACATCGGGGACTTTGAACTTACCGCTTCCGAACTGGCAATCGATAACCATTATGACTATGTTGTTTGTGGACATATTCACCAGCCTCAAATCCGTGAAGTGGTTACTAAAAAGGGTTCATGTATTTATATGAATTCAGGAGACTGGATCGAAAATCTTTCTGCACTGGAATACAACGATAACGAATGGAGCATTTTTTATTACGATGAGCATAAGCATTTGTTGAAAGACGACATCGAAGAAATTAAAGACATTGATAATACGGAGCTCTTAAAAATCGTAACCAGCTTTACCAAATGAAAATCCTCTATTCTTTCCAGGGAACCGGCAACGGGCATGTGGCACGTGCACAGGAAATTGTTCCGATCCTTAAAAAATATGCATCGGTTGATACTTTGATCAGTGGCCATCAATCTCAATTAAAGGCTGATTTTGGTGTTGATTTTCAATATAAAGGCGTTTCCTTGCTCTATAATAAAACAGGCGGTTTATCTTATCGCAAAACGTTTACGGAGAACAATTTTCTGGAGGCTGTTAAAAATATACAGCAAATTGAACTTTCAAAGTATGATCTGATCATTAATGATTATGAGCCGCTGACAGGTTGGGCATGTGCCTTGAAAAAGCTGCCTATGATCGAATTGAGTCATCAGGCTTCTATGCTTTTTAAAGAAACACCAAAGCCTGATAAAAAAGACCTTTTAGGGGAACTGGTGCTTAAATATTATGTTCCCAGTAAAAAAATGATCGGCTTTCATTTCGAAAATTACCATCCGCAGATCAAAAAACCCGTTATCAGGCATAAAATAAGAAATCTTAATCCTGAAAAAAAGGGATTTTACCTGGTCTACCTGCCGAGTTTTTCAGATAAAAATATCACAAAGGTACTTAAACAGATTCCGGTAGAATGGAAAGTATTTTCCAAATATTCCAAATTGCAGTTGAGAGAAAACAATGTCGAGATTTTTCCGATCGATGAGATTCAGTACTTAAAAGCCTTTGAAAATTGTGAAGGTATCCTTTGCAATGCCGGTTTCGAAAGTCCCGCCGAAGCGCTTTTTATGGATAAAAAGTTATTTGTTATCCCT
Source organism: uncultured Chryseobacterium sp. (assembly GCA_913777465.1). GTDB lineage: Bacteria > Bacteroidota > Bacteroidia > Flavobacteriales > Weeksellaceae > Chryseobacterium. Next base: position 44,471 of record CAJYRQ010000058.1, read on the forward strand.
ATTCACAATCAATACGAACAGGAATGCAATGCCTGTGCGCTGGACAAAATGGGAATACCGAATTCCAAAGTCCTGAAGCTTGAAGAAATACAGAACTGGATAAACTCAGATCAGCATCTTAAAGTGGATTATCCGGATGATATTGAAGAAATCCTGGTCAAGGAAGTTTTAACGCTCTAAAAACACATCTTCTAAGTCATTCATCCTTCTCATCACTGCTCTGGCGTATGAACAATGCGGATAAACTTTCCACTTGTTTTCGCGAGCAAATTTAATGGCTTCTTCCACCAGGTATTTTCCCATTCCCCGGCCTTCAAATTCACGGTGAACCAAGACAAATGAAATAACCAAACGATTATCCTGCGGAAAGATGGTATAGGTCAGTCTGCCTACTTCCTTGGTTTCATTATTCAGTGTAATCACTCCGCCGTTTCCTGATTTGTTATTCTCGAACTTCATAATCAAATTTTAATCTGAAAAATGCAAAAACCACACCGCAGGGATCGGGGAATGGAGAATAATTAATAGTTAATGATTAATGGTTAATGGTTAATGGTGGATTAGCTTCGTTGCCAATTTTTAATACAGGGTGAATTTATTTTTTGAAATTTCGGTACAGAATGATATCGGAAGAATTTTGATCAGCATAATAAAATTCACCATACAGTACTCCGTAAACTGAATTCTTTTGATGAAAATTCACCATTCACCTACTGGTCTTACCCTTGCTACAATTATAATCTTCGATCGTCCTTCGACAAATTGAGCTTTATGAGGCAAATAAAAATTCACCATTCACTTGCCAGGCAAATTCACCATTGACTATTCACTAGTCAAAACCACCCCGTCAAAATTCTTTCGGAATTTTTGCCACCCCTCCAGAGGAGTGGAATTGCGGTTAAGCTTTTTACAGGCAGGTTTTTGATTAACCTTTAGCCTTAAATTCACCATTCACTTGCAAGGCAAAATTCACCATTCACTTTCTAACTGTCCTTTCCCGTATAATAATTGTAATCTTTAATAACAACCCCGATAAATTGCCTTTCCGTCATTTTAGTGCCGTCTACTTCAAGCTTCAGGATGCTTTTAATCTTATCGGAAAGCCGGCTGATGATCTGCCGGTCGTCTACCCGGATGGCTTTCAGATAATTGTCTTTGATAATCCGCATGTCGTTATCACTCAGGGCAATCACCTGCGGGAAAGTAGGAATATAGTCTTCTTTGATATTTTCCAGAATGGTATGGGAAATATTAATGCTGTTTTTTAATGAAATTACGGCTGTGCCTGCGGCGATATCGCCTAACCGCTGGTTGTTTTTGGAAACGACCATAGCGATCAGCCCTACCACTCCCATAAACGTTGTATCGATAATCCGGAATATCCAACGGATCATATAATCTCCGAACCCGGCCTGGTACCCATCGATTTTCACTACCCGGATCTTCATTATTTTCTTACCGGGCGTCTGGCCTTCCATCAGGCTTTCCAGAACCAGGGGGTAAATAAACGTCGGGAAAAGAAGAATAATATACACTGCCCGGATAGACCACGGATCGAGGCCGTTCAGCAGGCTGCCCAAATCCAGAATATTGAAGAAAATGTAAAAAATAGCAATGGTATACGCTACCTGAATCAGCAGGTCCAGGATAAATGCAATCATCCGGTCGCCGACGCTGGCCGTGTTGAAATTAATATTTACATTTTGTGAAGTATTAATGGCGATTTGAGACATAATTTTTATTATTTTAGCCTTACAATTATGAGAGAAGTTTATTTCATTAAACAAAATAAAGAAAAATGGTTGGGAATCGAACAGGTTATCCAGGGGAAAATTAAAAAAAATCCCGATGACCTCTCTTCGCTGTACATCAATCTGGTGAATGACCTATCTTTTGCACAGACCTATTATCCGAAAAGCAATACAACGGTCTACCTGAACCATCTTTCAGCCCGGATTTTCCAGAAGATCTATAAAACCAAAAGGGTAGAAGAAAACAGGCTGGTTTATTTCTTTAAAACAGAAGTTCCTCTCCTGGTTTATCAGTACAGGCGGTATCTGGGATATGCTTTTCTGTTTTTTACTTTGTTTACCTTAACCGGAATACTCTCAGCTATTTATGATAAAGATTTCGCCAAAATTATTTTAGGGGAAGACTATGTCAATCAGACCATTGAAAATATTAAAAACGGAAATGCTGTCGGGGTTTACCAGAGCGGCTCTACCTGGGGCAGTACGATCGGGATTATTTTCAACAACATTGGGGTTGGTGCCAAGCTGTATATTTACGGCGTGACCGGAGGAGTAGGAACTTTATATGCCCTGCTTTCCAATAGTGTCATGCTGGGCTCCTTTCAGTATTTTTTCTACGATTACGGGGCCTTAAAAGACAGTGCGCGTGGAATCTGGCTTCACGGTGTATTCGAGATCTTCGCCATGGTGGTGGAAGCCATGTGCGGGCTGATCCTGGGAGCATCTATTTTATTTCCGAGAACACATTCGCGGTTTAACTCTTTCAAAAACGGATTCAGAGATTCATTTAAAATATTTTTAAGCACCGTTCCTTTTACAGTCTGTGCCGGCATTATCGAAGGATACGTAACCCGGCATGCATTGGCCATGCCTCTGGTACTGAATTTAATCATTATCTTTGGCTCACTGGCGGTAATCGGATTTTATTATTTCATATACCCGTCGATCGTCAACAAAAAAAACAATAACCAGATTCATCATGCAGTTCTATAAAAAAAGAGATTTCGGAACTTTTATCAGCGACAGTTTCACCTTCTTCAAATTATACGGGAAGAATTACTTTAAGAATTTCATCCTTCTGAACGGATTGCTGCTGATCCTGATGGTCATCGTTATTGTCTTTGGGTTCAGAGAATTTTTCGGTGTCCTTTTCGGGTCCAACATCAGCGGGCAGAGCTATTATCTGGAGCAGTATTTATCAGATAATGTCGGACTGTTTGTTGTCGTGGGAATCTTTTTATTTATTCTTTCAACAGCGCTGATGACCATTAACCTGCTTTTTCCTGTTTTTTATATGAAGAGGATTGCGGAAGGAAAGACCCTTATAAAAACAGATGATATTTTAGGTGATTTTAAAACCCACATCGGAAAAGTATTTAAACTTTATTTGGGATTAACCTTGCTGGTAATGCCGGCTGCAACCATTCTCTTCGGGATTTCCTATATTCTGGTTCTCGTTATCATCGGTCTTGCTTTAATGCTTTTTGTTGTTCCCAGCCTTTTTAATACCGTAACTTTTCTCTGCTACGATTATTTTAACGGAAACCGTGGTTTCTTCGAAAGTCTGAGCTATGCCATCCGATCACAGTTTTCCTATCCGAACGGGCGCGAGCGTTCGCCATATTGGAAATATTGGGGATCTACCCTGATCATGGGCCTGCTGTTCTATATTGTAAGCAGTATTTTTACGGCTGTACCAATGATTATTTATTTCGCAAAACTTACGACAACGACTCCGGACGGAAATTTTGAGCAGAATCCTCTGGACGGAAGCTTCGGGATATTATTTTTCTTTATGTATGGCGTTTCGTCATTGGTTTCCACTTTGCTAATGAATGTTTTATATGTAAATTCAGGGCTGATGTACTATGACAGCCGTACAGACCTTCACCAGAAAATGGAACTTGCAGAAATTGAAACCATCGGAAGTAATGAATAAGCTGATTGTCTTCTTGCTGATTTTTTTATCCGCTGAACGCTTATCTGCTCAGACGGAAAATGATCCGCCTCCTCCGGCAGCAGAAGTATATTTAGACTCCATCAATACCGGACATTACCGGAATATGTACCGGGCAGATTCCATTCTTCAGAAAAACCCCGTCAGTGAAAATACAGTCTATCCTAAAAATTTTAAACCCAATATCCCTTCGCGGTACCAGGGGAAGGATTTTGATTACACGACGGTAAAGCCCAGGATGTCTTTCTGGGAAAAATTAATGAATAAGATCGGCCGGTTGCTGGAGAGCATTTTCGGACAAACCGTTTTCACTAAAACCGGAAACGTTGCCGGGATTCTGATCCGTTTTTTTGCTATTTTGCTGGTTGGGTTCCTGCTGTATTTTATTATTAAATATCTGATCGCAAACGGCGGGATTTCATTCTTCGGAAAGAAAAACCGTAAGTTGGACATCAGGGATGAAGAGCTTCATGAAAACATTCATGAAATTAACTTTCCGGAAAGCATCCTGAAGTTCGAGAAGTCGGGTGATTTCCGTTCGGCAGTAAGGTACCAGTTTCTGTATGCCCTGAAAAAACTGAGTGATAAAAAACTCATCATCTGGAATCCCGAAAAAACCAATAAGGATTATCTGGCAGAGCTAAAAGTTCCCCAACTGAAAAACCAGTTTTATGAACTTGCTTATATCTTCGATTATGTGTGGTACGGGGAATTCATCATCGATGAATCAAGCTACCTGAAATTCAAGAACCAATTCCAGTTATTTAAACCGTAATTAAAAACTGATCATGAACAAAACTTTCAAAATATATGCTGTAATTTTCATCGTGGTGATGATTATTCTGGCGTTGTTTGAGGTCAATAAAACGGAAAGTACAGACTGGCGGAAGAATTTCAAAACCTACCAGAAATCACCGTTCGGGCTTTTCGTTTTCAATAATGAAGTCAGGGATCTTTTTAAAAATAAAATAACAAAAAGCGACCAGACCCCTTATGACTATTACAATCAGAACAAAAATAAAAAACCGCACAACATTCTGATTATTGAACACGACGTGGACGGCGAATCCTGGAACAGGGTTTTTGGGGAGGTTGCCAAAGGCTCGGATGCCATGCTGATCGTCAGCGATATTCCGAAAGAAATTTCCGACAGCATCGGATATTACGACTCCAAAATTTCCTTTGAAGACGAAAATGTATTAAAGCTTACGGATAAAAAATACCAAAACGATTTTATTCAACTCGATAAATTTCCATCCGGCCGGGGATTCACCTTTATCAGGCCCGGAACGGAAGTACTCGGTAAAACCGTTGAAAAAAACAATACTGACCAGGCTAATTTCATTAAGATCAATTATGGGAAAGGCCATTTTTATGTACACTGTGAACCGCTTTTTATCACCAATTATTATCTGTTGAAAAAAGGAAGCGTAAGGTATGCACAGGATGTTTTTTCTTATCTTGACAACAGGGAAACGGTATGGTTTGATGAAAGCAACACGATGGAATCCCGGTTTTTCCTGAGATTTATCCTTTCAAACCCTGCATTGAAATATGCGTGGTGGGTGCTTCTGGGCGGGCTGGTCCTTTTTATTTTCTTCAATGCCAAAAGGAAACAGCGCATCGTTCCGGTGATCGAGCCGCTGAAAAATACGTCGGTGGATTTTGTGAAAAGCATCGGGAATTTATATTTACAGGAAGGGGATTTTCATGACATGATGGCCAAGAAAGCCCAGTATTTCCTGAATAAAGTAAGAATGGACCTTCTCATCGATACCCAAAACCTGGATGCGGAATTTGCCAAAAAACTACACCTGAAAACCGGTAAGCCTATTGAAACGATTGATGAAGCCATCGTTTTAATCAGGAAAGCACAGGATCCTTACGCGCAGGTGATGAAAAAGGACCTTGCCAGGATGAATAAACTGCTTGACGGAATAATTAAAACAGTGTAATAATGTAACAATGCATCAGGATAAGATTAACAATAGAACAATTAATGGTTTTTGATAATTGTTTTAAACTGGTAAATTATTACATTGTTAAACTAATATATTGGTAAAATGGTACATTGATAAATTGTTATGTTGGAAAAAAATAATAAATATGGAAAACTTAGATAACCCGAATACCGAGCCTCAAAGCTTCATTAATCTTGATAAAACAGAAGATCAGTTTCAGTCCCGGATTGATATGATCGGGCTCCGTACAAGCTTGGAAAAAGTAAAATCCGAAATTGCCAAAGTGATTGTCGGGCAGGAAAGTATGATCGAGCACCTCTTAGCTGCACTTTTATCGAACGGACATGTCCTGATCGAAGGGGTGCCGGGAGTGGCGAAAACCATTACAGCAAAGCTGTTGGCGAAAACTATCGACGTTGGATTCAGCAGGATTCAGTTTACACCGGATCTGATGCCTTCCGATATTTTGGGAACTTCGGTATTCAGTGTAAAAAACTCCGAGTTTGAATTTAAAAAAGGACCTGTTTTCTCCAATTTCATTCTGATTGATGAGATCAACAGGTCGCCGGCCAAAACCCAGGCCGCCTTGTTTGAGGTAATGGAAGAGAGACAGATCACTATGGATGGGACAAGGTATATTATGGAAGAACCTTTCCTTGTGGTAGCTACCCAAAACCCTATCGAACATGAAGGAACCTACAGGCTTCCGGAAGCACAGCTGGACCGTTTTTTATTCAAGATCAATGTCGGCTATCCGAACCTTGAGCAGGAAATTGCAATTATCAGAAACCAGCATGAAAGCAAACAGGAAGATAAGACCGAGCTAGTACGGAAAGTAATTACTGCACAGCAATTGAAAAACTACCAGCATCTGGTAAAAGAAATCATTGTGGAAACACAGCTGATGGAATATATTGCGAAAATCATCATTAATACCCGGGAAAACCAGTTCCTGTATCTTGGAGCTTCTCCGAGAGCGAGTCTGGCATTACTGACAGCTTCCAAAGCATTTGCCGCATTACGGGGAAGAGACTTTGTAACACCGGAAGACATCAAGGAAGCCAGCTATGCCGTATTAAGACATCGGGTAATCGTTTCGCCGGAGCGTGAAATGGAAGGCTTAACGGCCGATGAAATCATCAGGCAGATTTTGGAAGGAATAGAAATCCCGAGATAAAACCCTGCTGCAGGTTTGCAGCTTAGATAAACATATAGTCAATGAAGAACCTATACATCAATACACGCTTTTTCTTCGCACTCATCGCAGTGGGGATACTGTATGTTTTTGCCTTCTTCTTTCCGTGGGTTATGGTGGTGGCGCATATGATTATGTTGCTCTGTTTCCTGGCGGCCATGGTCGATGGGCTTCTTATTTTCAACCGGAAAAAGGGGATTTCCGCTCAGCGAATCCTGCCGGAAAAATTGTCCAACGGCGACGAAAACCCGGTAAAAATCGATATTAAAAACAACTATGGCTTTACGATTCATGCCAATGTTATTGATGAAATTCCGTTTCAGTTTCAGAAAAGGGATTTTTTAATTGAAAAAAAAATTGGGCCGGGGAAAAATACTTTTTTCCAATACATCCTTGAGCCTAAGGAACGGGGGGAATACAATTTCGGAAGTTTGCACGTCTATATTTCTTCACCTCTGGGTCTGGTTTCTAAAAGGTTCAGCTTTCAGAAAGATGCAAATCTGCCGGCCTATCCGTCATTTATCCATTTAAGGAAATATGAACTGATGGCTTTACAGAGCGAGTTTCTTCTTGGCGGAATGAAGAAAATCAGGAAGCTTGGCCATACCATGGAATTTGAGCAGATCAAAGATTATGTGCCGGGCGACGACATCCGTACCATCAACTGGAAAGCGACTTCCAAGACTAGCCGTTTAATGGTTAATCAGTTTCAGGACGAAAAAGCCCAGCGTATTTTCATGCTGATTGATAAAGGGCGGACCATGAAAATGCCGTTTAACGGATTGAGCCTGCTGGATTATTCGATCAATGCGACGATGGCCTTATCTCACATCATTCTTAAAAAAGGCGACCGTGCCGGGATGATGACTTTTTCAAAAAAAACGGAGAATAAAGTGGCGGCGGAAAACAAGTCCGGACAACTTAGAAAAATTTCGGAAGCCCTTTACAATATCAAAACAGATTTTTTTGAAAGCGATTTCAACAGGCTATATCAGGATGTGAAATACTCTCTCAATCAAAGGAGCCTGGTTCTGCTGTTTACGAATTTTGAGACCCTGGACGGCCTCAACCGCCAGCTGAAATATCTTCGCGGGATTGCCAAAAACCATTTGCTGGTAGTCGTATTTTTCAAAAACTCCGAGCTGCAGACCCTGATTCATAAAAATCCTGAAAGCACGCAGGAAATTTACGATGAAATTATCGCAGAAAAATTCGAGTTTGAGAAAAAACTCATTATCCAGGAACTCCGGAAATATGGGATTTACTCGGTGTACACCCTTCCGGAAAACCTGAACGTGGATGTGATCAATAAATACCTGGAGATCAAAGCACGGGGAATCCTGTAATATCCGACCAAATAATTTCTATGCAGACTTTAAGGGTTGTATTTATTATCCTCTGTTGTTTTGTCTTATCCTGCGATAGAAAAGTTAAGCCTGAGGATGATTTTGTACTTTTCGAAGCAAATCCCAAAATTGAAAATGTATCTTTTTATTGGAAAGATACGGACGGCACCATTCTTAAAAGCATCAACCGTTTGAAGCTTAAAACACAGCGGAATGACAAGAGATTAAAGTTTGCCATGAATGGCGGAATGTTCAGCATAAACAATATCCCGAAAGGTCTTTATATTGAGAATTTTAAAGTACTGCATCCAATCGATACTTTATCAGGCACAGGTAATTTTTATCTTCAGCCTAACGGAATATTTTATCTTACAAAAAATAACGAAGCCGGAATTGTTGAATCGAAGGCTTTTACGCATGATTCCCATATAAAATACGCTACGCAGTCGGGACCTTTATTATTGATAAACAAAAAAATCAATCCCATTTTAAAAAAGGATTCTAAGAATACCAACATCAGAAACGGCGTGGGAATTTTAAAAAATGGAAATATAATTTTTATAATGTCAAAGGACGAAGTTAATTTTTATAATTTTGCTTCTGTATTTAAGGACGCAGGATGCGAAAAAGCCTTATATCTTGACGGATTTGTTTCCAGAACCTATTATCCTGAAAAAAGATGGATCCAGGAAGACGGGGATTTTGGAGTCATGATCGGAGTCACGGAACCGAAAAAATAAATTTAAAATGAAAATAACACTAAACCGAATCAATGACGATTTTTTATTTGAATGTACCAATGCCCAGGGAAATTCAATCTTATTGGATAATACGACACAGCCCGGCGCAAAGGGGGTTTCTCCAATGGAAAGCATCATGATGGCGGTGGCAGGATGCAGCGGAATAGACGTGGTGGCTATCCTGAAAAAACAGCGGCAGGAAATTACGGGATTCCAGGCGGAAGTAGAAGGCGAGCGGATTCCCGTGGATGATGCAAAACCCTTTAAATCCATTAAGGTAAAATTTCTTCTGGAAGGAAACATCGATCCTAAGAAAGCATACAAAGCAGCACAGCTGTCTTTTGAGAAATACTGTTCCGTCTCCAAAACATTAGAACCGAACGTAGAAATCGGTTATGATGTTTTCGTCAATGGAGAAAGGGCAGAGGCTTAAAATTCAGGAAAAAAAACAAAACCCGGTCAAAATATTTTCTGACCGGGTTTTTTGTATGAATGGGTGAACTATTATTTTTTAATCGTCTTCATGCTCTTTACAGAACCGTCTTTCATCGTTAGGGTAAGAATATACATTCCTGATTTTATACCGCCTAAGAATAATTCGGAAGAAGGATTTTCAACGGTTTTTACCACAACCCCTGAAGGATCGGTTACCACTGCTTTTTTCACGTTTTCGGCCTTCTCAAGATAAAGGGTATCGGCAAACGGATTCGGATATGCGATTCTTTCATTCCCTTTAGTGCTTACCTCGTTGGTGGCCAAAGCTGAAGCAGGCTGTAAAGTTACGGTTACCTTAAAGGTGTTATTATCTACTTTGTTATAAGTCGAATTACATCCCGAACCTCCGTAGGTCCTCCAGGCTCTCATTTCAAAATTTACCGTTCCGGTAAGATCATTGGCTATGGTAAGACCTGTTCTGTTATAAGAAAATGTTCCTCCACTTGATCCGCTACCAGAACTTACGGAACCTTCAGCATTACCGTTGGTAGAACATACCAGCAAGCTTTTTTGCTCCGACATCCAGCCGTCACTTGCAGTCGACATATTGTACGAGACACTTGTTGACTGTACTTTATATCCTGCAGGGATAGTAATGGATAATGTTCCCGGACATGAATTCGCAGATGTTGTAGTAACGCTGGCAGCATACAAAGTAGTGATGTCTCCTGCCGTATAAGTTGCCGAGATTTGCCCTGTAGTGAATTGGGACATTGTCCAGAAACTTTGTGAAGATCCGCCGCAGTTGGATCTTACCCATACATAATAGGTTTGTCCTGTAGTCAAGCTGTTAAACTGTGCTGAGGTTACGCCGGCTGCCGTACTTCCTGTAGGCGTGGTAGTGACAGTAGGCGCAGTATTGGAAGTACTCAGATAATACTGGTAACCGGATGCCGGTGCATTGGCAGGAGCCGTCCAGTTTACCGTAGCACTGTTCATTGTTGTTGTTGCCGTTACATTGGTAGGAGGAGGACATGCATTATAAGCCTCTGCCGAAATCGCAAAAACGTTTACAATATTCCCTGCTGTTGTAGATGCAGGACCTGCTTTTGTTACGGCGATGCTCTGAACATTCTTTGACTGATTTGCAGCGTCTATTGCCAGAGGGATTTGATAAATTCTTGGATTTGTTCCTCCGCCCGACTCAAGGTTGTCATTGGTTCTGTTTACTCTTCCTATTCCACTAATGGCAGCATTGCTTCCGCCATACCAGTCACTGATAGGTACTGCAGAAAAAGTCTGTGTGGTATTATCCGCGAAGTTTACGGTAATGTTTACGGTAGAATCTCCACTTCCGCTTGTTGCCAGCATATAAAGATTTACGACCGCTTTTGGTGTTGTGAATACAAGGGTCCCGCTGTCTCCTACGGCAGCCAGTCTTAGTGAATTGTTGGCACTGTAAGAAGCGAGCTGGTAAGTAAGTCCGGCAGGGGAAGCAACTGCGGAATTGATTGTTCCGTTAATGGGAAGCCCATAGGTAAGTGCAGGGCTCGATGCCGTAGCCTGGAAATCGCGTGAAACATAAGCAAAATCAGCCGCATCTACACTATTATTTACACTTGCAGCAGAAGGACCTACGCCATTGGCAATAACATCAGCTGTAAAGCCGCTTTGTATCGGCATCGTCTGGTACTGCTGTGCGTTTAATTGATTGAAGAACATAGCTGTGCAGGTGACAGCAACGAGAGGGAGTAATTTTCCTTTCATAAAGACTTTTATTTTTTTGTAGAGCTAATATAAGGATTTGGTGATGAAAATTTATTATATATTCGTATTTAATATTAAATTTTACTTAAATTATACAAAATTGAATTAAAATTGTTATTTTTGAATAGATGTTAGCTATCGAATCCCTATGTGGCCATTTATAGTATTAATAAATGTATAAAATAAAAGCCTTCCTGAAACGGAAGGCTTACTTATATAAATAGATTAAAATTAGTTTTGTCTTGGCTTCAGAAGTTTTGCTACAGTAGCGGTCCAGCCGGTCTGATGGGATGCGCCGACTCCCCGGCCGTTATCTCCATGGAAATACTCAAAAAACGTAATGTAGTCTTTGAAATTTTCATCATAATTAAATTTGGCATTTCCGCCGTTGAAGGGTCTTTGTCCTACATCATCTTTCAGAAAAATGGAACAGAGCCTGTTGCTGACATTCTGAGCCACCTCATCCAGGTTTTTCATGTCTCCGCTTCCGGTAGGCAGTTCAACTTTCAAGCTGTTACCGTAATAAAAATGGAATCGCTGTAGGCTTTCTACAATCAGGAAATTAATGGGAAACCAGATCGGGCCCCGCCAGTTGCTGTTTCCGCCGAACATCCGGCTGTCGCTTTCTGCAGGAGTATAATACACGACATTCTCCGTTCCGTGCACCGAAAATTTAAACGGATTTTCCTCATAAACCTTAGACATAGCCCGGATTCCGTACCGGCTCAGGAATTCCTTTTCGTCCAGCATCCGCGATAAAACTTTCGTAAGCCGTGTTTTACGAAGAATGCTCATCAGGTGCTTTCTTCCCTGGCCTTCCTCTTCCCAGTGCGATACCAGTTTGGTAAGCTCCGGTTTGTTTTTCAGTACCCAGTCCATTCTTTCCACGAAATTCGGCATATTATCCAGCAGGTGATGGTCAATAATTTCTACGGCAAACATCGGAATCAGCCCTACGATACTTCTTAGTCTGAGAGAAGCGCTTTCACCGTTGCCCAGCTGAAGGACATCATAGAAAAAGCCGTCTTCTTCATTCCACAGGCCTTCGGTGCCGTCGCCCAGGTTTTCCATGGCTTCGGCAATGTAAAGATAATGCTCGAAAAATTTAATGGCCATATCTTCATATACCTGGTAGTACTGCGCGAGCTCCATGGCCATCCGCATCATATTTAGTGCATACATGGCCATCCAGCTGGTACCGTCAGCCTGTTCGAGGTGCTGCCCGTCTTTCAGGACCATATTCCGGTCGAAAGCTCCGATATTATCGAGCCCGAGGAATCCTCCTCCGAAAATATTCTTGCCGTTTTTATCTTTCCGGTTTACCCACCAGGTAAAATTCAGAAGCAGTTTCTGGAAAACTTTTTCCAGAAAAAGAAGATCGGGTTTGCCATTCTGTTTTTCGTCGATCTTAAAAACCCGGAAGCACGACCATGCGTGTACAGGCGGATTCACATCGCTGAGGTTCCATTCGTAAGCCGGAAGCTGACCGTTCGGGTGCATGTACCATTCTTTCGTTAGCAAAAGAAGCTGCCCTTTGGCAAACTCCGCATCAATAAGGGCAAACGGGACACAATGGAAAGCCAGGTCCCAGGTGGCATACCATGGGTATTCCCATTTATCCGGCATCGAAATGATGTCTTTATTGTGAAGATGGTTCCATTCCGTATTCCTTACATAATGGTTAAAATCCCTCGGAGCCACAAAATTCGGATCGCCCTTCAGCCATTTTCCTACATTGTAGTGATAAAACTGCTTATTCCACAAAAGGCCTGCGAAGGCCTGGCGTTGTACGTTTCTTTCATCAGGGTCTGTAACGTCACTCTGGATTTCATCGTAAAATTCCTCAGCTTCAGTGATTCTTTTATTAAAAATTTCATCAAAATCACTGAAAGGTTCATCCAGGTCATTAGGCGATAATCTGAAATCAAAAACTTTTGATGCGCCGGCACCAATGGTTTCATCAATCAGAAAAGAAGCTTTCGTTCCTCTTTTTTCAGGATTTACCGTGTTGCTGCCATAGATGATGTAATCGTTGATCCCGTCTTTGAAATAAGTACTTCCCGGATAGGGTGCTCCGTACAGTTTTGGATTATTTGTTTCATTTTCACAGAAAACACTTTCTGCCCGCATGTTTCTCGAATAAAACTTTTTAATGCCGATGCTGTCATGGTTGATATTAATGCAGCCTTCATGGGAAGCATTCGTCTGTCCTTTATACGTATTGTAACCCCATTTCCAGTTATTCCTGAACCATACCGTTGGTGCTACGACAATCGGTGCTTCGGTTCCGCTTCGGTTACATATCGTAATACGGACCAAAAAATCATTGTGGTCGGCTTTTGCATATTCAATAAAAATATCAAAATATTCATCTTTATCGAAAATTCCCGTATCAAAAATTTCATATTCGGGCTGCTTCTTGCTCCGTCTTGCATTTTCAGAGCGGATCTCATCATACGGAAATTCGTTAATGGGATATTTGTACACCATTTTCATATAGCTGTGGGTAGGTGTATTGTCCAGGTAATAAAATATTTCCTTGATGTCTTCCCCATGGTTTCCCTGAGGATTGCTGAGCCCGAAAAAGCGCTCTTTTACAATTTTATCTTTCTTGTTCCAGAACGCAAGGGCAAAGCAGAAGATCTGCTTGGCATCGGAGATACCTGCAATTCCTTCTTCACCCCAGCGGTAGGCATAGCTTTCTGCGTTATTATGATTGGCGAAATTCCATGCATCGCCGTTGGGGCTGTAGTCTTCGCGTACATTTCCCCATTGCCGGTTGCTTACATAAGGTCCCCAGTTTTTCCAGTTGCTGTCCTGTAATCTTTGTTTTTCTGCAATCATATTTTCAACGGTTTCCTTACGAAGTTAGTTTTTTTTGAAAAAAATTCCAACCCTTATCATTTAAATTATCCTTAATATTTCTCTGGATCTCCCTGCTGATGCTTCTTTTCATGTTAAATTAAATTTTTATAAATAATTAAAAGAAAAGTTCTATCTTTGCACCATTCGTTCATTCAAATATTGAAAATGTTATCAAGAAAGGTTGAGGGATTAGACCCTGCGAAACCTTAGCAACCCTTTGCGCAAGCAAAGAAGGTGCTACGTTCTACCAGAATTATTTTTGGACAGATAACTCACTGAAGTTCTTTTCAGCCATTTCCTGTGGCATTTTCAATTGTATTAAAATAATAGAATTGAAAACAGAACTAAACTATATTAATTTTTCGTATCGGACCGCTTCCGGTAAAGACTACCGGATCCCGTTGAGCTATCAGCTTTTCGGGAAAGACCTGTTTTCTGCCCCTGTTATCCTTATAAATCATACGTTAACCGGAAATTCGGAAGTTGCCGGAGAAAAAGGCTGGTGGAAAAAATTGATTGGGGAGCATCAGGTAATCGATACGAACTGTTACACGGTGTTGTGTTTCAATATTCCAGGAAACGGTTATGATGATTTTTTTATTGATGCATACGAAGATTTTACGGCGGCGGATATCGCCGGGATCTTTCTGAAAGGTCTTGAACTTTTAAGTATTAAAAAGCTGCATGCACTTATCGGAGGTTCTCTGGGAGGCGGGATCGGCTGGGAGATGCTGGTGAAAAATCCGGGACTTGCCGATATTTTTATACCGATTGCCTGTGATTTCAAAACCCACGACTGGCTTCATGCCCAATGCCTTGTCCAGAAATTTTTACTGAATCAGGAAGAGGAACCACTGCAAAAAGCCAGGATTCACGCTATGCTGTGTTACCGTACCCCGGACTCGTTAAATGAAAGATTTAAAAACAGATACAGTTCTGAAAAACAACGGTTGGAGTCAGAAGACTGGTTGGTGCATCACGGTAATACTTTAAACGAAAGGTTTAGTTTAAGGTCTTATAAGCTGATGAACCACTTGCTGATGAACATCAATGCCAATGAATCTAAATTAAAAGAAATCGTATCCCGAATACATCTGATTTCAGTAGATACCGATCTCTTTTTTCCGGCTTCCGAAATGCGAATGTGCTGCGAAGAACTGAAAGAATATAAAGATGATGTGGTCTATCACGAAATACAATCAATTCACGGGCATGACGCCTTTTTAATGGAATACGAACAATTGAATACGATCATAAAAAATATTTTGTAAGATGAAGAATAATGCAAACGAAATAAAATTTTTGAAAAACCGGTCCATCATCAAATTTGAAGGGGAAGATTTCCTGGGAGAAATCGGGATCGACGGACGGATTTTTAAAGCACTTACCTTGGCACGAATCAGTGTAGGGGTAATTTCCCAGCAGGCCATCGAAAACGGACTTTCGATCCTTGTACAGGAAAGCGATTCCGAAAAAGCGGTAAACTGCCTGATCGACGAATTTGAAACCGAAAGGAAGTCGGGAAAAGTTTCCCAGATTTACAGCATCAATAACGTATCGGTCTTAGGCTTCGTGGCCGAAGATTTCAATAAAATACTGGCAGAGCTCGCACGGAATAATGTATTTCCATTACTCTTAAATCAGATTGCCGCGGAAAAGCGGGTGAATATTGTCGTTACTTCTTCTCAGGACGAAAAAGCAAAAAATATCATCGAATCCGAAATTTCCAAAAAGCCGAAAACAGTTCATCTCGCCATCATTGGTCATGGAAATGTGGGGAAAACCCTGATCCGGCAGGTTTTGGAATCATCGGAAGAAATCAGGAGAAGGAAAAAAATCGATCTGAAAGTCGTAGCGGTAGCCAATTCTAAAAAGATTGCCTTCAACAAAAAAGGTTTTGATAATCGCTGGACCGATGAAGTGGCAACAGCGGAGCATCCGTCGAACGTTCAGGAACTGATAAGATTTTCAAAAGAAAACCAGCTGGAAAACTTAATCGTTGTGGATAACACGGCGAGCAAAGACTTTGTCCACAATTATCACGCCTTGGCGGAAAACGGTTTTGACCTGGTTTCATCGAACAAAATATTCAATACCCTTCCGATCGAAGAATACCGCAAACTAAGATATACGTTGAATAAAAATAACAGGCGTTACCTCTATGAAACTAATGTAGGTGCTGGTTTGCCATTGATCGATACCATAAAGCTTCTTCACCTTTCAGGAGAAAATATTACCCGGATCAAAGGGGTATTTTCAGGAACGCTGAGCTATGTATTTAATAATTTTTCCTTGAGAGACGAAAAGTTTTCCACCATCATCAATGAAGCATTGGAAAAAGGCTATACCGAACCGGATCCGAGGGAAGACCTTTCCGGAAATGATGTAGCCAGAAAGCTGCTGATCCTGGCAAGGGAACTCGACCTGATCAATGAATTCAGTGACATCAGAATCCAAAATCTTGTTCCTAAAAGCCTGCTGGATATTTCAAAACCTGAATTTCTTGCCAGGCTGAATGAACTGGATGCAGAATATCAGAAAATCAAGAACAGTCAGGAGCCGGGACATGTATTGCGGTACGTCGGAGACCTTCACGGAGATCTGCAGAAAGATAAGGGTGAACTGGATGTGAACCTGATCTCCGTTCCTGCTGGTTCCGCTTTGGGCCAGCTGAAAGGCTCCGATTCCATCTTTGAAATCTATACCGAAAGCTATGGTGAAAACCCGATCGTCATCATGGGTGCCGGAGCCGGAGCGCAGGTAACCGCAAGAGGGGTTTTCGGAGATATTTTAAGAGTGAGTGAAACGAAATAATAATGTAACAATATAGTAATGTAACAGTTTACCAATGAATCTGATTATTATGCCGAACTTGTTCAGGTATTTTGATCGTTACATTGATACCCTGTTTCATTGGTAAATTTTATTTATATGGAAAATTTTGAAACCTTTGCCATACGAACCCAGACGGAAAGAACCCGGTTTGATGAGCATTCCACACCGCTTTTCCTTACTTCAAGTTTTGTATTTGAGGATGCGGAAGATATGCGGGCGAGCTTTGCCGAAGAAAAGCCAAAGAATTTATACAGCCGTTTTTCCAACCCGAACGTAACGGAATTCACCGATAAAATAACCAAAATGGAAGGAGCGGAGGCAGGCTATGCTTTTGCTACGGGAATGGCCGCCATCTATTCAACCTTTGCGACTTTACTGAATGCGGGCGATCATATCGTCAGCTGCCAGTCGGTTTTCGGATCAACGCATACGTTATTTACCAAGTATTTTCCGAAATGGAATATTGAAACCACCTACTTCAAAGCGGAAGATGCCGAAAATGTTGAAAAGTACATTCAGCCAAACACGAAAATCCTATACCTGGAAACGCCTACCAATCCAGCTATTGAGGTGTTGGATCTGGAGTTTTTCGGGCAAATTGCTAAGAAACACAATCTGATCTTAATTGTGGACAATTGTTTCGCGACGCCTTATCTGCAGCAGCCTATTAAATATGGAGCTGATATCGTAGTGCATTCTGCCACAAAATTAATCGACGGTCAGGGACGTGTTTTAGGAGGCGTGGCAGTCGGCAGGGAAGACCTGATCCGTGAAATCTACCTTTTTGCGAGAAATACCGGGCCGGCCATGTCGCCATTCAATGCCTGGGTATTGTCCAAAAGCTTGGAAACCTTAGCAGTCCGTGTAGAAAAACATTGCGAAAACGCTTTGAAAGTAGCTGAATTTTTAGAAGGTTATCCTAATGTGGAACTCGTAAAATACCCTTTTTTAAAATCCCATCCGGGCTATGAAATTGCCAGAAAACAGATGAGGCTGGGCGGCAACATCATTGCCTTCGAAATCAAAGGCGGTATTGAGGGCGGAAGAAACTTTTTAAACAAAATTAAAATGTGTTCCCTTTCTGCCAATCTTGGAGATACGAGAACCATCGTTACTCATCCGGCTTCAACCACCCATTCTAAATTAACAGACGATGAAAGAAACGAGGTTGGCATTACTGCCGGATTGGTTCGCTGTTCAGTCGGTTTGGAACATGTAGATGATATTATTGCGGATCTGAAACAGGCGTTGGATTAATTCAGGAGGAACAGGCTTCGATCCGTTTGATTATAAAAATAAATGGGCTTCACCCCATGCTAATGATAAATCCCTTCAGGGAAAAAAAGAAATGAAAAACTCAGAACAACTATACAAAGCACTCTCTGAAAGAATCTTGATTCTGGACGGTGCAATGGGTACCATGCTTCAGCGGTATAAATTTGAAGAAGAAGACTACCGTGGCGAACGCTTCAAAAACTGGGAACACCCGGTAAAAGGAAACAATGATCTGTTGTCTCTTACCCAGCCCCATGCTATTGAAGAAGTTCATAAAAAATACCTGGAAGCCGGTGCCGATATCATCGAAACCAACACCTTTTCAGGAACAACGATCGCGATGGCAGACTACCACATGGAAGATCTGGTGTATGATCTAAACTACGAATCGGCAAAGATCGCGAGAAAGGTCTGTGACGAATACACCGCCAAAAATCCGGACAAACCGAGATTCGTCGCGGGATCCATCGGACCCACCAACAGAACAGCCAGCTTAAGCCCGGATGTGAATGATCCCGGGTACAGAGCCATTACCTTTGAGGAACTGAGAATTGCTTATAAACAACAATGCGAAGCATTGCTGAACGGTGGTTCGGATATTTTATTAGTAGAAACCATCTTCGATACCCTGAATGCCAAGGCAGCATTATTTGCCATCGATGAAATCCAGGACGAAAGAGGAATCAAAATCCCGATTATGGTGTCCGGGACCATTACCGATGCATCCGGAAGAACCCTGAGCGGGCAAACGGCGGAAGCTTTTTTAATCTCCGTTTCCCATCTGAACCTGCTGAGTGTAGGCTTCAACTGTGCGTTGGGAGCGAATCAGCTGACACCTTATCTGGAAACGCTGGCGCACAATTCGGAATTCCATGTTTCAGCTTACCCGAATGCAGGTTTGCCGAATGCTTTCGGGAAATATGATGAAACCCCGGAAGATATGGCCGGCCAGATCAGGGAATATGCTGAAAAAGGCCTGATCAACATTATCGGAGGCTGTTGCGGAACGACACCGAACCACATTAAAGCCATTGCGGATTTGGTTGCAGAATACCCTCCGAGAAAAGTAAAGGAAATTGTTTGAAATTAATTGATCTTTTGATGGATCAGAGAGCAGAAGGGAACAATTTTTACTGTTATATTTTATTCAGTTACATACAAAATCAGATATAATGGAAAAACCTATTTACTTAAAAGATTCGGAAGATGCGAAATTGTTTAATGAACTAAGGAAGAAAGTGAACCGGAGAGTAGAAGCCATTCCTGAAAACCGCGATATTTATATTCAGATCAAAGCAGTCATTCTGCCTTTGATCTATTTCGGTTTATATGCATTTGCTCTCTTCAATGCGGATAAGCCATGGGTATATATTTCAGGTTTTGTGCTGATGGGGATTTCTCTGGTCTTGATATATTTAAACCTCATTCATGAAGCGGCACACAACAATATTTTTAAAAGCAAAAGGCTTAACAGTATCGTACTTCAGATTTTTGATTTTGTGGGAGCCAATTCCTACATCTGGAAGAAAAGACATATTGCCAGCCATCATGCCTATCCCAATGTAGACGGCTGGGACACCGATATAGAGCAGAGCGGATTATTGCTGATCGTTCCGTGGATTAAAGCGAAAGGTATCCAGAAATACCAGCACCGGTTCTTCTTTCTGGTTTATCCGCTTTACCTTTTCAACTGGATGTTCATCAGGGATTTCAGGGACTTTTTTGATAAGGACAGGGTAATCCTGAAAACGCAGGGTGCGATTCCCGTAAAGGAAAAAATTAAAATGGTGGCTTACAAGCTGTTTTACTTCTTTTATCAGATTGCCGTACCGGTCCTGTTTTTTAAAGTTTCGATCGGGCTGGCTCTTGGTGCCTGGTTTTTGCAGGTGATTGCCGCAAGTATTTTTGCTCTTTTTGTTCTGCTGCCGCTGCATCCGCTTCCTGATAATGCTTTTCCGAAGCTGGATGAAAAAAACGGGCTTCCTTTCAGCTGGATCAGACACCAGTTGGAAGTGACCAACGATTTAAAAGAAAACAACTGGTTTGTAAGGAATGTGCTGGGGAATTTCAACTTCCATGTGGCCCACCATCTGTTTCCGAACTACAGTTACGCTTATTATAATGAAATTACTGAAGAAATCGAAGAATTTTCCAGAGAACATAATCTGGGTTACAAACGGTTTCCGATAGTTACGGCTTTGGGCAAGCATGTGGATTTGCTGAAGCAGAATGCGAACAACGCATACTATATTTTAGAAGAATAAATAAATTGATGAAATATTTAAGATTATCAGGGCTGGAGCCTCTGATTATTACACCGGAAAGTAATTTTATCAACGTTGGCGAAAGAACCAATGTTGCCGGATCTAAAAAATTTTTAAGATTAATAAAAGAAGAAAAGTTCGGGGAAGCCCTGGATATTGCACGCCACCAGGTAGAAGGCGGAGCACAGATTCTGGACGTTAACTTTGATGACGGACTGATCGACGGGAAAGCGTCCATGGTGAAGTTCCTGAATTTAATTGCTTCCGAACCGGACATAGCCCGGATCCCTCTGATGATCGACTCGTCAAAATGGGAGATTCTCGAAGCGGGTCTACAGGTAGCACAGGGAAAATGTGTCGTGAATTCCATCAGCTTAAAAGGCGGTGAAGAAGAATTTATCAAGCAGGCCAAAGCCATTAAAAGATATGGCGCAGCAGTAATTGTCATGGCGTTCGATGAAGTAGGGCAGGCCGATACGTATGAACGGAGAATTGAAATCTCAAAACGGTCTTATGATATCCTGGTCAATCGTTTAAATTTCCCGGCGGAAGATATTATTTTCGATTTAAATATTTTCCCCGTAGCTACGGGAATGGACGAACACCGTCGGAATGCCATCGATTTTATAGAAGCCACAAGATGGGTCCGCCAAAACCTTCCGTATGCTTCGGTAAGCGGGGGCGTTTCCAATGTTTCTTTTTCATTCAGGGGAAATGATACCGTAAGGGAAGCCATGCACTCGGTATTTCTCTACCATGCGATTCAGGCGGGAATGAATATGGGGATCGTGAATCCGGCGATGCTGGAAGTATATGATGAAATCAACAAAGAACTTCTTGAGCTGGTAGAAGATGTGATTCTTGATAAAAGGGAAGATGCTACCGAACGTCTTTTGGATTATTCCGAAAAACACAAATCGGTGAAGAAAGAAAAAGTAGAAGAACTGGAATGGCGTACAAAGCCTCTGCAGGAAAGAATCACCCACTCTTTGGTAAAAGGAATCGATCGTTTCATCGAAGAAGATGTGGAAGAAGCCAGGCAGCAGGCCGCAAAGCCATTGCATGTGATCGAAATAAACCTGATGACCGGAATGGGCGTTGTCGGCGACCTTTTCGGGAGCGGAAAAATGTTCCTGCCACAGGTGGTAAAATCTGCAAGGGTAATGAAGAAGGCGGTTGCTTATCTGCAGCCGTTTATCGAAGCGGAGAAAGACGGATCCAAGCCGGCCAACGGGAAGATCCTGATGGCTACCGTAAAAGGGGATGTTCACGACATCGGAAAAAATATTGTGAGTGTCGTGCTGGGCTGCAACAACTATGAAATTGTTGATCTCGGGGTGATGGTTCCTGCCGAAAAAATTATTCAGGCTGCGATTGATCACCAGGTGGATGTGATCGGTTTAAGCGGGCTGATTACGCCAAGCCTTGATGAGATGGTCTACATCGCTTCAGAACTGGAAAGGCAAAATCTTAATTTCCCTCTTCTGATCGGGGGAGCAACCACTTCAAAGGCCCATACCGCCGTAAAAATCGATTTAAAATACAAGAATGCCGTTGTTCATGTAAATGATGCTTCCCGAGCCGTAAACGTGGTAAGTTCGTTATTGGGCGACCGGAACAAAGAATATGTTGAAGATTTGAAAAATGACTACTCCGAATTCCGGGAAAAATTCCTCAACCGGCAGGTAGAAAAAGATTATGTTTCCATTGAGGAAGCGAGAGAAAATAAATTTAAAATCGATTGGGAAAACGAAGAAATCTTTACTCCGAATCAATTGGGAATTCAGGTTTTTGAAAACCAGGATTTACGGGAATTGCTGCCGTTTATCGACTGGTCGCCTTTTTTCAGAAGCTGGGATCTGCATGGCAAATACCCGAACATCCTGGAAGATGAGGTAGTCGGGGCACAGGCAAAAGAACTGTTCAAAGACGCCCAGGTAATTTTAAAACGGATTTTAGACGAAAAACTACTGACGGCAAAAGCGATCTTCGGGATTTTTAAAGCCAATTCCAACGAAACGGATGATATCATGATCTTCGACGAAAATCGTGAGCAGCAGGTGAAATTTATCACACTGAGACAGCAGGCGCAGCGTTCCAAAGGGAAAGATTATCTGGCCTTAAGTGATTTCATTGCTCCGCAAAGTTCCGGAAAAACCGATTATATGGGAGCTTTCTGTGTAACCACAGGCTTCGGAACCGATGAATTATCCGATGAATACGAAAAAGCCAACGACGATTACAACGCCATTATGGTAAAAGCCCTGGCCGACCGTTTTGCAGAAGCCTACGCCGAATTTTTACACAAGAAAGTAAGAACTGAATATTGGGGGTATGTCAATCAGGAAAGCTTAACCAACGAAGAACTGATTGCCGAAAAATACAAAGGAATCCGTCCGGCACCAGGTTATCCGGCCTGTCCCGACCACCTGGAAAAACATGCCATCTGGGATCTCTTAAAAGTAGAAGAACAGATCGGCGTTTATCTTACCGAAAGTCTGGCCATGTTCCCGACGGCTTCGGTTTCCGGATATTACTTCGGAAGCCCCCATGCCAAATATTTCGGACTGGGGAAAATCGCTGAAGACCAGCTGAAGGATTACTCCGTGAGAAAAGGGATTTCTTTGCAGGAAGCGAGAAAATGGTTGTCACCGAATTTAGCGGATTAATTAATACCAGCTTTTGTTGCTAGTGAAACATACTATTTTACAAATATTCAGACTATAAAAATTAAAATGAAAATCACCGACCATATAAAAAACGCAAACGGAAAAACCTTATTTTCTCTTGAAGTTGTTCCGCCACAGAAAGGCATCGGAATCGAAGATCTCTATAAAAACATCGATCCGCTGATGGAATTCAAGCCGCCTTTCATTGATGTAACGACCTCAAGAGAAGAATACATTTACATTGACAAAGGAAACGGGCTGATGGAACGCCGGATCACCAGGATGCGCCCCGGAACTTTGGGGATCTGTGCGGCAATTCAGCATAAATACAGTGTAGACACGGTTCCGCATCTGTTATGTGGCGGATTTACCAAAGAAGAAACCGAATACCTGCTGGTAGACTGTATGTACCTGGGCATCGATAATGTGATGGCCCTAAGAGGCGATGCCATGAAAGGGCACCAGTACTTTGAGCCAACCGCCGGCGGACATGCCAGTGCCATGGATCTGGTACATCAGATTAATAATTTGGGAAGAGGGAAATACCTGCATAACGAAGAAAAGGAATGCGAGGAGCACAATAAATTCTGCATTGGCGTTGCCGGTTATCCCGAAAAACACATGGAAGCCCCTTCCATGAACTACGACCTGAAATGGCTGAAGCAAAAAGTAGATGCCGGAGCAGATTATATTGTAACACAGATGTTTTTCGACAATAAGAAATTCATCGAGTTTGTAAAAAAAGCCCGTGAAATGGGAATTACCGTTCCAATTATTCCGGGAATCAAACCCATTGCAACGAAGAAACATTTAAAAGTCCTGCCGCAGATCTTTAAAATCGATTTACCGGAAGAGCTAATCAACGAAGTGGAACATGCTAAAAACAACGAAGCCGTCAAGCAGATCGGTATCGAATGGGCCATTGCCCAGTGCCGGGAACTTCTGGATTTCGGAGTTCCGGTGTTGCATTTTTATTCCATGGGGAAAAGTGATAATATTAAAAAAGTAGCCGGCGCGCTATTCTAATAAAGTAAAGTGAATCTTGAAAGTCCTGCCGAAAAGCAGGGCTTTCTTTTTGCTTAAGTTACCGGATTTCGCTCTGATACTTTAAAAGCCTTTCAAAAACACTGCGGGTGGTCGGTTTTGAAGAATTCAGATTAAAAATAAACATTCCGCTCTCGATATTGAAATAATATTTCTTTTCCTGATCCTGCACTGAAAACCATTTTAAAAGTCCGTTGACAATATTGATATCTTCCCATTTAATGGAACTCTCGTGTAAAGGAAAGGTATGGGGATGCTGATGCAGCGTATCTACAAAATGGATGTTATTGCCTTCGATATAAATCATCCCGCTACCCTGGAATGCTTTAATTTTAAAAAATTCATTCTGGGCATTTCCCATATTATAGCGTACAAAGGCATAATATTCCGGGGTTCCGATTTCCTGCAGGAGCAGGTTCTGTTTCTTTCTGCGGCTTCTTGCCGCAAGGTAAGCGATCAGAAAAATAATCGCCGGAATCGAGAAAAGAAATAAAAGTAAAATAATAATTAAAACAATGATTGAGGTCATTAGCGTAGGATTTAAGTTTTACATTACAATTCAGGGTGCCTCTCAAAATCCTTGGTCCGGTCGAACAGGTATCGGTAAGTCGCCAGTTTTCTTGTTACGGTCGTATCAAGATTCTCCGCAATTTTTATCATTTTTGGATTGAAATCACCGATCCACTGCATCTCTGTAATTTTAAAATCGGTATGCTTCCTGAGATGCTGTGTTCCTTCCCAGATCATATATCCTTCAAGGCCCTTTCTTTGCCACTCCGGAACCACACCAAAAACAAGACCAATCATTTTCTCGTTTTTCCTGAATTTTTTAATCCAGAGAAATTTCAGCTTTTCCCACAATCCGAATTTTCCGTTGAGGTATTTAAACCACTGGTTGGTATCCGGCAGGTTCATCCACATTGCCACGGGTTTTTCTTTCTCATAGACAAACCATGAAATATGCTCGTTGATGATGGGCTTCATCATCTTAAACATTTTCAGGACTTTTGATTCTTCCATCTGTTTTCCCTCGCCGTGGGAAGCCCATGCTTTATTGTAAATCTCGGTAAAATCGCTTGCGAATTTCTCCAGATTGGTCTTTGTCATCGGCCTTGCGGAAATATCAGGGTTCTTGCTGTGCTTGGCATGCATTACCGTAAATACCCGGGATACTTCGGCAAAGATGGGCCTGGAAAAGCAGAGCTGTTCAAAATAAATCTTAAAGCCGTAATTTTCAAAGAGGTTTTTATAATAGGGAAAGTTATAATTCATTCCGTACAGCGGTTCGATAAATCCTTCAATGACAAGTCCCCAGAATTTGTCCCGTTCCCCGAAATTGATCGGTCCGTCCATCGCTTCCATTCCTCTTTGCTGCAGCCAGATTTTACAATGGTCAAAAATAAAACTGGCCGTTGCCTGATCATCAATGCAGTCGAAAAATCCAATCCCTCCGGTAGGCTGTTTCTGCTCATAGGTGGTATTGATGAAAACCGCTACTTTCCCAACCGTCTCCTGCTGCTTATTTCTGAATAAAAACCGGGTGCATTCTCCGGTTTTGAAAGTTTTGTTTTTTTCAGGATTGAAAATATCCTCAATATCGATATTCCGCGGTCTGATGTAGTTTTTGTCGTTCTTGTAAAGCCTGGCCGGAAACTCTAAAAATTCCTTCTTCTGGGAGTCGTTTTGTACTTCTTCAGCGGTAATCATGATGTAAAAAGATGGTGTAGGTGAAAGATAATGTTTTTCAGCCAAATTAAATATGACGAACAGATTTTATCCGTATTTTTGTGCAAATTAAATAAAAATGGTTGATTTTACGGATAACGATGATGATATTTTCACGGGAAAAGAACATACACCCATAAGAGAAGATGCTTTTGATAAATCGCCGGAAGAAAAAATCGAAAAAATTACGGAACTGTTCGGGGAAATCATGCAGACCCTCGGGATGGATATGACCGACGATTCTTTGAAAGACTCGCCGAGACGGGTGGCCAAGATGTATGTGAATGAAATTTTCGGAGGGCTTCTGCCGGAAAACAAACCGGGGATTTCCACCTTTTCAAACAAATATAAATACCGCCAGATGCTGGTGGAAAAAGATATTACCGTATATTCGTTCTGCGAACACCACTTTTTGCCCATTATCGGAAGAGCGCATGTGGCCTATATTTCCAACGGCGAAGTAATCGGGCTTTCAAAGATCAACAGGATTGTGGATTATTATGCGAAAAGGCCGCAGGTTCAGGAAAGGCTGACAATGCAGATTGTAGACGCTCTGAAAGAAGCGCTGGGAACGAAAGACGTGGCCTGTATCATCGATGCCAAGCATCTTTGCGTAAACTGCAGGGGAATAAAAGATACGGCAAGCTCTACCATTACGGCAGAACTGAGCGGGATTTTCAGGACCAATCCGATTACCCGGCAGGAATTCCTGCATTATGTGGGAAGCCATGCGAAATTGGATTAAATGAAAGTGGAGTATTTTAACAATTTTAAATATGACTCCAAAATATCCTTTCAGGAAAGGGAGAGGTTAAGTATGAAAATACTTCCACGCAGTTGCCGGTTACTTTAGAAGAATCAGGGAAGATGGCTTCGGAAGAATAGCCTTTTAAAAGTAAAAAACATTAAAGTTAATCATGATAAAATTTAAAAAAGTTTCACACAAAATTTTTATTACAACCATTATCTGTTGTAACCGATAACCTGTTGAACAACCTTAAATTTTAAACTTAGAACTTTGAATACAATCATGCAATTAAAAATATACAACTCGCTTGCGGGCGAAAAAGAAATATTTAAACCTATTTTGGAAGGAAATGTCGGAATGTACGTTTGCGGACCTACCGTTTACAGCAATGTGCACTTGGGAAATGTAAGGACGTTCCTTTCCTTCGATTTTATTTACAGAAGCCTTATGCACCTGGGCTATAAAGTACGGTATGTACGAAACATTACCGATGCCGGACACCTTACCGATGACGGTGATGTAAACAACGACCGTTTCGTTAAGCAGACCCGTCTGGAAAAACTGGAACCGATGGAAATCGTACAGAAATACACCGTCGATTTTCATAAAGTCCTGGATCTTTTCAACCTGCTGCCGCCGAACATCGAACCTACGGCAACCGGCCACATTGTAGAGCAGATCGAACTGACCCAAAAATTAATTGAAAAGGGATTTGCCTATGAAAGCAACGGATCGGTTTATTTCGATGTGTTGGAATACAATAAAAGAGGATTAAACTACGGAGAACTGTCCAAAAGAAATATTGAAGAACTCTTTGCCAATACCCGCGACTTGGACGGACAGGGGGAAAAGAAGAACCCTCAGGATTTCGCCCTTTGGAAAAAAGCTTCCCCGGCACACATCATGCGCTGGAATTCGCCTTGGGGTGAAGGGTTTCCGGGATGGCACCTGGAATGTACGGCAATGAGTACAAAATACCTGGGCGAGACGTTTGATATTCATGGCGGTGGAATGGACCTGAAATTTCCGCACCACGAATGCGAAATCGCACAGGGAAAAGCCTGCAATGGTGCCGCTCCGGTAAATTACTGGATGCACGCCAATATGCTGACGATGAACTCCCAGAGGATGAGCAAATCTACCGGAAACTACATCCTGCCGATGCAGCTCGTAACCGGTGAAAATGATTTCTTTGAAAAGCCTTTCCATCCGTCAATCGTGCGTTTCTGCTTCCTGCAGGCGCATTACCGCAGCGTGCTGGATATTTCCAATGATGCGATGCTGGCCAGTGAGAAAGGGTTTATCAGATTAATGGAAGCGGTAAAAGTACTGAACTCAATCGTTCCGAATGACGAAAAACAATCCGGTTTCAGTTTGGAGGAATGGAAAAATAAAGCTTACGATGCATTAACGGATGACTTCAATTCTCCGGTATTGATCGCGCATCTGTTTGAAGTGGTAAAATACATTTTTGCTTTAAATGACGGCAAAGAAACCATTTCGACTAAAGATTTAGAGGATCTGAAATCTACGCTGAATGCTTTGATTTTTGACGTACTAGGACTTCAGACCATTGAAGAAAACAACAATGAAAAACTTGATCAGACGCTGAAAGTTTTGATCGAGCTCAGAAACCAGGCCAGGAAATCGAAGAATTTCGAGCTGTCCGACCAGATTCGTGATAAACTGCTTGCAGAAGGCATCGAGCTGAAAGACGGAAGAGACGGAACTTCATACGTCTTGAATTAAATAAAAAATATTCAGATATAAACTCTCACAACGTTTTGTGGGAGTTTTTTTATGATTAAACTTCGGAAGTATTATATAATTCCAAATCAACTGTGTTTATTTTGTTTTCAATTGTTTATTTATGTAAAAGAGCAGCATTCACTTTGGTGAGTCAGAAACTTCCAGCATCCAGCATCCTTCTTCCAGCCTATCACGTTATATAACATCCGAACATCAGTCTTTGCCTCAACCTCAAAATTTTTTCTCAATCAATTCTAAAATTATGTAACTTAGTCATACTAAAATGATTAAACATTAATTTAAATACTATGAAAAAACATTTACTACCTTTATTCCTTTTATTTACCGGAGCAAATGCGTTTGCGCAGCAGGATTTCTTTGCTTTGGTCGGAAAAGACACCCCGAATATCGTATTCAGTGATTTCCGGGCTATTGACGGAACCCGTGCAGTTTCGGGTGAAAAAATCTTTACGTCGGATTCGCCGTCAACTGTGCTTTCCCAAAGCCGGAACGGCTCGGTTGCTGAAGATAAAAATACATTTAACAATGCCCAGGCTGTAAATATGGCAACGCTGGCTTATGATCCTTACAACAACAACCTGGTATACATGCCGATGTTTTCTTCAAACATCTATGTTTTAAATGCCGGGACAAAAGAAATTACTTTGGTGGAAAACAATACGGCAAGAGTAACATCCTGCGACATCAATTCGCATTTTACAAGGATGGCCACCGGCTATGACGGAAATATTTATGCCGTTAATAATGCAGGCACTCAGTTTCTGCAGATCAGCAAAAGGGGTAGCCAATATGTGGTAAACGACCTGGGGATCATCAAAGACGATGCGTCTAACGGCAAAAATTCTTTTACAACCGTCGAAACCGGATTTGGCGGGGATATGATTGCCGACGCAGATAACAATTTCTACATCTTTTCGGCTTCGGGAAATGTATTCAAAGTTTCAACAAAGGAATTGAAGGCAAAATTTGTCGGAAAAATCTCCGGGATTCCCGATAATTATTCCGTGAACGGTTCTGCAGTAAATTCAAAAGGAAAGGTGGTGATTGCCAGCGCTAA
Source organism: uncultured Chryseobacterium sp. (assembly GCA_913777465.1). Classification (GTDB taxonomy): domain Bacteria; phylum Bacteroidota; class Bacteroidia; order Flavobacteriales; family Weeksellaceae; genus Chryseobacterium. The sequence goes on from CAJYRQ010000058.1 coordinate 73,875, forward strand.
AGGAGCTCCTTTGTACGAAGTAGATATACATACTCTACAGGCAAAACCTATGGAAGGCGAACATAATCTGCATATTTATGATCTGGCCAGTAAATATTTCGCAAATGACAAAGCGGTTTCAAATACAGTTTTCGCCAATCTTGATATCTATCCTACAAGAGTAGAAAATCATATGATTAATATAAACGTAAACGACAAATCCGTAAAAGGAAACATCAGGCTGAATGTCTTTGATCTTTCCGGTAAAAACGTGATGAAGCAGAACCTATCGGTAAAAGATGGCTCCCTGAATCAGCAGGTTTATCTTAAAAACCTGGTAAGTGGAGCTTATCTCATCAATATAACCGACGACTCAGGAAAAGTTTTATTGAACAAGAAAATTCTGGTTTCGGAATAATCTTTGCGTACAGATAAAAATTAAAAAACCTTTTCAACCCTTTTTGGAAGGGTTTTTTTAATGAATATTTGATATTCAGAAGACTTCTTTTTCAGTATTATAACGTATTTTTATAAAAAAAATATAAATGAAGCTATATTTTAATGTAGGTTACAACACAAAAATCGGAGAGCAGCTGCAATTGGTGATCAATGATGAAGGTGCGGTACAACAGATTCATCCTATGTTTTACGGGGAAAGTGGATGGTGGAAATGTGAAGTGGATTATTTCTCCAGGTCCATTACTTATCAGTACCGGTTGGTGGACGACCGGGGGGAAGTACTCCGGGAAGAGTTTGTTCCACACCGGCTGAATTTTCCGCACAACTACAAAGAATTTGTCATTTCCGACGAATGGAACAATAAAAATTTTCCGGAAAACTATTTAAACAATAAGATTCTTTACAATAAGCTCAATACATTTAAGCCCGAAAAAATTTCGGTTCTGAAGAAACATACGCATTTTTTCAGGATAGAAGCCCCATTGTATCATCAGGACTGGAAGATTGTTCTGCTTGGAAGTACGGCTTCACTGGGTAACTGGGATTACAATAAAGCAATTCCTCTTTCCCAGACGGATTTTGGCGTTTGGGAAACTTCGCTTGAGATTCCGGAGAACGAATCCATCCAGTACAAATATGCGCTTTACAACAGTACGGAAGGAAAAGTGATGGACGTGGAAAGCGGCGAAAACCGGTTCGCTGTACCGAATCATCAGAAAGATGTTCTGCAGATCGTCTCCGATCATTATTTTAAGTTTAAGCTTTACCAGATGTATCATGATGCCGGGGTTGCGGTTCCGATTTTCGCGCTCCGGACGGAAGACGGATTTGGGGTCGGCGAATTTTCCGATCTTAAAAAACTGGCAGACTGGTTGAATGAAACAGGACTCGGCATTATCCAGATCCTTCCGATCAATGATACCACCGCCAATTATTCCTGGACGGATTCTTATCCGTATGCTGCCGTGTCGGTATATGCTTTGCATCCGCAGTATATTTCTCTCGAAAACCTGGATTTTAAGCTGCCGGAAAGTCTCCTGGAAGAATACCGGGCTGAGAAAGCAGAACTGAATGCACTGGAGCTCATCGACTATGAAAAAATGATTTCGGGAAAATGGAAATACCTGAAAGCTGTCTTTCATGAAGATAAAGAAAAGATTTATAAAGACCGGAACTTCAAAAAATTCATCAAAGACAATGAAAGCTGGCTGGTCCCATATGCTGCTTTCTGCGTGCTGAGGGATAAATACAGAACCCCGAATTTCAACGAGTGGAAAACCCACAAAAAATATATTGCCGGAAAAGTATCCGCTTTCTTTACGGCAAAAAGTAAGGATTATGACGCTTCCATGCTGCATGCCTGGGTACAGTACCAGCTTCATAAGCAATTGAAGGAAGCTATTGATTACACCCATGGTTTAGGGATTTCCGTAAAAGGAGACTTGCCGATCGGGATCTACAGGCATTCCGTGGAAGCATGGACGGAACCTGAACTTTTCGGGATGGATTTCCAGGCCGGAGCGCCGCCGGACCAGTTTACGGAACTTGGCCAGAACTGGGAATTCCCGACGTACAATTGGGAAGCTATGAAAGCAGACGATTACCAATGGTGGAAAAACAGGTTCAAGGCCCTGGAACAGTATTTCGATGCCATGAGAATCGACCATATTCTGGGTTTTTTCAGGATCTGGAGAATGCCGGTTTCCGCTACCCAGGGAATTCTGGGTTATTTTTACCCTGCCGTTCCGGTTACGTTGGACGAATTTAATGCGCGCCATATTCCGTTTAATTTCGACCGGTACTGTAAGCCGTTTATCAATGATCAGATTTTATGGAATTATTTCGGGGAGAATAACGGAAAAGCCCTGGAATTTATCAGCAACAATCATGACGGAACTTATTCCTTTAAAGAAGAATTCGATACCCAGAGAAAATTATCCGATTTCTTTAAGAGAAATCCGGGCAGTCCGATCGAGCAACAGCTGATTTCCCTTTGTGCCAACGTTCTGTTTTTGGTAGAAGAGCGAAACGGACAGGTGGTCTATCATCCGAGGTTCAACGTATTCCATACCGATTCCTATCATCAGCTTTCAGATTGGGAAAAGAAAGCCATATACGATCTGTACAACGATTATTTCTTCAAAAGGCAGGATCATCTGTGGAAAGAAAAAGCCATGGAAAAACTTCCTGTCATCCTGAATGCCACAAAAATGCTGATCTGCGGAGAAGATCTGGGTCTTGTGCCGGATTGTGTTCCGGAAGTAATGGATGAGCTGGCCATCATAGCTTTAAAAGTTCAGCGGATGCCTTCAGACAATATCCCTTTCTATAATCCGAAAAATGCAGGATACCTTAACGTAGTAACGGCATCTTCCCATGACAGCTCTACCTTAAGGCAATGGTGGAAAGAAAATCCGGACCTGACGCAGCAATATTTCAATCAGCAGCTGGGGCAATATGGAAAAGCACCCGAAGAGCTCGATACCTATTTGGCGGAAATCATCATGAAGCAGCATCTTTACAACAATGCCATGCTGGCTATATTCCCGATCCAGGAATTTCTGGCTACCGATCAGAAGCTGGTGAATCCGAAAATGGATAACGAACGGATCAACAATCCGGCTGTATTTCCGCATTACTGGAGGTACAGGATGCACCTTAATCTGGAAGACCTGAAAGATCAGCCCGATTTCAATGCTAAAATAGCCTACTGGATGAAAGATAGCGGAAGATTGTAAATTTAATATTTGATTATCAAATAGTTAATAATAAATTAAAAGAAGTTTTATCGTAAGATTTAACTTCTTTTTTTTATTTATATCAAAAAGATAGAATTCAGAATTCTGTTATATTAACCAATTAACGACTATAGAAATGAAAAAAATATTGATCGGTTTTGCTTTGGGTATTGCGACATTGTCGTTTGCTCAACAGTATCCCAACAATGGCTGGAATAATGACGGCTATTACGATAATGACGGAGGATATTACAGTGATCAGGATGATCAGAATTATTTCCCTGATGATTATTATTACGATTATCCGCAGGACTATTATCCGCAGGATTATTATACGACCAATTATAATGATTACAGGAACAGCATCATTAATATCGACTGGAATATCTTCTTCGCACAGAACAGGCTTAACCGCTGGCAGGTAGACCAGATCATGAGATTGAACAACCTGTATGTGAATTTCAGTACCTGGAACAATTTCTACCGATACAATCCGGACCGATGGTATTATGACAGGTTCTATGCATTGCAGAGAATTATGGGACCCAGAGTTTTTGTGGTATTCCAGAACAATTATTACAGAGGATACAGCCCCGTGGTATACTTCCAGAATTACAGAAGAACCCACTACGGAGCAATCTGCAGACCGATGCCGCGATACCGGAATGTCAATATCAATATCTATAGGGTAGACCGGGCAAGGTTCCGGAGAACGGATAACCCGACCTTCAATATTGTAAGAGGAAGCGACCGGCCGAATAACGGATTCAGAGGTGGAGTGAAAGATGGCAACAGCGGCTTCCGTAACCAGAATGAAAACAGAAATCCGGTTTTCAGAAATGATAGTCCGGGAATAAGAAACAACGGCGGCTTCAGAGGAAATGCCAATAACGGAGGAATAAAAGCTGATGGAATTAGAGGCAACGGAGGATTCCGTACAGAGCGTACCGAAAGAATTGAAAGCAGCGGAGGTAATCGCGGCGGCGGTTTCAGAGGAGGGGAAGTCAGAAGGGAAGAAGCTCCGAGACGGGAAAATAACGGAGGCGGCTTCAGAAATGACGGAGGTTTCAGAAGAAGTGAAAGCCAGCCCCAGCAGCCGAACAGAGGAGGTGGCGAAAGCAGGGGAAACGGCGGCTTCCGGAACGGATTTGCAAAAAATTAAATTTCATATATTATATTTAAGTGGTGTGAGGGCAGATTCTAGGATCTGCTCTTTTTTTATTTAATAGGGTTGAATAATTAATATTTAAATTTAACATTAATTATGAATTTTTAGTTTTAACTTTTGATTTAACATATAATCAAAAAGATATAAAACAAAAAATTAAAGATTTAAGAATATGAAAAGATTAGTTTTAGCGATAGCATTTATCGGAATGGGAAGTTTTGCAATGGCTCAGCAAACAGCTCCGACTCCTCAGGAAAGACAGGCCAAAAGAGCGGAAATGAAGGAAAAATTCCAGCAGAAGCAGCAGGAACATCTGGCCCGGATGCAGAAGGATTTAGACCTGAACCAGGGCCAGGTAGATAAAATCAGGGCGCTTCAGGATCGGAAAAAAGCGGAAATGAAAGCTGAGTTTGAGAAAAACAAAGGCGAAAGACAGGCAAGAATGGAGCAGATGAAAGCCAAAAAGGCTCAGATGGATGCCGAAATGAAACAGATTTTAACACCACAGCAGTACGATAAATGGCAGGCTGACCGGAAAGCAAAAATGGAACAGAGAAGAATGGCAATGAAGGAAAAAGGAATAAGAGGGCCGAGAATGCACAAGCCGATGAATACGGCTCCGCAGGCAAACTAAGTAGTTTATAATTTGTGTTTTTTTTAATGTGTGAAAGGGCGGAATTTATTCCGCTCTTTTTAGTTATTTTAATCAGGATTCAATATGAATTTAACTTGAGTTTGAGGTAAAAGCAAATATAAATATCAGTAGGAATGATCAATGTCATCCTAAGCCGTTCAAAGGAGGTCCGTTTATGCTATGAAATATAATGAATGGCTCCAGAGCTTAAATTATTAACAGTACTGTTATGACAGAAAAACTTCCAGCCTCCAGCATCCCACTTCCTGCCCATTAACCTGACTTTCTTCCTCAGATTCACGTTAATTTTATTTAAAACCTTTGATTTCGGGGTTTTATTCCCTAATTTTGGCAGTAAATTTATGACTTATGGTAAGCGAAAAAATTGCAGGATTAATCAATGAACAGATAGCCCACGAACAGTACGCGGCACAGTATTATCTTTCGATGTCTGCGTGGTTTTCCGGAAAAGACCTGGACGGAATTGCCAATTATTTCAGAGTACAAAGCAAGGAAGAGCTGATGCATGCAGATAAGATGTTTGACTATTTAAATGATGTAGGCGGGGAAATCATTATCGGCGAAATCCCAAAGCCACCCCATGAGTTTGCCAATGCCATCGACATCTTTGAAAAAGCGCTGGCCCATGAAAAAGTGGTTACCAAAAGTATTTTCAACATTGTGAAAAATGCCAATGACGAAGGCGATTTTGCCACCACTTCTTTCCTGCAGTGGTTCATCAACGAGCAGGTGGAAGAGGAGGCCAGTGCTTCACAGCTGGTAACCAAAATAAAAATGGTCAGCGACAACCCTTCTGCCCTGTACCTTTTCGATCAGGAACTGGCACAGCGGGTTTTCACTCCGGATGCTACGGCTTAATTAATTCGATATAAAAATAAAAAGTGGACTTGAAAAGTCCACTTTTATTATGCTTAAATTTTTAAAGATAAGGTTGGCGTACAAATCAATTCACTTACAGCATTTTTATAAATAAATAAGCTGTGTTTTCAGGACTTTCCGTCCCAGCTTTTCCAGGATATTCTTATAATTTCCGATCTGCCTTTCATCCTTTGAAGATGGATCGCCCGTTTTGAAATCAACAATAATATAGCCTGCCTGATTTCTGAGGATACGGTCGGGACGGTAGACCCGGCTTTCCCCGTTTTCCGTAATCATAATATCCTTTTCGTTGATAACTTCCCATTGTTCATCAAAAAATTCAGCGTTATCCAGGATAATCTCTTCCAGGTTCTTGTGAATTTCTTTGCTTTCTTCAATCGTTATATGGCCTTCCAGAACATAGCATTCCAAGACTTTGCGGATGTCTTTCGCGGTATTGATCTGCGACAGCAGCTCGTGAACAAAAAGCCCGATCCTTACTTTTTCCACCCGCACCTGATAATTTTTTGAGGGGGTGGCAATTTTAATCGACGTATTTTTTTCGTTGACGTTTTTTAAAGCCGGGATATCTTTGGTTTCAAAATGGGAGGTTTTGTCTTTCGAATACTTTTTCAGCATTTCAGGATAGGTTTCATAGACGTCGAATTCGTCCAGGCCTTCAGGATTCTTAGACTGAAGGAAATCCAGCAGCTCCAGATTGTTTGAGGTCTTGTTGGCCTTCTGAATATAAAAAAACAGCTGTTCTACAGGACGGGTGGTCGCTACATATTGCAGGCAAAGCCTGTCCACCATATTTTTATAGGCATTCTGTTTATTGAAAATTTCAATCTCCTCATCATAGACCTCAAGATTTTTACTGAACTGATTGATGTTGACTGACCTTAAAGCATTGTCGGAAGCCGTTTCAAACCAGTTGGTAAATTCGGCATCCCGGTTTTTGTTCATCATCGGGATAAAAACAATCGGGAATTCCAGCCCTTTTGCTTTATGGATCGTCATGATCTGGATGGCATCGATATTTTCCGAAGCCTGAATGGTATAAGCCGAAGCCTCTTCGTCCCAGTATTTGAGAAACTCCTTGATGCTTGCACCGGCATTCTGGGTAAAGTTGAAAAGCATTTCGAGGAAATTCAGCAGGAAATCGGTTTCCTTATTTTCTGCCGAAAATTCATTGATGTAATATTCTATAAAATTATACAAATTGAACCTTGGGAAATTATCCTGTCTCAGCTTTAAAGAATAGTTTTCCCGGATAAACTGCAGTACTTCTTCATGGCCTTCAATTTCCAGAATCTTTTTCATTTCCAAAGTGAAATCTGCCATATGAATCCTGCCCAGTTTGTTCAGGTAGTACATCATCATAATCAGGTTCGGTTTGTTCTTGGGATTAATTTCCCATCTCAGGAATTCAATGACGGCTTTCAGCGTATTGGAAAGTTCCAGGGTAAGGCCTTTATCCGAAATGGTTTTGATGTTTGTTTCTTCCCCGCGGTAACGTACTTTAAGGTTTCCCAGTTTCTGCGAATAGCTGAAAATATCAAAATTGCCGCGGCAGAGAATCGTAATATCGGAAAACCGGAAACCGTTATCCAGAATTTCCTGGATGTCTTTCCGCATTCTTTCGGAAGTATCGTTATAGAAATCCTCGTTTGTAAGGTTTTCAATAAGGTTGACTTTCACACGGCCTTCCATTGAAGATTTCGGATTCTGCTCGCCGTCAGTTCCGAAAATATTCCGGTGCTCTTCCGTCAGGTATTCCGAGTGGTATTTGTAAAGTTCATTGTTGAACTGAACGATATTTTTGGCACTCCGCCAGTTGTCCTTCAACACCAGGAGATCCGCCTGTTTAGGCGTTCTTTCTTTTTTGTTGATGATGTCCAGCATCAGTTTGCTTTCTCCGCCACGGAAACGGTATATGCTCTGTTTAGGATCACCCACCAAAGTAAAAGACGTATTCTCCGTAGAGATAGAATGGTCTCTCAACGGAAGGAAATTCTGCCATTGCAACTCCGAAGTATCCTGAAACTCATCGAAAAAGTAATGCTGGAACTGCGAACCTACTTTCTCATAAATAAATGCCGAAGGTTCATTCTTAAGATTTTCATTGATGAGAATATTGAATTTTGAAAGCAATACGAGATCATTTTCTTCCTCAATCTTTTTCAACTCGTCCTGAATGTCCTTATTCACTTTCAAAGGAAGCAGGGCCGATAAGATTTTCTCTTTTTTCTGGGTCTCAATATACAGGAGAATCAGCTGCATCCGGTTGTCCAGCAGCTGGTCCAGCACTTCTAAAATCTCCGGCTCTTTGTTCTTGGATTTTGAAGAAGCTCCTTTCCGGTAATTGTTCAACACCGATTCTTCCGCTGTGGTAGGAAAAGGAAATCCCGCCCTCTTCTGATGATAAAAGTCCAGAACCTTGGTGAAAAATCCTCCGATACCATTTTTTCCCTGAGCAAAATCTTCAATCTCGATATTTCTGGATTTGAATAGGCCGATTGATTTTGTGGCAAGATCAATGGCCTGCTTTTTATTCAAAGCAATTTCTTTCCGGAGGGTATTCTTTATATTTTCGTAATTCGTATTATCGAAATCTTTATTGTTCTTAAGGTGTTCATAATGAATATCTTTCACAAATTCTTTCGCTGAACCGTATAAGCTTTTATTTAGATTGATTCGTTCATTATTCTCCAGGCTGTAATCCACATAATCCATAAATGAATTGGAGATCACCTCATTTTCTCCGATCTGATCCAGCATTTTATCAACGGCTTCAATCAGGTAGGGCTCCGCTTCGATTTCGAGATTGAAATTCTTGGCCAGCCCCAGTTCATAAGAAAAGCTTCTAACCAGCCGTGAGTTGAAACGGTCGATCGTTCCGATATTCAGGGTAGAGTAGTTGTGGAGCACATAATCCAGCATTTTTTTTGCCCGCTGATGAAGATCATCAATGGTTATTTTTATGCCCTCTGCCTCAAATGCTTTCTGGATATTTTTCAGATCCATGTTTTCGGCATAATGACCGGCAGAGAAATTGCCGAGCCAGGTCAGGATCCTTTCCTTCATCTCATTGGCTGCCTTATTGGTGAAAGTCAATGCAAGGATGTTCCTGATCGATTGCTGTTGATTAGGATACCGGAGGCAGATCATCAGGAGCCTCTGAACCAGGGCATAGGTTTTCCCGGAACCTGCCGAAGCATTAATTACCGTGTAAGAATTTTGCATAAAACTAAGTGGAATTCAAACTGCAAGTTAGCTAATTTTAGATTAAATTTTAACAATTCTACTTCTGTATTTAACAGTTTTAAAAATAAAATTCTAAAAGAAATCCCAAAACGCGTTAACTGTGGTTAAACTTATGGTTTAGTCTGAAAATAACTTTAGTTTTGTTCAATAAAAAACTGTCCGTGAAAATTAAACTATTCTTTATTTTATTTACCGTTTTTTTCATCAACATCAGTGCCCAGGATTACATCTTCGGGAAAATTACCTCTGAGGATAATCATGAACTGTCTGATGTTACAGTGCTTAATATAAGGACTGATGAACGGGTTTTAAGCAACCGCGACGGGCATTTCATGATCTCAGGACGGGCAGGGGATGAGCTCCGTTTTATAAAAACCGGTTATGAGAGAATCAATAAAAAAGTCACCCGCGAAAACATCAGTTCTTCCATTAATGTAACTTTGGTAAGGGCTGCGGAGCTTATTGCTGAAGTGGAAATCAAAAAAAACCTGACGGGTGATCTTAAAATCGATTCCAAAAACCTGAACGCTCCGAAAAAAGTGGAAAAATTAAAGAGTGATCTGGCCGTTTATATGTCCCAGAAGTCGGATCCAAGGATTATGGCGGCAAGGCCGGGAGAATTTGTACAGCCGAAAGGACAGGGCTTTTCCATCGGAAAAGTGAAAGACAAATGGGATGATCTCGATTTTGCGAATTACCTTGCCTATGCTTTGGGGGAAAAATATTTTACCGATCTGAAAATCGATAAAACCTTTATCCAGCATTTCATCTATTATGTTCTGGCCGGAGGTTTCGAGAGGAGAAATATCCTGAAATACGGTTTTTGCAGCGATGCCGACCTGATGAGGTTTCAACGGGCGGTATTGGTAAGGATCTCATCGTACAGAGCACCGCAAACCCAAAAATGATACTGATGAAAACCTGGGTTTCTGTTTTATTGCTTTTATTTTTCATTCCGGTATTTTCCCAACAGAAGATTTCGGGCAGGATTACCGATGAAGACGGAATCGCTTTGCCGGCAGTAACGGTAATGAACATGGCTACCGACCGGAAAATATATACTGCCGACGACGGTGCTTTTTCTATTGAAATTCATTCTCCTGATGACGAAATCAGGTTTATAAGAAACGGTTTTGAAAGATCATCTATAAAGGCTCTGTACGGACTCAATAAAGAGCTGAACATCCGTCTTACCCGCGTTGCCCGGGAAATTGAAGAAGTAAAGGTCGCGAAAATTACCGGAGATCTTGCCAAAGATTCCAAGGCCGTGGCCAAAGCTGACCGGTCGCAGATTGTAGAAGATGCGGTAGGCCTTCCGCAGCCGGTGGGCAAAATGCGGGAAGCCCCGGCTGATGTAAAGCAGGTTCTGATCCCGATACTTTTGGGGAATCTGAACGTACAGGGACTGTATGATCTCGTTAGCGGTGATGCACGAAGAATGAAGCGCCAATACCGGTACGATGATCTTCAGGAAGACATTGCATGGATCAGGGCGCGGGTCGAAGATGAATATTTTACCAAAGAAGGGATTCCTGTTGAAAGAATATCCGAGTTTATTGAATTTGCTTTTGTCAGTAAACCTCAGTCCAGAACTTTCGTAAGGGCTAAAAATCTAACGGGGGCGCTGTCGAGAATGGAAGATGCTTTTCCTATTTTCCTTAGAAGACTGAAAGAATCCGAAACGGAAAAATAAAACCGGAGCGATCAGGCTCCGGTTGATATTAATGATAGACGATATCATATATTTCGTCTTTTACTTCCTTCAGGTTTTCCGGAATGTAGTTGGCCAGCAGCCACAGTTCTATAGGGTCTTTTCCCTGGCCGTAGCTTGGCTGAACATACATTTCGTCAATCAGGGTGAAGCCGTTTTTGCGGTAAAAAGAGAAGCGCCGCTGGGTGTCCTCATTTAAATGGCCGTGTTCGATTTCGAGAATGATCCGCGGATAATTCTCAAAAAGATATCCGGTAATGGCAGATCCCAGCTTCTGGTTTCTGAAATTTTCAAAAACCTCAAAATGTTCCACAAAGGCAAAGCTGCTCAGTTCCCAGACCATCAGGTAACCGATATTCTGAGCATCATGCAGTACCGAAATGATCTTTACTTTAGGATGCGAAAAAAGCGGGCACAACTTGTTCCAGTCCCGTCTTTCATTTTCAGGAAACGTTTTGCAGTACGCATCAAAAATCTCCTGAACCCTGTAATCTTCAGCGGAGGTAATCTGTAAAAATTCCATAATTATAAATCAAAAACATTGGGCCTTCTGGTGATGAAAATGTCTTTCACCCAAAGGGTAAAGGCCAGCCCCAGATAAATTAAAAAGAAGAAACCTGCCGTTGCGAATGTGGAGTAAATGAAAAATACACGCAGCTTGGATACCGGAATGCCCAACTTGGCACCTGTTCTGGTAAGGACACCAAACCATTCTCTTTCCATCTTGTGGCGGATATTATCTAGCATGTGAAGGTTCTTTTAAAAGTTTAAATCCAATACTGCAATTTAAGCAATTTTTTTCTTCGCAGGAATTTTTAAAATGATAAATCAGGCTCTGGCTTTCCAGGGCATTCCGGCATGGTACGCCCAAAGCTTTCCATCCATCCGTTACCGAATTTTTTTCAGCAGGAATATGGCTGTAAAAGTTGATGATTTCATCGGCAATATCTTCACGGTGGTATTTGTGATAGGTATATTTCATTGGCAGGATCGTATTCAGGATGACCAATTCCATAAAATCCCTCGAAAGAATTTTAGAATGCTCGGTCTTCGACACTTTTCCGAAAGTAAAATGGTTATCCCAATAGGCCGAAGCTTTTACATCTTTCAGCAGATCAAACAGATCTTCCGTCTTTTTTATCTGTATGATTTTTGAGAAGAGGTTCTGATGCTGATGGTATAATCCTGCAAGCTGAGACAGGCGCAGGGTTGGAAAATTCGGGGGACGCAGCCGTGAAAATTTAGGACGGAATCTCAGATCGGAAATGGTAAACTTGGCTGTAATAAAATCAAATTCACGTTTCCATATTTTCGTCTGCTCATCTCCGGGATCTCCCAGCCAGTCTGAAATCCCGAAAAACAGGGCTTCCAGCTGGGTCCGGTTCTGCCTTACTTTATTGATAACGGTAAAATCAATGCTTTCCGCCATCTGCCTGAATATAAAGGCATTTACCTTTAGTCCAAAAGAATAAGCCAGGCTGTGAAACAAAACCGCTTCAAAATTATTTTTAAACTGAATTAAATTTTGTTCCAACTCCAACGCTTTTTCTTCCAGCTTTTTAAGAATATTTCCTTCGTGGAAATGTACCGGAATCTTACCGGGATTCAAAATATGTTCGCATGGAATAAACTGCGTGCCGCTGATCAGTTTTTCATATTTCCCGAAAACCGATGGATCAATATGGTCCTTCAGCTCAAGTGTGGGAATATTTTTCTCAACAAGCTCTGGAATTTCAATATCATGCTGAAAGACCACATGAAGAATAATGTTATGGTAATTGGGATCAACAGAATGATTGTGGAAAATCCAGTCGGAAGACCGGACATGAAGTTCGATATTTCCTGCGAAAACAACGCCATTAATCTTGATTTTTCCGGCTAAAAAGTCAGGTCCGGCATCGGTATTCCATTTGCCGAAGTCCAGGATTTCCACCGGATCACCCGCCATTGTTTTAAAATCGAAACGGCTGAATACTTTATAGTTCCAAAGGTATTGGAGTAATTTTTCCGTCATGGGTGTTTTTTTGTGTTGGGCTAATTTAGGGAATTTGTGTTATTTGTAAAAGAAAAAAATCCGGCTCGATGGGTGAGCCGGATTTTATATTTATTTTTTTGCTTCTATAAAAATGCTTATTTCAAACTGTTCTTTTACGGGAATGCCATAGATTTTGGCTGATTTCCAGATATTAAGCTCTTTCAGCTTAAAAACATTTTCGATTGCTTTTTTCGTATCCTTATCGGTATATTTTAAAACCTCTACTTTTTCCAGGTTATTCTGTGTTCCTATTGTCACCCGGATGCGATTTTCACCGGCTGTTCCATTCCGTGGTGCATTGAAATGATTGAACAATACCACCCTAAAATTATAAATCCCGTTTGGAAATTCTGCATGTAAGGTCATTATACCGGTATCGTCAATACAGGTTAAATGCTCCCGCCTGCATTTTTCAGAAAATTTCTTCCCTGCTGAATCTATGGCATCAATTTTTGCCGAATCTCTTTCAGTAGCAGGAAAAATTTTGATCTTTTCTATTCCGGACGAAAGGTAAAAAACATCCTTTTTATTTATTGTTGAACAGGAAATATAAATAGCAATATTTATAAAAAAACATAAAAATAATTTTATCGTTTTCATACCTAAAGAATGAATTAAATTTGATTTCAATAGCATACCTATTTAGGATCATTGCTTTTATCTGTTAAACCTTTTACATACCAGAATTCTATTTTTTCAATAATAAGATTTTTATAAAAGTTCTCAGCGGCAGAATTCCAGTGAGCATAGTAATTGTTATTGAATATAACGGTTGCATCTTGGAAATTAAAAGGCTGTTGAAAGTAAATATTTATGTAAGGCTCAACATAATTATTATTGTATCTTCCAGTCCTTATTTCACTATTCCAAAGAAAGCTTAACTGAAGTAATTTTGCACTGTTGAAGGGACCAGGCTCATATTCTTTAACAATAATATTATTTTGATTCAGTGCCTGTAAAAATACAGAAAGCGGCTGCCCATAATAAGTAGTTTTATTAGGAATGATATTATTGAGTTTATTTATAGTTTGAGTATAAAATGTGGGATATTCCCCAATTGTCATGGGATCATCCGGTATTTGTGCCATAACAGAATTAAAAGATAAAAATCCTAGAAGTATGATAAGTTTTGTTTTCATAATTGATGATATTAATTGATTAAGGACATTCTATAGCTTTATATCCTATAATTTGTTTTCCTCCTGATGCAGTAACCGTATGAGTAAACTTTATAGAACGTAGTGGTTTAAGATTACCAAGGTTATCTGTTTTTGCTAAAGTTATTCCGATATCATATTTTTCAAATATCATGGTGTATGCAGATTCCAGCCCATCGATTTGCCCAACTCCAGAATATGATGATAATCTTCCTTCCGTATAATGTTTATAAATCTCCAAAAAATCTCTTCCGACTTGCGAATTCTCATTAAATATTCTTCCTTCATTAGTCGTATTATTAGCAAACGGAAAAGCCAATAAAAAAGCTTTTGCCTTTGCTCTGTCATTTACTACAAATGCATATTTAGAGCCATTGTAACTAAAGACAAATGAACCTTGGTATGAAGGGTAATCTCTTGCACTTTCTAAAGTTGTATACAAATCTTTAGCAGAAGGAGGAGCTGCTCCATGGTTTGGATGTGTATGTACACTTGCAACATAGTTCCCAACCGGAGGAATAGTAATATTTACATGTTCTGGATTATTTGGGTCATTATTAGTATAGGGAGTTTGGGCTACATTACTATTTCCAGTATTGATAATTGATGCTCCATATTCATAATGATTAGTAGCTGCATAATTTTCCAGGGCATTTACTTCACTGGAAATATTAGAATCATGTAGAAGTGTATTAATATTGTTTACAGGAATTTGAGCTTTTGTACAAGGGTTATTACGGGGATCGGGCAGATTCGGCTGGGTCGGAATTCCCGAGCATCCGTCAGCATCCGTTATGCCGGGCTGCTGGGGCTGGGTGAGTATCCCTGTCCCGTTGCAGGGAGGGTTGGAAGGAGTGTCTCCCCCACCGCCTCCGCTGCCGCTGCTTCCTCCACCTCCGCCGCCTGAATCCATACCGCCGGGGCCCTGGTCGGTTTCCAGAAGGCATACATACTCTTCTACCGTATAAGCTCTGGGCGGGGTGCCTTCCGAAGGATGGTTTACAAAATAGCACTGGTGGAAGTTGGATCCGTCGTGGAGCCCTTCGCTGCAGGAAACCCAGACGGTCTTCTCCTGCCAGTTGCAGGTGGTCCTGGCCAGCTGCCCGCCTGT
>CAJYRQ010000059.1 GCA_913777465.1 uncultured Chryseobacterium sp.
ATCGCTAAGGCTAAAGGTTAATATTAAATTAGATTAAAATGTCACAAAGAATCAGAATAAAACTTAAATCTTACGATTACAACCTGGTAGATAAATCTGCAGAGAAAATCGTAAAAACGGTAAAGGCTACCGGTGCTGTGGTAAACGGACCGATTCCATTGCCTACCAACAAGAGAATCTTCACTGTATTGAGATCTCCGCACGTAAACAAGAAAGCAAGAGAGCAGTTCCAGTTATCAGCTCACAAAAGACTGATGGATATCTACTCTTCTTCTTCTAAAACTGTAGATGCCCTAATGAAATTAGAGCTTCCTTCAGGGGTAGACGTTGAAATCAAAGTGTGATAAATTGCATACTTTGTATGATTATAAAAAATCCGTTCCTGCAAAGGAGCGGATTTTTGTTTTTTATAGTTTTCAATTAAACCTGTTGTTGTTTTGAGTATTGGTTTATATCTATATTCGTAAAAATTATTACCATGAAAAGACTTTTGCTTTTTTTTGTCATGATCAGTATCTCACTAAATGCACAAACGCACCGCTTTATTTATGACCTGGTCTACCGGCCGGATTCTACATCGGCAGATGTGCGAAAAACCAACTATTACTTAGATATCAATCCTGAGGAAACCTTTTATTACGAAAGGTCTTTTTTTGTGAATGATTCAATCGAAAAAGCTACGGGCATGAGAATGTTTGACGGGAAGCTCAGTGATCTTTTAAGTAAGAACTTGAAGACCGGACAATGTACGCTATTCACCTTTCAGGGTTTTGATATTTACCAGCTGAAAGATCATCCCAAGATTACCTGGAAAATAGAAAAAGAAACCAAAGTTTCCGCTTCTCTGCAACTGCAAAAAGCAACTGCCAGATTTGGAGGAAGGAGCTGGACGGCCTGGTTTTCGAAGGAATTCCCTTTTCCGGAAGGTCCTTACAAATTCCACGGATTGCCCGGGATGATCGTGGAAATTTATGATGATAAAAAGAATTATCACTTTACCCTAAACAAATCACAGAATTTTGCTGATACCCAACTTAACAGTATGTATAAAAACGCAAAAAGCCGGGGTGTTGAGATTCCTTATTCCAAATACCAGTCGATGCTTTTAAATCATTACCGGGATCCGCTGAAATTTATAAACAGTGGGCAGACTGAAATTAATGAAGAAAACAAACTGGGGCTTGATGACGGCCGGATTATTTATAAGCCTGAAGAACTCAGGCAATATGGCATTGAAGAACAGCAGAGAATCAAAAAGTACAATAATCCAATTGAGCTGGATAAGGCAGTGCACTATCCTGAAATAAAAAAGTAATAAAATTAGTATTATGCATTGCAAGGTTCTATTTAATGTGTATCTTTGTAAAAAAATGATACTATGAAAAAATTCCTGCTGCTAATGATTCTGTTCAGCTTATGCATGACCGCACAGACCCACCGTTTTATTTATGAATACCATTTCAGGATGGATTCCGCTTCCGCAGAGAAGAGAAAAGTAAGCATGGTGCTCGATGTCAATCCGGAAGAAGTGAAATTTTACAATTACGATTTTGTTGTTACAGATTCTATCAATAAAACAAGAGGAGAAAACAATGTGATCTGGGACGATACACCCGCGCTGATCCGCAAAAGAAATTCTACGGTAAATTCCAATTACATCATGATCCAGAATATGTTTATTGTCGACACCGACGATAAGATAACCTGGAACCTGACCGATGAGACAAAAACCATCGGCGGATACAATGTACAAAAAGCTACTGCCCGATACGGAAGCAGAAACTGGACGGCATGGTTTACGAAAGATATTGCGTTAAGCGAAGGTCCTTACAAATTCAGAGGGCTGCCCGGGATGATCTTTGAGATTTATGATGATAAAGACAACTTTAAATTTTCCTTGGTGAAAAGCTATAAATTGCCTAAGACCTATGAGACCTTAAGCATCCTTGAAAATCTCGGTGGCCAGAAACCCGTAAAAATCAACGAAGCCAGAGTGCGGAAAATGATGCTCGACAATTACAACGATCCCCTCCGCGAATTCAAAGAACATTATAAAAACAACACCAATCCGGATGCCCATTTTATGGTGATGGGAATTGAAGTCAAAAGACCGGAGCAGCTGAAGGAATTGTCGGATATGATGCAGAAAAACATTAAGAAAAACAACAATCCGATTGAGCTGGATAAAGCCATTAAATACTAACCACAGCACCAATTGGCTTAAACCTGAAAACTCTGTCGTTTCGGCGGAGTTTTTGATATCCCTACCTTATTTAAAATTAAAGAAATGGCTAAGTCAGATAAAAGTATTTTCGAAAAATTTTCAGATTGGGCATCCAAATTTACAGGAAGTTCTTACGCATTTATAGGAGCTACTCTCATTGTTGTTATCTGGGCTGCTTCAGGGCCTGTTTTTAAATACTCGGAAGACTGGCAGCTGGTTATCAATACCGGAACCACCATCATCACTTTCCTGATGGTTTTCCTGATCCAGAAAGCGCAGAATAAAGATTCCAAAGCGATACAGATTAAACTGAACGAACTCATCGCGGCCAATGAAAAAGCCAGCAACAGAATTGTAGATATTGAAGACCTGACCGAAAAAGAGCTCGACCAGCTGCATTGCTATTATGAAAAGCTGGCGGATTTCGCGGAAGAAGATGAAGACATCCATGCTTCCCATTCCATCGACGCCGCCCAGCAGAATCAGGATCATAAGGATGAAATGTTCAGAAAGCGCCATGAGGAATGGCTTCAGGAACAGGAACAAAAAAAGGAATCGTAACGATTCCTTTTTTGTTTACCTCATAAAATAACCAAGATAAGAGCAGCTTCCCATCAGGTCTTTTGCCGTTTCCGTATCGGCATACTGGCTTTTCAGTAATGCGAAGTTGGTTCTGTACTTCTGGTTCTTGATCTGATCCAGCTGCTTCTGGTAAGCATCGCTTTTCTCACTGTATTTCGGATCCGAATAATCAATTGCGGAAGGATGTTTTGCTTCGTACTGGTAATACTTGCCCTGTTCTGCACTGGCCATCTGGAAGAGGACTCTTGCTTTCTGTTCCCGGTCTGTGGAAAGGTCGAAGGCTTTTTTATAATAGCCGATCACAAGATCAAAATTATCCGGTTCGATATACGTTCGGTCCGGGAAGTTTTTATAATAATACTGGTACGGGTTTTTACGTTCCGTGCTCCAGAAATCATATTTTCCGCCGTTCGTATTATCGATATCCATCACAAAAAGCTGACGGTAATAGCCCAGGATCGAAGTATTGTACAGAAGGTTTCCGATCAGCTGGTTGGCGCTGGCTGCCTTCTCATCTTTTCCGGATCCTGTTCTTTTAAGCTGAAGCAAAGCATCCGCCAGCTCAAGTTTATTCATGGAAGGTTTAATAAAAGGGAATTGGGAATAATCCTCTTTTTTCATACTTTCCTCAGGGGTACTCTGGAAGCTTTCCCACACATTGTGCCCGAAGACCAGGTCTGAAATATTGGCAAATCCATTATACGCGCTGGCCGGATACTGAAGCGGGGTTACTCTGTTTGCTTCATTGTTCCATTCCGTTCTCGGGATCCCTTTGAAGCCTTGGGCTTTCGTATAATACGATTTTGCCTTTTCAAAATCTGCCTGGCGCATGGCACGGTCTCCATAGATCACCGCGAAAAAGGCATCAATATTTCCTACATCATCAATGTTTTTAGCAATGATCTGTTCTTCAAACTTCGTCTTATTGGGTTTTCTGTAGAAATCTTCCACACTTTTCACAAGGCTTGAATTCGGATTGTACTGGAGATCCGAAAGCTTATTGTTCATCAGGAATGATTTCCCGTCTTCTCCCTGAAGGAAATAACGGTTGGCCAGAACATCCTTTAAAAAGTCTTTGGTAGAAGGTACTTCACCGTAGTAATCATCCGCCGTTTCCGTACTGTCTTTTTTTACTTCCGGCCGATCGGTAAAATACTCCGAATAATCGTTCATTAAATGATCTTCATATGCCGCATCGATCTTTGGCTGCGAAACGATGTCGTTCAGGATCTTCATTCTTCTGATCTGCTCCTGGTATTCCGGATTGGTCGTGGTAATATCGTTTAAAATCTCAGTGCTGGCTGTATAGTCTTTCTTTAAAAATTTCAGGTAAGCATCGGCAATCTGCCAGTACTCATCCTTTGATTTTTCTTTGGCTTTATTGGTGAATTTTTCCAGGTCATCCAGGAAATCCTTGGTTTTATCATCATACCAGTAATTGTTTTTGCTGAACACCGGAATCCGGTTCGGGTTGTCCAGCAGTTCATCATCGCTCTGGTCGGCTTTGCTCTCTGTTGAGCTTTTATCTTTTTTGCTGCTGAAAAGATTTTTGAAAAACCGGACAATTTTCTGCCAGAAAGAAAGCTCTTCTTTTTTCGGTTCCTCAGCTGCCGCTTTTGCCTGGTCCTGTGTTTTACCTAAAGCGGTGGTTTGGGCGGAAGCGTTGCCGTCAGCATCCTGATAATAATAAATCGGAAGATAGCTGCGCTCCAGTT
This sequence comes from uncultured Chryseobacterium sp., assembly GCA_913777465.1. Taxonomy (GTDB): domain Bacteria; phylum Bacteroidota; class Bacteroidia; order Flavobacteriales; family Weeksellaceae; genus Chryseobacterium. Next base: position 4,522 of record CAJYRQ010000059.1, read on the forward strand.
CATTGATGCTCCGTACCGCCATCACTTTAAGGATCTCCGAATCCGGATCGATCTCAAACATTTTCTCCATCGTCGGGATCGGGTTGTTGAAATCTTCGTAGCCCAAGAGGAAATAAGCCATGTTTTTCTCCTGATTGGTTCCTGCTCTTTTCAGGATATTATTAAAAGAAGCAGTGTCCGAAAGCTTCATGGATACAAAAGCAGATTCCTTCCGGCTCTTGCTGTTCATGAATACCTGGAAAAAGTTCCAGTTGGCATCACTCTTCAGGTCGAAGCCGCGCTGGGCACCCGCCAGTTGATCCAGAGCCATAAAATAGGCGGATCCTCTTAACCGGATCGGTTCCACATATTTCGTGAATGCCTGAACCGCTGCATCGTAATTTCTGGTGTAATGATTGAAGCGTACCAGCTGATAACCGTACCGCTGCTTGATTTCAGGATTGGTTGCCGCATTGTAAAGAGAGGTCAGGACTGCAACCGTTTTGCCGTAATCCAGATCGGTTGCATTCATACCGCCTTCATTCTCCCTGTAATAAAAGGAATCGGGCGTTTCAACGTAATTGATCTTCATATACGGCTCAAGGTACTTGGCCTCGATCAAGTAATCCACTGCCTCGCGGTATTTCGGATAAAAACCGGCACCAAGCTTTACCAGTAACGGGTGGGTTGGATTTCCTTTTTTAAGGGCGTTCAGATCATTGATGCTCATTTTATTCACCAGATAATCCGTTTCCGCGTAATTCAGTTGGTTATTGAAGAATTTCTTCCAGGTATAGATGTTGTCATCCGGAATCTGGGAAGGCTTGAAATCCGAATAGAACCTGGTAGAATAGCTGTGTAAAAACGGAAGATAGGATTTGTCGCGGATAATGCTTTGCGTAAAAAGGTTGAAATATTCATAATCCGGATCCGACCAGGCGCAGGCGCGGGATTCGGAGTAGAAAAGCGAAAGAGCCGCAAATGAAAGCAAGTACTTTTTCATTTAAGATGGTGTTTTTAGTTTGTAATTCTGATAGGTTTATTTGAAGACCGGTGGCTTATTTAAATATTATATTATTTAAAAATCAAACCGCTGTCCTGTAACAAATTTACGGTCTAATTGATAATAAATAAGATCGAATGGCTTTATTTTTTTCTCCAGGAAACCGACTACGTTCCGGAGCTGTTCATCTGAAATTTCTTCTACTTTAATCCTGAACCCTTTGTTCAGGTAGTGGCCGAAATAGAATCCGTCTTTCAGGACTTCGGCTTCCGTAACGGAAATTTTTTTGAAGGAGGGGTTTTCCAGGTCTTTCTGTGATAGGGCATTAATCAGCCGGTGCTTACCCAGATGGTTCGTGACAATGCCCCATGAATAAATAGGTAGTGCAACTGCCATGTTTTTAACCGGGTAATCTTCAATTTTTGAAAGGTAGTTTTTCAGGATATTCACATCCAAGATTGAATTCTTACCGGAGTTTTCCAGTGGGGAAGAAGTGGAGTAGCACATCAGGTAAACTTTATTAACCGGGGGAATACCCATCAGGCTTTTATCTTTCACCTGGTGCAGCCGTAGCGTGCAGGTAACGGATTTTCCCGAAATCTTTTTTAGCTCATTTAAAAATTTAAAATAATCGTCTCGGGTGCCGGCCGTCCAGTCGCAGTCGACCTGAATTTCATTTCCTGTCTTCAAATGATACTCCGAAGCTTTTTTCCGAATCAACGCGTGGATGCTTTCAGCCAGGAACCGGGTTTCCTGAATTGTAATGTTCACGAAGGTCCGGTTGGTGATAAAAACCGTCGGAATAATCTGCCTACCGGTGATGAAGCTTTTGTCTTTGGTAATCACCCCGACCGGCTGAAATTTTCCATCCGTTTTATCCACATCGAAAAACCGGGTGTAGAGAAAAGGAAGAGAAGCTTTTTGCAGAACATCTTTTTCTGTCCGGTCAAGGGAAAGATCGGTTTTCCAGTAATAGAAAGTATAAGGATGTAGCTGATGTTTGCTACATGAAACAGCAAGAAGCAGAATGAAAAGAAAACGTAAAATTTTCATCAGGGGTTTATCGTTGCTTTATTATGAATGATCCTTTTCAATGATTTCTGATAAGGTATGGTCAATGTTTTTTATCAGGAAACGCCGAAGCAAAAGTACTCCTATCTGCAGTAGGCATGGTAGCAGTCTTTTCTCTTTTTTATTTCCTCAAAAGTAAAAACTCTTAAGCAAAAATTACACCGTAAATCACAGAGATTAAGTTTTAAAATACTTATAAAACCATGAGATAATTGAAATTCAATCAGGATAGGCAAGTCCTGTTCAGTCTTTGGTCAATCAGTATTAATGAGTGTCTCCTGAAGATGAATATGATTATATGTCATAAACTTCAATTATTATCTTAAAATTAAATTTATAATTAATGATAATAATTGTTGTTACCAGTGATTTTATTTCAAATAAATCTAATTTTTATTTCTGATAATTTATGATTATTTAATAAATATTGAAAATTATTTTGTTCGTATTGATAATTATTCATACTTTAGTGAAATCAAATTCAAAAAAATTAGTATCATGAAAAAATTAATCTTCATGGCAGCGTTCGCAGTTGCCGGAACCATGAGTGCAAACACGATTGCAACAGAAACAGAAAATTTACCGGAAGAACAAAAGGCTCCTGTTGAAGCGAAGGCTTACGGGTGTGTGGATGTAACTTTATCCTGCGGTGTCAGCGGAGTAGCCTGCGGTGAAACATTGGGGGATATCATCGATGTTGTTCTGGCGGCAGATGATGTTTACTGCGGTAATTAATCGGGCATCAACTTTTAAATGTTAATTAAATTAGTGGTAGAAGAGGATTTAGGTCCTCTTTTGCCTTTTAAAAAAGAGAAATATGAATAAAAGCATCGGAGCAGTACTGCTGTTCTTTTTTATGGCCGTTAATCTATACGGACAAAAAACGGTGGATCTGGATCAGGTAGAATCAAGGTATATTTATTTACTGACGCATCAGAAAGATTCTCTGGATAAGGCAAACATGGGTGAAGAATATTTTATCCTGGAACGCGGTAAGGAAAAATCCCAATTTATGAGCCTGAATTCTTATAAAAGAGATTCCGTAACGGCTGAAATGACCAACGGATTAAATACCCGCATCTCCATGCTTGATCTTACCGCTATTCCCAAAACCAATTTCACGTACCGGATCATAAAAGATCCTGCAAAGAAACAGGTGTTGTTTTACGATAAGATTATAAGGAACGATTTTGTTTATGAAGAACATCCTGAATTCAAATGGAAAATTACCGAAGAGAAAAAAAGCATCGGCAACCTGAAATGCCAGGCTGCGCTTCTTTCTTATGCCGGGCGTGAGTATAAAGCGTGGTTTACCAATGATATTCCGGTTTCAGACGGGCCGTATAAATTTTACGGGCTGCCGGGGCTTATTGTGGAAATGGAAGATTCCGGAAAGCAGTATAAATTTGAATTGTTAAGTTATAAAAATCTGGCCGATAAGCCTGCCTTGTGGATTTCGGAAAAAAGGTCCAACGGGAAAAAAGTCTCTAAAGCAGATTTTTACAAAGCTCTTAAGAATTCCCAGGAGAATCTGGTCGCAGAGATTTCCAAGAGCGGGTTTAAGCTGGATCCTTCTGCAGAAGCCAAAGTTAAGGAGAAGATAAAGAAAAGGAACAATCCTATTGAATTGAAGCCATAGCTTTATAAGTTACAGAATATGAAGTCGCCCGATACAAGAGACTTTTTTAATAATCAGAAGTTAATAATTTATAACAGACTTTATTTAGCACTGCGTGTTAACCGTACGAGGTAATTTGTTGTGTAAAATGAAAATTTATCAGCTGCCGGGCAAAGAAATCGATCCGATAATTTCTGTTTTGCTGTAAATCATTAAAAATCAAAATATTTTGTTGCAAATATTTGTCAGTTATAAAATTATTCATAAATTTGCAAACTCATTTTAGGGGCGTAGTATGCCTATATCAAACGTAGAAATTACTTCAAACTTCCTGGAAATGATGATAAATAAAGGATAAATTTTATTATAATATAAACAATGTCAGGTATTATTGGTAAAAAAATCGGTATGACATCTTTGTTTAACGAAGAAGGAAAAAACATTCCTTGTACAGTTATCCAAGCTGGTCCGTGCTCGGTTTTACAGGTCAGAACCATTGAAAAAGACGGTTATAAGTCAGTTCAGTTAGGTTTCGATGACAAGAGTGAGAAGAACGTTGGTAAAGCGTTAGCTGGCCATTTCAAAAAGGCTGGTTCTGCTCCTAAAGCTAAATTAGTAGAATTCTACAGAGAATTCGTTGATGAAGTAAAAGTAGGAGAAGAAGTAAAAGTAGATCTGTTCAACGAAGGAGAATTCGTAGACGTAACAGGTACTTCAAAAGGTAAAGGCTTCCAGGGTGTTGTTAAAAGACACGGATTTGGAGGTGTAATGCAGGCAACTCATGGTCAGCACAACAGACTTAGAGCTCCAGGTTCTATCGGTGCTGGTTCAGACCCTT
>CAJYRQ010000060.1 GCA_913777465.1 uncultured Chryseobacterium sp.
TCGTGTCAATGGTCAATTTTATTTTTGACTCAACATTCACTTTTTAAAATTCACTTGCAAAGCAAGATTCACTCTGATTATGGTGAATGGTCAATTACTTCGTGTCAATGGTCAATTTTATTTTTGATTCAAGATTCACTTTTTAAAAATTCACTTGCAAAGCAAAATTCACCATTCACCTAACCCATTATTTCAAATAGTCTTTTGCCGGTTGTTTGTCGACAATCTTTCCGTTTTCCAGGATCAGGACGAATGGATTGCTGCGGGCAATGGTTTTAATGGCGGTGCCGTCCATCATGGCATTTTTAATGGTTTTAAAGGTATTCGGAAGGGTGGAAACGCCATACACCACGGAGGTACCCTGGGTTTTCACCTTTGCTTCAAGCTGTTTCAAAAGTTCCGGGGAAACCGATTGCGGATGATAGGAGAAAACCAGCACCGCTTTCGGAGCATTGATGATTTCTTCTGTAAGTTCCTGCCCGTTCGGATCTTCGATTTTGAATTTAACGATTTCCGATTTATAGCCTTCTTTAATCAGGACAGATTCATTTTTTCCTTCTTCGATTTTCCACGGAGAACCTTCCGCCCAGTATTTTGTTTCTTTGATGTAATCGTCTTGGTTTACTTTCACCGTTTCTCCGGTCTTTGCATTTTTCAGGGAATAGAAGGTTTTGTATTCCGAAGGGTTTTTATTGATTTTTGCTTTTTCCGCTTTCAGGTCGGTTCCGATTTTATAATCGCGGAAATCGATCAGCGGTTCATGAACAATTCCGTGTGCACCGACAATGATCATGGCTACGGTAAAAACGCCCAGCAGGATATATTTGAATTTATTTCCGGTTTCTTTTTTAGCATTGTAGCTGTAGGCATCTTTCTTTTTAAAATCTTTTCCGTACAGGATAAATACGATGATCAGGCCAATCAGCAGCACCACATCTTTGATGAAGCTCTGCCACGGGGTAAACTTAATGGCATCCCCGAAACATCCGCAATCCGTTACCACATTATAATACGCCGAATAAAACGTCAGGAAGCCGAAGAAAACACAAAGCGCAATTAAAGCGGAAAGGGTGAATTTAAGCTTTAATTTCACCAGCAGCATAAAGCCGAGGAGCAGTTCCAATACCACCACGACAATCGACAGCGGAAGGGCGAATTTTTCAAAAAATGGCATATCAAAAACGGTAGGAGAGAAATATTCTTCCATCTTGAAGGAAAAACCTACCAGATCCACCGCCTTTACAAAACCTGAAAGGATGAAAATGACGGCGATAACGAAACGTAATAAACCTTTGAGCATAACAGATTGTTTTTTATTCTACGGGGTTTGCTTTTTCAGAAAACTTAATCAGGCAGAAAACCGCGTAATTCAGCATATCGAAATAATTGGCATCCAGGCCTTCCGAAACAATTGTTACACCCTGGTTATCTTCAATCTGTTTCGTTCTTAATACTTTCTGGTAAATAAGATCGGTGATCGATGAAATCCGCATATCCCTCCAGGCCTCGCCGTAATCGTGGTTTTTGCGCTCCATCAGCTGTCGGGCTTCCGTGGCATAACGGTCGTACAGCTGCATGATCTCTTCCTTATTTTCGTTAAAATCATTAGAAAAGCCTTTTTCAAGCTGGATCAGTCCGATAATTGAGTAGTTGACAATGGCGATGAATTCATCTTCCTCACTTTCATCCACCATTTTTTTATCGGTCATCTGCAGGGTACGGATCCTGTTTACTTTGATGTAAATCTGGTCAGTGATCGAACTCGGCCTCAAAACCCTCCATGCTGCCCCGTAATCCTGTAATTTTTTGCTGAATAATTCGCGGCACTGACTAATAATTTTCCCGAACTGTACTGAAGTTTCTGACATAAATTTTCTTAATCTTCCAAATATACGAATTAGGTTTTAGGTAGCGGAAATTAGCGCTTAGTTTTTTAGCCGGATGTTGGATGCAGGAAGCGGAAATCGTATTTTTGCTGAATGCAAGATCATCAATCATACACCTTAAACTGCAACGGAAAACTGGTGGATTTGTCCGCCCCGAAAATCATGGGAATCCTCAACCTGACCCCGGATTCTTTTTCCGACGGCGGAAAATTCAACAATGAAAAAGCCGCTCTTGCACAGGCCGGAAAAATGCTGAAAGAAGGTGCGGAAATCATTGATATCGGACCCCAGTCGACACGGCCGCATGCACAATTTCTCACCAGCGGTGAAGAAATAAGCCGGATCGGAGATATGATTTCATTAATAAAAAAAGAATTTCCCGAAGTTTTAATTTCCCTGGATACCTTTTATTCCGAAACGGTAAAATTCGGATTCAACGAAGGGATTGATCTGATCAACGATATTTCGGGAGGGCAGTACGACGACCGGATGTTTGAAACTGCCGCGGAAACAAAACTGCCATACATCCTGATGCATGTAAACCCGTATTATGAAACCATGCATGATAAAATAAAGTTTGAAGACATCACCGTTTCCATCAACCGGTATTTCTCCGGAAAAACGGCCGAACTGCTGGCTAAAGGCGTTCAGGATATTATCCTGGATCCCGGATTCGGATTCGGCAAAACCGTGGAGGACCAGATGAAAATGATTGATGAAGTGCAGTATTTTGGTTTCAGGAAATTTCCCCTGCTGATCGGAATCTCCAGGAAATCATTTATCTACAAGCCACTCGGAAAATCCCCGTCAGAGATTAATGAGGAAACACAGAAGCTTCACCTGAAAGTTCTGCAACAAGGCGCAAAAATCCTGAGGGTCCACGATGTTGCCGAAGCAAAGAAAACAGTAGAGGAATTTCTGAAATGAATTATAAATTATGAGCCGAGACTTGTCTGATATTACAATTGAGCAGTTTTTTTTTAGATCAATTTAGAAAATTATCTATCTGCAACTTTTAACTTCTAACAACTAACAACTAACAACTAATAACTCTTCATCTTAATTCAAATTCGCCAGCTTATCTGCAAACTGCTTTGAAAATTCGGCCCGGTCTTCTTCCAGTTTTTCCGTGTTGGAAGGCAGGATGTAGTTGAAAAGGATCTTATCCTCATGATCCAGGAAGATGATTTCCTTTTCGTTTCCGTCGATCATCTGGGCGAAAATTTCCCACATCGAGGTGTCTTTCAATTTCAGCAATTCAAAAAACTGGTCTGCTTTTATTTCGATTTTCTGCATTGTTCGTTATTTTATTTGTTAATTTAAAATTCCAACAGTTTTAATTTGAACTGGATGGCAAAGTTCTGCTTGAAGTTGCGGGTGGTGTAATAACCGACCCGATAGAACAATCCCAGATTGAAGTACGTTGAAAGGAAATTGTTCCATTCCAGGCCGACTTCCTGGTACAGGTGGTTTAATGGACGGAACCTGAACTGGTGGTATTCTGCTTTGTCCATATCCCCGATGGTTCCGCGCAGGACAAAATCGAAGCTCGAAATGTTCTGTCCGAAACTTTTAAAGTACCAGGGCAGCTTGTGCGTGAAATAATAGGCTATAAACCGGTCGTTATAATACTTTCCGCCTTCCAGCGTTGCAAAGCCGAGGAATGAGGTAAGGTTAAAATTAAAATCCCTTCTCGGCGAAGCCAGTCCGTTCATGGTAAAGTTCTTCCAGATCGGGGCCCCTCCGAAAACCATTCCGCCGTAAAGCCTGAATCCTGTTGTTCCCAGCATGGTTTTGAAATTGTGGACGAAAAGGGCATCGAACCGGGCATAGCTTAAATCTCCGCCGAACATTTTATAACTTTGTTCATAATTGAAATAAAGCTCCGGATATTTCTGGTCGATCAAGGATTTTCCCTGCGGGGTCATGATATTGGTAGAGTTCGGGGAATATTTCAGGGTAAACAGGGTGTTGAAATTCTCAAACGAAGAACCTCTTCCCCGGAAAGAATAGTCGAACAGGGCTTCCTCAAGGTTCCTGCGTGCGGCAAAAACCAACGTAAGGCCATTGGTTATATCATTCAGGTAAGATACGGATGCTCCTCTGTAATGGTAATACCGGTCGTTGTTCAGGTTGTTTCCGTAATTGGCCATACGCATCTTAAAATTCCACAGCCTGCGGTAAAATTCCCCTGAAGCGGTTACATCATCATAATATTCCACCCGGAAATAAGAGTCTTTTTCGAGGGTCGTTTTCATGTCGAGCCCGATCCTGTATTTCCATTTATCGTCTTTAAAACCGTAAGCAAAGGTATAATCCGGGGAAAAATAAGGGCTGAAATTTTCATTAACCTTGGCTTTCAGGCCAACCCTGAAACCTTCATACAAATTATAATTGACAATTTCATCGACCGCAAAATCTACCACCCCTACCCGGATTTGCCCATTCAGTAAACCGCTCAGGATCTGTGCCTTATTGTCGATATTGTATCTGCGGCCCAGGCTGTCGATGGTTTTATAGGTATTTTTCTCCCGTTCCGTCAGCGGATCGGTCCGGTAACGCTCCAGGGTATTTCCCCGGATGTTTTTTACTGAAAAGGTATAGCCCTTGAAATCTGCAGGACTGTTTTCGGCGGGCGACTGATAGTCGAAATAACGGGATGTCAGAAACGCATAGGTCCCGAAGGTCTGTATTTTCTGGCGGTCCGGTTGATCATCGGGATGCCGTGGATCTTCCTCTTCCAGTTTCATATTGCTCATTTTCAGCTTTACGGTTTCGTGGGCCAGGAACCATTTGTTGTGGAAGAAAATCCAGGTACTGGTAATAATGCCGTCGTTTTTATTCTTGCTGAAGTTCTCGATTTTTTTAACGCCGTAGGTTTCGGTATCCACATAAATGGCCCCGTTGTATTTCCGCTTTTTATCCGGGTTTTTGAAGTTGACTTCCCTGAAGCGGATAACAAAGTTTTTCCGGCCGTCCATTTCAAGGGTATCCGTAAGAAAGAACCGGTACAGTCCGCGGTTTTCCTGTTTCAGCTGATCGGGAATCTTATCCCGGTTGCTCTGCTGAAGGGCAATCATTTCATAAATCGGCTGTTTCAGTCCGGAGATCCGGTTGTCCAGGATATTGATTTTTTCACCGTATTGTTTGGAATAAAGAAATTCCTGGGCCCTTTCCCAAAGAAACAGCTTGCTTTTGGAAAATATTTTTCTTGCCGAAATGTTGTTCAGTGAATCTTTTCTGCGTTTATCCCTGAACATCCCGGTTTCCTCGAAAAATTTGTTGTACTGCGAAATGCTGTCTTCGTCGATATCCAGGGAAATTTTCTCATATGATTTATAAGAGTAGGAGTCCAAGGTCTTCGGGGAATTTTCCCGGAACATCTGATTGACTTTCTTCAGGATTTCCAATGCTCTCGGATCGCTCTTGTCTTCAATAACGACGCCTTCAATGGCGGTGACTTTCGATTGTGAGAAACCAAAACCCCAGAGTAAAAGACTAAAAAACAATAAAATCCTTTTCATAGAAAAACCAGTCAAAATTAATAATATTTCTCCGCACAGAAAAGTTTTTGCCGCCCGGTTTTAATCTGTTAACAAAATTTATATTTAAGAAGAATTAATTGACGATCAGCAACCTTACTTGGAACACGAAGTCACCGGGATTGGGAAATTCAATAATGATTTACCGGTTTCACAAAGCCGATGGTGCTTATATACCATGCACTCGAAATAAAAATTGGACTTACAGGCAGGAAGAAGAAAGCCGGATGCCGTAAGTTTCTGTTGTAAAGAATATGATCAGAGATTTTTTTAGTCAGACTGAATATTCGTCATGCTGTTTTGAGGGAGTTTTTGTTTAAATCTTAATTCAATAACCTAAGCTTTATTATTTTTTTTTAAGTAAACGGCTGAATACGAATTCGGTATGCAAGAAAATTAATCGGTATTTAATGATGGCCGGCCGTTCAGGACTGCGTTTTTTCTTACAAAAAATCCCGGGATTTCCGGGACTGTTGTTAATAATCGTTGAGTGCGTTCAGAAAATCGATGATGTCGGACATTTCCTTTTCCGAAAGATTCAGCGGGGCATCGGAAAGCGTCTGGTTATCTGCTTTCAGGCCGAAGCCTTTTCCGCCGCCTCTGTTGTAAAATTCCATTACTTCCTTCAGCGTCTTGTAACCGCCATTGTGCATGTAAGGAGCCGTTTTAGCAATATTCCGAAGGGTAGGGGTTTTAAAGGAATGCTGTAAAAAGGCCACCGTTTCGTGGAACTTTCCTCTTCCCGGATCGCGATCCGCCTTTTTGTTGGCAGAGTTTTCAGCAATCCCCAAAACTTCCTGCTCCGTTTTCGTATAATTCGGCGGAACCGTCCCGTTGAACAGCGGCAGGAAATGGCAGATGGCACACTGCGCTTTTCCCATAAACAGGTTGAACCCTTTTTTCTGGCTGTCGGTCATCGCCTTTTTATTCCCTCTCATATACCCGTCGAAATCCGAGTTGAATGATGCCAGGGAACGGATGTAGCTGGCCAGTACATTCTGCAGTTGCCAGATTTCGGCATTTTTTCCTTTATAAATCGTTGCAAATGCCGTGTGGTACTCCGGATTGGCGTTGATCTTCGCAATAATTTTGCTGAGGTCGCCGTGCATTTCTTCCCTGTTGGTAATCACGGCGGAACTCTGCCCTTCCAGGTCGTCCTTCCGCATATCCCAGAACTGGCCGTGCTGGAAAGCCGAATAGCTCAGTGAAGGCGTATTCCGCTGTAAAGGCGAATCGGTAAGCGACATGGATTTTTCCCGTCCGTCGGTAAAAGCTTTTTCCGCGATGTGGCAGGTAGCACAGCTTCGGGAATTATTATCGGATAAAATATTATCGTTAAAAAGCTGTTTCCCCAGCTTTACCTTTTCAGGAGACATTTCAAATTGCTTTCCGGGAACAAATGCATTGGGGTTGAATGCATTTCCGGAGTAGAAAGTCCTCACGTTTTTGTTGAGTGCCGAAGTAACTTCAATAGCCGGAATATCTTCCTGCTTCTGGAAATCAATCATCAGCGATGTGATGGCATTCAGATGCTCCGGGATAAAATTGATATAATCGAATGTGTTTTTATCCGTGTTCTTTTTCAGATAAGCGGTAGCAGCATCGATTTCCGTACTGATTCCGGAAAGGGCTTTTTGGTTTGATTTTTCCGTAGCGATCTGCTGAAGGGTGGTTTTTACGGCATGTAAGGCATAGGGGATTTCCTTTAAAAAAGTTCCTGAAACGGGAGTATCGAAACCGGCAATCCCAAGGCTGGAAATCCGGAATACTTCCTGTCTTAGGGCATCGAATACCTGATCTCTGGAAATGGTAATGGCCTGGAAGTTGACTTTAATGGAATTGCTTTTATTGGTCAGGTTTTTAAGCATGCGGATCACTTCCTCTTTGTTGGCCGGATTATAAGGGTAGAGCAGTTCTTCAAGAACCTGTAAGCCTTCGGGTTCGATCTCCGTGTGTTCCTGCATTTCGATTTCGGGAAGGGCAGGCCCGTTGATGAAGCGCGCGGTCTGCGGAAGGAAATACTCGACGGCCCATTCCATTTTTTTATAGGTAGTCCTGAGTTCCTCAAATTTTCTCTGAAGCGATGCCTGGTCCGGATTTCCGGATACCATTTTCATCAGTTCGTTGGTCCGGTTCAGGAAGTCGTTATTGTTTCTGAAAAGATCTTTTTTCACTTCGGAAAGGTCATCCTGCAGCGGCTGCTGGTTCTGCGTACACTGCAAAGCCCCAAATACGATGAAAACGATGAAAAGAAAAACAGCGAAAGGATATTTAAGAATGATTTTCATAGGATATGAAAAAGTATCAGCAGAATTTCTCCTACTGATACCCTATTAAGAATGATAGTAATTTATTTTTGAACGTTTCTGATGATCAGGGTCTGTCCGCCTTCTTTGTTGGTGTTTACCCCGGCACCGTCTGCATTGGCAAAGCCGTCTTTCTGCCAGGTGTGGGAGTGGATGTTTACCGCAAAAGTATTAGGAACTCCGATGATGTCTGAGATGTCGATCATCGCACCGTATTCCCATGATCCCCACTTCGTCAGCTGTCCCGACTGGTTGTAGGCAGTCTGCCATGCTGCATCGTTTCTGTTGTGCTTCATGTTCAGCCACGGCTTGTACTGCTTTGTGCTGATGTTCAGCTGCCAGATATAAGAATCGTGGGTCGCAGCAGGGTAGTAGGAATCCCCGTCTTCCTGAATGTAGACATAATTTTCCGTTACACACAGGTTGTCCGGGTTGATCAGGTTGCTTCCCGGGCTCGAATCTCCTTCAGCCACGACTTCAAGCTTTCCGGTAAGCATATTGCTTTCGTTCAGGACCAGTTTGTAGACTCTTCCCCACATGGTAAGTCCTGCTTTCGGATTCACGCCGTCTGAAGATTCTCCGGTAGCGGTAAAGTAGATTTCTCTTCCTTTTCCGGCTCCTTTCCGGTAATCCACATCTTCAACCCTTGAAAAACGAATCGCGTTGTTGTCTATATTTTTCTGGTTGATCTGTGCGCCGGTAAGGTTCTTGGCATTGGAGATTTCCACGAATTCTACATCATACTGGCTTCCTTTCGTCATGTTGGTCTCCGTGTAATTGTTGTTGGTTCTTTTTAAAGCATACAATTTACCGTTGTTTAAGTCGCCCTGAGTATCGGAAACATACATGATCAGCTGTCCTGCAGACTGGTGGGAAGAGCTGAACGACTGATCTTCACCGATCATGATGTAGGTTTTCCCATTGGAAATATCTTTAGGAAGCGGCACGGCATTTTCCATCGATGCTTTTCCCAAAGCCGGCTTTACCCTCGACTGGTCTGCAGCCTGAGCCGCTGCTGCCAAAGGGTTAATCGCATGCACCATACTTTCTTCTCCGGATTCCCCGGCAGTAAGGAAAGCACTGAAACCATGCTCGGCAACCGTGGCCAAAGTTGCGGAACAGAGTCTGGTCATCCCTCCGATCCCGTTCAGGATGTATTCTCCTTTTACCGGCTTGAAGGTTTTATCTAAATAAACTCTTGAAACGGATTTTGTGATTTCATGATTGGTGATCATCAGGTATCCTTCCGAATTCGGATCTTTCATGATCCCCATTCCGTCCGGCTGTCCGGCAAACACGAAGCCCGGGCTTCCGGCCAGTACATCGGAACTTGAAAGTAAAGTGGTGATGTTCAGGTTTTCAAAGCCGGTCATGCCATACGCAAAAGCCGGTTCTTTAGAGAAGTTCTCGATTTTGATGTTCTGGTTTACCGGATTTTCAGGACTCTCGGTTGTTTCATCATTACAGTTCTGGAAAAGTGCCGCTGCTAAAAACAGCACCCCCATCGTTTTGTGGATTTTCATAATTGCTTTATTTCGATGCTGCAAAACTAGGGTTCCGATATGAACTGAATTTTAAGGGCTGTGGCAGGGAAATTAAATTTTTCTTATGAAAAGTAACGGAATGTTACGGCAGTTTCAATAATTAGAATCAGTCAAAATAATACCGGCAGCCTGTAAATCGGATTTTCAACGCGATTCTCTAATACTAGGTTTAGATCCCTACGGGATGGACAAAGGGAGAGGGTAACATTAAAATATGCGCAATCATCCGTGAAAATATGGGCCAATCTGCGGTTAAAAAATTACCCCAAAGCATCTTTCCGGACGGTTCTCTAATACTACGTTTAGATTCCTACAGGATGGACAAACATGGGTTTATCAAAAGTTTTACCCTATCGAATATGCGCTATCATCCGTGAAAATCTGTGCCAATCCGTGGTTTAAAAAATTACCGCAAAGTATCTTTCCGGACGGTTCTCTAATACTACGTTTAGATCCCTACGGGATTGACAAAGGGAGAGGGTAACATTAAAATATGCGCAACCATCTGTGAAAATATGGGCCAATCTGCGGTTAAAAAATCACCCCAAAGCATCTTTCCGGACGGTTCTCTAATACTACGTTTAGATTCCTACGGGATGGACAAACATGGGTTTATCAAAAAGTTTTACCCTATCGAAATATGCGCAACCATCTGTGAAAATCTGTGCTAATCCGTGGTTTAAAAAATTACCGCAAAGTATCTTTCCAGACGGTTCTCTAATACTAGGTTTAGATCCCTACGGAATAGACAAATAGGGTATTTATCGGAAACTATTATATCCACTTAAATATCTGTAATCATCCTTGAAAATTCGTGCCTTCTATGGAAAATTCAAAGCGTAAAAACCCATTCAAAATCCATTGTAACAAACAAAAAAAAGCGGACTACAAGTCCGCTCTGTCGAAATAATGATGGATCATCAATCAAGGATCAGTTTAGTTCAGTAAGTTGAGCTTCACTTTAATCCCGAAATTATCTTTAAATTCTGAGGTCTGATAATAGCCCAATCGGTAAGAAAGCCCTACGCTGTAGCGGCTTCCCAAAAAGCGGTTCCACATGATCCCGGCTTCCTGGTAATAATGATCCAGCACCTGGAAGTGAAACCGGTGGTCCTGGCTGTTTTTCATATTTCCGATGGCCGCCTGGTATTCAAGCTCGATGTTGGAATATCGTTGTCCTAAAGTCTTGAACCGGAAAGGAAGATATTGCGACACTCTGAAAGCAACAAATTTATCGGCAAAGAAAGTTCCGGCCGGCATGGTGGCAAATCCCAGATTGGAAGGTGTGCTGATGGCGGAAGTCCATTTGTCGGCATTCAGATCCCTTTGTCCGGCAATCCCAAAGTTTTTCCAGACCGGTGCTTCTCCGGAAGAAAGGCCTCCGAAAAGCTTTATGTTGGTATATCCCAGTTTTGACCTGAACTGATGGATGATCAAAGCGTCCAGCCGATGATATTCCAGGTTTCCTCCTAATGTCCGGAATCCCTGCTCGTAATTCATGAAGATCTGCGGATAGCCTTTTTCGTAGGTATATTTTCCGCTTGGCGTCATGATGTTTTTATCATTCGGAGAGAATTTCAGGGAGAGGGTTGCACTGGTATTATCGAAAGCATTTCCGAGGTCTTTGTAATGGTAATCGAAAAGGGCCTGCTGTTTTTCTTTATTCAGTGCAATCTTCATGCTTAAAGAATTGGAAATATCGTAAAGGAATGAAGCACCCCATTTCTGGTTTCTGTAAAAGGTGGCGTTATGAAGGTCAAGATTGAGGTCCGGAATTTTCATCATCATATCCCACATCGCATTGCTGAACCTGCCTGCCGCAAAAACATCGTCGAGGTATTCAACCCGGAATACGGATGTCCTTTTCTGTGATAATTTTATATCCAGACCCAGGCCGTATTTCCAGCGATGGTCTTTGAATCCGTATCCGAAATACCCGTCCGGTGAAAAGGTTTTGCTGAATTTTTCATTCAGCTTGACACCCAGTCCCAGCCGGACTCCCTGGTATTCATCATAGTTGAAAAGTTTGGTAATATCGAAATCAATGATTTTATACCGCAGGTTTCCTCTCAACAGTTGGGTCAGGGTATTCAATTTCTTTTCAAAATCATGCTTCTGCACAAAGCTGTCGATTTTGGTATAGGTGGCACGTTCCCTGGCCGTGAGGCTGTCTGTTCTATATTGGTTTAAAAGGCTTCCGTCGGAGTTTTTCACTTCCAGCGAATACCCTTTAAAGTCGGACGCCTTCTGTTCTTTATTCAGCTCAAAATCGAAAAATCGGTTTTTCACATACAGGTAATTGCCGAAACTTTTCTGGTTGTATTTCTCTTTCTGGCCCGGTTTCAGGCTGTCTTTTTTGGAGGTATCAAAACTCTGGTCTCCCATCTTTACCCTCATATCTTCGTAATCCAGGAACCACTTTCCGCCGACGGGTTTCCAGACGGAAACAATTTCCCCTTCGTTTTTCTTTTTGCTGCTGCTTTCAAACTTTTTTAAAGCATAGGTTTCGGAATCCACATAGATTTTGCCGTTGAATTTTCTCGGGTTCTGCTTTTTCTTATCGGTGATTTCCTTGAATTTGATGACGTAGGTCTTTCTTCCGTCCAACTGCAGGGTATCCGACAGGTAAAAATTAAAAAGCTTCCTGTTTTCCGGCCGCAGTTGTCGCGGGATCCGGTCCAGGTTGGAAATGTTGATCGCCAGGACTTCATAGATCGGATTTTTGAAACCCGACATCCGGTTGTCAATGATATTGGTTTTTTCGCCGAAGCTTTTGGAATATTTATATTCAGCCGCTTTTTCCCAGAGAAACATCTGGCCTTCCGCCGAAGCCTGGATGAAATCTTCCGCCGTCAGAGAATCCTTTTCATCTTTTTTGGTCTGCTTTACTTCTTTTTTATCCACTTTGGAAAGCGAATCTTTTCTTACTGCCAGAAAGTTTTTATAGATATCCACCGAATCTTTGTCCACATCGATCGAAAATTTGGTATAGGACTTAAAATTGTAAGAATCCAGGGATTTGGGTGAATTTTCTTTGGCTCTCTTGTTCAGTTCATCCAGAATTCTCAGGGCTTTCGGATCGCTTTTATCCTGGATAACCACTTTATCAATGGTGCCCATTTTTTCGGATAAAGGCTGCATCGTCACTTCCATCGATTTCCTGACGTCGGCCGTTACGTCCTGAAAATTACTGGCCAGGATTTCCACCTTCCTGCATTTTGTTTTAAAAGATAAAACTCCGTTGAGGTCGGTTTTTCCGAGAAGTTCATCCTCGCAGTATACCGCTGCGTTGTAAACGGGCTTTTTATCAGCTTTACTGAAAACCTTCAGCTGGTGCTGCCCGAAAAATAATACCGTAAAAAATAAAAAAAAGGGAGTTAAGCGTTTTGTCATTAGTTTACTTTATAGAGAAGACAAAACTATTGATAAGAAGGTTACAAAACCACAGTAAAAAATATAATCTTTTGTTAAAAACATCAGGATCTATTTGCCGATAAGCCTGATGGGAATTAAGACGAACAGGTTTTCTGTACTGTAAATTCCGAGCAAAAAGCAAAATTTAAGGCTGCCCAATTATTTAGACAGCCTTTTTTTAATTTAATTTTATCAGGATAAAGATATCCTCTTTTCGTATAACCTACCTGTTTTTAAGCTCTGCTGCTTCCGTTTCCTCTTGCTGCCAAAGCAACGATCAGGATAAGGATCAGTGCTACTGCAACCCATAAAATAGGATTAGACATTAAACCATCTGAACTGCCCCCTTTATTCATATCAACATCTACTTTTAAGTCTGCTGCCTTTTCCTGTGCGTTTGCCCATACTACCGCAAAGTTCATCATTAAAGTTAGTACGGCCATCTGGATTTTTGAAATAAAATGTGTCGGTTTCATAATGTTAATTTTTTTAGTTGTATTAATATGTGTAAGTGTAATGTTTATAATGAAATTATGTTTTTTATGTTATTTCCGTTATATATTTTTGGTATAGATCATATTATGGATTTATATCCCCGTAATATATTGCATTTGAAATAAAATAAATCTGTTCTTTTTTTCATTAATCATGAATCGTTCCAAAGTGGAGTTATAATAAAAAATACGTGAAAATTTTTCGCGTATTTTAGACAACGGTTCCGTCTGTTCTAATGTTTTTTTGCAGCGTAGCGGAGAAAAAATTATATGAGAAACTTCCAGATGATCAGGTTTTACGTAAATTTCTAAACACGATTTTTTAAAATCCGTTTGAAGTGACAAGACAAGATTTATTGTCAATAAAAAATCCCATTCAATAATTGAACGGGATTTTTATAAAGTTTTAACAAATTATTGCAAAATCTGTAAATTGTGTTATCATTCGATTAAAGATTCAATGCTTTCTGATACGCATTTTCCAGCCCATCAAGGTTTTTTCCTCCGGCTGTGGCAAAGCCCGGGTTTCCGCCGCCGCCGCCCTGGATTTCTTTGGCTAATTCTTTAATAAGTGCTCCCGCCTGGTAAATTCCCGCCAGATCATCTGAAACACCAACGGTAATCATCGGTTTTCCGTCTGCGTCGGACAGGATCACCGTGATGGAAGTTGGGATTTCTCTCTTCAGCTGGAAAACGATATCTTTTACCGAAGCTGCATCCAGAGAGGTTCTTTTTACCAGAAGCAGTTTATCGCCTTTTTGCTCGTAAGCCCCTTTCCAGTCGCCAATTTCACCTTTTGCCTTTTCCTTTTTCAGGGCGTCCACTTCAGATTTCAGCGAAGCATTCTCTTCGATCAGCTTTTCGATGGAGCGAACAATATCCTTTGATTTAAGCAATTGGGCAAGCTCGGAAACCTGCTTTTCTAAATTTTTAAAATATTCTTCAGACTGATCTCCCGAAATGGCTTCAATCCTCCTGATTCCTGCTGCGGCAGAACTTTCAGAAACGATTTTGAAATGGCCGATTTCGATGGTATTTTTTACGTGAGTCCCTCCGCAAAGTTCCTTAGAGCTTCCGAACTGGATCATTCTTACACTGTCGCCGTATTTCTCGCCGAACAGGGCCATCGCTCCTTTATCCAAGGCTTCCTGGATCGGGATATTCCTGAACTCCTGTAAGGCGATGCTCTCCTTAATTTTTGCATTCACTTTGTTTTCCACCAATGCCAGTTCCTCTTCCGTCATTTTATTGAAATGCGAGAAGTCGAAACGAAGGTAATCGGGACCTACATAAGAACCTTTCTGCTCAACGTGGGTTCCCAAAACGTCTCTCAATGCTTCGTGCAGCAGGTGGGTTACCGAGTGGTTGGCCTGGGAATTTTTTCTGTCCGTAGTATTCACCTTAGCGTAGAAAAGTGCGCCGGCATCCTTCGGGAGACCGTTGATCAGAGAAATGATCAGTCCGTTTTCTTTTTCGGTCTGTAGCACTTCAAAGCTTTCCGTCGCATTTTCAAGGACGCCTTTGTCACCAACCTGGCCACCGCCCTGCGGGTAGAAGGGCGATTCGCTTAGAACCACCTGATAAAATTCTCCGTCCTTGTTTTCTATTTTCCGGTATCTTGTAATATAGGTTTCCGATTCAAATTTATCATAGCCTACAAAATTTTCATCTCTTTCTTCCAGCGTAACCCAGTCGTAAACTTTCTGGGCAGAATCGCCTCTGGAACGGTCCTGTTGTTCTTTTTTCTTTGCTTGAAAGCCGTCTTCATCAATGGTCAGTCCTTTCTCTTCAGCAATAATTCTGGTTAAATCATCCGGAAATCCGTAGGTATCAAACAATTCAAAAACCTCGTCTGTAGGAAGTACTTTCTGCTGACCGGCAATCGTCTGCTGAATCAGTTTTTCAACCCTGACCAATCCGTTCTCAATGGTTTTTAGGAAAGATTCTTCTTCACTCTTAATCACTTCCGTTACCAGTGTGCCCTGCTTTTCAAGTTCAGGGAAGAATTTACCCATCTGATTCTGAAGCACCGATACCAATTGAAACAGGAACGGTTCTTTCATTTCCAGGAACCGGTAGGAATAGGAAATTCCCCTTCTCAGGATTCTGCGGATTACGTAGCCGGCTCCTCCGCTGGAAGGAAGCTGCCCGTCTGCAATCGCAAAAGCCACGGCCCGGATATGGTCTACCACCACACGGATGGCAATATCTTTTTCATCTTCCAGAACACCGGTGTATTTTTTACCGGAAAGTTCTTCCACTTTGGCAATTAAAGGAGTGAAGACATCGGTATCGTAGTTGGAAGATTTTCCCTGGAGTGCCATGCAAAGACGCTCGAAGCCCATCCCGGTATCCACATGCTGCGCAGGAAGTTTTTCCAGAGACCGGTCTGCTTTTCGGTTGAATTCCATGAAAACCAGGTTCCATACTTCCACTACCTGCGGATGGTCATTATTCACAAGAGTAAGCCCTGAAACTTTGGCTTTTTCTTCTGCACTTCTTAAATCAACATGGATCTCTGAGCAAGGCCCGCAGGGCCCGCTTTCACCCATCTCCCAGAAGTTGTCTTTTTTGTTCCCGTTGATGATCCGGTCTTCGGAAATATGGGATTTCCAGAAATCATACGCATCCTGATCCCTTTCCAGGTTTTCGGAAGCGTCCCCTTCAAAAATCGTCACGTACAGATTTTCTTTCGGAATTCCGTAAACTTCCGTTAATAATTCCCAGGCAAAAGCAATAGCCTCTTTTTTGAAATAGTCGCCGAAAGACCAGTTCCCCAACATTTCAAACATGGTGTGGTGATAAGTATCCCTGCCCACATCATCCAGGTCGTTGTGCTTCCCGGAAACCCTCAGGCATTTTTGGGTATCGGCAATTCTCGGAGCTTTAGGCTCTTTGTAGCCTAAAAAATAATCTTTGAACTGCGTCATCCCGGAGTTGGAAAACATAAGGGTAGGGTCGTCTTTCAGCACAATCGGTGCAGAAGGAACGATCAGGTGGCCTTTACTTTGAAAATAATCTAAAAATTTCTGACGGATCTCTTGTGATGTCATGATCTATATGCTTTGCTTTTTTACAATTTTGATAAGATGCAAATCTACTGTTTTTTACTGAAAACCGTAAACGGGAAGCCGTAAATTTAAAGTGAACCCCTAGTGGCATTAAAAGGCTGGAAGAGGGATGCTGGATGCCGGAAGTTTTTTGCACGATCAATAGTCTGTCATATTAACGAAATGTTTATTTCCAATGATAAAGATGCCGGATATGCATTCTAAAAATCGGTTAGACTTAATTCCGGATGAAAAGATAATTCTTTCTGTCATCAAATCCGTTTCCCAATATTTTTCGTAAATGATAGTGTAAGGAAATCCTGCAGACGCGCTATCATCAAGATAGAGATTATCTTTGAAACAACCGGAAAATTAGTCCGAAATTTGCAACATGGATAGGCAGGTGTAATGAGGAAAAGCAAAATTTGAAATGGATATAAAATTAAAAATGAAGAATATATTGATATTGCTCAGCTTTGTTCTGGGTATTGCGGTTTTTGCGACAGGCTGTGGAGATGCCAAAACCAGATCCACGGAGGTAAAGAAAGAAAATGAGACCATTATGGATAATAAAAATGTAAAGGAAATCTATTTTGCCGGCGGATGTTTCTGGGGAACCGAACATTTTTTCCAGCAGATCAGAGGGGTAGTAGGAACGGAAGTAGGATATGCCAACGGAAATAAGAAAAATCCGACGTATGAAGAAGTGGTAAGCCATACGACAGGTTTTGCAGAGACGGTGAAAGTAAAATATGATCCTGAAGCAGTAGATCTGAAACTGCTGATCGATCTCTATTTTAAAACCATTGATCCCACCAGCATCGACCAGCAGGGAAACGACAGAGGGAACCAGTACAGAACGGGGATTTATACCACCGATAAAGAAACAGAAGCCGTTGTAAAAGCCGAAGTGGCTAAACTGGCTAAAAATTACAGCAAGCCGGTGGTAGTAGAAACCATTCCGCTAAAGAATTTTTACAGAGCGGAAGATTATCATCAGGATTACCTGGATAAAAATCCGGGAGGTTACTGCCACATTGAACCGGGATTATTTGAAATGGCAAGAAATGCCAACCCGCCGAAAAAAGAAACCAAGGAAACCAAATACCAGAAACAGGATAAAAAAGTTTTAAAAGAAAAACTGACTGCCGAACAGTATAACGTTACCCAGGAGAACGGTACGGAGATGGCTTTTCAGAACGAATACTGGGACGAAACCCGTGACGGGATTTATGTAGATATTACAACGGGGGAACCGTTATTTATCTCTACCGATAAATTTGAATCCGGATGCGGATGGCCAAGCTTCTCCAAACCGATTACGAAAAAGCTGGTGGAAGAAAAGCTGGACCGTTCCCACGGAATGACGAGAGTAGAAGTAAGAAGTAAAACCGGTGACGCACATTTGGGACACGTTTTCAACGACGGACCGGAAGATAAAGGCGGACTTCGTTACTGTATCAACAGTGCTTCGCTGAAATTTATTCCAAAAGCGGAAATGAAAGCAAAAGGTTATGGTGAATACATCGCCCTGCTGGATAAAGATAAGAAATAAGTGTTTTTAAAGTGAAGAAGTGATTGTAAGGGGGCTGCCGAAAGGCAGTCTCTTTTTTGTTGTATATTTATTAGCTAACGATTTAAACCTTCAAGGTTTTAAAAACCTTGAAGGTTTGTTTACACGTTCTTGTAAACTAAATTCCGTCTCATCTGAAGATTTTCTTTGATGCTGAACATCGAGATGTTCAGAAATAATAAAAATCCGAAGACGATGTAATAAGCAGGTTTTGGGAGATTCAGTAAAATTTGTTTTGATGTTTCGTAAAGGGTAGGGCTGTACTCTCCATATGAAAGTGATCCGTGATCAATAGGAATTATAACGGTATCACCACCAAAAAAATTGGCCTGTGCATACGGATCAATATAATTGGTCACAGCAAAGAAATGTCCTGTTTTTTCCAGGTCTAAAGCATAGGTCTCCTGTTTTGCAATAGCCATATCATTCAATAAGGAAACAAAATCGCCGTACGTATTATTTTCATTCAGAATAAACTCAATTCCGGTTTCCTTTTCGTTTCTTTTCTGCATCGCTTTTATCTCCGAAACATATAAAACGGAATTTTCTCTGGCTGTTGAAGGATATACCTTTATTTTTTTATAATTCCAATTTCTTAAAGGTTCAAAAGAATTAATGAAATCATTTTTTTCCTGTTTCACTTTAGCAGGAAGCCCGATGTCAACCACATTATATTTCGTTTCATCAATATACGGATGGATGTAATACCAAAATAATACAGGCACTATCAAAGCGCTGATTAATCCCGGCACATAAAATATTTTTTTCACAGGTACTGTTTTTTTATAAAGATAACAAAAACGGATTATATTTATTTCCTGCAATCCGCCTTGTTTTACCTTAACCCTTTATAGTAAACGGGAAAACAAGCATTTTATCTTCCTGAATCATAGACAGGTAATAAAAATATGACATCCTTGTAATTATCTTATTACATGATAGTAAACATAAATCATAGGTGGAAGTTTTAGCTTTGCAAAAGTATTATAAAAAAAACACTCAAAATTTAAATGCAATGAAAAAAAACACGACACTTTTGATGGTGTTTGCTTCGACGGCTTTCGTATTTGGCCAGGTCGGGGTAAATACAACTTCCCCTAAAAGCACCTTCGATATTTCACTTAAAAGAACTGGAGCCGGCGTGATTGCTGACAACAGCCAGGTATTCGGATTACAGGCGCCGCGGCTTACCCGTGCGGAAATTACCGACAATACGGCTACCTACGGAACAGACCAGAACGGAGCGCTGATTTACATTACCGATGTTTCAGGGGGAAATGCCAACGCAGGATCACAGCGGGAAAATATAACGTCTGCAGGATATTATTATTTTGACGGTGCTGCCAACAAATGGCAGAAAGTTTCCAATACTGCTTCCGGAGGGACTTCCTACACGGTGAGCAACGGTCTGACCCTTTCCGGAAACGATATTCAGCTGGGCGGAAGTCTTTCTTCGGACACTTCTGTTGCACAGGGTACCCATACCATGTCATTTACCTCTGCAGCTACTTCCGGCACCAGCCACTTTACGGTAGACGGATCTACTTTAAACGTGGATGCGGTAAATAACAGGATCGGCGTGGGGACCTCATCTCCGCAGTCGAGGCTTGAAGTGAACGGGTCTTCTACCAACACGTCCGCCTATGATGCAGGCTCCGGCACTACAATCGATTACACTCAGAGCAATCTGGCTTATACTACGGCCGACCCGGGATCATTTACACTTAACGGGATCAAGGATGGCGGAACCTATACGCTTTCGGTACGAGGGACTGCCAGCGGGACTTCTACCTTCACGTCCTCAGGATTCACGGTGAAATATGCCAACAACCGGGCAACGGTGAGCGGAAAAGAAACGGTTTATACTTTCCTGGTTATGGGATCCATCATCTATGTTTATACGGCTACAGGATTTTAAAAATAAGGGGAAATGAGAAAAATACACAAAACCTTATGGCTGTTCCTGTCTATATTTTTATATATCCACACATCCGCCCAGGCTGTCGGCACGCCCTATATCCCATTGGATAAAGTCCCTTTCAGCTTTATGTATGGGGGAACAGGTGCTGATCGCGGCAGTGCAGTCATCCAAACACCGGATGGCGGTTATCTTATAGGTGGAGCAAGCCCGTCTTCCATGTCCGGTGATGTGCAGGGCACTACACATGGCGCAAGAGATTTCTGGATTGCAAAACTGAACCGCTACGGCAGGGTAGAATGGCAGAAACTGTATGGGGGAAGCCAGGATGAAAGTGCTTCTGATAACTATGAATCTACCATACAGACGACAAACGATGGCGGCTATATCATCGCCTGTAATACGACATCTTCGGCCAGCGGGGATATTACCGGGACCAATCACGGAGGTTCGGATGTATGGGTTTTTAAAATCAATGCTACCGGAAACATCCAATGGCAAAAGCTTTACGGGGGCAGCGGTAATGAAAGCGTCAGATCGCTTATCCGGACATCGGACGGCGGGTATCTGATGTCGGTGAGGACAAGATCTTCTGCCAATGGCGATATAACCGGAACTAATCATGGGGGTGACGATTGCTGGATCGTGAAACTGAATACAGCGGGTAACATTACCTGGCAGAAACTGTATGGCGGCTCTGGTTTTGAGAGCTTCTCTTCGGTTAAGCAGAATTCCGACGGAACCTATATTTGTGCCGGATCTACCAATTCTGCCAGCGGAGATATTACAGGAACCTATCATGGAGGGTCAACAGACTTTTGGGTTGTGAAACTGAATACTTCCGGAAACATAGTCTGGCAATCACTATATGGAGGAGATAAAGAAGATGCAGCCAATGGCGTTTCTCCGACGGCGGACGGCGGATATATAGTTTTCGGACAGTCATCATCCTCAGGCACGGGAGACGTTACAGGGACTACGCACGGCAATGGGGATTGCTGGCTGGTAAAAATTAATGGCTCCGGTGCGATTCAGTGGCAGAAGCTTTACGGAGGGAATAATCTAGATGCCGGCAATTCAGTATATCAAACCAGCGATGGGAATTATATACTATTCGCAGACACTCTTTCTTCTGCAAATGGAGATATTACAGAAACAAGCCATGGGTCATATGATATCTGGGTTGCCAAAGTTGGCACATCCGGAAATATCCTGTGGCAGAAGCTATACGGTAGCTCTACAATGGATATATTACGCTGTGTAGCCAAAACTTCCGATAATGGTTATGCTCTAATGAGTTTATTTACATCAGTAAGTGATGGCGACGTTACCGATGCTGCAAAAGGTAGTGGTGATTACTGGGTCTTAAGGCTGGATGCTTCAGGTAATATTATTTTAGTTCCCGATGAACGGCAAAACAATTAATGTAAAATAAAATTGATATAATTTATTCCATAACCCCACCATTTCTTTACTTAATACCGGTCATGAAATTTTCAGGACTTGTGTGATTAAATGACGTTCCGGCTCTACATCAGTATTATTGCTGATCCGGGCCGGACGTTTTTTGTTTTAATATCAATTCTTAAATCATTACACAGATAAAGATGAAAAAACAGAATGCTAAAATACTAGAGGATTCCGGAAACGGATTTGTCCCGATCAATACAAATATGTGTACAATAAATTACGGAAATCAGGTTTTGAATGATCAGCATATCGAAACCCATTTTTTGGGAAAAACCGGTCCGGAAATCGTTCACCTGATGGGCCGTCCGGCCGATGAGAAAAAAGAAGACGAATGGATCTATGTACTTGGCAAAAGGTTTTTTGGCCTATACCGCCGCAGGCTTTACCTGTATTTTACGGAAGCGAGGGTACACGATTATTATTTTTGAATGTTTTGCAAAAGAATCTGTACGGCATTCGTCTGAAATTTTTCAGAAAAACACAAAAGCAGCCCGGAAAACGGACTGCTTAAAATATTGACTTAAGTTAAATTAAAATAACTTGAAGTTGGCCGTATCTACCTTATATACGGTTGTTTTGATTGATTTAAAAATAAAATGAAAAAACTAATTAGAATTCTGTGACAGAATGCAAAATATGCAGTTTGTTGAGCAAAAACTTTGATCCTGTTTTTTTTGACAGGAGAAACTTCCGGAATCCGGCTTCCCTCTTCCAGCATCTTCATTCAGGTTATTTCTACCAGTCTCTCTTTCTCAGGATCCAGTACGATCCGAAAATGAAAAGCGCGCACCAGAACAGGCAGGCCACCAGACTTTCCACAGGGTAGTGGAATTCGTACTTCATGCCCATCATTTTGGCCATGTTCAGCCGCATCATCGGGTTAGGAATCAGGCTGGACATGCTTTCCAGGGGCAGAAGATGCGTTACGAAAAAGTCGTTCTGCAGGATCTGGTTTCTCTGTTCGCCCTGCAATCCCCTCACTTTTGTAAATACCTCAACTGCCGATAAAATACCTTCGCCGATCCAGAACACGAAAAGTGCCAGGAAAACAAATACCGATTTCCTCAGCAGTACCGAGAGGAACATCAGGAAACAGAAAAAGGTGAACAGCTTTACAAAATAATTACCGATAAAAAATATTTCCTTGAATACCTTGTCGGATTCCGTAGTATCTGAGTACTGATAACCCAGGAACATCGTGATGGCGAACACAAGGACAGTAGAAACGACGGTGAACACACTGATTGTTAAAAGTTTTGAAGTGATAAATTCTTTTCTGCTCAATCCGTCAATCGTGTTCTGCTTGAACATCCGGTTGCTGAACTCCTGTGAGATTGAAAATACGATGATCAGTCCCAGGAAAATCTTAAGCAGGGCCACAATCCATGTCGTGAAATTCCAGATTTCAGGGAAGTTGTAGATTCCCTGCTCCTTCAGGTTGATCGTTCCGCCGAAAAGGTCGAAATCCACCAGCCCGATGAAGAGCAGTGCAATAAGAATCGCGAAATATAAAATGGTAAAAATCTTGAACGGCCGGTAGTTCAGGTTTTTGTAATATTCTAGCTTTAATAATTTGGTCATGATTATTTTGTGTTTTTTACAAGTTCAAGGAATTGGGATTCAAGAGACAGCTTTTTCTTGGTAAGGTGCGAAAGGAAAATTCCTTTTTCAGCCAGCTTCTCGTTTAGGGTAGAAGCCGAAATCGATGCATCGTCGCGGATCTGGGCTTTCAGCAGGTCGCCGTCATGGTTGATGGCCGTAAACCACTGAAGTTCATTCAGCGCAGTCAGAAGCAATGCATTGTTGTCTGCCTTCAGCTCAAAATAGCCGTTATTGGCCGTCATTTCGTCCACCCTTCCGCAATACAGCGAAGTTCCTTCTTTCAGCACGATTACGTGGCTGCATATCTTTTCGATTTCATCCAGCAAATGGCTCGCGATAATAATCGTAATGCCCTGTCTGGCAATATTGCTGATGATTTCCCGGATCTGGATGATTCCTTCCGGATCGAGACCGTTCGTCGGTTCATCCAGGATCATCACTTCGGGATTGTTCAGCATCGCCGAAGCAATCGCCAGACGCTGCTTCATGCCCAGTGAGTAGGTACGGAACAGGTCTTTCTTCCTTTCCAGCAGGTTAACGGTTTTCAACACCTCATCAATCCTGGAATACGGCGTTCCTTTGATTTCCGCTACGATCTTCAGGTTGGTTTCCGCATTCAGGTACGGGTAAAAATTCGGCTGTTCGATAATCGCCCCGATTTTCTTCAGCGTATCGGGATCGGTCCCTTTTTTCCCGAACCAGTACCATTCGCCGCTGGTAGGGTTAATCGTTGAAAGCAGCATGCCGAAGGTCGTCGACTTTCCGCTTCCATTCGGACCCAGCAATCCGTAAACATTTCCCCTTTCCACATCGAAGGAAATATTGTTTACTACCGTTCTCTTGAATTTTTTTGTCAGATTCTTTACTGATAAAACTTTTTCCATGTTATTTGTTCTACATAATAGTAGTCTGTATAATCAAAATTTTGTTACAAATAATATCGTGGATCCGTTAAATTTAATTTTTAAAAATCTTAAATTTGATAGAATTAATCGGTAATTATGAAGTTAATCGAACTGGCTAAAGAACTTGAGGTTTCGGCCGAAGCTGTAAAGCAATTCATTCAGGATTTTGATCTCGACCTTACGGATTGCATCCACACCAATTTTGAAGTAAAAAAGGATTTTGAAAAATTTGCCCGCGAAAATGCTGAATTTTTAAGGCTTTACGAAAAAGATTTAGACAAAACCAAAACCCTGGAGCAGATCGCCGAAACCATTAAACAACCGAAAGAGAAAGTAGAGGAGGCGATTAAAGAAAAAGATCCCAATATTTTCGATAACGGGTTTTTCAAGTCTTCCGTTTCAAGCTATGGAATCGATAACCAATTGGGCGGCAACTATCAGTTCGTTTACAATTATTTCGGTCATAAAACCAGTCTTCAGAAAAGGGATTTTATCGGCTACCGGGATCTGTTTTTCTACATTTCGGGCATGCTGGAACCGTTTTTAAACCCTCAGCAGATCAAAGACTGGGGCATCAACAAGCCGGCTGGAATCATCCTGTACGGCCCTCCCGGAAGCGGCAAGATCTTCTGGGCAAATAAGATTGCGGAAATTATCGGCTATCGGTTTAAAGAAGTGAAAAAACATTATCTCGGGACTTCGTATGTAGATGGCAACCAGACCAATTTCAACGATTTTCTGGTAACCATGATGAAGGAAGACAAGGTTTTGTTGTTTATGGATGATTTCGATGAAATCATGATGGCAAGGAAGTCGGAAAACAATGTCGCCGCCTGCAACCTTGAAACCCAGGAAATCATTCTTCACCATATCTCCAGGTTTGAGCAGGAAGACCTTCTGATGGTAGGTTCGGCCAAATCCGTTTCCGACATCGACGAAGAAATTACCGCTCCCGGAAGATTTGATGTAATGGTTCCTGTTTTCCCTCCCAATGTGGTGGAGCGGGCGGAGATTATCCTGTATTCCATGACCAAAAACCTGGAGAAAGATTCGCTTTTATTTAAAATCCTAAAAAACAATAAAGCCGATAAGATTCCTTTCTGGCACGGCGTTTCAGCCAAAATGAAAGTCTTCAGCAACACCATGCTGATCGATTTTACCCAAAGCCTGAAAAAGAGGATCAAAAACCTTTACCAGAAAACTCGTAACGAAAACCTGAAAATAGACCAGAACCTTCTCAACGGAGCTCTGCGGGATGCTGCCGGAAAGCTGACAGGGGAATACCTCGATCAGATTGCCGTTTTCCTGAAAGACGTTACCATCAACAATTTCGACCAGTTCCAGTCCCGGATCAAAGAGCTGAAAAAAGAAGTGGATACCTACCGTGCGGTGGAAGAACCGCGACGCATCATCGGTTTCCATCACAATGAAGAAGGCGGAAGCCAGGGGTGATGGGTGATGGGTGAAAGGTCAATTTTGCTCTGCAAGTGAATGGTTAATGGTGAATAGTTAATGGTGAATTTTGGATGATTGTTAAACATAGATTTAAAAATTACCCACAATCAATAATTGATGCCATTTGATATTGAAGGGTTTATAACATTGAATAAAAAAG
Source organism: uncultured Chryseobacterium sp. (assembly GCA_913777465.1). Classification (GTDB taxonomy): domain Bacteria; phylum Bacteroidota; class Bacteroidia; order Flavobacteriales; family Weeksellaceae; genus Chryseobacterium. The sequence goes on from CAJYRQ010000060.1 coordinate 25,320, forward strand.
TTTCCAACTTCCAGTTTTGTTCTTCTAATCTACTAAGACATAGCCTCAATGAAATACCTGCCTTTTGAGCATATCATCTATATATCGCCTTTTCCTCAGGATGAAGTGATGGCGATCCTTTCCCGGTCTGTTGATCGAAAAACGGTGCGAATCTTTAAAAACGGACCTGTAAAAGAATACGAAGGTATCATCGATGGCCAACGTTTCAAAATCAGCAGGATCATCAGGGGGAGGAATTCTTTCCAGCCCCGGATTACCGGAACGGTTCAGCCGGATACCACCGGGACCAGAATCGAAATAAAGATGCAGCTGCATCTTTTCGTACTCATCTTTTCTGTATTCTGGGGCTTAATGGTGGCAGGATTTTTAATTGTTGATGTAACAAGTGCCAATATGAGCTACAGTTACGTTGATATACTTCTTCCGATATTTATGCTGATAATTTTTTATCTAATGGTCATCCTGGGTTTCAAAACGGAAACTAAAAAGTCAAGGAGGTTTTTTGAGCAATTACTTGATGCCAAAATAATATTGGATAAATAGAATAATTGCTAGAAAAAGCCAGGACGCGAATCTTTTGCAAGGCATAACTTTTTAAGATGCCTGGATTTTATCTGTGATAGAATTGAGCGCTGTTGATTTTAAGGGAATAAATTCAAAGATTGGTATCCGCTATAAAATTTTGACAGCGTCAAATTCCTTTCGTCTTTCAGCAGCATAATGATCCAAATACCTCACGCCTTTGCGCAACCCAACAATACCGGACAACAGAATCTACAGGTGTAAGGATCCGGCCGGCAGCAACCATCTATTCTATTTTGATCGTCAAACCCACACAATCCGGTAATAACGGAATAAAAATTTCTTATTTTTGCAGAAATAAAAAATCGTGATCAACAACGACCAGATAAAAGAAATCCAATCAAGGATTGACGACCTCCATAAATATCTTCAGATTGACAAAAAGAAGATCGAGATTTCCAATGACGATGAAAAAACGGCTGCACCCGAATTCTGGGACAATCCCAAAACGGCGGAAGCTTTCCTGAAACAACTCCGGTCCAAGAAAAAATGGGTGGAAGCCTATGATGAGATCAATACCCAGTTTGAGGACCTTCAGGTATTGGTGGAATTTGCCAAGGAAGACCCGGATTCCGAAAAGGAACTGGATGCTACTTTCCCGCAGCTGGTGGAGAAAATCGAAGACCTTGAATTCAAGAATATGCTTTCCAATGAAGGCGATGAACTGTCGGCGGTGCTTCAGATTACGGCGGGAGCCGGAGGAACGGAGAGCTGCGACTGGGCGTCCATGCTGATGAGAATGTACACCATGTGGGCGGAAAAGCAAGGCTATAAAATCCGTGAGCTGAACTTCCAGGAAGGCGATGTGGCCGGTGTAAAAACCGTAACCCTTGAAATAGAAGGGGAATTTGCTTTCGGCTATCTGAGAGGGGAGAACGGCGTTCACCGGTTGGTAAGGATTTCCCCTTTCGATTCCAATGCCAAACGCCACACGAGTTTCGTATCGGTGTATGTGTATCCGTTGGTAGACGATACCATCGAGATCAACATCAACCCGGCCGATATTTCATTTGAAACGATGCGGTCTTCCGGAGCGGGAGGGCAGAACGTAAACAAAGTGGAAACGGCAGTCCGTCTCCGTCACGCGCCGACAGGAATCATCATTGAAAACTCCGAGTCGCGTTCCCAGCTTCAGAACAAGGAAAAAGCCATGCAGTTGCTTCGTTCCAGGTTATACGAAATGGAACTGGAAGAAAGGCTGAAAGCCCGTAACGAGATCGAAGCCAATAAGATGAAAATCGAATGGGGAAGCCAGATCAGAAATTACGTCATGCATCCGTATAAGCTGGTGAAAGATGTACGTTCCGGCTTCGAGACTTCGGATGTGGATTCCGTAATGAACGGAAACCTCACGCCATTCCTGAAAGCCTTCCTGATGGCGGATGGGACGGCCGTTTCGGACGATGACATGGACTTATAAAGATCGTGTTTAAATTTCGTTAAAATCTTATAATATATTTCCTTTTGACGTTTATTAATCCTATTTTTGTTGCTTATCAAAAGGTATGGAAGATTACAACAACTGGAGAGATTTATTAAATCCCGAGTTCTACATCAAACTGGGTGGGTTCTGGCTGATTCTATTTATTATTTTTGCCGAAACCGGTCTTTTTATAGGATTTTTTTTACCGGGAGACTCGTTGCTTTTCGTTTCGGGAATTTATTCAATCGATATCATCCAGGCAACTTTCGGTTCTACGGGAAGTGATTTTCTTGATACCTTCATTCTTGCTTCATCCGTAGCTTTAGCCGCCATTATCGGTAATGAAGTAGGGTATTACTTCGGAAGAAAAGCAGGTTCTACGTTGTACAAGAAACCGGACAACTGGTTGTTTAAAAAGAAATACCTGTACCAAGCGCATGACTTTTTTGAGAAAAACGGTGCACTGGCGATTATCATGGCGAGATTTTTACCGGTGGTAAGGACATTCACCCCGATTGTGGCCGGGATCGTGAAGATGGATAAAAAAGACTTTCTGAGAGATAACGTGATCGGTGCCGTACTGTGGTCGTTTTTACTGATTTTTGCCGGGCATTACCTGGATAAGCTGTTCATCGACCAGTTCGGAATCGACCTGAAGAAAAAGCTGGAACTGATCATCATCGTAATCGTCCTGATAACCACCGTTCCGATTATCATTAAATTTTTATTCGGTAAAAAACAGGATTTCTCGAAGTATGAGAACCATAATTTTGACGAAGAAGAGAAGTAAAAATTCTTTTTAAAATATTTTACAGCCCGCTTTAAGCGGGCTTTTTTTTGTTTCATAACGAACAGGAATTGCCGGATGAACATTATTCCATAAAATATGTTTAATTCCAGAGCATGCTTCTTCATTAACTTCTTTATGTGTTTACCCCTGAAAATTTCAGATCAGTATTGGTGGTTATTCCGCTGCAAATAAAGGTTTAATACAACTTATTATCTGAATTCTATGTTATTGTCTCAAATTTAGCATATATAAATAACATGAATATTTTGTAAATTATTTAATAATAATTATTTACAAATACCTATTTGATCATAATAATTTAAAACGTTAAATTTGCCGGTCAGTCTAAAACAGGCTTATATCAGCGCTAAATCAAATGCTGATTGTATTGAATGAACAATTCTTTTTAATGAAAAAAAATTTGCTTACCGCAGCTGCATGCATGGCTTCAGCTGCCCTTTATTCCCAGGTCGGAATAAACAACCTGAGTCCGAAAGCTACTTTGGACATTACCGCTAAAACAACAGACGGCAGCAAACCGGAAGGTATCATTGCACCGAGGCTTACGGGAAACCAGATCGAGGCTGCCAGTTCGCAGTATGGCCCTGATCAGCAGGGGGCTATTGTATATGCTACTTCTTTAGTAAATCCAGCCGGTACCAAAACGGCCAACATTACAGCGGAAGGCTATTATTTCTTTGACGGGAATATCTGGCAGAAAGTCGGGTCAGGAGCTGATACCGGCATGTATAAAAGCAGCGGAAGCCTCTCGGGGAATACGGTCGTGGCCCAGAATGCCAATACTCTGTCTTTTACAGGAACTTCGGTTAATGCTTTTTCCGTAGACGGGAACACGTTTTCGGTAGATGCAGCCAATCACAGGCTTGGAGTAGGAACAGCAACTCCGGGTTCAAAGCTTGAGATCAACGGTTCTGCCACCAATACTTCCGCTTATGATGCGGGAAACAGCACGGCTATTGATTTCAGCAACAGCAACCTGGCCTATACCTCGGCCTCAGCAGGCGCTTTTACCCTTCAGAACATTAAAGACGGTGGAACTTATACCTTAAGCATACGGGGAACGACTTCAGGAACTTCATCATTTACCGCAACAGGCTTTACTTTCAAATACGTCAATAACAATTCTACCGTTGCCAATACCCACACCTTATACACTTTCGTAGTGATGGGCACGGTGGTTTACGTCTATAGTTTAAGGGGGCTTTAACAGGATACGCAAAATGAAAAAGAAGATAAGTTATCTGCTGAGAACGCTGGTTCTTTTGCTGTCGGGCTTTGGAGAAATGCATGCACAAATGCCCGGAACTCCGGTATTGCCGATCAGGGAAAAGAAGAATATTTATGGAGGAAGCGGTATCGATCCCGCCCAATGCATTTCAAATACTTCTGATGGCGGCTATATTGTCGCCGGAAGCACGACCTCGAATAATGGTATTATTTCCGGGAACCACGGCGGGACGGATCTGTGGCTCATGAAATTCGGAAGTTCCGGGAACATGGAATGGCAGAAAGTGATGGGCGGAACAGGAACAGAATTTGCCAACTCGGTGAAACAAACGGCAGACGGCGGATACATCATAGCAGGAGAAAGTACATCTGCCGACGGCGATGTGACGACGGGAAACCAGGGAAGTGCGGATTTTTGGGTGATTAAGCTCAGCGCACTCGGAATCCTGGAGTGGCAGAAAACTTTTGGCGGGCCAGGGGATGATAAGCCTTTTTCCGTTCTCCAGTCGGCAGACGGAGGGTATGTGCTGGCAGGTTACACGGAGGCAGACGGCGGAGACGTTACAGGTTATCATGGAGGAAACAGTGATGCCTGGATCATCAAGCTGAACAGTTCCGGACAGAATATACAGTGGCAGAAGACCTTCGGAGGGACAGACGGGGAAGCGGCACTCAGCATTGTGGAAGTGAATCCCAATGAGTATGCTGTTGCAGGAAGCAGCGCTTCCAGTAATGGAGATCTTCCTTTAAATAATGGCCTTTCCGATTTCTGGATATTCAAATTCAGTTATGATACGGCTGCCAATACCGTAAATCTTGATTGGTCGAACTTATATGGCGGAACCGATCATGATCATGCCCGGTCTATCATCAGGACGGCAGACGGAGGATATGCGGTTGCCGGTGATGCGGCATCTGCAGACGGATTGGTAACCGGAAACCACGGGGCCCAGGATTTCTGGGTATTGAAGCTTAATGCTGCGGGAAATCTGCTATGGCAAAAAGCATTGGGAGGGAGCTACATGGAATGGACCCAATCGATCATCCAGACCGCAGATGGCGGCTATGCCCTGGCCGGAGTTACCCTTTCCAATAACGGCGATGTTTCCGGAAACCACGGTGCAGGGGATTTCTGGATGGTGAAGCTTAACAATCTGGGTGCGCTGCAATGGCAGAAAACCTATGGCGGGACCAATTTCGAGTGGGCCAATTCGCTGATCCGGACTACCGATAACGGATATGTGCTTGCCGGCAGTTCGGATTCCGGCAACGGAGATATTTCCGGCCCAAAGTACGGATCCACCGATACTTTTATCCTGAAGGTTGATGCCGCTGGAAATATCATGCGCCAATGGGAAGATACGGCTCCGTAACTTCAGCAAGAACTGGGGAAAGCAGGATCGTTTAAAAGCGGAATGACCGTCTGTAAAAGAATTGCGGATGCGGACTTAAATTTTCGTATCTGCATTTCAGGGCATGCTTAAACTTGAAGTCAGAAAATTGCCCCGTACCTTTTCAGTTTTTGACGAAGAGGAGAAATAAGAATTTATTTTAAAATAACGTGGATTCGAGGTTACAAACCATACTTAAAAGGAGTGCTGGATGCTGGAAGCACTGTCGTTTAAGGAGATTGCTCGTAATTTTGAATATTAACTAATTTTTTTTCACTACGCTAAAGCCTTTAAAATTTCACTTTTCTTTCAGTACCATTAAATCGGTTAAAAACAAATAATTACCATCGAATTCACTTTAAAATAATGTGAATTCGGCCATATTAATTTCATATTCAAACATTTACTTAATTCGAAAATAAAACTAAGGCTATTTTATTAAGGATTAGATAAGAACTTGCTCTTATATATTGACAAATGTTTAGTTTGATTATCAAGACTTATGAACCTATTTTTGACAGGAGGGACTTCCAGCATCCAGCTTCCCTCTTCCAGCCCGTTAACTCCGGTTCTTCTTCGAATTCACTTTAAAATATTGAAAGCCCGCTTTTTAAGCGGGTTTTTTAATGGAGCGGTTACAGAATGTTCTTCTGAGTTTTTAGGGGATGTTTAAATTTACCTTTAATTTTTTAACATTGACGTGAATTCGGCAGTATTTGACTTATATTCAAACTTTTAATTATTTAAAAAATAAAATTAAGACTCATTAATAAAATTCCTGCTGGCAGCAGAATGAATAAATGATTTGCCCTTCTGATAGGATTTCATTCTATCCTTTACTCAGCCGTTCCTCCGGAACTTTAAAGCACCCCTGATTGAAAAATAACCAAAGCTGGTTATTCAGGGGTTAAATAAAAACTTCTCTGATAAAGTGATGACCTGCTTAGTTTGAACCTATGTCTGAAATGAGTAACTTCCGGCATCCAGCTTCCATCTTCCAGCCTGTTGATGCGGGTTCTTCTTCGAGTTGACGTTAACATTAAGAAATGAAGAAATGTCAGCCTGAAAACATCAATATATCGTTTGCCGGCGGCGTCCATCTGATTCCATCAACCATTGTTTTAAAGTGAAGAATAAATAAAGTTTATTTAATTCAGGAAATGAAGCGAAATAATGGAAAGTCTGCCGAATCAAAATTTAGACAGGATCTTAATTAACGTGAATTCGATAGTATTTGTCTTATTTTCAATAATTTAAACCCACGGAATAAATTAATCAGCCCTGAAAGGGTGATATCAGTAGTCCCGGGCATTGCCCGGGTAGATGGTGTACAGATAAGTTTAAGCCCTGAATGGGCGTAATTATTAAACAAATGGTGTCGTGCAGATAAGCCTGCGGGATTTCATCATTCCCTTTTCATCTCAATAAATAGGTTTCGCCCCTTCAGGGCTCGTTGCTGTCGGGTGCTTTCTTTAAACCCCGGGTTTCAGCCGGGGCTATGATCATGATGCTCCTGCGGGGCGGATTTACCTGCTGTTTTTTTTGTTATATTTCATGCGAAGGCTTTCAAAAATATTAATCTGAGCTCTTCTCCGAATTCACGTGAATTAACGTGAATTCGAGGTACAAACCTTACATAAAGTCTGGAAGAGGGAAGCCGGATGCCGGAAGTTTCTCTTGTCAGAAATAGGATCAAAGATCCTGATTATCTGGATAGGTTGCGCTTTATAAAAAATTATTATTTAATCCTGAATGACCGGCCTGTTTTTTTAATCAGGGACGGATTTCCATTGTTTTAAAGTCCTGAAAGTATGGCTTAGTGTAGGATAGGATAAAATCCTGTCAGAAGCATAAACAGTCTATTTGTTCCGGCAAGATGAGTGATATTTAAAATCCCGACTGAATCAGCCTCAATTTTATTTTTGAATTAAATAATCGACTGAATATGATATGGATACGGCCGAACTCACGTTAATTAAAAAAAATATGGAAAGAGATTGTCATTTAATGGTTTCCGGTCATTTGTCAAAGCAAATCAGCCATTACCGGTCCTGATAGCTTTGATAAATATTCAATAGCTCCACAATGTTGCTGATTCCCAGTTTTTTGAAGATTCTTCTTTTATAGGTGCTTACGGTAGGTACTTCCAGCTTTAGCAGATTGGAGATTTCGAGAATCCCGTTTCCTTCAGCCAGTGACATAAAAACCTGGAATTCCCTTTCGGAAAGCTTATCAATGGGTATTCCTTTCTCGCTAAAATGCGGTGCTCTTTTTATAGAAGGATAATACAGGCCTTTATTGAAAAGGGTTTCCACGGCCTGTACCAGGGTCTGTTCATCGGCCAGTTTGTTTACAAAACCTTCTGCGCCTTCCCGGATGTAGTCGGGAGCATAGATTTCTTTCATCGATGAGAAAATCATAACGATAAGATCATTCTGAATGGTTTTCAGCTCGCTTACCATAAACTTGAAAGTACTGTCGGGCATTCCCACGTCAAGCAGGATCATATCGAATCTTTCATTCCTGATCTTCAGTTTTGCCTGTGCGTAGCTTTCTGCGTAGTCTACGCTGATGTTTTCCAGATGTTCTTCCAATATCATTCCCGTACCTACGCGTACCACACAATGGTCGTCGGTAATCAGTATTTTTCTCTCAGTGTTTTTCATGTAAATCAATTTTTATTAAGGTACCGTACGGCGAATTATTTTCAAAACGGATAACGGCTTTGATCTTTTTGATCAGCTGAATGACCATGTGTAGCCCCAATCCGTAATTTCTCAGCATCATATCGTTATCGCAGTCACTTTTTGCCAGTTTGCTGTAATAGAGGATCTGGTCTTCCGCCATTCCTTTTCCGGTATCTGAAACGGTGATGGTTATTTTATTTCCCGAATTTTCCGCTGTGATGTTTATTGTTCCGTTCACGGTATATTTCACGGCGTTATCAATGAGGTTGTGAAGGACGATTCCAAGCATGCTCCTGTTGATGCAGGTTTCTATAGCCGGAGGGCAGTCTGTGAAAAGGTGTACGCCCCGCATCAGTGCAATCTCCTGAAAGAGTGTTTTTTTCTCTTCGATCAGTTCCGTAAGCGCATATTTTTCACCGTAAATCATTTCTTCCGCATAGAGTTCGGAATACTTTTTCAGGCCTTGGGTGAATTTATAAAGCTGTTCGGAGCTTTTATAAATGCTGTCAAAATATTTTTTCTGGAGCTTCTGATCATCGGTTTTTGCGATTTTTTCGGAAAGGAGGGTGATGAACTTTACGGGAGTGGTAATGTCGTGGCTGATGCTCTGTACCAGCTGCTGCTTATAGTCGGATTCGGTTTTTAGCCTGTTTTTTGTCGTTTCGAGATCGGCACTGGTTAATTTCAGCTCATGGTCCCTGTGGCTGAGGTCTTCTTCCAGCTTCCGGTTTGTATTCCGGAGAAAACGGGTCCTCAGATGGATCAGCCATGCGATGATCAGGATCATGAAAGCAATCACCAAAGCCTTAAAAAGCAGGGTCTGGTAGAAGAGAGGCGTTATCATAACGGGAATCTTTTTATAGGCAAAAGTTCCCCGGGCGGAAGTAAGGTACCTGAAGACCAGGGTATAGTTTCCGGGCGCGATATCGCTCAGGGTATACATGCGGTTATCCGGTAAAGTTTTCCACTGCTCATCGTCACTGTTTTCCAGTTTTGCCTGGAGGGCAATATTTTCCGTAGAATAATAGTACGGAATATCCACATAAATTTCAACGGGCTTAAAATTACCGTTCAGAAGGATTTTTCCGGGGATGGGACTGTTTTTATTGCCGGTCTTCATCCGCTCTATAAAAAGCTGGTCTTTTCGGGGGTAATACGAGCGGATGCTCTCCGGGTTGAAGAAAACGAAACCTTCCATTGAAGGAAATACCATTTCTCCGTTTTTCAGAAGGTTGACACTCGGGTTTGAGCTTCCGTTAAACTCATTATTGTACAGCCCGTACTCTTTGGTATACCGGTAATAGGGGATAAAAGAACGTTTCCGGTCCAGATAATCCAGTACGGCTTTTTCAGGAACCTTAAACAATCCGTTGTTGGAAGAAATCCAGAAATTGGATTGTGCATCTTCTGCCAGGGTATGGGCGCTGGCAATCATCCCTTTTGAATCGTCCGGCAGCCGGGTTATCCGGCTGCCGTTCAGCGAATACCAGCCTTTATTATGGGTCGTAAACCAAAAGCGGCCGTCTTTTGTACGGATGATCTGCTTGACGGGAATATCCCTGGCAAAATGCCGGATGATTTTTCTTTCCGGAAGAGAAACAAGATGGAGGCCGTCGTTTGTTCCTACATACAGATGGGCTTTATCGTAGTGAATAACCGAATTGATATTCTGGTTAAAGACAAAACGGTAACCGGTTTTGCTGAAATCATCATTTTTGAAAATATATAAATGGCATTTAAGATCTTCATCCACCATATTGGCCATATAAAGATTTCTGCTTTTAAAAATAGCATCTATTCTTTTACCTGGAAAAACAGTTGAATCTTTTGTGGCATAATTTGTCTTTTTAAGTCTCCTTATAATACTGCTGTTCGTTTTATATATCAGGTTTCCGGAATTGTCGTATAATAGATTTCTCTTATCATAATTTAAGGATAGCGGGAAAATGTTTTCGGCTTTACTTTTTGTATAAAGTATCCCTTCTTGTGTAATAACGGCATTTTTACCGAATGGAAGAGCGGCGTAAGAGACTTCATTTGCAAACGGGATCTTCTTCTGTGAAGTATAAAATCCTGACAAGGTGACAATATTAAGGCCTCTGGTAAGGCTTCCGAAGTACATTTTATGATAGTCACGGTCATAGAAAAGCGAACAGAAGAACTGGCTTCCAATATTAGGATAACTCAATAAATAGCGTAATATGAGTTTACCTTTATTAAATTCACTTAAGTAGATTTTATCGTGATGAATAACAAAGATCTGGCCGGTAGTCTGATGCCAGTAAATCCGGGAGGTCGGATCATTATACAAATTCGGTTTATTATCATAAGAAATCTTACCGTTTGATAAGATAATAGTTTTTCTTTTTACCGGATCAGCAATAAATATCTGGTCTCCATGTACGAAGATATTTTTAAGCTGATTAAAACCGATAGGTAATCCCATATTCTTTTTAGGAGAATAAATATCTTTAGAAAAATCTAAGGTATGGTTGTTGAAATAATAAATTCCGGTATTGGTCTTTATATAATAATAGTCAACATCAGGATAAAAAATACCCGTAAGACTGTTTTTATAGAATTTTCTATACGTTTTATTCTTATCCGGAAGCTGGAAATATTTTTTATCCAGTAAAGTATCCTGTATCTTCCTACCTGTAATCTTAATGGCATTATTATAATAGTTAAAAGTAAGAATACTGTCTTTTTCAATACTACCCAGAAAATCACTCAGAAAAAGATTATCACTTTTGAAACGATTATCCCGAATGAAATTGCTCCCATCATATCGAAGAATTCCTGATTCGGTAGCCAGCCAGATAAAGCCATATTTATCCTTGATGATATCTTTTACGGTATTCTGCGGAAGCCCGTTGTCCGTACTGTACCAATTAGAAGTACTTACTTGGGCAATTATGCTCATGAAGGGAAAAATAAGAAGAAGAGCAGAATAAAAAAATTTCATCTGTGTTAAAATCTAGGTACATGGCAAATGTAGTACATATATGTTTAAATTTTGTAGTTAAATTATGGCAATCTTGTAAACATTTTATTACAAATAATTTTACAGCCAAATAGGAGAATCCCTATATCTTTGAAACAGTAAAACAGATCAGAAAAGATGATTTAATTTTGATACCGTATGATTATGAAAAAATATATAAAGGATCCAAAAGATCCGGCCCGGAAATCATCCTCATGATGATCTGCCAAATAAAGATTCTAAAAACACAATGAATTATTGTCATGTTATATTTAATGCAGCCCCCGTTTCAATGTATTAAATCATCTTTCATCTTTCTGTTTTGCCAAACCGGGTTTATTTATAATGGGGAAGGTATTTTAGATGCATTCATAAATAAACAGGTAATAAATTATCTTCAAATAATACAATTGATAAAAAAACAAATTATGATCAAAAATGTTTCCATCTTATTTGTATTCTCACCAATATTTTTATTCTCACAGGTAGGAATTAACACAAACAATCCGCAGGCCACCTTTGATAGCAAAGAATTATATTCCCTGGCAGCAGAAGTATTTTAAAATTCACACGAAGACCACTCTTGATTATAATAAATTAAAAATTTCAATACATGAAAAAAATTACCCTTTTAACTTTACTGCCTTTAAGTGCAGTATTGTATTCACAGGTTGGGATCAATAACAATCTTCCCAAAGCCACCCTCGACATTACGGCAAAAACCACCGACGGCAGCAAACCGGAGGGAATCATCGCCCCGCGTCTTACCGGCGACCAGATCAAATCAGCGGATGCGCAATACGGTTCCGATCAGAGAGGTGCTATTGTTTATGCCTTGGCCGCAGTTTCTACGGCAAGTACCAAAACAGCCAATATTACGGCAGAAGGCTATTATTTCTTCGACGGAAACCTCTGGAAAGCCGTAGGATCGGGAATTGGCGATAATCTGGGCAACCATTCGGCAACACAGGACCTTGCCATGAACAATTTTGCCATACAATTGGGTGCAGCAGGCGGAAATAGTAATAAAATTGTTTACAATGCAACCATAGACGGTCCTGTAATTACCGGTAATGCCGGAGGTGCACTGGGGACCCAGAGTGGGGGTGCCGCCAAAAATGTCTTAACCTGGAACAGTGCAGGCAGCGTAGAGGTAAACGGAAACTCTACCAACGCTGTTTCCTACAATGCAGGAACAGGAGTAAATATAGATTATGTATCTAGTAATCTCGCTTATACTACAGCAAATGCAGGAAACACATTTAATCTTACAGGTATTAAAGACGGCGGAACATACAGCCTTGCCGTAAAAGGTACGGTAAGCGGTACAGCCTCCTTTACTGCACCTAGCGGCTTTACTGTAAAATATGCCAACAGCCGTCCTTCAACATCAGGAAAAGAAACAGTCTACACCTTTGTGGTCATCGGATCAACAGTCTATGTCTATATGTCTGCAGGATTTTAATTTTTAAAACCTAACAAAGAGAGATGTCAAAAATAAAAAACAGGTTCAGAGCCTTTTATGCAGGCATGTTGTTACTCGGTGCAGTGCAATACACAACAGCACAGGCAGTGGGAACTCCGTATATAATATCTACACAGGATATCCCTTTCAGTTTTCTTTCCGGAGGCACTGGTATAGAATCACCTGCGGTAGTAGAACAAACTGCTGATGGAGGATATATTACAATGGCAGGAACTAACTCATCTGCAACCGGTGATGTTACAATGACCAGCCGTGGACAAACAGATATGTGGGTGGTAAAATATGACCAATATGGCAAAATAGAATGGCAGAGACTTTATGGAGGGGCCAATTTTGAATATAGTGGTGATCTGAAACAAACAACCGATGGAGGGTATATCATGGTGGTACAAACAGGCTCCTCAGGAACGGGTGATGTGATGACTGCTCCGGCAAATCATGGCGGCAATAGTGATGTCTGGGTGGTAAAATTAACTTCGACAGGAGCCATTACATGGCAAAAGATATTGGGAGGCACCGGTAGTGAGCAGGTAAAAGCAGTGCTGCAGACGGATGATGGCGGATATCTGATAGGTGCAAGCACAAATTCCTCAGCCACAGGAGAAGTTACAAGTACAAGGTCGAATGCAGGTGATTTCGATTTTTGGGTTGTGAAGTTAACTTCTACAGGAACTCTGACCTGGCAACAGACCTATGAGAATCCCGGACCAAAAGATGCGTCAGTAGGCTCGGATTATTTATATGATATTGTTCCGGCCAGCGATGGGACCGGGTATATTCTTACGGGTTACGGATCCTCATATTATCAGACAACGAATGTTTCAAATAGCCAGGACTATTTTATAGTGAAAATAAATCTTACGGGGACTATGCAATGGCGTAAGCTGTATGGAAGCCCGGATAGTGAGATATCTTTTTCTGCAACCCCAACTTCCGACGGTGGCTGTGTGATTGTAGGGTATTCAGCAGGCTCTGCTGCCGGTGATGTTACCGGTACCAACCATGGGGGGAATGACATGTGGATACTCCGGCTGAACCCGTCAGGAGATATTGTATGGCAAAAACTTTATGGGGGCAGTGGCGACGAACGTGCTTATTCTGTTGTAACAGCAGCAGATGGGGGATATATGGTAGCAGGCAATTCTACATCCTCTGCCAGTGGGGATGTTACAGCAATCAATCATGGTGGTAATGATGTCTGTGTATTCAAATTAACATCAGCAGGTGTTATTCAAAGGCAGGCGTTATATGGGGGTACCTCCGCTGATGGTAATGTAAGTTCTACTGTTGTAAATTTAAGACCTGTAACCATCAGACAGGCGGCTGATGGAGGCTATATCGTTGTAAGTACTTCGGGATCAAATAACAGCGGAGATGTTACTGATACAAATAACGGATCTGGCGGAATTACAAATTTTGATCAGTGGATATTTAAAATGGATACCATCGGCAATATCGTATGGGTTCCGCATACAGGACAAAAAAATTAAGGATTAAAATGACATAATGAGTACCGCCATACAGGAGGTAATTTGGAAAGTTTTTTCCCGAATAAATGAAAAGCGGTCCGGATTATTTTTGGTAAAACGCAGAAAGTGTTCATACTATTTAAATGCAGATAAAAACAAAGAGTTCGGACCATTCTGCCATAATCCGTCAGGCTATAAAAAAGGCTCATATCAAAAATTAAAAAATCACTGAAAGCAGGATTCATCTATTTTCTGTTTGCCATTCGATAAATGGGAGAGGCATTATATTAAACTATAAAAATTTCAATACATGAAAAAAATTGCTCTTTTAACTTTACTGCCTTTAAGTGCAGTATTGTATTCACAGGTTGGAATCAACAATGATACTCCCAAAGCCACCCTTGACATTACGGCAAAAACCACCGACGGCAGCAAGCCTGAAGGAATCATCGCACCCCGCCTTACCGGCGACCAGATCAAATCAGCGGATGCGCAATACGGTTCCGATCAGAGAGGCGCCATTGTTTATGCCTTGACCGCAGTTTCTACGGCAAGTACCAAAACAGCCAATATTACCGGAGAAGGCTATTATTTTTTCGACGGAAACATCTGGCAGTCCGTAGGATCGGGAACTGATACCAGCATTTATAAAGGCAGCGGAAGCCTTTCCGGGAATACGGTAGTTACCCAGAATGCAAACACGCTCTCTTTTACAGGTAGTGCAACCAATGCTTTTTCCGTAGATGGAAATACGTTTTCTGTAGATGCGGCTAATGACAGAATTGGCCTGGGGACAAGTGCTCCTACCGCAAAGCTGGAGATCAATAATACCAATTCAGGATTAGCTTCTGTAAAGGTTAACAATTTAAAGAACCAGCCTTCCGGTGCAAATGCCGCATACGTTACGGTAGATAACTCTACCGGTGAGTTTTATAAAGGGCTTCAGTCGGAAAAATCATTTTATTATCAGACATATAACATCAATAATGTGAATCAGGACTGGATCAGTGATTTTGATACCAAAATATCAACCACCGATTATACGGTAATTATAGTAGGGTCATCTTTTGATCAGATGCTAGGGGTTAACATGCAAAATACTTCCGGAAACAGATTTGCTTCTCAGAATGTCTATGCTTATAAAAATACAAGTACCAATACCTGGAGGCTTACCGCAGATTTTGTAGGTGTAACTACTAAAAGTCTTAACGCAAGCGATGCTAATCAGAATCCAAATGGTAACTGGAAAATCTATACCATGATTATTAGAAACAATCAGGTTGTTAACAATAATGATGTGAATGCAAACCTTAACGGTTCAAACACAGGTAGCGCTACGGCTTCACCTGTACCATAATAGAAGAAATAGGAAAAAAATAAGCATAGGTTTGTGAGTTTAATGCAAGCTTTATTAGTTAATATTTTAATTAAAAATTCTGATAATACTCGAATAAAAAAAATTCTCTCAGGCAAAATAAATCAACGTTGATATAAAAATTAAATTCTCTTTTAAATAATAACTGCTCAGAATTAAATAATTAGATACATTAAAATCTTTACAAATGAAAAAAAACATATCTGTTTTGGTTGCACTTTTTTGTTCAGCAGCCGTATTTTCCCAAGTTGGAATCAACAATGATACTCCCAAAGCCACAATGGACATTACGGCAAAAACCACCGACGGCAGCAAGCCTGAAGGAATCATCGCACCCCGCCTTACCGGCGACCAGATTAAATCAGCGGATGCGCAATACGGTTCC
Organism: uncultured Chryseobacterium sp.; assembly: GCA_913777465.1. GTDB lineage: Bacteria > Bacteroidota > Bacteroidia > Flavobacteriales > Weeksellaceae > Chryseobacterium. The sequence goes on from CAJYRQ010000060.1 coordinate 41,139, forward strand.
GATCAGAGAGGCGCCATTGTTTATGCGTTGGCTGCAGTTTCTACGTCAAGTACCAAAACAGCCAATATTACCGGAGAAGGCTATTATTTTTTCGATGGAAACATCTGGCAGTCCGTAGGATCGGGAATTGACACCAGCATTTATAAAGGCAGCGGAAGCCTTTCCGGAAATACGGTAGTTACCCAGAATGCCAACACGCTCTCTTTTACAGGTAGTGCAACCAATGCTTTTTCGGTGGACGGTTCTACCTTTTCGGTAGACGCTTCCAACAACAGGGTGGGAATCGGAACAACAGCTCCGTCGGTTGCACTGGAAATCAACAACGGAAATACTGCCGGAGCGATTAAGATTACAGACGGCACGCAAGGAGATGGTAAAGTACTGACAAGTGATGCCAACGGACTAGGAACATGGAAAAATAAAGATGCAAATCCAATTTTTACAACCACCACAGCAACGAGCGGAGGTCCCTATGATTTAACCGCTTTCGTATCCTGCAGATCATCTACGGCAGGAAACGGGATTACCATTAATGTAAATGGAAACTCTATTGCCGTTGCGCAGGGGATGTCTGGCTTAACGGTGTCGGTTTCTACTGTAGTGCCCAGAGGAGCAGTGTGGAGTACAAATGTGGGCGGAGGAAACAATTGTACGATTATGAGGTATTAATTAATCAACCCCAAAATAAACCTACATGAAAAAAAATATATCTGTTGCAGCTGCATTGTTCTTCTCAACCGCTATGTCTGCCCAAGTCGGCATAAACAGTACATCACCCAAAGCAACCCTTGACATTACGGCAAAAACCACTGACGGCAGCAAGCCTGAAGGAATCATCGCGCCCCGCCTTACCGGCGACCAGATCAAATCAGCGGATGCGCAATACGGTTCCGATCAGAGAGGCGCCATTGTTTATGCCTTGGCCGCAGTTTCTGCGGCAAGTACCAAAACAGCCAATATTACCGGAGAAGGGTATTATTTTTTCGATGGAAACATCTGGCAGAAAATCGGTTTTGGTTCCGATACCAGCATTTATAAAGGCAGCGGAAGCCTTTCCGGAAATACCATAGTGGCGCAGAATGCCAATACCCTTTCTTTCACGGGAACCGCAGTAAATGCTTTTTCGGTAGACGGCAATACGCTTTCGGTAGATGATGCCAACCACAGGATCGGAATCGGAACAGCAGCTCCGTCGGTTGCACTGGAAATCAACAACGGAAGCACTGCAGGAGCCATTAAGATTGCAGACGGCACCCAGGCACTGAACAAAGTGCTTACCTCAGACGGTAGCGGGACTGCCAACTGGCAGTATTCGGCCATGCCGCCCGGGGCAGTTATCTATACGGCATCAGGTACCGTTCTCAACGGTTTCCTGGAATGCAACGGGGCCGCCGTAAGCCGCACCACCTATTCCGTACTTTTTTCTCTCATCGGGACTACCTACGGTTCAGGAGACGGCAGTACGACTTTTAACCTTCCCGATCTAAGGGGAGAATTCGTAAGAAGCTGGGACCATGGCAGGGGGGTGGATAGCGGAAGAAACCTGGGAAGCCTTCAGAATCATATGTTACAAAACCATGAACACGATATTCCTACCCCTACCGGAGGTACCGGAAGCGGAAGGGCTGCCCATTCCGATGATAACGGGACAAACCAGGGAGGAAATAATAATTTGATTGCAGGAAGATATTATACCTACAGTACAGGGCCTTCCGGAAATTATGGTACTGAGACCCGTCCGAGTAATGTCGGATTAACTGCCATGATCAGATATTAAACTCGATAAAGATCAGTTGCAGCAACCCGTATATTTTATAATTAAATTATTGCAGACCTCTCTCAATAATAAATACACAATAAATAAAACCTAAGGATATGAAAAAACTAGCTCTTTTTGCGGTATTGCCTCTATCGGCATTATTGCATTCCCAGGTCGGGATTAATAACAATACACCCAAAGCAACGCTGGACATTACGGCAAAAACCACCGACGGCAACAAACCCGAAGGAATCATCGCCCCGCGCCTTACCGGCGACCAGATCAAATCAGCGGATGCACAATACGGCTCCGATCAGAAAGGAGCCATTGTTTACGCTCTGGCGGCCGTTTCAACGGCAAGTACAAAGACCGCCAATATTACGGCGGAAGGCTATTATTTCTTTGACGGAAATCTCTGGCAGAAAGTAGGCCTGGGCGTGGATACCAGCATCTACAAAGGCAGCGGAAGCCTTTCCGGAAATACGGTAGTTACCCAGAATACCAATACCCTTGCTTTTACAGGAACGGCAGTAAATGCTTTTTCCGTAGACGATACCACCTTTTCGGTAGACGCTTCCAACAATCGGGTGGGAATCGGAACGGCAACGCCGTCGGTAAGGCTTGAAATCAATAACGGAAGCACTGCAGGAGCCATTAAAATTACAGACGGTACTCAGGCGGTAAATAAGGTACTTACTTCAGATGCCAATGGGGTGGGAAGCTGGCAATATGCCATCATGCCCCCCGGAGCCATTATTTATATGGCAACGAGCACCGTGCCAAGCGGTTATCTTGAATGCAACGGGGCTGCGGTAAGCCGGACCACTTATCCGGAACTTTTCAACCTTATCGGAACGACTTACGGACCGGGAGACGGCAGTACCACCTTCAACCTGCCTGATCTCAGGGGAGAATTCGTAAGAGGCTGGGACCATGGCAGGGGGGTGGATAGCGGAAGAAACCTGGGAAGCTTCCAGAATCATATGATACAAACCCATGAACATGATATTCCTACCCCTACCGGAGGTACCGGCAGCGGGAGAGCGATGATTACAGATGACACCGGCGTCAACCAGGGAGGAAACAATACTTTGGCTGCAGGAAGATATTATACCTACAATACAGGGCCTTCAGGAAATTATGGTCCTGAGACCCGGCCGCGTAACGTGGCACTGATGCCTGTAATCCGATATTGATCATCTCACCGGCAGATTAGTCGGATTTAAACAAACCAATTATTCTAACACAAATGTCAATTATATAAAGTTATGGACTTCAAAAAAATCCATATAGGAAGTCTCATTAAAAAAAGAGTTGCGGAGAGCGGGGTTGAAATGTCCCGCATCTGCAATTTTATGAAATGTTCCGAGGATAAAATTTACGGCACCTATCTGTCTGAAGATATAGGAACGAGGGAACTTCTGAAATGGAGCAAGCTGCTGGATTATGATTTTTTCAGGATCTATACCCAGCACATAATCCTGTATTCTCCTCCTTCCGCCCAAAAGGCAAACCAACAGAAAAAGACCGGACTTCCTTTATTCCGGAAGAACATCTATACCCGGGAAATCATCGATTTTATTCTTGAACTTATTAATACCGGAGCAAAAACCAAAGCTGAAGTCATGGAAGAATACCGCATTCCGAAAACAACCCTTTACAAATGGATTAGCAAACATGATAATACCTGATTACCACAAAATATACCGCGACATGATCCGCATAAAGTATCCCGAAAAGGCCGGTTTATGCCAGAAAATTCTAAGCAAAAAGACTTTGGAGCTGATGGACATCATCCGCCTCAATACCATTATCGCCGAAAGCGGCAGTGCGGAAAACGTCAGCTATAACCAGAAACTGAAGTCATACGATAAAAGAGCCATCCTTCAGATCTTAGACCATCAGAAAAAGCACCAGATGAACAACAGCCAGCTGGCCGCCCATTTTAAACTCAGCCGGAATACCGTGGCGAAATGGAAGAAAATGTTTTATTAAATCCGGTAAAGTATACTGCAAATTATGTGAACCCGGAGTAAAATTTGAATTGAAGGTTTGAAAAGGGATGCCGGATGCTGGAAGATGACCCTGCTAACATTTGCATTCAAAGATATTAATCATCAAATAAAATCGTTTATTACTGATGAAATCTATTGCATCCTGATTTACCAGTCTTAATTTCAATCTTTTATTTCAAGAATCAATCAAAATAAAATAAATTGAATACGATCGAATTCACATTATAAATTTATCCGAATGATTTCTTTTTTATCACGGGTTTGATTTTGAAGAGGCATGATCACTTCAATAGGCTGCAAAACATCCCGGCATAAACCAAATCTATTAAAATAATAATTTAAATGGTTTTTATTTTCCCACTGGTCATGAAAAAGAAACAAGTACCCTTAATGTAATTCACCGGATTTTCTGATTATTCAGGAGAACTGGACTTTAGATATGGCCTCGCTTCTGCTGTTGATTTCCATCTTTACAAAAATATTCCGGATATGGTATTTGATGGTATTCACCGAAACAAACATTTTTTCGGCAATCTCCGGATTGGACATTCCGTGTACCATATAGCTCAATACTTCGGCTTCGCGTTCCGTTAGATTATACTTTACCCTGAGAACCTGCAGGTCCAGTTTCTGTTTGTCGGATTTTTCCTGGATGTACGATTCTATCTTTTTCCTGAAATAGCGGTTTTCATGCAGAACCGTGATGGCGCGGTATATGATACCAATGAGCAAAACAATCATTTCTGTTACGCAGCTGATCTTAAGCTGGCCGGAAAACAGCCGCACGCCAGGAAGACCGATTTGTCTTGCAATATAATATTCTACGGCAAAGAAAAGGTATAAGGAATAGGCCAAAACATACAGGCAGGCATTTTTATTGGTTTTAAAGTGCATCAGAGCTATTACCCAATAACTGCACAGCATCAATAAGGCAATGGATTCGGCCAGAATATAAAAAAGCATTTCACCGCTGCTCATATACAGCATCATAGAGGTTGCACTGCATACAACGGCCAGAATAACGACAAACTTCATTCTGTTAAATGCTTCAGGCCATCCCATAAATTGCCCGGCAAAGAAAAAACCGGTAACAAATATCCCGATGTGGAGCGGAATATCTGCATAATTCAGAAAATAGGGATTATCGGTAAAAAATGTGAACAGCCCGTCTGAGGAAGCAATGGACGTTACAATAAATGCCTGAAATAAGCCGTAATAAGCGAAAATGCATTGTCTGAAAAAGATAAAGAAAAGCGCATTCATGATAAAAATAACGGCAGCCAGTCCGTAAAACATCCCCAGCCCGAAGTTTCCTTTCACTTCAAAACGCCGGAATTCAGGCTCGGGCATCAACTGAACCGGAAAGTAAACTCCTTTTTTAAACGAAGTTTCAAGATAATAAGTCTTTTGTCCTCCTTTCAGAATAAAACGCGGATATCCCCAGGGCGTGGAGGAGTCGTGATGATTATTACCGGCACTCTTCAGGGGTATGAGAGTGGCATTCTGCAATCTGCATAAACGGATACTGGATAGGTGCTCGGTAGGGAAATAAATAACATAATTTTTTTTCGGTGAAGTATAGGCAAGCGGCGTTACTTTAAAAACAAAAGAGCCCGCGGAATGGGGCTGGGGCAAGTCTGAATCGAAAGGTTTATAAAACAGATTTTTTGCTGAAAGCGGCCAGGTAGCTAAGGGCAGTTTTGCGTACTCGATTTTAAAAGGAATTGCAGCTTGAGTCAGCTGATAAATAATTGAAAAAAGTAGAGTTAATAAAAATCGTTTCAAGATACGGCAGGAATTTTCGTCAAAGGTAAAAAAAAAACAAATTCCCTCCAAAAGTCTCATTTTAATAGTTTTATGCATTAAACCACCCGGTTGGGTAGGATAAAACAATACCAAAAGAGTGGTATTAAACGATGTGGACAAGGGTATATTTGCAACATCGCAAAAGGCATCCTAAAGTAGAAATAAAGACAGGGAATTTTGTATCTGTACGGATCTTTATACTGTTGCTGAATGATAAATAAAAAGAAGTGGTGTTTAGATAACTCTTATCAAAAACACAAATCAATAGATAAAACTAATTTTTTTAAATCGTATGAAAACAAACGTATTTTTGGCAATTGCCTTTTTTTTCTCATTGGCCGTCCGGGGCCAGGTAGGTATTAATAATCAAAGTCCGAAGGCTACCTTGGATATTACCGCTAAGACGACAGACGGTAGCCGACCGGAAGGGGTTATAATCCCTCGCCTTACCGGAAATCAGATCCAATCGGGAAATGCACAGTATGGTTCAGACCAGAAGGGTATTATTATTTATGCTACGGCGGCAGTTTCCTCTCCGGATACTAAAACGGCAAATATAACTGCTGAAGGCTACTATTATTTTGACGGAAGCATATGGAAGAAAATAACTGGGGGAGGGGCTTCGTCCGGCAGCTGGTCTACGACGGGAAGCTCCGGAATAGATCCTTCCGTAAATTTTATAGGGTCTACCAATGCCGGAGGGCACCTGATGTTTAAAGTAGGAGGTCACCGTGCCGGGATCGTTATGGATTCTATGTCTGCCGGGAATACAGCAATCGGATTCGGTGCTATAAATTTAAAGTCAAATGCCCATAAAACAACCGGTGAGAATACGGCTTTCGGATATGAGGCTTTACGAAGCATTACCGGTAACTCCAGTGGTGGCGGTGGCGGTAATACGGCATTTGGTTACCAGGCCCTTTCAGGCAACACAACCGGAAGTGAGAATACGGCCATCGGACGTTTTGCAGGGGCTAACATTACAACCGGCAGTAAGAATATTGTTATCGGTACCGGCCAGAATGTTACCTCTGTTTCCGGAAGCAATCAGCTGAATATCGGAGGTGCAATCTTCGGAACAGGATTAAGCGGAAATGCAGCAGCGCCTGCAGGAAATATAGGCATCGGGACGGCTGCTCCCGCCAGTAAGCTGGAGATCAACGGAGCGGCTACCAATACCTCCGCTTATAATGCCGGAAGCAGCACCACGATCGATTTCAGCAAAAGCAACCTCGCATTTACTTCGGCTTCAGCAGGGAATTTCACGCTTCAGAATATTAAGGACGGAGGAACCTACACCCTGAATGTGCGCGGTGCAACCTCCGGAACTTCCGCTTTCACTGCGACAGGCTTTACCTTTAAATATGTAAATAATAACGCTACCATAGCTAATACCGAAACCTTATACACCTTTGTGACCATAAGTTCGACAGTATATGTCTATTGTGCAAGAGGATTGTAATATGCATTACAGAGTGAAAAAATATTTCTCATGCTTCTTGCTGGTTTGCTGTCTGTCATCGTTTACATCGCAGATCCCGGGAATGCCGGCAATAGCACTTAAAGAGAGAAAAAATACCTTTGGAGGGGCAGGTAATGGAGGAGCTAATTCCATTACAAAGACATCTGACGGAGGATACGCAGTAGCAGGGTTTACTTCATCAAATAATGGCGATGTTTTCGGAAATCATGGAAGTAGTGATATGTGGATAGGAAAATTTAATGAAGTAGGAGCTTTGCAATGGCAAAAATTATTAGGAGGAACAGAGGGTGATGTAGCAAATTCAATTATTTATACTACCGATGGCGGATATGTAGTGGCCGGATACACGCGATCAAATGACGGTGATGTCTCTGGATACCATGGAGGACTGAGGTATGATTTGTGGATAGTCAAAATTAATACAATAGGTACTATAGAATGGCAGAAAGCATTAGGAGGAACATATGATGATATAGCATATTCTGTTATTCAAACTACCGAAGGCGGATACTTGGTGGCAGGATCTACTGCTTCAAACGATGGTGATGTTTCCGGAAATCATGGAAATACAGATATTTGGGTGGTAAAACTCAGTGAAACAGGAAATATTCAGTGGCAGAGAGCATTCGGAGGAACGAGTGATGAATATGGTTATTCCGTTACTCAGACCACCGACGGCGGATACTTGGTGGCAGGCTCTACGGCTTCAAATAATGGTGATGTTTCCGGAAATCATGGGGGTAGAGATATCTGGATGGCTAAACTCAGCGATATAGGAACATTACAATGGAAAAAAACATTAGGAGGAACAGATGAAGATATAGCGTATTCCGTCATTCAGACCACCGACGGCGGATACTTAGTGGCAGGAAGCACTTGGTCAAACAATGGCAATGTTTCCGGAAATCATGGACATGGAGATATGTGTGTAATAAAACTTAGCGGTACTGGAGCTATACAATGGAAGAAAGTATTAGGAGGATCAGGGAATGACGAAGGCTATTCTATTATCCAGGCAACAGATGGGGGATATGTAGCGGCAGGATATACCGATTCAAACAACGATGGTGATGTTTCAGGAAATCAAGGATATTCTAATGTATGGGTCGTTAAACTAAGTGCAACAGGGAACATTCAGTGGCAGAAAGCAGTAGGTGGAACAAATCATAATCAGGCTAATTCCATTATTCAGATTACCGATGGAAAATATGTAGTAGCAGGAAAGACATGGTCAAATGATGGAGATGTTTCAGGACCTTTAAATGGATATTATGATTTTTTCATTCCCATGCTTACTGCTGCAGGCAATGTTATCCGTCTGTATGAAGATGTACCCTAGTAAATATTTGGTATCATCAATTAAAGATTTTTAAAATAGGGATTAACACCTTAAAATGAAAAATAAAATAATAACGCAAATCTGCGCCTTACTCTTTCTTCTGGCATGCTTCTTATCGATAGAGGCGCAGATCCCGGGAATGCCTGCTATGGCACTTAAAGAAACCAAAAATGTTTTTGGAGGAACAGGAGCAGATCAGGCCAATTCTATTTTCCGGACAACAGATGGGGGGTTTGTAGTGGCGGGATCTACCGGGTCAAATAATGGCGACGTTTCCGGAAACCATGGAGGTCAGGATATGTGGGTGGTAAAATTTAACGCGTCAGGAGTTATGCAATGGCAGAAAACATTGGGAGGAACAGGTGAAGATATTGCCTATTCAGTTATTCAGACTACAGATGGCGGATATGCTGTGGCAGGATCTAGTAATTCAAACGATGGCGATGTTTCCGGAAATAATGGAAATCAACATATGTGGGTGGTAAAGCTCAATCCAATGGGAACGATCCAATGGCAACAGGTATATGGAGGTGTGGCTAATACTGCTTATGCAAATTCTATTATTCAGAATTCAGACGGCGGATATGCTGTAGCAGGCCGCATTTATTCAAGTACCAATGGAACAAATGTTTTTG
>CAJYRQ010000061.1 GCA_913777465.1 uncultured Chryseobacterium sp.
AATAAACTGCCTCCTATTTTTTTCATAATATATGATATTTGTTGAAGAATTAACGGTAATAGATTTCATTCCAGCGAAGGGTGTTCTTAAAATCACGGATTTTCGTGTCTTCATCGATCACCAGCGATTCGATTCCTGCCATTTCTGCGAAAACTTCCAGCTGATCCACCGTCAGGTTTTCACTGTAGCAGGTATGGTGCGCACCACCGGCCAGGATCCATGCTTCGGCAGCGGTGTAAAGATCCGGAAGTGGCTTCCAGAGTACTCTTGCCACCGGAAGTTTTGGTAGTTCTTCAGTGATCTCCAACGCTTTGGTTTTGTTGATTAATAATCTGAAATGATTTCCGAAATCCATTAAAGCAGCGTTCAGGGAATCAATATTTCCCCGGGAATTGAATACCAGACGAACCGGATCTGCTTTACCACCGATTCCCAGCGGATGAATCTCACAAGACGGTTTATCGGCTGCCAAAACAGGATCCACTTCCAGCATGTGAGAACCTAACACCGAAGGATTGGATGGATTCAAATGGTAGGTATAATCTTCCATAAATGCGTTTCCGCCGTGCAACCCCTGTCCCATCGTTTTCATGGCTCTTACCAGGGCTGCTGTTTTCCAGTCGCCTTCGCCGGCAAAACCGTATCCTTTTTCCATCAGCCTTTGTACGGCGATTCCGGGAAGTTGTTCCATCCCGTGAAGGTCTTCAAAGGTATCGGAAAATCCTTTGAAGTTTCCGTCTTTCAGGAATTTTTCAAGTCCAAGCTCAATTCTGGCAGCGGTTTCCAGGGATTTTCTGTTGGCACCACCGGAAAGCAGGGATTCTGCCATTCTGTAGGATGCTTCATATTCTTCGATCAAAGTTTTCACTTCACCTTCCCCGATGCCGTTGATCACGCTTACCAGATCCCCGATTCCCCAGGTATTGACGGAGAATCCGAATTTGGTTTCCGCTTCCACTTTATCACCGTCGGTTACGGCAACATATCGCATATTGTCTCCGAAACGAGCGAACTTGGCACCTTGCCAGTCATCCCAGCCTGCAGCCACGCGGCTCCAGTCACCGATCTGTTTCTGTACTCTTTCTTCCGCCCAGTGTCCTACCACCACTTTCCTGTTTTTGCGAAGGCGGCTCACCATAAATCCGAATTCGCGGTCGCCATGCGCGGCCTGGTTCAGGTTCATGAAATCCATATCCATCGTCGACCACGGGATATCCTGGTTGAATTGGGTGTGAAGGTGCAACAAAGGTTTCTGCAAAGCCGTCAGTCCACGGATCCACATTTTAGCCGGTGAAAAAGTATGCATCCAGGTCACCACCCCGATACAGTCCGTGGTGTGATTGGCGGCTACCAGGGTTTCGAAAATTTCTTCCGTTGTTTTTACGGTAGGCTTTAAAACCACTTTTACAGGAATCTGTGACGAAGCATTGAACGCTTCCACGATCTTCGCTGAATGTTCGGCTACCTGCGCCAGTGTTTCAGGGCCGTATAAATGCTGGCTTCCGGTAATGAACCAGATTTCTTTCGTATTGAGAGGTGTTAACATAGTTTATAAATGATGATTAATAATTGATTGTTGATTTTTAATGCTGTTTCTTGTGAAACCTAACGGGTTTTGGAAACCCGTTAGGTTTATATGATTATGCCTTATATTTTTCCATAGGTTCCATACGGCTGTTGATATTCTCTTGTCAAACCTCATAGGTTTTAAAAACCTATGAGGTTTATATTTTAAAGCAGCCAGAAGCTAAAAGCCAACAGCCAGCCGCCTGTTACTGTCCGTAATAAGCATCTTTGCCGTGCTTTCTTTCGTAATGCTTTTTAATTAAAGAATCCTTCAACCGAAGCGCATCCGGATTGATCTGTCTTGTGAGATAGGCCATTTCAGCAATGGTTTCCAGCACTTTGCTATTATAAACGGCTTTTTCTGCATTTTTTCCCCAGGTGAACGGACCGTGGTTTCCGATCAGGACCATTTCCACTTCCTGCGGGGAAAGACTTTTCTCCCTGAAACAGTCGAGGATCTGGATGCCGGTGTTGTATTCGTAATTTCCTTCGATCAGGCTGTCGTCCATCGGAGGCGCACACGGAATATCTGATGTCAGGTGATCCGCATGGGTGGTCCCGAAAATCGGGATGTCCATCTGCGCCTGAGCCCAGGCCACAGAATAAATGGCATGGGTATGGGAAATCCCACCGATGTTTTCCCAGTTTTTATACATGTACGCGTGAGTTTTGGTATCGGAAGACGGTCTCAGTTTGCCTTCAATGACATTCGCATCAAAATCAAGGATGACCATATCTTCCGGTTTCAGATCCGCGTACGGAACGCCGCTCGGTTTGATGGCGAAAATGCCTTCATTACGGTCGACAGCACTTACGTTTCCGAATGTATAAACCACCAGTTTTAAAGCATCAAGCTGCATATTGGCTTCGTAACATTCCCGTTGAAGTTCTTTATATTTATTCATGTTGTTTGTTTTTAGGCATTTAGAGCTGTTAAGGTTAAAACCTTAACAGCAGCGCTTTCCGTAAAATCAGCCAGCTGCTGGTATTGCTGCATCAATCGGGCGTATTGCTGAACCAGTTCCGGCTGCGGATGGTATTCCGCTTCGAAATCGGAACCCATGTGACGGCTGGCTTCCTGAACGTCCGGATAAATACCTGCGGCCACGGCGGCGTAGATGGCGGCACCCAATGCCGGTGCCTGGTCTGAAGCCGCAACAATGATCGGCATATCCAGTACATTGGCCAACGTCTGCATAATGAACGGCGATTTTCTGGCAACGCCTCCGATTCCGATCACTTTTTCGATTTTGATGCCTTCTTCCTCAAAACGGTCGACGATTTTTTTCGATCCGAAGCAGATGGCATTTACCAAAGCTTTGAAAATATGCGGGGCTTTGGTTCCCAGGGAAAGATGGCTGATGGCCGCTTTCAGTTCCTGGTTGGCGTCAGGCGTCCTTCTTCCGTTAACCCAGTCAAGAGCTATCGGTAAAGCTTCATCGGCCGGAATTTTTTCCGCTTCATGGGTTAGATTTTTAATCAGGTTATTTTCAAATTCTTCTTTAAGCTGTGCCTTCTGTTCTGAAGAAATAATCTCGGAATGTTGCAGCATATTGTTTACCGGCCACATCAGAATGTCGCGGAACCAAGCGAGTACGTCTCCGAAAGCGGATTGTCCCGCCTCAAGTCCAACCATTCCCGGGATCACAGAGCCGTCTACCTGGCCGCAGATTCCTTTTACGGTTTTGTCACCGATAATCTCATTTTGGGCTACCATGATGTCGCAGGTGGAAGTTCCCATGATCCTGATCAGGGTGTTTTCTTCCACTTTAGCACCTACGGCACCGGAGTGGGCATCAAAAGTTCCGACAGCAATCACGGTGGAGGTGGTTAAGCCTAACCGCTGCGCCCAGTCTTCATTAAGATGGCCGGCGATTTCGTCGGAGGTATAGGTTTTATCATATAACCGGTCCCTCAGTTCTCCCAAAGAAGGGTCGAGCCTATTGAGGAAATCCTCGGAAGGAAGTCCGCCCCAGCTTTCATGCCACATGGCTTTATGTCCGGCTGCGCAACGGCTTCTCTTGAATGTTTTTAAATCTTTATGATCCGACAACAGGAAAGTAATGTAATCGCAGTGTTCCATCCAGCTGTACGCTGCATTTTTTACGTTTTCATCTACCCTGTTGATGTGCAAAATTTTAGCCCAGAACCATTCGGAGGAGTAGATACCGCCTTCAAAACGGGTATAATCTTCGCCGCCCCAGGTTTTGGCAAGGGTATTGATTTCTTCCGCTTCACGAACGGAAGTATGGTCTTTCCACAACACCATCATGGCATTCGGGTTTTCTTCAAAACCGGGTGTCAGGGAAAGAGCTATTCCCTCCTGAGTTACAGGCAACGGAGAAGATCCGGTGGTGTCGATGCAGATGCTGACGATCTCTTCCGGGTGTACACCGCTTTGCTGAACCACTTCGGTGATGGTTTTTTCCAACCCTTCGATATGGTCTGAAGGATGCTGCCTGAACCTGTTCTTTTCAGGACTGCAGAAAAGGCCTTCTTTCCAACGTTGGTAGTAGCTTACGGAGGAAGCCAGTTCCGCTCCGTTTTCGGTATCGATGAGGACTGCCCGAACGGAATCGGTCCCGTAATCTAATCCTATAACATATTTTTTCATGAATGGGAATTCTTAATTTTTGATTATCTGTTTTAAATTCTGACTGAAATTCTATTTGATGTTAAATCGTTAAAAAATTAATTAAGACCCGTATAAGGGTTATTCAATATCATAAAAGCCGATTTACCATCTCAACAGATTTTGTATTTACATCAGCAAGTTGCGGGCGATCATAACTCTTTACAATTCTTATCTGTTCATTTCAGAGATTCAAACAAATATAAGATTCTTTTTAATTAAATGTAATAAATACACTTAATTTTTATTATCTACTGATTATCAAATATTTAAATTTAATTAATCTTTAAAATTACCAGTGATTGTGCCGGAATATCCACCATTACTTTCCCCTTTTTCAGGCTCAGGGTTTCTTCTTTAGGCTGAATGGGCTCATTTTCAAAGCTGTTCTCTGTAGAAAGTTGCGGGGCTGTCAGGGTAATTTTTGTCAGTCTGTTCCCTAATTGTAAGCTTTCCGGATTGATGGTTATGGATTTACTTTTGGCATCCGTATTCACGATCTTGATAATGGTTTCTTTGGTCTTTGCATCTTTTACGGCCGTAGCATACAGCTGATCCTGCCCCGTTACCGGTTTTCCGTTACCGGTAATTTTCAGGACCTCCGTTCCTTTGTTGTTGGAAAAAAGTTTCTGAACATAATAATTGGGCGTTGCGTAAGATTTTAAGTTATTGAACCAGATCAGGTCCGGCGTCCATTGCCATCCTTCCGCATGGGCAAACAGCGGCGCATAAGATGTCATGGTCACTACATCCGCATTGCGTTCAAGTCCGGTCATGAAAGCGGCTTCCGAAAGTGCGGTAAGCCAACTGTTCTTATTGTCAGGCTTTACAACGCCAATCGATTGCGCTGCATATTCCCCGGCAAAAACTTTAGGTCCGGAACGGTCGTATGTATCATATCTTCCTGCATTTTTCATAAACCATTCCGGGGAGTTGTAGTAATGTTCGTCAACGATCTGGGCATTAAGCTGTTTAAGCTCTTTCCAGCCGTAATCAAAAAATTCGCCGTCGGGAGAAGGTCCGCTTCCGGAAACGATCTTAATATCCGGATATTTGGTATGGATAGCCTTTTCAAAAACTTTATAGCGTTCGATATAATCTGCTCCCCACTGTTCGTTTCCAACCCCGATGAATTTCATATTAAAAGGTTGCGGATGTCCCATTTGAGCACGAATCTTTCCCCATTTCGTCTGGGAATCCCCGTTGGCAAATTCAATCAGGTCCAAAGCGTCCTGAACATACGGATCCAGATCTTCTATTTTTACGAGTTCGGCAGTATTAAACTGACAAGCCATTCCACAGCTTAAAATCGGAAGCGGTTCGGCACCCAGGTCCTCTGCCAGCTGGAAATATTCAAAAAAGCCAAGACCGAAAGACTGCCAGTAATCAGGGGTAAGGCGATGCGCAAATCCGTTGTTCCATTTATTGATCAGGTTTTCCCTGTCTTCCACTTTACCAATTGTTTTTTTCCACTGGTACCGTTCTGCCAATGTCCTTCCTTCTACGATACAGCCCCCCGGAAAACGTAAAAATCCCGGCTGTAGATCATATAACTTCTGCACCAAATCTTTTCGTAAGCCTCCTTTTCTCCCTTTCCAGGTATCCTGGGGAAACAGTGAGATCATATCCATATTCACAACGCCTTTTCCGGTAAATGTGATCTGGAGCTTTGCTTTTTCAATGGTTTTGTAAGGAGTAAAAACCGCATTGTATTTTTGCCAGCCTCCGCCTTTTATGATGTTGGAAACTGAAGAAATCACCGTTCCTTTTTCGTCGACAAGACTGATGTTAATGGCAGAAATGTTTCCTGAAACGCTTTCCAAATTAAAACTTAAATCATATTTCCCGCCCTGATGCAGCCCGATTCCTCTGAATCCTTCATTTTCCAGCAGATAGTTTTTGTCGTTCCCAACCGTAATTCTTGCGTAATTTCTATTAGGTTTAGACTTATCGGTTATGATGGTTAAAAATCCGGAATCCAGGTTTGGAGAAAGTGTTTTCGTGTTGGGTTGCTTCCATCCCGTCAATGGTTCGTCGAACTCGAAGCTGCGGTTTTTGATCAGTTCAGCGTACAATCCGCCGTCGGCCGCAAAGTTGATATCCTCAAAGAAAATCCCGTACATCGTGGGCTGGATTTTAATACCGGTGGAAGCTCCGTTCAGATCCAGCACATAGCTTGACTTCTGAGACTGAGCAGAAAAGAAAGTAACCGACAGGAAGATCGCGGCAGTTGAGATGATATTTTTTGTTTTCATTAAAGTCTTTTTATCAATTAGATAGACCTCATTTAAACCTCATAGGTTTTAAAAACCTATGAGGTTTTGTGAGGTTTAAGTTTAATTATTATTTTACTTTCAAAGAAAGGCTTTTTAATCCCGAATCAGCCGAAGTTCCGCCGTACAGGATGGTATAATCGCCGGGTTTGGAGACCAGGTCATCCGCTTTTTCGTCATAGAACATGAACGAATCCGGAGACAGGGTGAGCTGAACAATTTTAGAGGTTTTGGCCGGAATGGCTACCCTTTGGAAGGCCCTGAGTGTTTTTACAGGAGCCAACGGATCATTGTTCCGTTTGATGTAGACCTCAACGACTTCTTCACCGTTTTTTCCGGACGTATTGGTTACCGGAACTGAAAGGGTTACATTTTCATTCGTACCGATGCTGTTTTTGCTGAGGGTCGAATTTCCGTAAGAAAAGGTTGAATAACTTAATCCGTGACCGAATGGATATAACGGCGTTTCTTTCATATACCGGTAGGTCCTTCCCTGCATATCGTAGTTTTCAAATCCCTTATGTTTGCTGGTTTTAGACAGCCCGTTATCCAGTTGCTCAATACTTTTATAGAAGGTAACAGGCAGTTTTCCGGACGGATTGTAATCACCGGACAGGACATCTGCTACGGCTGTTCCACTGGACTGTCCGCCGTACCAGGCGTTCAACAGGGCATCATAATTTTTTTCATCCTGCTCCAATCCAAGGGCGCTTCCTGTACACAACACGAAAACAACGGGCTTTCCGGTTTTTCTTAATTCTGCCAACAGTTCGCGCTGTACTTTCGGAAGCTCGATATTGGTTTTGTCACCGCCTTTGAAACCTTCTGCATTCACCATCATTTCCTCTCCTTCCAGGCTTGGGGAAAGTCCGCCGGCAAAAATGATGACTTCCGCATCTTTCACTTTTTCCTTTACGACAGCGAAATTCACAGGATCTTTTCTGTACACATCAAATGTGATGCTCACATATTTGCCGATCTGCCTATGTTGAAGTTCGATGTTATATTCTTTTCCTTTTTCCATTTTCACAGGGAATTCCGAAGGATGCCTTGCATCAGGACCTTTTCGGGTAGCCACTTCTTTCCCATTTACAAAGAGTGTATACACATCCGAAGTGGATGCGGAAAAGATTACTTCACCGGTATAGGTACTTTTAAAAATTCCTGAAATTTTTGCGGAGGTGTTTTCCCTGCCGACGTTCGGGGCAAGCTGGGTACCGCCGAAACTGTTGTAGCTGATCCCGGTTTTATTAACGGAAATATTGGCCGGTGATCCTTTGAATTCATTGTTGTTGAAAAACTCCACTTTCATTCCTTTTTCCCCGTTTTTCTGACGTAAAAAGTTCCAGTACAGTGATGTTCTTGAAGACGGATCGGTCACCTCACTTCCTTTTTCGTAAATGATCTCCGCATTTGGGAATTTGGTTCTGATGCCTTCCAAAATGGTCACGATCGAAGAAGGCGTTCCATTGTAATTCCCGAGCTGCATCAATCCGTCATCCGCATTTGGTCCTACGACGGCGATTTTTTTTATGTTTTTGTTTAATGGCAGAACATTCTTATCGTTTTTCATGAGAACGATTGATTTTTGAGCCATTTTAAGGGCCTGCTGCTTATGTTCTTCGGAATCGACTACTGTGTACGGGATGCTGTTCCAGTGAACGGAAGATTTCGGGTCGAGCATACCTAATTCAAACCAGCCTTTCAGGATTCTGCGCATGGAAGCATCGATATCTTTCTCAGTGATCAATCCGCTTGAAAGGGATTTATTAAGATTATTATAAGTATCCCCGCATTCGAGGTCGGTAGAATGTTTCAGTGCGTCGGCTGCCGTGGATTTTTCGTCCGGATGGGTACCGTGGTATTTTTTCTGGTAGAAATCGGCGAGTGCCCAACAGTCGGACACGACCATGCCGTCGTATTTCCATTTTCCGCGAAGGATGTCGCTCACCAGGAAATCATTGGCGCAACAGGGTTGTCCGTCGAAAGCATTGTAAGCACACATCACTTCCCTTACATTTCCTTCGATCACCAAAGCCTTAAAAGCCGGAAGATAGGTTTCGTAAAGGTCGCGGTGCGAAATCTCGGCGTTGTAGGAATGGCGGTTCCATTCCGGGCCGCTGTGGACGGCGAAGTGTTTGGCACAGGCATGGGTTTTGAAATAGTCGGGGTCATTTCCGTGTAATCCTTTTACCGCTGCTACACCTAGGCTTGCCGTCAGGAACGGGTCTTCTCCGTAAGTTTCCTGACCTCTTCCCCATCGCGGATCACGGAAGATATTGATGTTGGGCGTCCAGAACGTGAGTCCTTCGTAGCGTCCGGTTTTGCCGGCTTCATCGAAAGACCTATTGTATTTGGCCCTGGCTTCATCGGAAATCATTTCAAAGGTTTTCAGGTGTTCCGGAACATCCCAGCTTGCTGCCAGCCCGATCGCCTGTGGAAAAACGGTAGCCGTTCCGGCCCTCGCTACCCCATGCAGGGCCTCATTCCACCAGCCATATGCGGGAATGCCGAGTCTTGGGACAGCTTTGGAATTGTCCATCATCATGCCTATTTTTTCATCTACGGTGAGCAGTCCAAGGAGGTTTTCAATTCGCTGGTCTACCGGAAGTTTGGTATTCCGGAACGGCTCCGTTTTAGCGGTCTGTGCCGATACTGCCGATGCGGAGCTGATGAGAAGGCTGATGCCTAAAGTGATCTTTTTCATATATGAATGTCAATGGTCAAACGTTGTGTAAGCTTTTCATCATTTAAAATTCATCAAGGGTTTGTGGTAATCTTTGTAAGAAGCACAAATATAGGATTCTCTTTTAAATAAATGTGTAATTAACACTTAATTTTTGAGAATATTGCCGATGGTTTAAATTTCAAGTGGTAGTTTTCATTGCTAAAGTTTCTGACATAGAAA
Source organism: uncultured Chryseobacterium sp. (assembly GCA_913777465.1). Classification (GTDB taxonomy): domain Bacteria; phylum Bacteroidota; class Bacteroidia; order Flavobacteriales; family Weeksellaceae; genus Chryseobacterium. The sequence continues at coordinate 9,380 of CAJYRQ010000061.1, forward strand.
TTAAAATATAAAAACTTGTAATGATTCGGTATACAGTTGATTCAGGAAGTTTTTTTAACGCAAAGATTTTATTCTCCTTACGCATAGTTTAGGGAGCAACGATTTGATCAGCCAGCTGATCTGATGAAGCGGGCGTTCTATTCATCTAATTATTCAATCCAAATAACTAAACTTGCGCAAACTGAATAAAGAAGCAGTTATACAAAATAATTGGTGAAAATTCGTGTAATTTGAGGGAATATTTTTAACCTGTACTGCTTCCAAATCTTTATTTCAACGATAAATAGTTCTAGTTTCACAAAATACAGTAAATTAAGGCCTTGAAAATTAGTATCACTTATTCACCAAAAGCAAAACCAAATCCGAATATGAAATCCATTATTCTCATCTCATTTTTAGTTACTTCTACCCTGTCTGCGCAATTGAGTACTTTTTCTGATCGCGAACTATACCAGATCGGAAAAGTCTGGGGATTGATGAAATATTATCACCCCGCCGTATCGCAGGGAAAAACCGATTGGGACGGTGTTCTGCTGGAAAGTTTCCGTTCCGGCCCAAAAGAAGGAGTTGAAGGCATTGTTAAAAATTGGATGACCAAGGCAGACCAACAAAAGTTTGATAAGATCACTGAAAAAAATAATGAATGCGACAGTATCACCCTCCGTAATTTTGACGCTTCGTGGGTTAATAAATTAAAAATTTCGCCTGAAAATAAAACCCGCCTGACAAAATTGGCTAATCAACCGGCGGATGTCGGTTCATTTTATTCCAATACGGCTAAAAGCGGTATCTACTTCAGCAGTGCCAATGAAAAAGTTTACGATACCTTTTCAAAAGAGGTTAAAATGCTCGACCTGTTCAGGATCTGGAATGCCGTTGAGTATTTTTATCCTTATAAGTACCTGCTTGACCATCAATGGGATGAGGTTCTGAAAAAATACATTCCCCTATTCAGAAAAATCAATAAGGAAAAAGATTACGAATCTGCAGTGATGCAGCTTGCTGCTGAGCTGCAGGATACCCATGTCGGAATTGAAAAGACCTATCAGTATAATGTAGTGGGAAAGCTTTCTTCGCCTTTCATTTTTCAGATGGTTAACAATGCCGTGCTCATTACAGGAAGTAAGGATGACGCCAAAAT